>NZ_JBGLRE010000008.1:0-210926 GCF_041403185.1 Aeromonas sp. S9(2024)
TAACGACCCATCTGTATCATTTTTTAAAACTGGTGGTCGTTACTGGGCTCGAACCAGTGACCCCCTCCTTGTAAGGGAGGTGCTCTCCCAGCTGAGCTAAACGACCTGGGATATTGCTAAATGATGGTGGGTCGTGCTGGATTCGAACCAGCGACCAATTGATTAAAAGTCAACTGCTCTACCGACTGAGCTAACGACCCATCTGTATCATTTTTTAAAACTGGTGGTCGTTACTGGGCTCGAACCAGTGACCCCCTCCTTGTAAGGGAGGTGCTCTCCCAGCTGAGCTAAACGACCTGGGAATTCTGTCTCCACCTGGTGGAGAAAATGGTGGGTCGTGCTGGATTCGAACCAGCGACCAATTGATTAAAAGTCAACTGCTCTACCGACTGAGCTAACGACCCTCACCACGACCAGCTCCGACCGCGTTATCGCTTCGGCTCTGACGGCGGCCTATATTACGGATTTAAATTTCCGGTGCAACCTAAAATTCGTAATTTAAATCCGTTTGCTCACTGCGCATACAAATGCGCGCCGTTTTTACAGTACCGTTACGAAAACAGTAACATACGGCAATGTTACAGCTTGCTCAGGCTCTGCTTGGCCAACTGGGCCGGCGAGGTGTTGGGATATCCCTTGATCACCTGCTCATAGAAGCTCTTGGCTTCCGCCTTCTTGCCATCCAGCTGTGCCAGCATCCCCAGCTTCAGCAGGGCATCGGCGCGCTTGGGCGACTTGCTGTATTTGTTGGCCAGGGTGGCAAACTGGGTAGTGGCTCCGGCTCTGTCCCCCTTGTTGAACAGCAGCTGACCCAGCCAGTAGTGGGCATTGGGGGCATAGCTGGAGTTCGGGAACTGCTTGATGAACCCTTCGAAGGCAGGAATCGCCTTGTCGTAGTTCTTCTCCTTGAGCACCATGTTCACCGCGGCGTCATAGGCCTGATTCTCGTCCTGGTTGGTCGAGTAGTTGGCCGCCGTTGCGGGAGTGGTGGCGGGCGCGGCAGGAGCTGCCGGAGCGGCCTGCTGGCTGCTGGCAACCTTTTCCAGCTCCTGGTAGAGCTGACGCTGACGCTCCTGCGACTGTTCCATCTGGTAGGTCTGTTGCTCCAGCTGACCACGCAGCTCGGAGACTTCACCTTGCAGGGAGTCAACCTGCTGTTGCAGCTCGGCCTGCATCCGCAGACGGGCGTTGAGGGTGCGCTCCAGCAGGGCAACCCTGTCTTCCAGGCTGCCAGACGGGACTATGGCACCGTTATTGCCGCTAAGGATAACGCCACCGCTCGAATCACCGCCCAGATCGCTGACCGGAGCCGCGGCATGAGCAGTGACTGCAAATAAAACGGCCATCGAAATGGCCGCTTGCTTATACACAAAATTCATCCGAATCAAACCTTAGTAAACCAGGACCGCACGACGGTTCTTGGCAAAGGCATCCTCGGTGTGAGACAGATCCAGCGGCTTCTCTTCGCCATAGCTGACGATGGAGAGCTGCTCAGCCTGCACACCCAGGGTTTGCAGATACTTGGCAACAGCCTTGGCACGACGCTCGCCCAGCGCGATGTTGTACTCCGGAGTACCACGCTCGTCGGCGTGACCTTCGATCAGCACTTTGACGGACGGGCGCTCACGCAGGTAGCTGGCGTGGGCATCCAGCAGATCAGCGTACTGACCCTGGATGTCATAACCGTCGAACGGGAAGTAGATGACGTTGTCACGCTGCAGTGCTTCGAACTTCTGACGCATCTGCTCTTCCGGGGACAACATACCGTTGGCGCCGCCGGTTTGTACACCGCCCATGCCGTCGGTCATGCCTGATTCGGCACCAGCGGCGTCGGAATCAGAAGAAGAGCTACAAGCGGCCAGGGTGAACAGTGGCAGTGCGATGGCCAAACCCTTGAGCAGTTTATTGAGTTGCATGCTATTTCCTTAAACCTTTATAACAAAACAAAAAACAATCGGATTTTTATCAATTCAAGAAGGGCGACCAAGCTGGTGCACGTATTTCACCGCTACTGGTCGGAAGCACAGCCTTGAAGCGACCATCAGTCGACACCAATGCCAGACTCTTACGACCCTGATAGATGGTGGCATAAATGATCATGCTGCCATTGGGAGCCACACTGGGCGACTCGTCCAGAGCACTTTGGGTCAACACCAACAGAGCACCGGTTTCCATGTCCTGACGTGCGATGCGATATTGTCCCTGAACCCGGGTCACCATCACCATGGTCTTGCCGTCCGGAGTAATGGATGCCCCCTGGTTGGATTCACCTTCCCAGGTCATCCGGCGAGTCACGCCAGTCGACAAATTTACGCTATAAATCTGGGGTTTGCCACCACGTTCGGAGGTGAACAGCAAAGTTTGCCCATCCGGCATCCAGGACGGTTCAGTGTCGATGGTGCGGTTATTGGTGACTCGAGTGAGTTGCTTGCTAGCCACATCAACGACATAGAGATCAGGCTGACCATCTTTGGACAAAACGATAGCCAGACGACGACCATCCGGAGACCACTCCGGCGCCCCGTTGATGCCACGGAAACTGGTGATCAGGCTGCGCTGCTGGGTGTAGATATCCTGCACGTAGATCTCGGACTTCTGGTTCTCGAAGCTCACATAGGCCAGCTTACTGCCATCCGGCGACCAGGAGGGAGACATCAGCGGCTCGCGGGAGCGCAGCAGAGTCTTCTCGTTGTAGCCGTCGTAATCGGAGATACGCAGCTGATACGGGAACTGGGCACCCTGCTGGACCGCAACATAGGCCAGACGGGTCAGGAAGGCGCCACGCTCGCCAGTCAGACGCTCATAGACGATGTCGGAGATACGGTGGGCAAACTGGCGCATCTGGGCACCTGGGATGGTCGCCATCCGGCTGTCCAGGATGTAGCCGCTGCTTTCACCGCCCTGTGCCTTGGCCAGCTGGCCCTTGAGCACATCGACCAGCTCGAAGTTGACCTTGTAGGTGCCATCTCCGACCGGCGCAATGGTACCAACCACGACCGCTTCTACCCCCTGGGCAGCCCAGGGCGCGAAGTTGATCTCACCGCTGGTGCTCGGGGTCTGCGGCATCTGGCTGCGGGCCAGCGGCTTGAACTTGCCGCTGCGCATCAGGTCGTTGGAAACCACTTCGGCGATGTCCTGCGGCAGCTGGCCATTGCCTTCCCACTTGAAGGGAGCGATGGCGATGGGACGTGCGCTATCGATACCGCCTGTGATGACGATGTCCAGGGCCGCCTGGGCACTCTGGCCCAGCAACAAACAGCCAACCAAAGCAAAAAACACTTTTCTGATCATGGCTTAAATACTCGGTTCCAATAAAAATGAGAGGTTCAATTCCTTTGTCAGCAAGATGCTGCCTACCACAGTCAATGACCCCGTTATCCCGTGCTTAGATGTTCGGTTCCAACTGGAGGTTGAACTCCTTCAACATCTCGAATGCCGCAGGATCCTTGGGTACCGGCAAGGAGCCAGCCTTCAGGACCGCCGCCTTGCCGGAGCGACAAACAGCCGGATCACCTTGGCCATTATCCACCGAGATGACAAAACCGGAGCTCGCAAGACGTACACCGATAGTACAGGTTTTGCCCCGCATTGTGGGATCCAAAATCATATACCGCTCAACAGTGGCCTTGATGAGGGCCGCGTATTTGTCGACCTCCCCCTGCGCCGCCGCCGATGCCGCCTGACTGCGGGCATTGGCCTCGGCCGCCAGCTGCTGTTGCATCATGGCTTCCATCTCTTTTTGCAATCTGGCCTCTTCCGCCGCCTTGCGCTTGCGTTCAGCCTCGGCCTTGGCCTTCTTCTCGGCCTCCTCCTTGGCTTTCTTCTCTGCGTCAGCTTTTGCCTTCTTGGCCGCCTCTTCCTTGGCCTTCTTCTCGGCCTCGGCTTTGGCTTTTTTCTCTGCTTCCGCCTTGGCTTTCTTCTCGGCTTCGGCTTTGGCTTTTTTCTCCGCTTCCGCTTTCTTGGCCTTGGCCTCTTCTGCCTTGGCCTTCTCCTCAGCTTCTTTTTTCTCTTGTTCCTTTTTCTTTTTCAGCGCCAGCGCCTTGGCATCTTCTGCGGCCTTGCGCTCGGCTTCCGCCTTCTTGGCCTTCTGCTCTTCCAGCTTGCGGGCTTCCTCGGCTTTCTGGGCCTTCTCTTCCGCCAGCTTCTGCTCGGCTACTTTTTTCTGTTTTTCGGCCTCGGCCTTGCGGGTCGCCTCTTCAGCTTCCTTGCGCTTGGTCTCGGCGATGCGCAGACGCTCCTGCTCCTGGGCCAGCTCACGCTTGGCCTGCTCCGCCTCTTCCTTTTTCTTCTGCTCGGCAGCCTTGGGCTGGGCCTTCTGCTGCTGGATCTGCTTCGCCTGCTGATCCAGGAATTCGCTGTCCAGCATCACCGCATTGACGATCTGCCCCGTTGACTCGGGTCGCTTGGGCTTGCTGAAGTCGAGACCGACAAACAGGATGATGCCGATGATCAGATGCAGCAGGAACGATGCAACGAGATAACCGGAAATACCACGCTTCACATCCATCTCCGTCAGTTCACCGGATCCGTCATCAGACCAACCTGAGGCACACCGGCATTCTTGAGGGCCACCATCAACAGGATCACCTCCTCGTAGCGCACAGCCTTGTCACCGGCGACGACCACGGGGGCGTTCTGGTTGATGGCCAGATAGCCCATGGCCTTCTCGGTGATGTATTGCTGCATCGCCTCGGGCGTGCCACTGGGGACCGGCTCGTCATCCGCCTCGCCCGCCTTGATCACGTATTCACCGTCAGTATTGACGCTGACGATGAAGGGCGGCTTGGCATCTTCCGGCAGCTGCTCGGATTCAGCCTGCGGCAGATCAACCTTGACCCCTTGCGTGATCACGGGCGTCACCGCCATGAAGATGATGAGCAGCACCAGCATGACGTCGATATAGGGAACCACGTTGATCTCGGCCACCTTCTTGCGCCGGATCCGCTGATAGGTTTGCATTACTGATCACCCTGCTGCTGAGCAATTTGACGGTTCAGAATGGTGGAGAACTCGTCCATGAAGTTGGCGTAGGCGTTCTCCAGCCGCTCGACCTTGTTGGAGAAGCGGTTGTAGAAGATAACCGCCGGGATCGCCGCAAACAGACCCATGGCGGTGGCGATCAACGCCTCCGCGATACCCGGAGCCACCATCTGCAGGGTCGCCTGCTGCACCTGACCCAGGGCGATAAAGGCGTTCATGATCCCCCATACGGTACCAAACAGACCGATGTAGGGGCTGATGGAGCCGATAGTCGCCAGCACCGGCAGGTTCGATTCCAGATCGTCCACCGCGCGGGAAAGGGAGACACGCATGGCACGGTAGGTACCATCCATCACCGCATCCTGGCCACGGGCGCCGGCCTTGAGCAGACGGGCATACTCCTTGAAGCCGGAGTAGAAGATGTCTTCCATGCCTTCGATGTCATCGCGGCGGGAGGAAGACTCCTGATAGAGGCGGTTGAGATCGACCCCGGACCAGAATCTGTCTTCAAACTGCTCGGAGGCAAGATTGGCCGCCTTGATCACCTTGGAGCGCTGGATAATCAGCGCCCAGGAGACCACGGACATCCCCATCAGGGTGATCATGACCAGTTTGACCAACAGGCTGGCTTGCCAAAACAGGCCAATAAACGAAATTTCAGCGTGCACTTAACAGCACTCCCTTGATATTTTCAGGTATTGCGACAGGTTTCATTTGCGGATGACTGACACAGGCTATCTGTACCATGGCCCGGGCGACAAGTCGTCCGTCGGCCGCCAGGATCTGCTGGGAAAAGCGCAGGGATGCGCGTTTCATTTCAGTCACTTGCGTTAACACATTCAGTAATTCATTAAAACGGGCCGCCGAGCGGAAATCGATCTCAGTGCGAGTCACAACGAAGGCGAATCCCTCCTGCAGCAGGACGTCCTGTTCGACGCCCATGGCACGAAGAAACTCGGTGCGAGCACGTTCCATAAACTTGAGATAATTGGCGTTGTAGACGATGCCCCCGGCGTCGGTATCTTCGTAGTAGACACGCACCGGAAACTCAAAGACTTCCCCCATAGCAATCTGTGATCCATTCGACAGTCAGATGGGGGGCTATCATAGCGCAGGGCTGAATAGGAAAGAAGCAGGGGGAGACAGGGAAATCCTGCCTCCCCCCGTTTTTTATGAAAGGAAATATGACTGCATCAACCAGAGCCCGTACAACAAACTGGGCAAGGCGAGCCAGGGGTTGAAGAACAGGCGTCCGAACAGGCTGCGGGGATGGAATCCCAGTCCGTGTAGCACGCCGCAACAGACAGCCCACATCAGCCAGGGCGCCAGCCAGTGACCGTGTTCACTGGTGTTGGCCGCGATCAGGTTCGGGGCCTGCAAAATGGCGACGCCCAACAGGGCCGCCGCCAGCAACATCAACCCCTGCCATGGCTGGCGCTCCAGGGGAGCGGCCAGCCTGGCGAGTCGATCACTTGTCTTCATCGATCTGGCGATCCATGTTCTCGGTGTGTTCCAACCACAGCGCATTGATGATGCCAAATGCGCAGGCCAGCAGCAGACCCAGGATCCAGGTGAAATACCACATTGTCAGGGCTCCTTCTTAGTAGGCCGAATGTTGGTTATCTTCGATGTGCTTGTTGGTCACCCGGCCATACATCTTGATGTAGGTCCAGAGGGTGTAACCCAGCACAATAGGCACGAAGATAGCAGCGGCCACCGTCATCACCTGCAGGGTGTTGAAGGAGGCTGTGGTATCCCACATGGTCAGGCTCTGTGACGGCTCAAGGCTTGAGGGCATCACGAACGGGAACATGGAGAAACCGGCGGTCAGGATGATGCCTGTCATCGCCAGGGAGGAGCAGGTAAACGCCAGCCAGCCCTTGTTCAGCTTGGCAAACACGGCAACCAGCAGGCTCATGGAGAGGCCCAGCACGGGGGCTGCCACCATCCACGGGTAGAGGCTGTAGTTGTTCATCCAGGCGCCGGCCTGTTGCACCACTTCCTTGCCGAGCGGGTTGGAGACGGCATCGGTCGCGGCAGCCTTGACGATGACATAACCATCCATGCCACTGACCCACCAACCGGCCAGGGCGAACAGCACCATGGTCAGCAGGGAGCTGCCGATGGCGGCGGTACGGGAGCGGGCCAGCACTTCACCTTCGGTCTTCATCATCAGCCAGGTTGCGCCCTGCGCCAGGAACATGCACAGGCTCACCACGCCGGCCAGCAGACCGAACGGATTGAGCAGGCCGAAGAAGTTGCCGTGATAGGTGGACATCAGGAACTGGTTGAACTCGAACGGCACGCCCTGCAGCAGGTTGCCAAACGCCACACCAAACACGATGGGCGGTACGGCACCACCGATGAACAGGCACCAGTCCCAGTTGTTGCGCCATCTCGGGCTTTCCAGCTTGGAGCGGTAGTCAAAACCGACCGGACGGAAGAACAGCGCCATCAGGGTCAGGATCATCGCCACATAGAAGCCGGAGAATGCGGTGGCATAAACCAGCGGCCAGGCGGCGAACAGGGCGCCACCTGCGGTGATCAACCACACCTGGTTGCCATCCCAGTGGGGGGCAATGGAGTTGATCATGACACGACGTTCAATGTCTTTCTTGCCGACGAAGGGGAGCAGTGCGCCCACCCCCATGTCGAAGCCGTCAGTGATGGCGAAACCGATCAGCAGCACACCGACCAGCACCCACCAGATGACACGCAGAGTTTCGTAATCAAACATGGTTACTCTCCTTATGCCTTGAGCTGTTCGAAGTGATACTTGCCGGTCTTCAGGCTGCTAGGGCCGAGGCGGGCAAACTTGAACATCAGGTACATCTCGATAATCAGCAGCACTGTGTAGAACAGGCAGATACCGATCAGGGAGAACCAAATCTCGGACGCAGGCACGTTGGAAGCGGAGACGAAGGTCGGCAGCACTTCCGCAATGGTCCAGGGCTGACGGCCGTACTCGGCTACAAACCAACCGGCTTCAATGGCGATCCACGGCAGCGGGATACCCCACAGCAGGGCCTTGAGCAGCCACTTGCGCTCGCCGATGCGGTGACGGGCACTGTCATAGAAGGCCAGGCCGATCAGCACCAGCATCACCATGCCGGTCGCTACCATGATGCGGAAGGCGAAAAACAGCGGCAGTACGTGCGGGATGGAGTCATCCACCGCAGCCATGATCTGCTCCTCGGTCGCATCGGTCACATTGTTGGTGTAACGCTTGAGCAGCAGACCGTAACCCAGATCCTGCTTCACTTCGTCGAAGCGAGCGCGGGTCTCGTCAGACTTGTCGCCGGATTGCAGCTTGGTCAGCAGGTCGTAGGCGGTCATGCCGTTGCGCACGCGCAGCTCGTGCTCGCTCTTCAGATCCTTGAGGCCGGTCACCTGACCGTCCAGGGAACGGGTCGCGATGATGCCAAGGGCATAAGGGATCTTGATGGCGTAGTCGGTGCGCATCTCTTCCTGATTCGGAATACCGAACAGGGTAAAGGCAGCTGGCGCGGGTTCAGTCTCCCACTCGGCTTCGATGGCAGCCAGTTTCACCTTCTGCACTTCACCTGTCTCGTAACCGGACTCGTCACCCAGCACCAGCACGGAGAGGATGGAGGCCATACCAAACGCGGCAGCGATGGCGAAGGAGCGACGGGCGAAGGCCACATCACGATTCTTCAGCAGGTAGTAGGAGGAGATGCCCAGTACAAACATGGCACCGCAGGTGTAGCCCGCTGCAACAGTGTGCACGAACTTGACCTGAGCTACCGGGTTGAACACCAGATCGGCAAAGCTCACCATCTCCATCCGCATGGATTCGAAGTTGAACTCGGCACCGACCGGATTCTGCATCCAGCCGTTGGCAACCAGGATCCAGAGGGCGGAGAGGTTGGTCCCCAGCGCCATCAACCAGGTCGCAGCCAGGTGTTGATGCTTGGAGAGACGATCCCAACCGAAGAAGAACATACCGACGAAGGTGGACTCCAGGAAGAAGGCCATCAGCCCTTCGATGGCCAGCGGGGCCCCGAAGATGTCGCCGACATAGTGGGAGTAGTAAGCCCAGTTGGTCCCGAACTGGAACTCCATGGTCAAACCCGTGGTCACCCCGAGGGCGAAGTTAATGGCGAACAACTTGCCCCAGAACTTGGTCATGTCCTTGTAGATGGGGTTGTTGGTCATAACATAGACAGATTCCATGATCGCGAGAATGAAGGTCATTCCCAGCGTCAGGGGGACAAACAAGAAGTGATAAAGGGCCGTCGCAGCGAACTGGAACCGCGATAGGTCGACCACATGCTCAGCAATCATGATGTTTCCTCACCGATTATTGGCACGGCTATTTTAAGATTTAGGGACAAAGCTTCCGTTGGGGGTTAGCAAATGGAGCTCGCTGTAAATCCTCACAACAAAACCCCTTCACCAACGACCAATATTAACAACAAGGCAATATCTGAGAACAAAGAAAGCTAATGTTTAACAATTCTAAAACAACCAGCTGGAATTTATTCTCGCCCATGATGACCGTGGTTTTATATCACCTTTATTTGATTGAAATCAATGTAAAAGCGCCCCAAATACATGGCTTCAAAAGGCATCTTTAAACTATTTACAAAGCAATGAAGAGAGCTGGATCACAAAATTATATTTGATGTAAAACATTGATTTAAATCAATTTAAATTTTTAACATCTCGCTCTGTAGTTTAATTTAAAAATAACAGCCAAGGTCATGTTTATCATGTTATCCGGATTGTTCTGGCCGCCTCGAAAAAGCAATTTAAAACTGCAAACAATGCATACTCATGCGAATCAATCAGACCAAACTCATCATTAGTTAAACTAATTTGAATGGTGCAATTTTTCTTGTTTGCCCGGGCTGATTCGAACTCCTACAATGCGCCTCGCAGTGAGGGCATCCCCTTGGATACAGGCCGGTTAATCAGGGTTCACGGTACGTATCCGACCATCCGTTTGAACCTGTTTATTGGAATCGAAGATGAAAAAGTTTGTTGCTAAAACCATCAGCTACTACAAGCTTTCTTTTGTTCAACTCTATCAATTGAACCGACTCTGAGAGCTCGCGACGGCTCACTCGTTTTTTTCCGGTCTGTATCCGGACGTACTCACTGGTTGTGAACATCCATCCTGAATTGTCTTTGCCCACCGCATCCGCCGTGGGCTTTTTTTTATCCCGCCAATAAAAAAACCGCCGTTGGCGGCGGTTTTCTATTCAAATGTCTGTTTTCACTTCTCATCTGGCCGCTGAAGGCCGAAATGGGCATAGGCTCGCGTGGTCGCTATCCGCCCTCTGGGTGTGCGTTGCAGATATCCCTGCTGGATCAGGTAAGGCTCCAGCACATCCTCAATGGTATCTTTCTCTTCCCCGATGGCGGCCGCCAGATTATCAAGCCCCACAGGGCCTCCCATAAACTTGTCGATGACAGCCAACAATAGCTTGCGGTCCATGAAGTCGAACCCCTCGTTGTCCACGTCCAGCATGTCCATGGCGCGGGCTGCAATGGGGCCGTCAATCTTGCCGTCAGACTTGACCTGGGCAAAATCCCGCACCCGCCTTAACAAACGGTTAGCAATTCGCGGGGTGCCGCGAGAACGACGCGCCACCTCGATGGCGCCATCCTCCGACATGTCGAGCCCCAGACAACGGGCGCTGCGGGAGACGATGTCGGTCAGATCCTTGACGTTGTAGAACTCCAGCCGCTGGACGATGCCGAAGCGATCCCGCAGCGGGCTGGTGAGAGAGCCGGCCCGGGTGGTGGCCCCAATCAGGGTGAAGGGGGGCAGATCGAGCTTGATGGAACGGGCCGCCGGCCCCTCCCCTATCATGATGTCGAGCTGGTAATCCTCCATCGCCGGGTAGAGCACCTCCTCCACCACGGGGCTCAGGCGGTGGATCTCGTCGATGAACAGCACATCGTTGGGCTCGAGGTTGGTGAGCAGCGCCGCCAGATCGCCGGCCTTTTCCAGCACCGGACCCGAGGTGGTCTTGATGTTCACCCCCATCTCATTGGCGACAATGTTGGCCAGCGTCGTCTTGCCCAGACCCGGCGGGCCGAAGATCAGCAGGTGATCGAGGGCCTCTCCCCGTTGCCGCGCCGCCTCGATGAAGATCTCCATCTGTTCGCAGACGGTATCCTGGCCTGTGTAGTCGGCCAGTTTCTTGGGACGAATGGCCCGATCGATAATGTCATCCTCACGGGCGGCACTTGCCGAGATGAGACGATCCGCTTCAATCATCGACTACCTCACACCAGACTACGCAGGGATTCACGGATGATCTCTTCCACCGACATGCCATCGGCGGCGATCTTGCTGACGATCTGGCTGGCCTGCTGTGGCTTGTAACCAAGGGCCACCAGCGCGCTGGCCGCCTCTTCTGCCGCATCCGGCGCCCGCAGGGCCGGTTCGCTGGCAGGCAGGGGCACGGCCGCCGGCGAGAAGAGATCGTGGCTGACCCAGCCCTTGAGCCTGTCCTTCATCTCGACCACCAGCCGCTCCGCCGTCTTCTTGCCCACCCCGGGCAATTTGACCAGAGAGCTTATCTCCTCGCGCTCGACACACAGGACAAACTGGCTGGCAGTCATGCCGGAGAGAATGGCCAGCGCCAATTTGGGGCCCACGCCGTTGGTCTTGATCAGCTCGCGAAACAGCGCTCGCTCCTGCTTGTGGTTGAAGCCATAGAGCAGCTGAGCATCTTCACGCACCACGAAATGGGTCTGGATGGTCGCCTCCTGGCCGATATCCGGCAGGTCGTAGAAGCAGCTCATGGGCATCTGCACCTCGTAGCCGACCCCGCCAACCTCCAGCAAAACCTCGGGGGGCTGCTTTTCAATGACAATGCCTCTCAAGCGACCGATCACGGCTCTCTCCTTACCAATACGACGATTCAAAAATTGGTTCATAGCATAAAGAATAACTGGATAAGTATCCAGCATAGGCCGTACACCGCCGGGTGGTCAGAGCGGCTTTTTATGCCTTTCACCACCATGCTTTCCTTATTGGTTACAAGGCACGGGCGATCCCTGCCACGCTGCGGGCGTTGTGCCGGAACATAAACGACTACACTGAATCCGTTCGGAACTCTGTTCGATCCAGTGTCGATACCAAGGAAGGCATCAGATGAAAATTGTCACCACATTCACCCTGGCGCTCACCATACTGCTCGCTTGCACCCTGGGTATGGGCGCTGCGGGTTGGTATGGCAGTCAGCGGCTGGAGGCACTGCTCTCCTACGTGCTGGGCGCAGCCTGGCAAACCGCGGACGGCGCCATGGAGGGCTCCATCGAACTGGGCAACCAGCAACTCCATATCCAGAAGATGCAAAACGGCACACCCCTTGATCGTCCGGCCCTCAATGCCGCCAGGGCCACCGCCGACGATGCACTGTCCCGGGTCGCCCAGGGCAAGCTGATCGACGACAGCACCATCGCCGCCATGACGCAGCGCAAGCAGGAGTATCAGCAGCAACAGGAAAAACTGCTGGGCCTCCATGACAGCTATATCGAGGTGGATAAGGCGCTGCGGGATAACGCCGAGCGCATGGAACGTATTTCGACCCAGCTGGAAGTGATCGGCGATGGCGCCGTCGAGGCGCTCACCCAGTCTCCCGACCAGCTCATCAGCTGGAATGGCGGCCTTGCCACCCGCTGGGAAGCGGCCGATGGCGGCATGGAGGCCAACATCGGTTTCTTGCGCCAACTCTATGCGCTGGAGAAGATGCGCAGCCAGGGCGTCACCCCCACCATCAGGAAAGAGCTCAAGGAGGCGACCGATTTCTATCAGAGCGCCGTTGACCGCATGCTGGCCACCGGGTTGTTCGACAGTGAAGGGAGCGGCGAATTTGCCGGCCAGTCGCTGGCCAGCCAGTACCGCACCCTGATGTCACGGCACCACCAGTTGCTGGAGACCTGGACTTCGGCCCTGAGCGCCTATCAAATCCAGCAAGCCAACTACGAGGCCAGTGCCGATGAGCTGCAAAAACAACTGGTTGATATCGAAGCCCAGGGGGACGCCACCGTGGAAGATCAGGTCGCCCGGCTGCACGACATCATCGGCCATACCCACGGTCTGTTGCTGACCGGTCTGGTGCTGAGCCTGATTGCGGTCATTCTCTGCGGGTTCTGGCTGACCCGCACACTGGTAGCCCCGCTGCTGCAGGTCGACAGGCGGATGCAGGACATAGCGGCAGGGGACGGAGACCTCAACGTACGCATCAACCTGCAGCGGGATGACGAGATTGGCTCGCTGGCCAACAGCGTGGATCGCTTCATCGAGAAGCTGCAGCAGATGATAAGTTCGACCATGGACAACAACCAGCACATCAGCGAGCACGTGCACACCTCGGTCAACCGGGTCGAAGCCATCAGCCAGAGCAGCCGCCAGACGGCGGAACACGCCCAGGCGCTGCATCAGGACAGCGAACAGATGGTGCAAATGGCCACTCACATCTCGGACAACTGCAGCATGGCCGCCCAGAATGCCAACGACGTACGCCAGCTGACCGTCGAGAGCAGCCAGTATATGGCGTCCGCCACCACGGGCATGCAACGCATGGTGACGGAGGTAGGCGAGTGCGCCATTGCCATCAACTCCCTCAAGGAGCAAGCGGGCCAGATCGGCCAGATCATCTCCACCATCAGCGGTATTTCCGAGCAGACCAACCTGCTGGCCCTCAACGCCGCCATCGAGGCCGCCAGGGCCGGAGAAATGGGTCGCGGTTTTGCGGTGGTGGCCGACGAGGTGCGTACCCTGGCCAGCCGCACAGCTGCCTCCAGCGCCGAAATCAGCCAGGTGATCAGCAGCATCCAGCAGCAGACGGAGACGGCCTACCTGATGATGCAGCGCAACATGAAGACGGTAGAGTCAGGGATGCAGGATTCCGAGAATACCAGGCAGATCCTGTTTCGGGTGGAAGAGGCCATCGACCGGCTGGCCACCATGGTGCAGCAGGTGGCCGATGCCACCGGCCAGCTCTCGCTCACCCTGAGCAGATCTTCCGACAAGGTATCGGGGATCAGCCAGCAAGCCAGAACCGGCGAGCAGGAGGCCCAGGAGTGCCTGCATATCGCCTCCTCCCTCCATCAGGTCAGCTTGCAGCAACAGAGCCTGCTCTCCCAGTTCCGGGTCTGACCCGGCCACGGAAACGAAACATGCCAGCCCGGACAAACGGGCTGGCATGTTGTTTTCTACTGGCCGAACTCTGTCTCCGGCCATGCCCTGTTACTGGCGAACCAGACGGTAGATGGCGTAACCGGGATGCTTCTCATCATCCATCGGCAAGGTGGACTGATAGGCCAGATCCGCCCCAGCCACCGCCTTGGCCTCCTCGCGGGGAGAGGAGTAGAGGCGTACATCGACGCCCGCAGGCAACGCCTTCATGTGCCAGTTGTTGTCGGCCACCGGACTGAAGCCCTGGGGCTGGCTGGCCGAACGTGACTTCAGGTACTGGGCCACAATTTCACGTGTCTCGAAGGGGTCTTCGTGGACAATATTGCCACCATCCACACCCGGGAAGTGGCCGCCACCGCTGGCGCGGTAGTTGTTGGTCACCACGTAGAATTTCTGGGCCGGATCGACGGGTTTGCCGTTGAAGGTCAGCTTGCCTATCCGCTCACCCTCGCTCACCTTGACCCCTTCCCTGTTGTAACGGGCGGGTTGGGTGATATCCACCTCGTAGCTGACCCCATCGATCACGTCGAAGTTGTAGGTGGGGAAACTCTCGTTCACCAGCCACTGCACCTCGCGGCTGGCGGGATCCACCCGGTTGAACTGGCCGGCGCTCATCTCCAGCCACTCCTTGACGGTGGCCCCGTTCACCTCGACCACCTGCAAGGTGTTCGGGTAGATGTAGAGATCGGAGACGTTGCGCAGGGAGATATCCCCCGCCGGCACATAGGTGAAGTCCGTGATGCCGTTGCGACCGCCACGAAACGGCGCCGCCGCCGAGAGGATCGGATAAGGCTCCTTGAGCAAACCATCCTTTTGCAACTGCTCGGCATGCCGGCGCTGGGCATCGCTCACCAGCTGCACCGAGGGATCGTCCTGCACCAGGGCGAAGAAACTGTGGATGGGGTTGGTGATCTTGCCAAGAGGGCGATCCAGCCACTGGTTGGTGCCCTCATGATCTGCCTTGACCAGCTCGGTGACTCGCGCATCCACCTTGCTCCCTTCGCTGGCATCGATCTGGCGCAGGCTGGCCTGGCTCTGCTTCACCCGCCACTTGCCATCCACCTGCTCCAGCTTGAGGTCGATGATGCCGAGGTGATTGCCCCAAAAGCCCGGCATCACGGTTGGTACACCACTCAGGGTGCCGGCCTGGTTGTCCACCTCCGGCAGATTGGGGAAATCCCCCGGGAAGTTCTTGTGGGCATGGCCCAGCATCAGGGCATCTATGCCCTCCACCTTGGCCAGGTGCCAGGCGGCATTCTCCATCATGGCCTCGTAACTGCCGGCATTGATGCCGGTGTGCGCCACCACGACCACCAAATCGGCCCCCTTGGCGCGCAGCTCGGGAATATAGTGGTTCGCGGTCTCGACCATGTCGGCCACCACTACCTTGCCCTGCAGGTGACGCTTGTCCCACTGCAGTACCTGCGGCGGGGTCAGGCCCAGAATGCCGACCTTGACGGTCTGTGGCTGCCCCTTGTCATCCTTCACCTGACGCTCCAGCAGCAGGTAGGGGGTGAACTTGTTGCCGCTCCAGTCGATCTTGCCCTCTCCATCGCGCTTGAAGGCATCGGCCGCGAACACGTTGGCATTCACGTAGGGAAATTTGGCCCCTTGCAGCACCTTGCCGAGGTAATCCAGCCCGTAGTTGAACTCGTGGTTGCCCAGGTTGCCGGCGTCATAACCCAGTTCGTTCATCGCCTTGAACACGGGATGCGCCTGCTTGTCGAGGTAGCCCTCGCCCGCTTGTTCGAAGATGTAGTCGGCCAGCGGCGAGCCCTGGATCAGGTCGCCGTTGTCGAGCAGCAGGTTGTTGGGGTTTTCGGCGCGGGCCTCCCGGATCAGCACGGCGGTGCGGGAGAGACCAAATTTGCGATCTTCCTTGTTCTGGTAGTAGTCATACCCCAGCACATTGGAGTGAATGTCGGAGGTCTGGATAAGCCGCAGCGAAACCACGCCAGGCTGCGCCTTCTCCTGTTGTTCTGCTCCGCAGGCTGATAGCAGCACGACGGAGGCGATAACCCCTAACTTCATGGTTTTATTCACTGGGTACTCCTGATTGAACCAGATCTCATAATGGAGTACTGAAATTTATCAGAAGAAAGTGACTCAGACAGGTATCTAAGGCCCATTTTTATGACTCCGGACCATAAAAACAGCCGCCAGCCTAGCGCCCCAAAGCCAGTTGCAGCGCCAGGGCCAGCATGATAAGGCCCACCAGCAGATCGATCCCCTGCTGCACCTTCCCCCTGGCCAGCCAGGGCGCCAGTGCCGCCGCTCCCAGCGCCAAGGAGTAGAACCACACCAGAGACGCCAGCATGGCACCGGCGGCAAAGGCCGGACGCAGCGGTTCAATCACCTGGCTGCCGAGGGAACCGAGCAGCATCAGGGTATCCAGATAGACATGAGGATTGAGCAGAGTAACGCCCAGGGTCATGGCGAGCACGCTTCTGGCGCCCATCAACTGCGGCGAATCCGCCAGTCCCTCTCCCTGGCCGCGCCAGGCACTGCGCAGGGAGCGTACGCCGAACCAGCCAAGAAACAGCACGCCCCCCCAGGTCAGCACCGTCAGGCCGACCGGGTTGGCGGCGATCAGATTGGCGCCGCCAAAGACCCCGATGGCAATCAGAGCCAGATCACAAAAACTGCAGAGCGTTGCCGTCAGCAGATGGTGATTACGATGAATGCCCCGACTAAGCACAAACGCATTTTGGGCACCAATGGGGATGATCATGGCAAGGCCGAGGGTAAAGCCTTGCAGAGTGGTCGCGAGCATAAGAGTACCGAGGGTAGTGATGAGTGAGTGGCACTATAGCGGGGGCAAATCATCCAGAGAAATTCATTGATTTACTGGTTGATTCATTTTGCTAATAACCCATCACACCCTTTTGCAACCGCTTGTCAATTACCGGATCTGACAATTGTGGCCTCCCCGATGACGGCAGGAGAATCCAGCAAACTGGTCAGGATACGCACTATTGCAACACCATGGGGAAGTTGGTCACCACTACCTGCTCCAAGTTCGGCAACAGCAGACCACTGCTGACCCCCTTGGCCACGGCCTGATAACGGTTCATGGAGCCGGTTTTGCGAGTGACCTGATTGAGATGGTAATTCACTGTGCGCTCGGTAATCCCCAGGATGCAGGCGATCTCGTTCGAGGTTTTCCCTTCGCTGGCCCAGAACAGGCACTCGGTCTCCCGATCGGTCAGAGGCTCCTTGTCCAGGTTCTCCACCATGCTGAGGCGCACGATGCGAATAGCCGCCTCGAAGATGTAATTGGACATCCAGGAGAGGATCGGCGAGGACTCCAGCAGCAGATCGCTCGAGGCTCGCTCGGAGGTGATGAAGGAGAGGATGCCGTTTTCACCGGCAGCCCCGTGCAGCGGGAAGGAGATGCCGTTGCGCAATCCGAACTCGGCGGCCAGCCCCATCACGTCCATGCTCCCTTCCTGCAGGAAACGGGCGCGCTCATCCAACCGGTTCCAGTAGATGGGCAGGGTCTGTTTGCGTGCCAGCTGGATCACGGGATCGCTGGCCAACATGTTGTGTTCGGTATAGGCCTGAACCCAGGAATCCGGGCACTGGTTGAACAGCACCACCTTGGGCCTTTGCATCGACATCGGCATGATCAACGCAAAGCGGAAATAGTCGTACCCCATCCCGAGCGAGAAGCTGCCGATCAGTTCGGACAACCGGTTGCCATCCGTCACCGTACTGAAATGTTCCAGGTACTCAAGCAGTTGGTCTCTTGTCATAAAAAAGCCCCCTTGGCCAGACATGTGATTATAACCGCGAATAACAAGAGAGAGAGTCCATAATGTTGGTTTTCAAAGGGAAATTGAGAGAACACCCGCGAAAAGAGGTCGAAAGTGAACTTTATCGCTTTCGAAACGACGTTTTTTCCGACCGACTCGGCTGGGATGTGGAGTCCCGTCAAGGACTTGAGCGAGACAGCTTCGACACCCCCGACACTCACTGGGTGCTGATCGAGGATGAGCAGGGAGTGTGTGGCTGCATCCGCCTGCTCAACTGCGCCGATGCCTACATGCTCCCGACCATTTTTCCCGCCGCCCTGGCCGGTGAACGCCCGCCATGCAGCCCGCAGATCTGGGAACTGACCCGGCTGGCCATCGACGCCTCCCGTGCCCCGCGCATGAGCAACGGCGTCAGCGAACTGACCTGCGTCATCTTCCGCGAAGTCTATGCCTTCGCCCTGGCGCACGGGATCCGCGAGCTGGTTGCCGTGGTCAGCCTGCCGGTGGAGCGCATCTTCCGCCGTCTCGGCCTGCCCATCGAACGCCTCGGCCATCGCCAGGCCGTCGATCTGGGAGCGGTTCGGGGCGTCGGTATCCGCTTCCATCTGGATGAACGCTTTGCCCGTGCCGTTTCCCAACCCCTGCTCGGTCATTACCAGCCCCATAGTCGTCCTGCTCAATCCCAACGACATCCGCTGGCCGCATCATCATAAAAAATCCCGGGAAACATACCCGGGATAAACGCATCGCTATGAGCCACATCCGGCAGCCACTGCCCGTGCGGCGATGTGCAGTATCCTCTCTGAACCGGTTAACCACTACTGTAAAAAATCACACTAGCGGCCTTGCCCCACTCTCATCGCAACCGGCCATTGTTGTCCGGATCCGGCTCGCGTAGAGTCTGCCACGGGATCAAGACAGGGAGATGGCATGAAAGAGCTGGACTACAAATTGCTGCGGGCACTGGATGCGGTACTGCAGGAGCAGAATTTCGAACGGGCAGCCAGATCGCTGCACCTCACCCAGTCCGCCATCTCGCAGCGGATCAAGCAGCTTGAACAGCAATTTGCCGAACCCCTGCTCATCCGCAGCCAGCCGCTGCAGGCCACCCCCCTCGGCCAGAAGCTGCTGGCTCACTATCGCCAGGTGCACCAACTCGAGATTGAACTGGCGGGCGAGTTGACCCCGGCCACGCCGCAAGGCCCCATCCGCATCAGCATTGCCGTCAACGCCGACAGTCTGGCTACCTGGTTCCTGCCCGCCATCGCCCCTTTGCTGGAGCAACACCCAATCGAACTCAATCTGCTGGTGGATGACGAGAGCCGCACCCTCGACAAGGTACGCGAGGGTCAGGCGTTTGGCGCCATCAGCCTGCAATCCCAGCCGCTGGCGGGCTGCTGCATCGACGAGCTGGGTGAGATGCACTACCTGCTCACCGCCAGCCCCGCCTTCGTCGCGCGCCACTTCCCCAATGGCCTGACCCGGGAAGCACTGGCCAAGGCCCCTGCGGTGGCGTTCGATCAGCGCGACGACATGCACGTCAGCTTCATGCACCGCCACTTCGGGCTGGAGCCCGGCGGCTATCCCTGCCATACGGTGCACTCGTCGGAGGCCTTCGTTACCATGGCCGAGCAGGGGCTGGCCTGTTGCCTCATCCCTGAATTGCAGATCCGCCAGCATCTGGCCACGGGCAGCCTGGTCAATCTCAGCCCGGACCAGCGCCTGACAGAGCGACTCTACTGGCACCGCTGGGTACTGGAAAAAGGCATCCACAAGCAGCTCTCCCTGAGGCTGATTGACTACGCCCGTTGCCAGCTGCAACCAAGCTGAAAAGGCCATTCACCTTGGCTTTGGAGGGCTAAAAACGTATAGTGCTGGGCGTTTCTTCATCAGGTCTCCACTCAGGTTCCTCACTTATGTTCCAAGACAATCCGCTGCTGGCCCAGCTCAAGCAACAAATCCGCGAAAACATCCCCAAGAAAGAGGGTGTTATCCGCGCCTCCGATAGGGGCTTCGGCTTTCTGGAGGTCGATGAGAAGACCAGCTATTTCGTGCCGCCGCCCTACATGAAGAAGGTGATGCACGGCGACCGGGTGACCGCCCTGATCCGTACCGAAAAAGAGAAAGAAGTGGCAGAGCCGGACGAGCTGCTGGAGCAATCCATCACCCGCTTCGTGGCCCGGGTCAAGATGTTCCGCGACCGCCTCAACGTGGTAGCCGACCATCCGCTCATCAAGGATGCCATCAAGGCCCGCGTCAAGAAGGGGCTGGACGAGAAAGAATTCAAGGAAGGGGACTGGGTAGTCGCCACCCTCAAGCGCCACGCCCTGGTTGACGGCAACTTCTCCGCCGAGATCACCCAGAAGATCGCCTCTCAGGAAGATCACAACGTGCCCTGGTGGGTGGTGCTGGCGCGCCACAACCTGGCCCAGGTCGAGCCGGCGGATCTGCCGGAGTGGAAGGTGATCGAAGAGGAAGAGCTGCCCCGCCGCGATCTGACCCAGGTGCCTTTCTTTACCATCGATGGCGCCAAGACCAAGGACATGGACGACGCCCTGGCCATCACCAAGCTGGACAACGGCTGGGAGCTGCTGGTCGCCATCGCCGACCCGACTGCCTACGTGGCCGAAGGGAGCGAGCTGGACAAGGAAGCCGCCCAGCGCGCCTTCACCGTCTATATGCCGGGCCGCAACGTACCGATGATCCCGCGCACCCTCTCCGACGAGCTCTGCTCCCTGAAAGAGGGCGAGGAGCGCAACACCCTGTGCGCCCGCTTGCTCATCACCGAGGATGGCCTGCTGCAGGAGGAGACCGAGTTCTTCGCCGCCCGCATCTGCTCCCACGCCCGCCTCAACTATGACGACGTCTCCGACTGGGCCGAACACGGCAAAGAACTGGATATCGACGCAGGCGTCTTGGCCCAGCTGCCGCTGATGAAGGCGATGACCGAGGCGCGCATCGCCTGGCGCACCGAGCATGCACTGGTATTCCCGGATCGTCCCGACTACGACTTCGAACTGGGCGAAGATGGCGAAGTGCTGGCCATTCACGTCGAGCCACGCCGCATCGCCAACCGCATGGTGGAAGAGTCGATGATCGCCGCCAACATCTGCGCCGGCCGCGTGCTGGGCAAGACCGTCGGCTACGGCATCTTCAACGTCCACACCGGCTTTGACGAGGAGTCCCTCGATGGCGCCATCGACCTGCTGAAAAGCGCCGAGGCTCCGTTCGAGAAGGAAGAGATCGCCAGCCTGTCCGGCTTCTGCGCCCTGCGCCGCTGGATCGACGGCCTCGATACCCGCTGGCTGGACGGCAAGATCCGCCGTTTCCAGAGCTATGCCCTGATGTCCTCCGAGCCGGGAGCCCACTACGGCCTGGGTCTGGATGCCTACGCCACCTGGACGTCACCTATTCGCAAATACGGCGACATGGTCAACCATCGCCTGCTCAAGGCCGTCATCGCCGGCAAGACCCCGGGCGAGCGTCCGAGCCAGGAGCTCACCGAGCACCTGACCGCCTGCCGCCGCCTGCACCGCATGGTGGAGCGCGACATCGGCGACTGGCTCTATGTGCGCTACCTCAAGGCTGCCGCCGGTACCGATCAGGTATTCAACGCCGAGATCATCGACGTGATGCGTGCCGGCCTCAAGCTGCGCCTGCAGGAGAACGGTGCCGTGGTCTTCATGCCCGCCCGCCACATCCTGGACAACAAGGAGCGCCTGGAGTGCAACTGGGACAACGGCCGCGTCTATCTGGACAAGACCGAGGTAGTCTACGAACTCGGCCAGATCATCGAGGTGAAGCTGACCGAGGCGGTGGAAGAGACCCGCTCCCTCATCGCCAAGCCGGCGGTGGAGCTGGTGCCGGGTCCGGCGCCGGTCGCACCGGCAGCCGAGGCCGATGCAACCCCGGCCGAAGAAGCGCCCAAGGCAGAGTAAACACCTGTCAACTTATAGAAAAAGCCCGCCATTGTGCGGGCTTTTTTATGTCCCTGATGCCTGCTCTCCTCGTTCAGATCATGCTTTTCTCACCTGCTAACGACCCAGTCGCCCCCTTCAGGCAAATTGCGACCGCCTCCCAACCTTAAAGCAGCAGAATTTATGCGCACTGGCTCTCTTTTTTAATATTTCAATCAATATATTAGAGGGAGTGTATATATACTCGCTTGGGTACACCCAAAGGGACATTGGCATGCAAGAATGGGCACCTGAGCAGTTCACCAGCTTCGCGCAGCTCTGCGAGGCGAGTCTCGCGACCATCAGGGAGAAAACCGAGGCGGAGCGCCTCTATCTCTGGTTGCAGGCGCCGGAGCTCCTGCTTTACAGCTTTCATCCGGATCAGGGGTTGCTAACCCTGGATCCGGCCCATCTGGTGACGTTGCAGTTGCCGGATGAATTGATCTCCCGGGCCGTCGAACACGGGCAGATGGTGGTGGAGCAGATCCAGCCGCAGAGCGATATCTGGGAATATGTGGAAACCGTACAACCCAAGCTGCGCGTCTGCTTCCCCCTCAAGCGTCATCAGGAGCTGGATGGCGTCATCTATCTGGAAACCCGGCGCCGGCTCGATCGCCTCTCCCGTCATCAGCGCCAGGGGATCCAGCTGCTGACTCACTACCTGACTGCCGAACTGAGCAACCATCTGCTGGCCTGGCAGATAGATCATGAACGGGATCAGCGCCGCCACACCCAGACCGATCTGGTGCAGAGCCAGGCGATGCAGCGCTCCTTCCTCCAGATGTTGCAGGCCCTGCACACGGTCAGCGTCACCCTCTCTCGCAGCCAGAGCGAACACCAGCTGCTGCGGGAAGCCGTGGTGCTGGCCCGCGAGGAGCTGCAATTCGATCGGGTCGCCATCTTCCTCATCGAGCCCGATGGCAAGACCATGCGCGGCACCTGGGGCACAGATGAAGAGGGCAAACTGGTGGACGAGAGCGGCTTCATCAGCCCCATCCCTGATCACCCCACGGTACAGCAGGCGCTGCGCAGCAAGGACTATGTACTGGTGCTGGAGGATACCCCCCTCTACTATGAACGCCAGCAGGTGGGCCGCGGCTGGAACGCCATGGTCTCGCTGTGGGACGGCGCCACTCCCATCGGCTGGATTGCCGCCGACAACCTGCTGTGGCAACGGCCACTCAAGGCCTACCAGAGCGAGATCTTCAAGCAATACGCCGCCATGCTGTCGCAGTTGTTGATCCGCCAGCGCACCCAGGAGGAGCTGGAGAAACTCAACCGCCAGCTGGAGGCTCGGGTGGCCGAGCGCACCATGCAGCTTGCCGAGACCAACCGGGCGCTGGAGGAGGCCAACCAGCGCCTCTCCCTGCTTTCCCTCGAAGATCCGCTCACCGGCATCGCCAACCGCCGCCAGTGGGACCTCACCATGCAACGGGAATGGGAGTGGGCCCGCCGTACCCAGAGTCTGCTGGCGGTGCTGATGATCGACGTGGATGACTTCAAGGCCTACAACGACCACTTCGGCCATGCCAAGGGGGATGAGTGCCTGCGACTGATCGCCAGCGTGCTCAGGGAAGCGGAGCGACGGCGTACCAACCTGGTGGCCCGTTATGGTGGCGAGGAGTTCGTGATCCTGTTGTGCGCCCCCCAACCGGGAGAGGCGGAGCAGCTGGCCGAACGGATCCATGATGGACTGGCCCAGCTAAAAGTGCCCCATCCAGGTTCACGAGTTGCTGATTTCATTACAGTTAGCATAGGCTTTAGCTATCTGGTTCCCTCCCAGGACGGGGCATGGCAAACCCTGACCGAACAGGCAGACCAAGCGCTTTACCACGCCAAGTCGCAAGGGAGGGCTCGCACTCTGACCTATCGGTGATCCCATGCTGCTGCGCCGCTATCCCATCTTCAATCGCCGCCTGGCTCTGGTGGCCTACGGTATCGATTATCAGCTCGTCGACCCGGCCCAGTGGCCTGCACTAGCCCAGCATTGCCGCATGCTGGCCCAGGGGCGTCAATACCTGGTGCCTTTCAGCCACGAACAATTGGATGATCAACGCCCCCTGCTGTTCGATCAGGACACCATTCCCCTGGTGGAGGCCTCCAGCGAGCGCCTCCCGACCTCTTTTCCGGTGCTGGAACAGTGGCGTGACAGTCGTCGTCGGCTCGCCGTCCACGGTGCCCACCGGGATCCCCGCTGGCTCGGCGCCAGCCGCTTGCTGGTGTTCTGGATGGGAGAAGAGGGCATTTGCCAGCCCACTGAACACAAGCGGATGGCCCTCAATATCGATACCTGGCAGGATTTCCTTCCCCTCAGGGAGGCTGGAGTGGATTTCTTCGCCGGCGGTTTCCTCGCCCGTCCCGAGCTGGTGAACCAGCGGGCCACCCAGCCGGATATGGCGCTGGTGCAGCAAATTCTCCAGCTCATCTGCCACGAGGAGTTCTCCTTCAATCAGGTCGCCAAACTGCTGGAGCAGGATGCCTACCTGCCCGGTCAGCTGCTCACCTATGTCAATGCGCCTGGCTTTGATCACGCCAGCCCCATCACTTCCGTCTCCCGCGCCCTCTCCTATCTGGGGGAGCAGGAGATCCGCAAATTCGTGCTGATCAACGGCCTGGCCCGGATCAGCCCGCACATGCCGGAGGCCTGTACCCGCATGGCCATCGCCCGTGGTCGCTTCTGCGAGCTGATCGCCCTGACCGCCCTTGGCAAATCGGAGGCCAGCTGGGCCTTTCTGGTGGGACTGGTACTGGATGGTTCACTGCTGTCGGATGCCCTCAAGGCTCATCTGCCCAAGAACGTGAAGCGCGCCATCGAGCTGCGGGAGGGGCCGCTGTTTCACCTGTTCCAGCTGGTCACCACCTATGAACAGGGCAATTGGCCGTTGCTGGCCCAGCTGGCGCCTCGTTATCAGCTGGACCCGACCAGGCTGACACCCATCTATTTTCAGGCGCAAATGTGGGGGCAAGCGTTTCTCACCAGCTAGCCAATGGCGGGGAGGGGCAGCTCTGGCTAGAATGGGCTCCCTTTTTCCAGAGACAGACTCAGCACCATGACCCTTTCCGGATTCCAAGGCCTGGTCTTCGACCTCGATGGCACCTTGGTCGACTCCATGCCGCTCCACCTGGCCGCCTGGGAACACACTGCCCGTGAATTTGGCTTCCATTTCGATGCCGACTGGTTCTATGAACTGGGGGGCATGCCGAGCCGCAAGATTGCCCTGCTGGTGGCCGAAGAGCAGCAGATCCCACTCGATCCCGTTCAAGTTACTCGCTGCAAGACAGACCACTATGTGGCCAATCTGCATAAGGCGACCGTCTTCCCGGCCATGCAGGCCCTGATCGAGCGCCACCACGGCCTCATCCCGATGGGGATAGGCACGGGCTCCCCCCGCGTCAACGCCCAGGCGGTGCTGCGCAATACCGGTCTGGATCGCTATTTTGAGGTGGTGGTGACCGCCGACGACGTGGAGCTCCACAAACCCAATCCGGATACCTTCCTGCTGGTGGCCAGCAAGCTGGGGGTCGAGCCGTCAGGCTGTCTGGTGTTTGAAGATACCGGCATCGGCGTGCAGGCGGGTCAGGCCGCAGGCATGCAAACCTGTCTGGTCAGGGAAGGCAAACCGGTCGAGATGGTGGCGTGATCGGGCAAATATCTCGCCCGAAAGCAGACAGATGACGTTCGCTCTCATACGGGACATGAATGTAAATGAGAGCGAACGACCGCTGCCGTCAGACTCGGGAGGGATGGCGGCAGAGGCGGGGCAAGGGATTATTCGTGGTTGCCGCCGCCCTGGTTGTCGTCATAACGACCCGGAGCACCGTGCGGACGCGGCGCCATGGAGACCCGCGGCTTGCGTGCACGCTGGATATTCACCTGCGGACGACCGGTGTGCATGGCGATGGTAGAGATCTTGGCCTTGTAGACCAGCTGCTGGTTGCCATGGGCATCGGTCAGCAGCACGCTGTATTGATCGAAACCACTGATGGTTCCTTCCAGCTTGATGCCACTCACCAGAAAAATCGCGACCTGGCTGCGGTTCTTGCGCAACCAGTTAAGGGCGGAATCTTGCCCGTTCCCAAGGGAGAAGGCTTGCTCAATCGTGGAGTAACTTGGGGATTCGGTTGTCATAAATTATTGTCCCGCGGAAAAAAGTGGCGTTTGATTGTGCTAAATGGCCAGTGGCTTGTCAAAGTCATTCGCATGCTCATCAACAATCGTGCTACACGGGGACTGGCCGCTGGCCGACACAACTGCGATAATCGGCGGTTCTGGCTTCCTGACGAGCCTTATTCGAGGTTTTATTTTGCATCCGGCTTCACACCCACCTCGGACCTATGTCCACGATGCCACCGCCTGCGAAGAGTGTGACCTGCTGATCCCGGCCACCCCCCTCGCCGTGGGCCAGGCCAGTTGCTGCCCACGCTGCGGCCACACCCTGAGCCGCTACTTGCCGGATCAGGAGCTGCGCCCCATCGCCTACGGGTTTGCGGCGCTCATCATGTTCGTGCTCGCCAATGCTTTCACCTTCATGTCCTTCTCCAGCAAGGGAATTGGGCAGGAGATGACGTTCATCCAGTGCATCTCCACCCTGGTGGACGAGGGTTACCTGTTCCTCGGCGCCGTGCTGAGTCTGACCCTGATCGGCCTGCCGCTCATCTACATCGGTTCCATCATGCTGGTGCTGTGGCGGGTCGACAAGGATCTCCACAGCAAAGCACTGCGCTCCCTCGGTCGCCTGCTCTGCCAGATAAAGCCCTGGCTGATGGTGGATGTGTTTCTGGTAGGGGTGCTCATCTCCCTGGTCAAGCTGATGGGGATGGCCGACATCAAGATGGGGCTCTCCTTCTGGGCCTTCGTCGGTTACACGGTGCTGCTCGTCAAGATGATCTCGTCGCTGGACACCATGTGGCTATGGCAGCGGCTGCTCGGCCCGACCGATGCCTGCGGCGTCGATGAGACAACCGATGCCAGCGCCATGGAAAGCGGCCTGACGGGGTGCCATATCTGCGGCGCCCTGAGCAAGGCGGGCAGCCATCGCTGCGGCCGCTGCGGCGGGCACCTGCACGATCGCAAGCCGGGCGGGTTGAACCGCACCTGGGCCCTGCTCATTACCTCCAGCATTCTCTACATTCCCGCCAACATCTATCCCATCATGGATACGGTGTTTCTCGGGGATGACACCCCTTCCACCATTCTCGGGGGCGTGGTGCTGCTGTGGGCAATGGGCTCCTACCCCATTGCCGCCGTCATCTTCTTTGCCAGCGTGGTGGTACCGCTGGTGAAGATACTGGCGCTGTTCTGGCTCTGCTACGCAGTGCAAAACGGCCACGCGGCCTCGCCGCTACGCAAGCTCAAGCTCTATCGCATGACGGAATTTGTCGGACGCTGGTCGATGATCGACGTCTTCGTGGTGGCCATTCTGGCGGGCCTGATCCGCCTCGACAATCTGATGACCATCTACCCCGGCCCCGCGGCCGTCGCCTTTGCAGGGGTGGTGCTGATCACCATGGTCGCGGCCATGAGCTTCGACTCCCGCCTGATCTGGGATTTACAACAAGGAGAACGCGAACGTGAGTGAGCGTAAAACAAGGTGGAAACCGGGCTCTGACTTTCTGAGCTCTGCCGCCGCAATCTGGATGGTGCCACTGCTGGCGCTGTTCATCGGTCTCTGGATGCTGTTCCAGCACTGGTACTCCCAGGGCCCCAGCTTTACCCTGACGGTCGCCACTGCCGAAGGCATAGTGGCGGGCAAGACGGTGATCCGCTCCCGGGAGGTCGACGTCGGCCGCATCGAGACGGTCGAGCTGAGCGATGACTACAGCCACGCCGTGCTGCGCGGCCGCCTCACCAACGCTGCCTCCGGCATGCTCAAGGGCGACAGCCAGTTCTGGGTGGTCAAGCCCAGGGTCGGCCGGGAAGGGGTATCGGGTCTGGGAACCCTGCTCTCCGGCGCCTATATCGAACTCCTGCCGGGCAAGAAGGGTAAGGCGCGGGACGAGTACGCCATGCTCGACAAGCCGCCGCTCGCTTCGCAAAGTGCCAAGGGGCTGCGCCTGATCCTCTCCAGCCGCGATGCCCGCGCGCTGGGAGAAGGTTCCCCCATCAACTACCAGGGGTTCACCATAGGCCAGGTGGAAGAAGCCACCTTCCTGCCCGAAAAGAGCGAGATGCAGTACCAGATCTTCATCAACGCTCCCTATGACATCCTGGTCAGCAGCAACTCCCGCTTCTGGCTGACCCCGGGTTTCGAGCTGTCCGTCAACAGCGAAGGGATGAAAGTGAAGATGGACTCGCTGGAGAGCCTGATCGACGGCGGCATCACCATGGGTCTGCCGCCCGGCTGGTCTCCTGGCGAGCCGGCCAAGCAGCGCGACGAGTTCACCCTGTTCCAGGATGAGGCGAGCGTGCTGGCCGGTAGCCTGGATCAGTTCATCGACTACGTCTTCCTGTTCGACGACAACGTGGCCGGCCTGCACCCGGGCGCGGCCGTGCAGTATCGTGGCATCCGGGTCGGTACCGTTATCTCTGCCCCCTATCTCATCGAGGAGAAGGGCGTACGCCTGTTCCAGGATCGCCAGATCCCGGTACTGGCCCGCATCGAGGTGCAGCGCCTCTCCCACCGCTACGCCAAGGCGGAGAGAGAGCAGTGGCGCGCCCTGTTCAGCAAACAGTTCAAGGAAGGTCTCAGGGCCAGCCTCAAGACCTCCAGCCTGCTGACCGGCGGCAAACTCATCGATCTCAACTTCTACCCGGATGCGCCCCGTTTCGAGCAGGCCAAGATCTCCGGCTATCAGGTCTTCCCGACCGTGCAGGCGGGGCTGGATCAGATCGAGCGCAAGGTGAACCTGATCCTCGACAAGTTTGTCGACATGGACATGGCGACCACCCTCAGCAAGGTCAACAGCTCCCTCTCCACCCTGGATGGGACCCTGAAGAACATCAGTGCGGTCAGTGCCAACCTGGACAAGCTGACCAGCAAAGAAGCGACCCAGCAACTGCCGGCATCCCTGAACCAGAGCCTGAAACAGTTGCAGGAAACGCTGCAGGCCTATGACGGCCATTCACAGACCAACCAGGATCTGCGCCAGTCAGTACAGGCCCTAAATCAGTTGATGCGTGAACTGCAGCCGCTGGTGCACTCCCTGAACGAGCAACCCAGCTCGCTGATCTTCGATCGCGCCCAACCATCGGACCCTGAGCCCAAGCGAGGAACACAATGAAAAAACAGATCCTGACGCTGGCCCTGCTCGGCCTGCTGGCCGGTTGCAGCGCCAGTCAGCCCAGCCTGCATTACTACTCGCTTGACGCCAGCCAGCCGTCATCCGGCGCGGCCCCGGCCACTCCGCAGCACCAGCTGGTGCTGCGACCCATCACCCTGGCCAGCCAGCTCGACCGGATCAGCATGGTCTATCAGCTGGAGGGGCAGGAGTTGCACTTCACCGAGTACCACCGCTGGGCGGGCTCGCTGGATGATCAGCTCAATCAGGTGACCATGAACGGCCTCTCGGCCCGGTTGCCCGGTTGGGTGATACGGCAGGATGGCGCCCGCAAGGGGCCCGTGCTGAGCATAGTGGTGGAGCGCTTTCAGGGGCGCTACGACGGGCGCGCCGTGCTGAGCGGACGCTGGCGTCTGCTGGCGGAAGACGGCACCGTGCTGCGCGACGCCCCCTTCCGTCAGGAACGGGTACTGCCCGCCGACGGCTACAATACGCTGGTCGGCGAACTGGGTCAGGGCTGGCAGCAGTTGCTCGACCAGATCGCCACCGAGGTGCGCCTGAGCGCGGGTTAATCCCCTCACGCCGTGCGGCAGATATAAAAAAACGACTCCAAATGGAGTCGTTTTTTTATGGCCAGCGGGTCGGGCAACCTCGCCACCTGCGTCTGTGTGGCCCTGATCAGCCCTTGGCGGGCAGGCTCAGGCGGGCAACGGCTTCGACGTGCATGGAGTGAGGGAACATGTCCACCGGCTGCACCTCGTCCAGCACGAAGCCCTGCTTGACCAGCCAGGCGAGATCGCGAGCCAGGGTCTGAGGGTTGCAGGAGACATAGACCAGCCGGCGCGGCGCCATGGCCACCAGGGTCTGCAATACCGCCTTGTCACAGCCCTTGCGCGGCGGATCCATCACCACCACATCGGCGCTCACCCCTTCGGCGTGCAGGGCTGGCATCAGCTGCTCCGCCTTGCCGACGTGGAACTCGGTCTGCTCGATGCCGTTGAGGGCCGCGTTGCGGCGGGCGTCGCTGATGGCGCTCTCCACCGACTCGATCCCCACCACCTTGGCGGCCTTGCCCGCCAGGAACAGGGAGATGGTGCCGATACCGCAATAGATGTCGAACACCGTCTCGTTGCCGGTCAGCTCGCAATACTCCAGCGCCTTGGAGTAGAGCACGTCGGTCTGGCTCGGGTTGTTCTGGAAGAAGGAGAGCGGCGAGATCTCGAATTCGAGCTCGTGGATCTTGTCGCGGATCACCCCGCTGCCCAGCAGCACCCGGTTCTTGTCCCCCAGGATGCGGTTGGTGCGCGCCTCGTTGATGTTCTGCACCAGGGTAGTGACCGGCAGATCCTGCAGGGCGGCCAGCAGCTCGGCTTCGAACGGCAGCTCCTCACCCAGAGTCACCAGCACCACCATCAGCTCGCCGCTCTTGAACCCCTTGCGGGTCATCAGGTTGCGCACGCAGCCGGTGTGGGCCACTTCGTCATAAGCCGCGATGTCGTGCTCGCGCATCCAGTTGCGCACCCGGGCGTTCAGCTCCACGTGCAGAGAATCTTGCACCGCGCAGTCATCGGCGGTGATGAGATCGTGGGAGTGCTTGCGATAAAAACCGATCTCGGCGCCAGCCTCGCAGCCACGCACCGCGTACTGCGCCTTGTTGCGATAGGCGAACGGCGTCTCCATGCCGAGGATGGGATTGACCACGGCCTCACCCAGCCCGACCTGCTCCAGGGCGCTCTGCACCAGGCTCTGCTTGAGCTTGAGCTGGGCTGGATAGGCCAGCGGGCGCACCTGGCAGCCGCCGCACTCTGTGTTGGGGCAGAAGTCGGCAACCCGGTCGGCGGAGGGCTGGAGCAGCTCGGCCACCTTGCCGTGCAGGTAGTTGGGCTTCACCTCGGTCAGTTCGACCAACGCCTGCTCACCCGGCAGCAGACCTTCGACAAACAGGGGGCGGTCGAACAGGCGTCCTTTGCCATCTCCTTTGTCGGTCAGTTCCAGGATCTCGATCTGGTGTTGATGTCCCACTAACGGCATGAGCGGCTCCAAAAGTACAAAAAATAAGGGGGGACGGGAGTGGCATAGCCCTGCCCGTCGAGAAAAGGTGGCAGAGTTTAGCGAAGATCCGGCCAAATTGCAGGCATAAAAAACCTGCTTGTCGTGATGTTATCCCCCATGAGTCCGCGCTGGCTCGCCGTCCCTTTGGCCATTGCGGCAAATTTAGCCCTTGGGCCGCAACGCTGCGCCTGTTAAAATTCCGCCCTTGAATTTATCCAGGGCCCCGCGCCCGTTTAGCTAAGGTCTACCGCGATGCGTACCAGCCAATATCTGCTTTCCACTCTCAAGGAAACCCCGTCCGATGCGGAAATCGTCAGCCACCAGCTGATGCTGCGCGCCGGCATGATCCGTAAACTCGCCTCCGGCATGTACGCTTGGCTGCCGACCGGTCTGCGGGTCCTGAAGAAGATCGAGAACATTGTCCGCGAAGAGATGAACAATGCGGGTGCCGTCGAGGTCTCCATGCCGGTGGTGCAACCGGCGGAGCTGTGGCAGGAATCCGGCCGCTGGGACGACTATGGCCCCGAGCTGTGCCGTCTGACCGACCGCCACAATCGTCCCTTCGTGTTGGGCCCGACCCACGAAGAGGTGATCACCGCCCTGGTCCGTTATGAAGTAAACAGCTACAAGCAGCTGCCGCTGAACCTCTACCAGATCCAGACCAAGTTCCGTGACGAAGTACGCCCCCGTTTCGGCGTGATGCGCGGCCGCGAGTTCCTGATGAAGGACGCCTACTCCTTCCACATCGACAAGGCCTCCCTGGTCGAGACCTACGAGAAGATGCATGCCGCCTACTGCAAGGCCTTCACCCGCATGGGTCTGAACTTCCGTCCGGTGCAGGCCGATACCGGCTCCATCGGTGGTACCGGTTCTCACGAATTCCAGGTGCTGGCCGAGAGCGGTGAAGATCTTATCGCCTTCTCCGACAGCTCCGATTACGCCGCCAATATCGAGATGGCCGAGGCGCTGGCCCCGGCGGGCGAGCGCCCGGCTGCGACCAAAGAGCTGACCAAGGTCGCCACCCCGAACGTTCACACCATCGACGAAGTCGCCGCCTTCCTGAGCGTGGCCCCGAGCGCCGTCGCCAAGACCCTGCTGGTGCTGGGCGAGGCGGACGAGCACGGCAACCAGGCGGTCATCGCCCTGGTGCTGCGTGGCGACCACGCACTGAACGAAATCAAAGCCGAGAAGCTGCCGGGTGTCGCCAATCCGCTGGCCTTCGCCAATGACGAGCAGATCAAGGCCGCCGCCGGTTGCGACGCGGGCTCCATCGGCCCGGTTAGCTTTGCCGGTCGCATCATCGTCGATCGCAGCGCCGCCCACCTGGCGGACTTCGTCTGCGGCGCCAACGAGACCGGCTTCCACCTGACCGGCGCCAACTGGGATCGCGACATCGCCTCTTACGAAGTTGCCGACCTGCGCAACGTGGTGGAAGGCGACCCGAGCCCGTGCGGCCAGGGCAAGCTGCTGCTCAAGCGCGGCATCGAAGTGGGCCACATCTTCCAGCTCGGCACCAAGTACTCCGAAGCGATGAAGGCAAGCGTGCTGAACGAGGGCGGCAAGTCCGTCACCATGGAGATGGGTTGCTACGGCATCGGTGTCTCCCGTCTGGTGGCCGCCGCCATCGAGCAGAACAACGACCAGTACGGCATCATCTGGCCGGACGCCATCGCCCCGTTCGAAGTGGCCATCGTGCCGATGAACATGCACAAGTCCGTGCGCGTCGCCGAGCTGGCCGAGCAGTTCTACGCCGAACTGAAAGCCGCCGGCGTGGACGTGCTGTTTGACGACCGTAAGGAACGCCCGGGCGTAATGTTCGCCGACATGGAGCTGCTGGGCGTGCCCCACGCCATCGTCATTGGTGAGCGCGGCATGGACAACGGCGTGGTGGAGTACAAGTGCCGCCGCACCGGCGAGAAGCAGGAAGTGGCCATCAGCGACATCGTCGCCATGATCAAGGCCAAGCTGGGCCGTTAATCGTCCCGCAGCCCGAGATAAAAAAAGCGCGCCAGATGGCGCGCTTTTTGTTTGTCTGACTATCTGTTGGCAAAACAGCAGGAAAAGCCGGCCCTACTCGTTGCGCCCGATAAAGAGATCGGTCACGTGGCAACTACTTCTGGCCTCCAGCGCATCCAGCATGTAGGCCGCCGCGTCTTCCGGGGTCATGAAACGGCTCGGATCCACGTGATCCGAGTTGTCCCAGAATTCGCTGCGGATCCCGCTCGGATAGAGGTTTACCAACCTCAGGGGCGAGCCCTTGAGCTCGGCCCGCAGAGACTCCAGAAAGCCCCGCATGCCCCATTTGGAGGCACAATAGAGGCTCTCGTTGGCCTTGCCCACCTGGGCGGCGGAGGAGAGCACATTGGCCAGCACCCCGCCTTTCTCGCCGATGAGCCGCACCGTCTGCTGGGCCACCAGTATGGTGGAGACCAGGTTGCTCTCCACCACCCTGCGTACCTGCTCGGCGGTGTAGACGCCGACCGGACCGAACTCACCCACCCCGGCGCAGTGGATCACCAGGTCGGGCAGACCTCCCCATTCCACCGCGGCGGTAAAGGCCATTTCCACCTCTTCGTGGTGAGAGAGATCGGCGGCGATGCCGATCACCGCCTTGCCGAGCAGCTGTTCCTGCTCCTGCAGTTTCTGATAACGGCGCCCCATCATGGCGACCTGATGGCCCCGGCCAACCAGCCCGATGGTCAATGCCCGGCCGAGCCCGGAGCCCGCCCCTGTCACTATGATGTGCCCCATTATCTCTCCTCTCCCTGCCTTGCTAGATACCTGCCAGCACCATGACGTGAGACATCATCATGCTGACTTCCGTCAGATTAGAAAGTGAATTCGCCGCCCATGAACCAGCCATCGATGCGCTGATCGACGCCGTCGAAGTCAACCTTGGCCTCGCGCCAACCGGCACGCAGCTTGACCGGTACGGAGGAGAACTTGTAGGCACCGCCCAGACGGTAGTCCAGGTTGTCCGCATCCTTGGAACGCACGTCGCCGAAGAAGGAGACACCGGTACCCGGGATCCGTACTTCGCTGCCGGCATAGGCCATCAGCATGTCTTCGTCATAGCCTTTGCGGCTGAAGTACATCTGCTCGCCGTCGTAGTGACGACCGGTCAGGCCCAGATCGATCTGGAACAGATCGTTGTTGAACAGACGGTAGTAGAGGCTGAGATCGTAAGCGGTCAGATCGTTCTTGAAGTTGCCGCCGGAGGTGCTCAAATCAGAGATCTCGAACTTGGCGTTCGGCAGCAGGATGATGCCGTGCTCCAGTTGCAGGTAGCCGCTCCAGTTGTAGTTGTCGTCATAACCGCCATCGGCACTTCTGCCGTATGCCTGGCCGCTGCCCTGAGCAGACCATACGTCGGTACCGGCGGCAAAACGCCAGTCATCGGCAGCCATGGCAGCTTGGCTGCACAGCGCCAGAACAGCACCGGCAATCAGTGTCTTTTTCATCACGTCACTTCCTCTTGCATGGATGGAAAGGGCACTATTTTACTCCGCGCAGCCAAAATACCCAGCGAGAATCCTGAACAAACGACGACAAATGTCAGTGCTTCATGTGCTGCATCTCGCCCATCGGCTCGATCGGCTTCACCGGCAGCGACAACGCCAGCTGCTGGCCATCATCCAGGGTGAGGGTGAGCGGCATGGGGGTCTGCTCGGAGAGGGTGCCGATCTCGAACAGCATGATGTGCAGGCTGCCCGGCTTCAGTACCACTTCCCCCTTGGCCGGGATCTCGATGCTCTCGACCTGGCGCATCTTCATGACCCCGTTCTCGTGCAGATGGGTATGCAGCTCGGCGCGGCCCGCGGCTGGAGAGGACGCTGCCACCAGCTTGACCGCCTGATCGGCATCGTTCTTGAGTACCATGAAGGCCGCCGTATTCGGCGTACCGGGGGGCAACAGGCGCACATAACCGTCGACCGCCTCCACCTTGGCCAGGGCGGGAGCCGTCATCCCGAGCAGCAGCAGAGAATAAAACGCACGTTTAAACATGGTTGAAATCCTTTTATGATGTTGTTAAACGAGGCAAAGGTTACCCCAACAGAAACCTTTTATGCACCCTTCAATAACAAGGATTTAGACATGGCGCCCATTCTCATTGCCGAGCGGCAGGACGGCTTGCTCACTCTGACCCTCAACCGCCCTGACAAGCGCAATGCCCTCAACACAGAACTTTACCGCCAACTGGTGAGCGAGTTGCAACAGGCCGCGGCCGATGAGGGTGTACATGTGTTGCTGTTGCAGGGTCAGGCGGAGTGCTTCACTGCCGGCAACGATCTGGCCGATTTTGTCGGCAAGAGCAGTCTGGAGCAGGACGATCCCATACTGCAGTTCCTTCACACCCTGGCCGATTTCCCCAAACCGGTGATCGCCGCCGTGGGGGGCCCGGCCGTCGGCATCGGCACCACCATACTGCTGCACTGCGATCTGGTCTATCTGGGGGAGAATGCCCGCCTGCAGCTGCCTTTTGTCGAGCTGGGGCTGGTGCCGGAGTTTGCCTCCAGCCTGCTGCTGCCCCGCGCCGTCGGCCAGCTGAAGGCCACCGAGCTGTTGCTGCTGGCCGAATCCATGGATGCTCATGAAGCACTGCGCCTCGGCCTCGCCAACCGGGTGGTGGCCAGCGCGGATCTGCTGGCATTTGCCCGCGAACAGGGGCTGAAGCTGGCCGCCAAACCGCCCAGGGCAGTGCAAAAGAGCAAGGCGCTGCTCAAGCAGGAGCTCAAGCAGGCGGTCCACTTCGTCATCGATCTGGAGGCGCGCGCCTTCGCCCAGGCCCTGCTGGGGGAAGAGGCGCAGCAACGCATCGCCGCCAGGCTCGGTCGCAAGGGCTAGCCCGTTGCCACCATAGCGCGCCGGTCAGTTGAGGCGAAAGCGCCCGATCAACTCGCAGCCCTGTACCTTGTCCTGCAACTGGATAAGCTTGGCAATCTCGGGGTTGGGGTGGCGCTTGAGAAACCCGAGCAGGGCCGCGCGGCAGCAACCCAGTTCGCTTATCAGCGACTCGCACTCCCGGTTAGGACATTGCGGCACCAGCGCCGTCACCAGCTCGGAGGCGAGCTTGAGGTAACGCAGCTCGTAGGCGGGTTCATCCATGGCGCGCCAGAAATCCGCCAGACGATGGCAGGTCGCCACCCGCATGGAGGCCAGCATCTCGAGATCCGGCTCTTCCTGGGTCATCTCTATCGGCGCCGAGATGGTGCCAAGGGCCTGTTGATAGAGGCAGACTGCAGAGCCCAGCGCCCCTTGGCTCAGGGAGTGCTCAGCTTCCATCATGTAGCGCTGCCAGTGTGTCTGGGCCTGATCCGGCCCGTCTTGTGCCTGTGTCATGGGAGGGCTCCTTCCTCTGGGTGGAGTCCTTCATGATGCCTAATTGAGAATGAATATCAAGCCGACAGACTGTGCAGGATCTCGGCGCCTGTTGCGCCGGTCACACTCTTTCACCGGCGCCATCCTCTCTCCTCCGGACGCAGGTTAAGATGTGGCCAACCAAGGAAGGGAATGATGAACAATGGAAGTCGGGGCCTGCTGATTGGCCTGTGGATCACGCTGATGGTGGGGCTCGCCTTCATGGCCCGCCAATGGGGACTGGAGAGCCTGCGCCAGCAGGCCCAGCTCGACAATGAGCGGCTGGCGGGCCAGCTGTTGGTGGAGCTCGACAAGTATCGCCGCCTGCCCGCCCTCATCGCCACTCGCAGCGAGCTGCAGCAGGCGCTCTCGCGAACGATCTCCCCCGCCAGGCTCAACCCCCTGCTGGAGCAGCAAAACGAGATCCTGGGCACGGACGCCATCTACCTCATGACCGCTCAAGGGGACGTCATCGCCGCCAGCAACTGGCGCCAGCAGGACAGCTTCGTCGGTGACAACTACCGCTTTCGCCCCTATTTCCAGCAGGCGATGCAGGGACGGGCCGGCAGCTATTTTGCTCTCGGTCAGCGTTCCGGGCGGCGGGGCTACTACTTCTCCTATCCGGTGCAGGAGGGGGATCACCGCCTCGGTGTGGTCGTGGTCAAGGTGGCCCTCTCCCTCATCGAGGAGCGCTGGGACAGCCGCGATGACTTCGACTACCTGCTGACCGACGAGTACGGGGTGGTCTTTTTCTCCTCCAGGGCAGAGTGGCTCTACCGTCCCCTGGTCAGATTGAACGACACGACCCGCGCCACCCTGAGCGATGAGCGCAAGTATGGCGACAAGCTGGGGGATCCCCTGAGCGATCAGCCCACCCTGGGGCTGCTGCGCAGCCAGGATGAGTGGCGTTGGGGGCAGGGTTATCTCTTCACCGGCACCGCCATGCCCAGCGCCGGCTGGCATCTCTATACCCTCAAGCCCCTGCACGGCCTGCTGCCCATCATGGCCAAGGCGCTGGCCAGCTTCACCCTCATCTCCCTGCTGGTGCTGATGATCTGGCTCTACTGGCGCCAGGAGCTGCTCGGCCGGGCCCGTCTCGCCCGCCTCAACAACCAGCTGGAGCACAAGGTCAGCGAGCGGACTTTGGCCCTCTCCACCAGCAACCAGGAGCTGGTGGCCACCATCGACAAGTACCGCCAGACCCAGCGCGAACTGGTGGATACCCAGGAGCAGCTGGTACAGGCCGCCAAGCTGGCCCTGCTGGGGGAGATGTCGGCCGGCATCAACCACGAACTCAACCAGCCGCTGGCTGCCATGCGCGCCTATGGCGAGAATGCACTGCAGCTGCTCGACAAGGGACGCCTCGACAGCTGCCGTGACAACCTGCTGCAGATCAACAGCCTCAATCATCACATGAGCGAGCTGGTCGCCCGTTTCAAGGTGTTCGCCCGCAAGGGGGAGCAGACCCTGCAGGCGGTGACGCTGCAGCCGGTGATCCACGCCAGCCTGGCGCTGCTGCACAGCCAGATGATCAAGCAGGGCCTGCTGATCGAAACCCGGTTGCCGGCAGAGCCCCTCTATGTTCGGGCCGATGCGGTGCAGCTCGAGCAGGTGCTGGTCAACCTGCTGCACAACGCGCTGCAGGCCTGCGCCACCAGCCCCCCTCCCCGGGTCTGGCTCACCCTCGAACGGGTTGATGATCGGGTGGTGATCGAAGTCAGTGACAACGGCCCGGGCCTCCCGGTCGAGGCGAGCCGGCTGTTTGCCCCCTTCTACACCACCAAATCCCAGGGGCTCGGGCTTGGGCTCACCATTTCGCTGCGCATCGTCACCGCCTTTGGCGGCCAGCTGGAGGCGGCCAACAGCCCGGCCCACGGCGGCGCCAGCTTCACTATCACCCTGCCCGCCGTCGACCCCAGCCTGCGCAGCGAGCCAGGATCCCCAGCCTTTACCCCTTCAGGAGAGAGCCATGACTCAGATAATGCTGATCGATGATGAACATCACCTGCGCCTCTCTCTCGGCCAGACCCTGGAGCTGGCCGACTGGCAGGTCACCACCTTCGCCAGCGCCGAGCAGGCCCTGCCCCATATCGGCGCCCAGTGGCCCGGCATCATTATCAGCGACATCAACATGCCCGGCATGAACGGCATCGACCTGCTGCGGGAGATCATGGGGCGCGACTCCGAGCTGCCGGTGATCCTGCTCACCGGCCACGGCGACATCTCTACTGCGGTGCAGGCCATGCGCCTGGGGGCCTACGACTTCATCGAGAAGCCGTTCGGTACCGAGCAACTGCTGGAAGTGGTGCGCCGGGCCTGCGACAAGCGGCGCCTGGTGCTGGAGAACCGGGAGCTGCGCAGCGAGCTGGAGGCCCAGAGCGGCCCCGGCCCCAGGCTGCTCGGCACCCATCCGGCCATCAAGCGGCTGCGCCAGATCCTCACCCACATCAAGGATGCCCCCACCGATGTGCTGATCATGGGTGAGACCGGCAGTGGCAAGGAGCTGGTCGCCCGCTTCCTGCACGATCACTCGGTGCGGGCGGCCGAGCCCTTCGTCGCCATCAACTGCGGGGCCGTGCCGGAAACCATGATGGAGAGCGAGCTGTTCGGCCACGAGGCGGGAGCCTTTACCGGCGCCCAGAAACGCCGGGTGGGCAAGATAGCCTGGGCCAACAAGGGCACCCTCTTCCTCGACGAGATAGAGAGCATGCCGATGGCGCTGCAGATCAAGCTGCTGCGGGTGCTGGAGGACAGGGAGGTCGAGCCGCTCGGCACCAACCAGAAGATAGCGCTCGACATCCGGGTGCTGACCGCCAGCAAGGTCGAGCTCAAGACCCTGGTCGAGCAGGGCAGCTTTCGCGCCGACCTCTACTACCGGCTCAACGTGGTGCGGGTGGATATCCCCCCATTGCGGGATCGCAAGGAGGATGTGCCCCTGCTGTTCGAGAATTTCCTGCGGGTAGCCGCCACCCGCTACCAGCTGGCGCCACCGCGGCTCGGTGCCGAGCAGCGGGCCTGGCTGCTGGCCCACGACTGGCCCGGCAACGTGCGCGAGCTGCGCAACCTGGCGGAGCGCTGCGTGCTGATGGGCGAAGAGGGCGCCTTTGCCGATCTCACCCTGGGGCGGGAGGCGCTGACTCTGGCCGAGCAGGTAGACCGCTTCGAGCGCATCCTGCTGACCGATACCCTGAGCCAGCACAGGGGGCGACTGAAAGAAGTGCAGGAGGCCCTCGGCCTGCCGCGCAAGACCCTCTACGACAAGATGCGCAAGTACGGCCTCGACAAGCAGGACTACAAGCTCGACGACGGGGGCGAGTGAACATGGGCAGGCTCGGCTCCCCCTCCCCCGGCTGACCCGGTTAACCTTGCCATCATGGGCGGCATTCCCCCCGCCTGCCCGACTCCATGGGGGGATTTCCACCCATTTTTGACCCGCTCTGTTTTCCCCTGCCTGGCGCCAGCGCCCATTGTTAATGGCTTGTTTCAAAAATAAGGAAGATGGCACACAAGTTGCCTTGCTATGGGTGATTTACCTGAACCCACTCAAGGATGACAACAATGACACTCAAGCTCCGCGCCCTGACCGCCGCCTTTACCCTGGCCCTCGGCCTCTCCTCCGCCTTTGCTGCCCCCGTTGAACTCAAGTTCTCCCACGTGGTGGCAGAGAATACCCCCAAGGGGCAGATGGCCATCCACTTCAAGCAGCTGGTGGATGAGCGCCTGAAAGGCCAGGTCGAGGTCAAGGTCTACCCCAACTCCCAGCTGTTTGGTGACGGCAAGGAGCTGGAGGCCATGATGCTCGGGGATGTGCAGATGATTGCCCCCTCCCTCTCCAAGTTCCAGAAGTTCACCGATCAGCTGCAGATCTTCGATCTCCCCTTCCTGTTCGATGACATGGCAGCGGTGGATCGCTTCCAGCAGGGCAAGGAGGGGCAAGCCATGCTGGGCTCCCTCGAAAAATACGGCCTGATTGGCCTGGGCTACCTGCACAACGGCATGAAACAGCTCTCCGCCAGCCAGCCCCTCAAGACCCCGGTCGACGCCAAAGGCAAGAAGTTCCGCATCCAGACCTCTGATGTACTGGCGGCCCAGTTCGAAGTGATCGATGCCGTACCGGTGAAGAAGCCCTTCGCCGAGGTGTTCACCCTGCTGCAGACCAAGGCCATCGACGGCCAGGAGAACACCTGGTCCAACATCTACTCCCAGAAATTCTTCGAGGTGCAGCCCTACATCACGGAGACCAACCACGGGGTGCTGGATTACCTCATCGTCACCAATGCGGATTTCTGGAACGGCCTGCCGGAGCAGGTACGCAACGAGCTCAAGCGCGCGCTGGATGAGTCGGTCGCCTTCGGCAACGAGATCGCGGCCGCCAAGGACAGCGAAGACAAGGCCGCCATCTTTGCCTCCGGCAAGAGCCAGCTGGTGACCCTGACCGACGCCGAGCGCAACCAGTGGGTCGAGTCGATGAAGCCGGTCTGGAAGCAGTTCGAAGGCACCATAGGCAAGGAGCTGATCGACGCAGCCGTCGCCGCCAATCAACCCTAAGCCGTCAGGATGTGCCCGCCGGGAGGCGGGCCTACTCACAGGGATAGTCCAATGAAAAAACTCATGCATCAGCTGGAAGAGGCCATCATAGGCCTGCTCCTGGTCAGCACTGCCCTGCTGGTCTTCCTCGAAGTGGTGATGCGCTTCTTCTTCGATACCGGTCTGCTCTGGGCCCAGGAGCTGACCCTGAACCTCTGTGCCTGGATGGTGCTGTTCGGCGCCTCATGGGGGGTGCGAGTCGGGGCCCACATCGGCGTGGACGCCTTCATCAAGATCCTGCCGGGGGTCTGGCAACAGCGTCTCACCCTGCTGGCGGTGGTGCTCTGCCTTATCTACTGCGCCCTCTACTTCTATGGCGCCTGGATCTATCTGAGCAAGCTCAAGATGATCGGCATCGAGATGGAGGATCTGCCCATCCCCCGCTGGCAAGCCATGAGCATACTGCCGATCGGACTGGCCCTGCTGTTCCTGCGCTTCCTCAACGTGGGCATCATGGTGTGGCGTGGCCAGATGAGCGGCTTTGCCCTGGCCGATGAGGCCAAAGAGAGCATGCACCTTATCGACCACGACCCGAATCAGAAGGCATAACCATCATGGCGACCCTGACCCTGTTTACCCTGCTGATCGGCGCCATGCTGCTCGGCATGCCCATTGCGGTGGCGCTCGGCCTCTCCAGCGTCACCACCATATTGCTCTTTTCCAACGACTCCCTGGCCTCCCTGGCGCTCAAGCTGTTCGAGGCCACCTCGGAGCACTACACCCTGCTTGCCATTCCCTTCTTCGTGCTGTCGTCGGCCTTCCTGTCGACCGGTGGGGTGGCGAAGCGGATCATCCACTTCGCCATGGATTCGGTCGGCCATATTCGCGGCGGTCTCGCCATGGCCTCGGTCATGGCGTGCATGCTGTTTGCCGCCGTGTGCGGCTCCAGCCCGGCCACGGTGGCGGCCATCGGCAGCATCGTCATCGCCGGTATGGTGCGTTCCGGCTATCCCCGCGCCTTTGCCGCCGGCGTTATCGCCAACGCGGGCACCTTGGGGATCCTGATCCCCCCCTCCATCGTCATGCTGGTCTACGCCGCCGCCACCGAGGTCTCCGCCTCGCGCATGTTCATGGCCGGTTTCCTGCCAGGACTGCTGATGGGGGTCTGCATCATGGTGGTCATCTATGTGGTGGCCCGCATCAAGGGACTGCCGAGCCAGCCCTTCCCCGGCGTGCTGACCCTGCTGGCCAGCGGTGGCAAGGCGCTCGGCGGCCTGTTCCTGATCATCCTGGTGCTGGGCTCCATCTATGGCGGCATCGCCAGCCCGACCGAGGCGGCCGCCGTCGCCGCCGTCTACGCCTTCTTCATCGCCGTGTATGGCTATCGCGACATCGGGCCCCTCAAGGGGATCCCCTGGCGTCATGACGGGGAGTCCATCCCCGCCGCCGCACTGCGCAACCTCTGGCTGCTACCCCTCTCCATGATCAAATCCCCCTTCAACGGCGAGGTGGGTCATGTGGTACGGGATGCCGCCAAGGTGAGCATCATGCTGCTGTTCATCATCAGCAACGCCATGCTGTTCGCCCACGTACTCACTTCTGAGCGTATCCCCCACGCCATCGCCGAGACAATCGTGACCTGGGGCCTGCCGGCCTGGGGCTTCCTGATCGTGGTCAACATACTGCTGCTGCTTGCGGGCAACTTCATGGAGCCCTCCGCCATCGTGCTGATCATGGCCCCCATCCTGTTCCCCATCGCCATGCAGCTCGGCATAGACCCGATCCACCTGGGGATCATCATGGTGGTCAACATGGAGATAGGCATGCTGACTCCGCCGGTCGGTCTCAACCTGTTCGTGACCGCCGGGATCACCGGCCAGAGCATGGGTTGGGTGATCCGGGCCTGCCTGCCCTGGGTCGGCTTCCTGCTGCTGTTCCTGATGCTGATCACCTATGTGCCGCAGGTGTCGATGTTCCTGCCCGAATACCTCGACGGCAAGAGCCTGCCCGCCAGCCCCTGAGACGGGTGAGGCAAAAGATGTGCATACGAAGAGGCGACCCAAGGGTCGCCTTCTTCGCTTCCTTTCCCTATGGCCAGGGCGTCACTCAGACCTTACTTTGTCCGGTTCAGGCTGCATTGCCGGCCCGGGTAGCCGGGCAGAGCGCTGGCCTCCTGGCGACAGGCCAGCCGCTTGGCCTGCTGCAACCTTACCCTCAGGTTGGCGCTATCGATCGGCCGCCACTCCATCTGCTGGCCAAGCCAGCTGGCCCAGGCAAATTCGACGAAATAGACCTGCTCATCCTTGCTGAAATAGCCGGCATCCTGCAGCAGCCCCGCCAGGGTGCGGTACGGGTAGTCCGGCAGCAGATCGATACGGGTCGGCAGCTGTTCCGGGGTCAGTGGCTGCCCTTTTTCATCCTTGAGCCAGGCCCAGTGGTTGTTCTGCATCTGGCTCCAGAAGTTGGCCCGATCCTGCAGGCGGGCGATCACCTTGACCCGAACCTGCTTCACCCCTTGCTGCCACAGCGCCTTGGTCAGGTGATGCCTGTCCACCAGCCAGTAACCGCCATCCGGGGCGATCACCACGGGGATCTCTTTCTTTTTCATCAAGTTGTCGAGCTGCTTTGCACTCTTGCCCGCCAGCTTGCGCTGGATTGCATCGACCTGGAGCTGGCCCACACCGCCCTGGGTCGGGTGCAGCGCGGCTATCCCCGCCTCGCACCAGGATCCTACGGCGGTGCCACCCTGGCACGGCGCCAGCGCCCAGGCGCTCGAACTCAGGGCGCAGACCAGCAATAACCATGATTTCATCGTCCCACACTCCTCAATCACGCGCTCATGCCGGCCACCAGATGAAGGAGGGATGCAACCCCGAGCATGTGAGTCACACGCTGGCGGTCTGAGCTGCAAACGGGATATCATGATTTCCCATCTGCCGGCGATAGTTTCTCGTCGAGTTTTCTCCCTGCTTCACACTATTTGAAGGATCCGACCCATGAAAGGATGGAGCCCACTGTTGGCCCTGCTGGGCTGCGCCGCTGTCCAGGCGGCCGACATTCCCGCCGGCACCGAACTTGCGACCGAACAGGTGGTGGTTCGTCACCTGAAAGATGAACCTGCCAGCCTGAGCCCGCTCAAACTGGTCGGCCTGCCCGAGCTGCAGGTTTTGCGGGATCTGTTCGAGGGGCTCTTGACCCAGGGGCCGGACGGGAAGCCGGTACCGGGGGTCGCCGCGCGCTGGGAAAACCGGGACAACCAGACCTTTACCTTCCACCTGCGGCCCGATGCCCGCTGGTCCAACGGCGATCCGGTCAAGGCCGGTGACTTCGTCTACGGCTGGCGCAAGCTGGTCGACCCGAAAGAGGCGGCCACCTTCGCCTGGTTCGCCCAGCTGGCCCGCTTTGACAAGGTGGACGAGATCCTGGCCGGCACGCTCCCCCCAGACGAGCTGGGGGTGAAGGCCCTCGATGACCGCACCCTGCAGGTAACCCTCTCCCAGCCCGTACCCTATTTCCTGAGCCTGCTGACCCATCCCAGCCTGTCACCGCTCCACCAGGCCAGCATGGCGCAATATGGCGAGCAGTGGACCCAGCCCGGCAAGCTGGTGGGCAACGGCGCCTTCGTGCTCGGCAAGCGGGTGGTCAACGAGAAGCTGGAACTGACCCCCAACCCCTATTACTGGGACCGAGCCCATACGGTGCTGACCAAGGTCATCTTCATGCCCATCAATCAGGAGAGCACGGCAACCAACCGTTATCTGGCTGGCGATCTGCACATCACCGAATCCTTCCCCAAGGAGCAGTACGCCAAGCTGATGGCGCAGATCCCGAGTGAGGTCTACACCCCGGAGCAGCTGGGGACCTACTACTACGCCTTCAACACCCGCAAGCCCCCCCTCGACGATGTGCGAGTGCGCAAGGCGCTCTCCTACGCCATCGATCGCGGCCTGATTGCCGACAAGGTCCTCGGCACCGGAGAGAAACCGGCCTACCACTTCACCCCGGACGTGACAGCGGGCTTCACTCCCAAGGACAATCTGCTCTCGCAAAGCAGCCAGCAAGTGCTGGATGACAAGGCAAAGGCCCTGATCAAGGAGGCCGGTTACGGCCCGGACAAGCCGCTCAAGCTGACCCTGCTCTACAACACGGCGGAGATCCACAAGAAGATGGCGCTGGCCATCGCCAGCATGTGGAAGCAGAAGCTGGGGGTACAGGTCGAGCTCACCAACCAGGAGTGGAAGACCTATCTCGACAGTCGCCAGAGCGGCCAGTTCGAGGTGATCCGCTCCTCCTGGGTCGCCGACTACAACGACCCTTCCGCCTTCCTCGGCCTGTGGGGCTCGGGCCACAGCGGCAACATGGCCGGGTTCGCCAATGCGGACTATGACAGACTGCTGGCCAAGGCGGCCAAGACCCGGGTTACGGCGGCGCGCAGCCAGCTGTTTGACAAGGCGGAGGCTATCTTGCAGGAGCAGGCCCCCATCGCCCCCATCTACCAGTACACCAACGCCAGGCTGATCAAGCCCTGGCTCAAGGGATATCCCATCAACAACCCGGAAGATGTGGCCTACAGCCGCCAGCTCTATCTGATCAAGCACTGATCCTGCCATGCACAGCGAGGGCCGCACCGGGCGGCCCTCGCTTATTGATACTGTTCACTCCCGATTTTTAGGCATAGAATGCCGCCTTTCCTGTTAATCCCCTTCCTGTCACTCCGGTTTGCCATGCGTTATCTGTTACTGCTGCCCCTGCTGTGGACCCTGTCAGCCCAGGCCCAGAGCGATACCGAATCCCAATGCCAGCAGGAGTTTGTCGAGTGGATGCTGCACCAGCAGCAGCTGTTCAGCAATCGCAAGTCAGACAAGATAGAGCGGCGCCGGGCCGAGCGCGCCATCGATCTCGCCCGCCAGGATTACGAGAAACTGGCCAGCTTCTGCAAAACCATGCAACTCGTCCGCGGTTATCAGGATGAAGACCCTCGCCTCAAACCGAGAGCCGGAGAGGTCCACGATTTCACCCCCGCCAGCTAATACCCGTTTCTTTTGCCTGCAAGCGGGTCTGTTCATTGACCCAGGCCAAAGTTGACCCCTATGATGCCCCTAGAATAGTTAGCTAAACAGCGCAGATAAAACACTATTTTATCAATAAGTTAACTACACTCGGAGCGACCCATGAGCCAACCCGTTCAGGAAGGGGAGATCCACTTCCCCGACAACATTGCGCTGATCTCGACCACGGATCCCGCCAGCTATATCACCTACGCCAACCAGCACTTTTGTGACGTGGCCGGGTACTCGGTGGAGGAGATGGAGGGAGTCCCCCATAATCTGGTGCGCCACCCCGACATGCCCAAGGCTGCCTTTGCCGACATGTGGCAACGGCTGCGCCAGGGCAAAAGCTGGATGGGGCTGGTCAAAAACCGCACCAAGCAGGGCCGGTTTTACTGGGTGAATGCCTATGTCACCCCGATCCTCAACGCCAGTGGGGAGACCATTGAGTACCAGTCGGTTCGTACCAAACCGGCACAGGCCGAGGTTGCCTGGGCAGAGCGGCTGTATCGCCAGCTGCGCACCGGCAAGACGCTTCCCTGGCTGAGCCGGATACAGATCGAACCCGGCCAGATCATGCTTGGTCTCACCACCACTGCCCTGCTCGCCACCCTGGCTACCGCCGTCACCAGCAATCCGTTCTGGCTATGCCCGCTTTTGGCGTCGTTACTGGCACTGGCCGGCTATGGCTGGCATCTGCAGCGTCGCCTCGGCCATCTGCAGACACTGGCCGGTGATGCCCAGGGCACCCGGCTCTGCCAGGTACTTTACACCCGGCGCCGGGACTCCCTGGCCATCATAGAGCTGGCCCTTAAGATGAAACAGGCGGAGCTGAAAGCCGTGGTCGGGCGTTCTGCCGATACCAACCAGCAGATCCTGCAGGCGGCGGAGGATGACAGGGGCAATATCCAGACCATTGACACCCACCTGCAGCAACAGCGTGCCCAGAGTGAACAGATGGCCAGCGCCATCACGGAGTTGAGCCACTCGATCCGGGACGTCGCCCACAGTGCCCAGGAGGCAAGCGAGCTGGTAGCCGAGGTGCAGCAAGTCTCCACCGAAGGTCGGCAGGCGCTGGCCACCACCCGGGATGCCGTCAATCAGTTGCATCGGGAGCTGGACGCCAACCACGCCGTGCTGGCGCAACTGACCCATGACAGCCAGAAGATCAGCGGCATCCTGGAGGTGATCGGCCAGATCGCCGATCAGACCAACCTGCTCGCCCTCAACGCAGCCATCGAGGCGGCCCGCGCCGGGGAACAGGGGCGCGGCTTTGCCGTGGTGGCCGACGAGGTACGGGCCCTGGCCCAGAAGACCCGCGCCTCCACCGGCGAGATCCACGAGATGATCCAGGCGCTGCAACAGACCACCAGCCAGCTCTCGGACGGCATGACTCAGGGGGCACAAACCTCGGAGCGCTGCCAGCAGCATGCCGGCACCACGGCCGATGTGCTGGATCGGATCAACCGTATGCTGGGTCAGGTGACGCGTACCAGCGACGAAATAGCCCAGGCCGTGAGCCAGCAGGCGGATGTGACATCGACCCTGGATCAGGGGGTGCACCAGATCCACCAGCTGGCCAGCCATACCGCCGACAACAGCAAACAGGCCCTCGACGGCATCACCCTGCTGGTGGAGCGGTTGCAGGATCTCTCCCGTCTGATCAACCAGTTCAGGCATTGAGGCTATTCGTCAGATATAAAAAAAGCGCGTCCATGGACGCGCTTTCTCTTTGAGCCACTCGCAGGCCGAGGCTTACTCGGCGGCATCTGCGTCGGCAAACTCCGGCACCTTGGCCATGGCATCCAGCACCACCTGGATATCGGCCCCCGGACGGCAGGCGTTCTCGCTGAGATGGCGACGCCAGGCGCGAGCCCCCGGCATGTTCTGGAACAGGCCCAGCATGTGACGGGTCATGTGGGAGAGGTAGTTACCCTTGGCCAGCTCCTGCTCCATGTAGGGCAGCATCATGCGCACCACCTCGTGGCGGCTTGGCACCTCGCCCGCCAGGCCAAACACCCGGTTGTCCACTTGCGCCAGAATATAAGGGTTCTGGTAAGCCTCGCGTCCCATCATGACACCATCCACATGCTGCAGATGCTCAAGGGTCTGCTCCATGGAGGTCACGCCGCCGTTGATGGCGATGGTCAGCTCGGGATACTCCTGCTTGAGTCGATAGACACGGGGGTAGTCGAGAGGCGGGATCTCGCGGTTCTCCCGCGGACTCAGGCCACTCAGCCATGCCTTGCGGGCGTGCACGATGAAGGTATCACAGCCGGCGTCGCGCACCTGCTCGATGAAGGCCTGCAAAAATTCGTAGGAGTCCTGATCATCGATGCCGATGCGGGTCTTCACCGTCACCGGAATATCCACCACGTCACGCATCGCCTTGACGCAGTCGGCCACCAGGGCGGGTTCCCCCATCAGGCAGGCACCGAAACGGCCATTTTGCACCCGATCGGACGGACAGCCGACGTTGAGGTTCACCTCGTCATAGCCGCGCTCTTGGGCCAGCTTGGCACAGTGGGCGAGATCGGCCGGATTGCTGCCTCCCAGTTGCAGGGAGATGGGGTGCTCCTGCTCGCTGTAGCCCAGATAATCTCCCTTGCCGTGGATGATGGCGCCCGTGGTCACCATTTCGGTATAGAGCAAGGTCTGACGGCTCATCAGTCGATGAAAATAACGGCAATGCCGATCGGTCCAGTCCAGCATCGGGGCGATGGAAAAACGCTGCGCCTGCATAAGAATTATCCGGGTTGGCTTAACAAAGGGGCGGATATTATCACAACGTGAAGCAGCCCCAGAAAATGAATTTTGTCGCCGCGCCATGCGAGGCCCTGTGATAGTATCCGCCTAATAGAAAGGGTATTTGCGCGATCATGAATCAAGACCAACTTTTACAACGGGCCGAACGACTCTGTATACAAAGAGGGATCCGCTTCACCCCGACACGTCGCCAGGTGTTTCGCCTGCTGGCGGCCCACGGCAATGCCATCAGCGCCTACGACCTGCTGGCCCAGCTGCAACAGACGGAAGCCAATGCCAAACCCCCCACCGTCTACCGGGCACTCGATTTTCTGCTCGAACAGGGGTTTGCCCACAAGGTGGAGTCGCTCAACGCCTTTATCTTCTGCTGTCACTTCGATCACGCCCATCCGATGCAGTTGCTCATCTGCGACCAGTGCGGGGATGTGGTGGAGCTGCATGATGCGGCCATCGACAGCGCGTTTTCAGAGCAGGCCCACCAGCATGGCTTTACTATTACCAATAAGACAATTGAGGCACATGGCCAATGTGCTCGCTGTACGCCCACTGTAGGAAGTCATCATGAAGGCTGATTTTGTAAACCCGTTCCTGCTCTCTCTGCTCAATGTGCTCTCGACCATGGCACAGCTGGAACTCAAACCGGGCAAACCGAAACGCAAGATGGATGAACTGGCCCGTGGCGATGTTTCCGGCCTCATCGGCATGGTGGGTCCGCAGACCCGCGGTTCCCTCTCCATCAGCTTCGAAAAGGGGCTGGCGCTGGAGATCATGCGCCGCATGCTGGGTGAAGCCCCTGCCAACATCAACGAGGAAGTGACCGACATGGTGGGCGAGATCACCAACATGGTCACAGGTGGTGCCAAGCGCATGCTGGGTGAGAAGGGTTACGAGTTCGACATGGCCACCCCCATCATCGTCTCGGGTCCCAACCACACCATCTCCCACCGCGCCGACGGCACCAAGATCATGATGCCCTTCGAATCTGAATATGGCCGTGCCACCATCGAAATCTGCTTCGAGTAACCTCTATGTGGAAAGCACTGAAATGGATTTTCATCTGCTGGGCCCTGCTGCTGATCCTCTCCGATATCCAGATCAGCACCTCGCTCTACAAGTACGAGGATAACCGGGTGGTGATCAACTTCCCCCGCTGGCAGGCCCAAAAACCCTGGGGCACTTTCGAGTGGCACGCCGGACGGGTGGCGGCCCACTGGTATGGCATGGATGGCAAACCCGAAACAGGCCCAAGGATCTGACCCTCCCAACCGGTCATGTTCAAAAACCAGACAACAAAAAGGCCAGCTGATGCTGGCCTTTTTGTTTATTTCAGTGACGAGGTTCAGGCGGCTTCGGCAGCCAGTTTCTCGCTCTGGCGCACCACCATGCCCACCACGCAGGCCAGCAGGGTCGGCATCAACCAAGCCAGGCCCTTGTCAAACAGCGGCAGGAAGGCAAAAGCATCCATCTTCATGCCGGCAGCACCCAAGCCATCCAGGCAGCCGAACAGGAAGGCGACGATCAGCACACCGCGGAACACCAGGCGGGGACGACCGAAGTAACCTTTCAGGAAGGTGACCAGCACCAGGGCCACGGCCACCGGATAGATGGCAACCAGTACGGGGATGGAGAGGCTGATGAGCTGGCTCAGACCCACGTTGGCTACCACGGCACAGATGGCACCCAGCAACACAACCAGTTTCTTGTAAGCCATACCGGTCAGGTTATGGAAGAAATCGGAGCAGGCGGAGATGAGGCCGACCGCAGTGGTGAAGCACGCCAGGGTGATGATGGCCGCCAGAATGAACTGACCCGGCTGGCCGAACAGGCTCAGCACGTAGGCGTTGACGATGGCGCCGCCGTTGCTGACGTCAGTCGCCACGCCCGCAGCGGTATTACCCAGCTGGAACAGGGAGACATAGACCACGGACAGACCCACGGCCGAGATCAGGCCGGCGATCGCCAGATACTTGAACTGACCCTGATAGTCATTGATGCCCTTCTGGCGCAGCAGATCCACGATCAGCGCACCGAACATCAGGGAAGCCAGGGTATCCATGGTGTTGTAGCCTTCCAGGATCCCCTTCACGAAGGGGCTGTTCTGGTAGTCACCGGTCGCATCCGGCATGGCGCCTTGCGGGGCGGCGAAGACACCGATAGCCAGCGCCAGCAACAGCACCATCAGCACCGGGGTCAGGAACTTACCGATGGCATCCATCAGCTTGCCCTGGTTCAGGGAAACCACGATGGCCAGCCCGAAGAAGATCACAGTATAAGCGGCAAGACCGGCCTGACCCATGTCACCGATGAAGGGCTTGAGACCCATCTCGTAGGCTACCAGGCCAGTACGGGGTGCGGCAAAGGCCGGACCAATGATGATGTAGATGGCGACGGCCAGCGCGGTCGCCACGCCGGCAGGCAGCAGCTTGGTCATGCCGGCCCAGCCGTTGCCGGCCTTGGCCACGGCAATAATGGTGATGAGTGGCAGACCGACCGCGGTCACCAGGAAGCCCAGCATCGCCAGAGAGAGATGCTCACCGGCCATGTAACCGGCCAACGGCGGGAAGATGATATTACCGGCGCCCAGATAGAAGGCGAAGGTCATAAACCCCAATCCGAGTACATCGGACAATGTGAGTGATTTCGTCAAGTTCAACCTCGTCTGTCTTGTAACTTATTGCTTGTTATAGTTTTTATCGGTCGCTGACCGGGTGTGTTCAGGTGGGTAAAAAAAAGAGCGCCGCGTGTTTTTTCATCACAACCAGTGATTTTCGCTGGTCTGGAGCGGGCGCTCGATCTGCAACCAGCATAATGGCGTGAAAAAATAGTTCAAGACGAAATTTACATCTTCAAATAGAAGGGACTGGTCAGTTGGATGTATCTGTCGGAATAGGTTCCATCAGCAGAATGGATCACAATTTCCCCCCTGTCACACCTATTTAATCCTCTGCCAAGCCGCAATAAAACACGATTTGCCTCTTTTCCAGCCCTGGTGATAACAGCTGTGTAACAAACGGCATGCAGATCATAATCTGCCGAAATGCATAAAATTTCATCCGCCATGGCGGTCGGCACAATCAGCGCCAATTCACCGGACGACGCCAGCAGACGGTTGCTTGCTGCCAGCAATCCATGGCTGTCGAGGGCGCCGGTATGACGGGCCAGCGCCCGCGCCGGATCGCTGAATGCCTGGCCTGCCACGAAGTAGGGGGGGTTCGAGACGATGAGATCATAAGGCGCGGCCTGATACTCCTGAATGGCGCTCTCAATGACCTTGATGCGCGCCGCCCAGGGGGAGGCAGTCACATTGTCCCTGGCCTGGTTCACCGCATTATTATCCAGCTCTACCGCATCGATGACGCAGTCAGATCTGCTGCGCTGGGCCAGCATCAGTGCGATCAGACCGCTGCCGGTCCCGATATCCAGCACCCGGTGGACGTTGGCAACCGGGGCCCAGGCTCCCAGCAAGATGCCGTCCGTACCGACTTTCATGGCACAGCGGTCATGATCGACATGGAATTGCTTGAAGGTAAATCCGCGGCTACGCCCCATCTGGCCCCCGTCATCCGAAAAAATGGTGGGGGATTATAGCGGCTAACCCACTCTCGCCATAGGAGCCGACGAGATAATCGCCTATAATCTGCCGTTTCCTTAAATGACCGAGTATTGCCATGAGCCAGTCCTTTGATGATTTCGACCTGCATCCCGCCCTCAACCGGGCCTTGGCCGAGATGGGATTCACCCGCCCCACCACCATCCAGCAGATGGTGCTGGAGCCAGCCCTGGACGGCCGCGATATTCTGGCATCCGCACCAACCGGCACCGGCAAGACGGCCTCCTTCCTGCTGCCGGCGCTCCAGCATCTGCTGGACTTCCCGCGCCGCAAGCCGGGCCCCTGCCGCATGCTGGTGCTGACCCCGACCCGCGAACTGGCCCTGCAGGTGACCGCCCACGCCAAGGCGCTGGCGGCCCACACCAGCCTCAGTATCGAAACCATCATCGGTGGCGTCAGCCATGAAGAGCAGTTGCCGGCCCTGACCAAGACCACCGACATCGTCGTCGCCACTCCGGGCCGCCTGCTCGAGTACATCGAGAAAGAGGAGTTCGAGAGCCACGACATCGAGGTACTGGTGCTGGACGAAGCGGATCGCATGCTGGACATGGGCTTCATCAAGGATGTGAACCGCATCGTGGAAGAGGCGCGCTATCGCAAGCACACCATGCTGTTCTCCGCCACCCTGGAAGGGGCTGGCCTTGAGAAGTTCGCCAGCGAGATCCTCAAGGATCCGGTAGAGCTGCATGCCGAACCGCCGCGCAGCGAGCGTCGCCCCATCACCCAGTGGATCCATCTGGCCGATGACGCCGCCCACAAGCTGGCCCTGCTGGTGCATATCCTGAAAAACCCGGAAACCCAGAAGGCCATCATCTTCGTCAAGACTCGTGAGCGGCTGGCGGAGCTCTCCGGCCAGCTGCAGGCAGCCGGTGTCTCCTGTGCCTGGATCCGCGGCGAGATGGAGCAAAGCAAGCGTATCGAGTCGATCCGCAAGTTCCATGAAGGGGAAGTGCCCTTCCTTATCGCCACCGACGTGGCCGCCCGCGGCATTGACCTGCCAAACGTCAGCCATGTCATCAACTATGACATGCCCTATGGCGCCGATGTCTATGTTCACCGCATCGGCCGTACCGGTCGCGCCGGCAACCGTGGCTGTGCCATCAGCCTGGTGGAAGCCCACGACATGGCCATGGTCGCCAAGATCGAGCGCTACACCGAGGAGCGCCTCAAGCGCCGGGTGATCGACGAGCTGCGCCCCAAGCACAAAGAGGCGCGGGTACCGGTGAAGAAGAAAAAGCCGGCCGATGCCAAGAAAAAAGCAGCCAAGAAGAAAAAGAAGAAGTGATCGCTGCCAGATAAAAGAGAAGGGCCATCCCGCGGGATGGCCCTTCTGCATTCGATGTTCTCTGACAAGGGCGCTGTTACGCGACTGACTTGCGCATCCCCATATGGGGAATATCGTCCTCCAGATACCCCTCTCCTTCGGACACGAAACCGTGTTGGCCATAGAAGCCCTGCAGATGGGCCTGTGCCCCCAGCCAGATGCTGTGGGCTGGCCAGCGCGTCTCACATGCCTTCACCGCCTCACCGATCAACTGATGGCCGAGGCCATCGCCCCTTGCCCTCGGCGACGTAACGACCCGGCCGATGGCGGCGCCGCTATCATCCCCGATCCCGGGCGCCATGATCCGGGCATAGGCGGCCAGCAGATCCCCGCGATAACCGAGCAGGTGCCACACTCCCTCGCGGCGATCCAATCCATCCAAATCCTGGAAGGGGCAGGTCTGCTCCACCACGAACACCTCGGCGCGCAGGGCCAGCAACTCGTACAACTCGTCAGTGGTCAGTTCAGACCAGGGCTTCAGGATCCAGTTCATCGGCGACTCCATCTCGATTCGAACGGCCAGCATAATCCGGGCACGGCCAGCCGACATTAACCTTTGTTAATTGCTTTCAGCCGTTTGCGAATGCGGTTCAGGCTGATGGGGGTGATGCCGAGGTAGGCGGCGATCAGGTGATCCGGCACCCTGGCATCCAATCCGGGGAAGCTTGCGAGGAAATGCTGGTAGCGGGCCTGGGGGCCCTCGGTCAGGAGCAGCAGCTCTTTCTCCTCCTTGATGCGCAATTGCACCTCCAGCAGATGCCGGTACCAGGAAGGCCAACAGGAGAGCTGGCGCAGATCGGCCAGCTGAAACAGCTGCAACCGACAGGGCTCCAGCGCTTCCACGCTGTAGCGGGCCGGCTCACCGCTCAGCAGGTGGTGAAAGTCGAGAAACTCGTCCCCCTCCCAGTAGAACTCCTTGATGTACTCGCGGCCATCCGCCAGCACCACTCGGGCACGCAGCAGCCCCTGTTCCACCCTGACCAGCAGATCCGGGTTGTCCCCTGCATGCCAGAGGTAGTTTTTGGTGGCAAGCGTCAGCGAGCGGGCAAAAGAGAGGAGGCGCGCGGCCTCCTGCTCATTCATGACCTGCTCCCAGCGAAAGGGAGGTCTGTCCATCATGTCAGGCACGGCGCTGACGCACGGCTTCGAACAGGCAGACGCCGGTAGCTACAGAGACGTTGAGGCTCGATACCGCCCCTGCCATCGGGATGCTCACCAGCTCGTCGCAGTGCTCGCGGGTCAGGCGACGCATCCCCTTGCCCTCTGCTCCCATCACTAGCGCCATGGGACCAGTGAGTTTCGCCTGATAGAGGTCGTGATCCGCCTCGCCAGCGGTGCCGACGATCCAGACATTGCGCTCCTGCAGCTCGCGCAGGGTGCGCGCCAGGTTGGTGACCTGGATCAGCGGCACCACTTCGGCGGCGCCGCAGGCCACCTTGCGCACGATTGGGGTCAGGCCGGTGGCCTTGTCGCGCGGCACTATGACCGCGTGCACACCCGCTGCATCGGCGCTGCGCAGGCAGGCGCCGAGGTTGTGCGGATCGGTCACCCCGTCCAGCACCAGCAGGAAGGGGGCAGTCTCTTGCACCGCCAAGCCGTCCAGCAGACTGGCCAAATCGTGTTCGGCCAGCTTGGGCGCCTCCTTCACCCGGGCCATGATGCCCTGGTGATTGTTGCCCTCAGCCTTGTCATCAAGGGTCTTGCGGTTCACGCTCTGCACCTTGAGGCCGAGCGCATCCAGCTCGGCCAGCAGGGGCTGCAGCCGCTCATCGTCGCGGCCCTTGAGGGCCCACACTTCGATGAAACGCTCCGGCTCGCGCTCGAGAAGGGCGGCCACAGCGTGGATGCCGTAAATCAGTTCACTGCTCATGTTCAAGATCCGTGGTGTCGGGTCGCACCCAGTGCGCCCCAAAGAAAAATGGCCCTACCGGCAGCCTGACCAGCATGATGCTGGCGTCGTCACCGGTCGCTAAATGATGGCGCATCATACCAGAGACTCCGGTCCCTAGGGAGTTCAGCCAAACTCCTTCGCCTATGCCAAGCATCCCAATCCCTGCGGGATTGCCACTATGCTGGGTTTCGCCCACCCTGCGGGCTGCGGCGAGTGACTTCTTGCTGGCCCAGGAAGTCACCAAGAAGGCCTTCCCCCGCCAATCCGACCGCTGCGCGGTTTCCCTCGGGTCAAGCACAAGGTCGGACGGACCGCCGCAGATGGGGCATCCATGCCCAACTGCGGCTGCGCCATCATCCCTGATGGCGATCCTGACCTTGCGCCCTCCCCTCGGCGGACTACAGGGGGAGCCAATACCCCGCCCCTCTGATGCACTTGCTGATACCTGAAACTCACCGTATTGGCGCACTACGCCCCCCCATGCCAATTAATTTGTTGATCCTACTCAGGAAATCATCACTCCCCTCTTCTCTCCCCGATAGCACTCGCTACCATAGCCGTTTGGCAACCGTCTCGTCGGAGTTACCCATGAGCCCGGGCAGCGAAACCGCGCAGGTAAACAGCAGCGGACTGGAGGCTGAAATTCAGGGGCGGTAGCCTTGCCGCCACATGCCATGGCGAACACCTCCACGGTTTTTCCTCACAACGGCAATGGCGAACAAAAAGAGGATGTCACGCAAATACGTTTCGTTTCATAGGCTGGTGAGTGATAGATTTATTTTTTAATAATGTTTTTAATTAACATAATCGGGACGAAGCGGTGTTAGATGGAAGGCGATATTGATGTGTTAGAGCTACCTTCCATTTAATCACTGTTAAGCCTAAGGATAATACGTGCCAAGAGGACTAATCTCAGGTAGAGAATATACTGCAGAAGACATCTTTGATCCTACTATTTATCCAAGAATGAAAGAGGAACCTCTTCTTAATGAAGACGACTGTATTGTTGTTCCCGTTAGGAATGAAAACACTCCTCACTATAGAAGGGTGGGAAGTCCATCTTTTGGCATAAGACTCGGGAGAGAGGAAAACAATCCAACACATAATGATTGCGTTAAATATCTACATGATGAATTGGTAAATGCTGATATTGCAGGAATTAAGTTTTCTACAAATATTTTCGGAAAAGATTGTGTTCATCAAGAGCAAGTGATTTTTAGCCCACTCAATGATAGTGATTACATGTGGTATAAGGAATCAGATGCGCGGATTGCATTTCCTGATAGCACTTACATTCAGCCTGATATTGCAGGCAGGGACAAAAATAAATTTTCCTCTCGTTCCGCCTATCCAAATATAATCATCGAAGTGGTTCGTACACACCACCCTGATTTAGATACATTTAAAAAACTTTTTGATCTTTCTAATACAAGTAATCACATATACTTTTATTTCATTGGTGAGGAAAGGCACTCCTCAAAATTCAATAGTCTTTCTATCTCTGACGATGTACTGAAAATCCGTATTTCTCATTATTTGATCGGTGGTACGCTTTACAAAAATGGTAATCCTTATGCCCCCAAAGGAGAAAATGAAACCTTTGAACATTGGTATAAATATCTTGAAAATAGCTATTTTACTACTGCTAGAGAAAGGGCTTAACAAGGTGCAGCTAGGGACAAAACTACGCTGCGATCCGTTTTCGACGTTGGGTGCTTAGGAGTCATCTATGAATATTGAGAAAGAGATCATGAAGAATCGGACTTTTATACTTGGTGCTGGTTTTTCGGCAGCAGCCGGTGTTCCTTTGACCTCTAAACTACTAACTAAAGCAATGGAAATGTTTGAGATAGAGTGCAATGGTATTTACCAACGTGTGAACAACTATGCTAAGGCATGTTTTCAGGTCAAAGATTCAGAAACTGTTGATTATTCCAACGTAAGTTTTTCTGATTTGTGTACTTTTTTGGAGTATATAGAACTGCGAGAATATGGTGGTGGTGAACGCTGGTCAAATAATGGTTCAAAAGAAAAAATTAACTTAAGGTATTTCTTAGCCAAAACCCTAATAGAAATGACCCCAGAAGGGGAATCTATTCCTCAGCTATATATTGATTTTGCAAATGAACTGCATGAAGGAGATATTGTACTTTCATTCAATTGGGATCCTTTGTTGGAGCGTGCTTTAGAGCTTATTGGTAAAGAGTACACATACAAATTCGAAGGTAATAAAGTTAAGCTGTGTAAATTACATGGTTCGGTAAATTGGCGCCTAGGAGAGGTTCAGTACTTCCATAAATCTCAAATCAATTTAGGGTGGCAATCCATGGAGTACACAAAGGGGATGATGGATGTTGAAATGTATTATTCTCCTAACCTTATTTCAAAGTCTGAGTGGCTTAAGCCAAAACGGAATTCAGAGATAGATCCATTTCTTGTTTTGCCAGGGTATGGGAAGTCATTCGATGTTAGAGCAAATGCGGTTATGTGGTACAAGCCAGAATTTGCATTTGCATTTACTCAAGACGTATACATTATAGGGCTTAGTTTAGCACCTGATGACTTCTTTATACGTAGTTACTTCTTGGATACATTGCCATTCTTATCAAGTATGTCAAAGTCAAAAACCAGAAAAATCTATATCATTAACCCTGCTACGGATGTATACAAAAACTATTCGTTTATTACAAGCAAGCAATATTGTGTCGTTCATTGTGAATGTTTCTCGGAATCTCACATTGAGGCAATGCGGAAAAATCGAGAACGTACCTGAAAATCCCAAAAGTTATTCACCGCGTTTTATATTTTTTTGTGTGGGGTTGTTTTAGAATTTACGAAGTACAAATTTAATGGTGATGTAGTATTGTTCACACCTTAATTTGGCATTGAGGTTTACTGAAAAATGACAGATTTCAAAGCTATCGGGAACGTTCAAATCAGTCCGATCCACAGAGCAATTTGCCATTGTGGCGGGGTTGTTATTGAGCTGTGCTTGCCGAACGGGGTCGAAAACCCAAGGCGTTGCAATTGTTCTATCTGCCGTCGTCGTGGCGCCATTTGCTCTTCTGTTCCTGTCGCCAGTCTACGCATCCTTCAAGGTGAAGAATTACTAACTCTGTATCAATTCAATACACGTACGGCCAAACACTATTTCTGCAAAGTCTGCGGCATATATACCCACCATCAGCGTCGCTCCGAGCCAAGCGTTTTCGCCTACAACGTCGGCTGCCTTGAAGGTGTCAATCCATTTGCTCTTGGAGAAGTACCCACATCTGATGGTATTAACCATATCTCTGATCGAAAATATGGAAAAACACCCTGACACTGCAGTCTAGAGGGATAGCCATCATTTTGAGTGCCATGTAGGAGTCAACAACTCGACGATTGACCGCCTGAAGCGGATAGGCACTATGTTGTCCCCCTAACTCCCGCTTAATCCCGTCACAGGATCACAAGATGCCTTACTTCTTCTCAGATACAGCCCGCAGTGAACGCCAATACGCGACAATGTTGTTACCACACTTGCTTATGGCAGATGATTTTGCAGGCTTAGGAGCCCTTTTTAAACAACTGGGTCTACCTTGGTGTGCATCGAAACGATTAAACGACACTGAGGCTGTTGCCGAACTGAACCCGATTCGAGATGTGGTTAAACCAAACCAACCTGGCTGGGCAGATGATATTGAATCAGCTCAAAAGGCAAGGGCTGTTGTGCCAGATCTCTTTTTTCGACACGGTGACACCGCACTAGTGATAGAGGCAAAATTCTTTACACATCCCTCTAGTAGCGCACTTACCGAACAGTTGCAGGAACAAGAGATCGCAATTCGACGCGCCCTGCCGAATACTGTTTATGGGACGTGCCAATTCCATTACTTGGCACTGACCGTCCTTCCCTTGGATAACATTGGTGATTGGCCTTCAAACTATCGTCGAATGACATGGACCGATATGCTACACACCATAGAGCCAGTGGTAACCGAGCCACCGAGCACAGATAAACACTATGCCCTGTCCACCATACGTGCAGCCATTGAACGGAGCACCAGCGAAGCCAACACATCAGCAACCGAAACAGGCCGTGAACCAACCATTCAAGCGCTCGTAGCAAACGCACCTACATTACTGGAAGCGGGTTGCCAGTATATTGGTTTCATCGGTGGTCTGAGTGCGCTCGCCAATACCGACCTAAAAATGTTAGAAACCCGAGATCACTACAAGTATTCAGATTGCCAGCCAAATAAGAATTGGATACCGCTGGTAGCGGTGGTCGCTAAATACTTAGAGCTAAAGGCCGCTACCTATGCCAAAACCACCGCATAAAAACGTGGCGGAGGTGAGAAACGCTACACCGGGAGAGTACATAAACAGTAGTGGCAGCCCCTCCCCACTTCGATGACAATAAAAAATCCGAACCCCGGTAACAGGGTTCGGATTTTTTTCGTCTCCGGGACTATCGGGCGCTGGCGAAGAGAACCCGGGGCCATCAGCCCCTTACGGCCTCAGCCCGGGTCGCCGGACCCAAGCCATGGCCGAAGGGCTTACCCCTTGGCCTTGTCGCGCGCTTTTTTGCCCGGTCGTCTGTTGCTGGGTTTGGCACGGCCGCCCTTGGCGGATTTGCCGTGGTCCTTGCCCTCTTTCTCTTTGCGTTTGTCGTGGCGCTCGGCGCTCTTGGCCTTCTCCTTCTTGATCTCGGCCATCTTGCGTACCGCCTGCTTGGCGTTCTTGCCGGTGATCTTGAGGGGCTCTTCCACCATCACGAAGTCGATCTTGCGATCGTCCAGGTTCACGCCCATCACCTTGACCCGCACCTTATCACCCAGACGGTAGCGGCGGCGGAAGTTCTCGCCGATCAGCTGCTGGTGCAGCGGGTCGAACTGGTAGTAGTCGTTGGTGAGGGTGCTGACGTGCACCAGACCGTCGATGTGGATCTCGGCCAGACGCACGAAGAAGCCGAAGCCGGTGACGCTGGCGATGACGCCGTCGAACTCGTCACCCACGTGATCCAGCATGTACTCGCACTTGAGCCAGTCGGCCACGTCGCGGGTAGCATCATCGGCGCGGCGCTCGGTCATGGAGCAGTGCTCGCCCATCGGGTCCACTTCGTCCAGCTGGTAGTGGTAGCCACCGCTCGGAGTCCACTTGTGGCGCAGGTTACCCTGCTGCTCCTTGGCGGTCTGATACTTGATCGCCCGGTGCAGGATGAGGTCGGGGTAACGACGGATCGGCGAGGTGAAGTGAGCGTAGGACTTCAGAGCCAGACCGAAGTGACCGATGTTGTCAGCCTGATAGATGGCCTGGCGCATGGAGCGCAGCAACATGGTGGAGAGCAGCTCCGCATCCGGGCGCCCCTCGAACTTGGCAGCCAGCTCGGCAAAGTCCTTCGGCTCGGGCTCGAGGCCTCCCTTGAGCTCCAGACCCAGTTCGGCCAGGAAGTCGCGGAAGCCGGTCAGGCGCTCTTCGCCCGGGCGGTCGTGCACCCGGAACAGGGCAGCAGCCTCGTTCTTCTCGATGTAGCGGGCAGCGGCCACGTTCGCCTGGATCATGCACTCTTCGATGATCTTGTGGGCGTCGTTGCGCACCAGCGGCACGATGCGGTCGATCTTGCGCTGGGCGTTGAAGATGAAGCGGGTCTCTTCGCTCTCGAACTCCACCGCACCGCGCTGATGGCGGGCATGCTTGAGCGCCTTGTAGAGGTTGTTGAGCTCCTCGATGTGACCCACCAGCGGCTCGTACTGCTGGCGCAACTTGGGATCGCCATCCAGGATCGCCGCCACCTTGGTGTAGGTCATGCGGGCGTGGGAGTTCATCACCGCTTCGTAGAACTTGTAGCCGGACATGCGGCCGGCGGCGGAGATGGTCATCTCGCACACCATGCAGAGGCGGTCAACCTGCGGGTTGAGCGAGCAGAGGCCGTTGGAGAGCACCTCCGGCAGCATGGGCACCACGAACTCGGGGAAGTAGACCGAGTTGCCGCGCTGGTAGGCCTCGGTATCGAGGGCCGTGCCCGGCTTCACGTAGGCGGAGACGTCGGCGATGGCGACCCACAGGCGCCAGCCGCCACCGCGCTTGGCTTCACAGAAGACGGCGTCATCGAAGTCGCGGGCATCTTCCCCGTCGATGGTGACCAGCGGCAGGGCGCGCAGGTCGATGCGTCCCTCTTTGGCCTTCTCCGGCACCTCTTCACCCAGACCGGCGACCTCTTTGGTCACCTCCTCTGGCCAGGTGTGGGGAATGCCGTGAGTACGCAGGGCGATCTCGATCTCCATGCCGGGCGCCATGTTCTCACCCAGCACCTCCAATACGGTACCGACTGCGTTGAAACGGGCGGTGGCGCGCTGGTTGATGCGCACGACCACGACCTGGCTCTGGCGCGCGCCCTTGTTCTCCCCTTCCGGGATGATGATGTCTTGGCCGATGCGGCTGTCGTCGGGTACCACGAAACCGACACCGTTTTCGACAAAGTAACGGCCGACGATGTCCGCCTCGCGGGCCTTGAGCAGGCGCACCAGACGCGCCTCCTGACGGCCTTTGCGGTCGATCTCGGTCGGCTGCACCAGGGCGTAATCGCCATGCATCAGGCGCTGCATCTCGCGGTTATTCAGAAACAGATCCGGACCACCACCTTCCGGACGCAGAAAACCGAAGCCATCTTTGTGGCCGAGCACATAGCCTTTGACCAGATTCAGACGATCCGGCAGGGCGTAACATTGGTTGCGGGTGAATACCAGTTGCCCGTCGCGCTCCATGGCGCGCAGGCGACGACGCAAGGCTTCCAACGGCTCTTCATCGGTCAGCTTGAGGACCTTGGCCAACCCTTCACGGGACATGGGCTTTTCATGGCCCTTGATGAGGTCAAGAATCAGCTCTCGGCTGGCGATGGGATTCTCGTATTTTTCGGCCTCGCGTTCGAGGAAAGGATCTTTTTGAGACATAAGCAGGCCTTAGGATTGGTGGTAACGGTGCCATTATATCGGAGGGGGGGGCGAATGGCATCCATCGGCTGCCTTTTGGCCACTCTCTCTGTCATACTCTCCTCAGTTTGCCGGTATGTGAGACACAGAACTCATGAGTAAGGACACCTTTGCCCAGTCAGCCGCCTATCTCAAACAGGCGGTTCCCCTGATGATCAAGTACCAAATCCCCACCACACCTGACAATTATCATCTCTGGTACAACTATGTGTCGGCCAGCATGCCCGAGCTCAACCAGGCCATCGATCAGGCCATCAAGCTGCAGGGCACCTGCTCGCTGACCACCTGCGAGCGCCTCTATCACCAGCACCTCGCTGCCCAGGATGAACAGCAGATGGAGGCGATGAAACTCAGCCTCGCCGCCATGGCCAACGAGCTGGGCCACTCGATGCAGGATGCCATTTCTGATACCGGCCTGTTTCAGGAGATGCTCGACAAGAGCTTCGACAAGCTGAGCAAGATCGACGACGAGGGGCTGAGTCTGGAAGACACCATGGGGATCCTGCGGGATCTGGTGCGCGAATCCCGCGATGTGCGCATGTCCACCATGCACTTTCGCAACCAGCTCAGCAATGCCGAGAAAGAGATCAAGGAGCTGCGCGAGGCGCTCAACGAGACTCGAAAACTGGCCAACGAAGACGCCCTCACCAATCTGCTCAACCGGCGCGCCTTCGATTTCGAACTGGAAGGATTGATTCGCAGCAAGCACCCCTTCTCGCTGATCCTGGCCGATATCGACAGGTTCAAGAACTTCAATGACGAGTATGGCCACTTGCTGGGGGATCAGGTGCTGCGGGCTTTCAGCAAGCGGCTACGCGATGCCTGCAAGGAGGGGGTGACGGCCTATCGCCTCGGCGGCGAGGAGTTTGCCCTGCTGGTGCCCCATCGCAATCTGGCACTCAGCAGGCAGATGGCGGAAAGCATCCGGCGCGCCATCGAGCGTATGTCGGTACTGGACCGCAAATCTGGCCGTCGCATCGACCACATCACCGCCTCATTCGGGGTGGCGGAGCACAATGGTCAGGAGGGTGTCGACAGCCTGGTCGAACGCACCGACAAGATGCTCTACAAGGCCAAGGATCTGGGCCGCAACCGGGTAATGCCGCTCCCGTCCTGATGTCTTGCCATCTGCTCGTCACTATCAACAAAAAAGCCAGTCAATTGAATTGACTGGCTTTTGGCTATTCAATATGAGGCTGCTCGCACAGCCCCGCTAGTTCGGGTCAGGATCAGGAAATTACTCCTGAACCTCGGCCACCCCTTCCACCTTCACTTCCACACGACGGTCCGGTGCCAGACAGACGATCAGATCGCGCTTGGACTTGCTGACGCAGCTGTCCCCAGTGACCGGTGAGGACTCGCCACGACCTTCCACATTGACCTTGGAGGCGGGAATACCCTTGCCGACCAGGTAGTTGGCTACGCTCTGGGCACGCTGCTCGGAGAGCTTCTGGTTATAGGTATCGGAACCGATACGGTCGGTGTAACCGATCACGGTCGCCACCCCATCCTTGGGTCGGGCCTCCTCAATCTGGCTATAGAGGGAGTCCAGCGCCTGACCCGCTTCCGGCTTCAGAGTGGCCTTGTTGAAGTCAAACAGCACATCGGAGCTCAGGGTGAACTGCTTCTCGACCATCACGGGCTCGGGCGCCGGCTCGGGAGCGGGTGCAGCAACCACGGGAGCGACCTGACCGAAGCGGTAAACGGCACCCAGCGAGAGCAGACCGTTGTCCATGCGCACACCCGTGTCTTCACGGCTGCCATAAGGTGTTGAGTATTGATATTCGAGGCGTGCGGCCCAGTCACGGTTGAAAGCGTACTCGGCACCCAAGGCACCGACGACGACGAAGCGGCTGTCACTGTCGAAACGTTCACTGTCAGCCCAACCATAACCACCACCGATACGACCGTAGAGATCCAGGCTCTCGGTGACCGGGAAACCCAGCTTCAGGGTCAGCTGAGCCAACTGGGACTTCACGCTATCGCCGAAGGCAGTACCGGCGGCAGTGGTAGCGTCATACTTGTATTTGCCCAGGTAGTCATAACCCAGCTCGATACCCAGATTCTGGTTCACCTGATAACCGGCAAAAGCACCGGCACCCAGTGCATCGTTGGTTTCATCGCCAAGGGTAAAATTGTTGCTTTCATCAATGCCGTAGAAGTTGGACCAACCCAGCTTGGCACCGCCATACCAGGTGTTGTCTTGGCCTGCTGCCTGGGCATTGGCCGCGAGCAAGCCGGTAACCAACAAGGTAATCAATGACTTTTTCATGTTTTAGCCTCTGCAACTTTATGTAGGAGGGGTTGCTTGATACCACCCCATCTTATGGGCACGACCACATCGACTGCGATCGCAGCATATTAACGTTAGTCCATTTTCAAGTGCTTGATACCAATTAACAAAAAACACCATAACCCAGAAACGTTCACAAACACAGCACAAGCGTCTGATTTTTAGACAAAGTTGTGACATGTAAACGGCACAGGAAAGGGAGCCATAAAAATGCGGGGCCAACATGATGTTGGCCCCGCACCGGTGTTTACAGATCGCGGATCAGCGACGAATAAACTCGTAATGCTGTTCGATGAAGGCGGCGACCCGCTCCCCCATCGCCTTGTGCACTGTCGCGGTCGGGTGCACCTGATCCCAGAACATGTGTTCATCGCAGTTCCGGGCTGCCGCACTGCGGGCCGCTTGCGGGCTCACAACAGCCTGGGCCAGGATCGGGTTGCCGGCCACCGCCAGACGCTCTGGGACGCTCAAGGCTGGCGCCTCGCTCGCATCGGAGAAGGGCTTCCATAGATACCCGCCGCCATAGCAGGCGTGCTCGATGTCGCTCAGCCCGAATTTCTGGGGATCACCGACCATCTCGTCAAACTGCTTGTCCACTTCGAACATCTTGACGATGCCAAGGGGGGCCAGCTCGCGCGAGAGATTGAGCAGCCGCTGGTTGTGATAGCTGGCTACGTGGCGTACCTGATCCACTACCTTCATGCTGTTGGCGGATGGAGTTCTGCCCAGATCCGGGATGTTGAACAGCAGGATCTGCTGCGCCCCGTTGAGCACCAGTCGGTTGGATGCCAAGCGGATGGTCTCGATCACCCGATCGGCATCCTTCTCCTGATTCCAGCCATAGGCCAGATAGTCGTTGGCCCCCACCCAGATCACCACCAGATCGTCGGGACGCAAGCTGTCCTTCGCCAGGAACTGATCGATCTCGTAGTCGAGGTTGTTGATCACCTGATACTTGGGATCCCAGGCCCAGAAGTTGAGCCAGCCCAGCTTGTTGTAGGCCACCGCCGTCGCCCCACCTTCAGCCTCGTTAGCCAGCTGAAGCCCGGGGAAGTGTTCGTCTCGCAACCGTTCCAACCAGACCGGGCCATTGCTGAAACGCCCCTCATAATAGGGAGGGCTGGAGGGGAGATACCCCTTCATCTTCTTGTACATCTTGCCGGTGTCCGAGAGGCTGTCACCAAACATCACGATCCGGGAAAAGCTCGGGCGCTCCACCGCCTGAGCGGTCAGCGCCAGTAACCCCAATAAACAAACAAGCCATTTTTTCATATTGTTATTCTCATTGATTGAGCAGGCAGAGCCCGCAACTCGTCCTCAAGCCGCAACGACGTCGGGAATGCGTCGAACCAGCCCCTTACTAACCAGACGACAGATTACAGATTCAAATGAAATTGAACACACCGAGCTGTGCGATTAAATCGATTGCGCTCTCATTCGTCGGCAAAAAGTGCCGTTCTTTCACGCTTGTTTCACACCTGCCTCGCCAAAATGGCCCCATACCAACGACAGGAGCATAAAAATGAACAAAGCAAGCGTAATCGGACTGGTGGCCCTGATGTCTGTCTCTTCTTTCGCCATGGCGGCCTACACCGGCCCCCAGGAGCAGAACAAGGTTTCCGTCGCGCAACTGAAAGACTTGGCTGATGACAGCTGGGCCACCCTCGAAGGCAAGCTGGTCAAACACCTGGGCGACGAAAACTACCTGTTCCGCGATGCCAGCGGCGAGGTAGAAGTCGAAGTGGATCAGGACGTATGGCGTGGCGTCGAAGTGGGTCCGGACGATCTGATCCGCATCCGCGGTGAAGTGGACCACAGCTGGAACAAGACCGAGGTAGAAGTGGAATCACTGGAGAAAGTGGGCGCGGCTCCCCAGGCCAAAGGTGGCTTCATCGGTAAATAATGGCAACACCATGCCAGTCAGAACCAACAAGGGCGCTTGATATCAAGCGCCCTTTGTCGTTATTGCCGGTTATCCCGCCTGCCTGGCAAAGGAGCGTTTGAACCCCTTCTCGGCCTGATTGACCTTGTAGAGGTAACGGCGCGCCTCCGCCTTGGGATGCTGCTCGGTCAGTACCTGATAGACAGCCTCGGGGGAAAGCTGGTTGATCCGGCCCGGCGCCGCCTTGCGATCGCTGGAGAAGGTGTTGAGCACACCGCCGGCGCCACCGTTGTAGGCGGAGATCACCGCATAGCGACGGGACTGGGGATCCTGAATATCCGCCAGATAGACGGTCTGCAGCAGGTGCAGATAGGCCGTCCCCACGTCTATGTTGTAGGCGGGGTTGAACAGGTCTTCCCGGGTCGGCTGACCACTCTTGCCCTTGACCCGCACATAGACATCGCGTCCGGCGGTGGCCGGGATCACCTGCATCAGGCCATAAGCATTGGCATGGCTCACCGCATAGGGGTTGAAGCTGCTCTCCGTCTTGATCACCGCGTAGATCAGGCTCTCGGCAACACCGTACTTGCGGGATGCCTCCCGGATGATGCTGGCGTACTTGTAGCCTCGTTTATCCTCATGGTTGGCCACCATGGGGATATCGATGAAGAAGATGTTGCGGATCCCCAGGGTGCGTTTCTTCATCGCCGTGTTGAGCAGATAGTCGGCATAGCGCTCTGCCCGCCAAGTGGAGCGGATCGGTTGCCCCTGGTTGTCCAGCACCTGCCCATAGAGAAAAGGCTCGCCACCAGGCATGATCTCCCGATCCGAGTAGAGATCAACTTCCGCCGGATCGTCCGGCGTCAGCAGGGTTTCGATGATGGCGCGGCGCAGGTGGGCACGGGGCTCAATCCCGGAGACCGTCTCCACCATGATGTGACCGGTGGAAAAGTCGATGTGGGCCCGGCTCTTGTACTGATCCGTGTATTTGACGTAGTCAAACTTGCCCGCAAACAGCGCCTCCCGCCCCCATATCTCGTTCACGTTATGGGAAAGCGCGCTGATCATGTGTTCAAAACCGCGAATGTCCTTGCCGTTGACCAGATCATCATCGTCGCTCCCGCTGGGCTTGGGAGAAGATGAGCAGGCAGAGAGAAACAGCAAAGCACACAGCAGCCAAAGAATTCGGCCCATAGGATCCTCAAACCGGGCGGCCGGGCCGCCCGTCACTTATTGGCTTGTACCAGGAGGGGATAACCGTTTTACGCTCTCTCAGCTCACTGGCTGGGAGGGGTATAACCGTCGATCTGGACTTCACCCGCGTCAAACAGGTAGCTGACCATCTCTGTCTCCAGCAACTGGCGATGCTCGAGATTCATCATGTTGAGCTTCTTCTCGTTGATCAGCATCACCTGCTTCTTCTGCCATTCGGCCCAGGCTTCCTTGCTGATGTTGTCGAAAATCCGCTTGCCGAGCTCGCCCGGGTAGAGTTGGAAATCGAGACCCGGCGCCTCTTTCTTCAGACGTTGGCAAAATACGGTACGGCTCATGTTGACCTCTGTGGTTGTAAGTCCGGATAGGCGAGCAGGCGGGCCGTGGCGGCTGCCAGCCCCACCTGTGCAGGATGGCGTAAGTTATACCAGAGTCGGTTATCCGCTTCCATGAGACGCAGGGCCGGCGCCTTGTCCGTCTCTATCAGCAGCGGCTGTATATCGAGATGGAAGTGGCTGAACGTGTGACGAAAACCCGCCAGTTCCCGATAACTGCTGCCATTGAGGCCCAGCCCCTGCAACACCCCGTTGACCTCGGCCAGCGATGCTACCTGAGGGAAGCAATAGAGCCCGCCCCAGATCCCCTGTGGCGGACGCTTTTCCAGCAGCAGTTCGTCACCGTGGCGGATCAGCAGCATGATGCCGGTGCGCGCCGGAATGCTCTTCTTGGGCTTGCTGTTGGGGTAGTCGGTGGGCTTGCCCTGCGACAGCCCCTGGCAATCATCCCGTACCGGACAGCGCTCGCAAGCGGGCTTGCTGCGGGTACAGATGGTGGCCCCCATGTCCATCATGGCCTGGTTGTATTGGGCCACCCCCAACCTGGGGGTGAGGCGGGTCGCTATCTCCCACAGCTCGTTTTCCACCTGTTTCTGGCCAGGCCAGCCCGGCAGGGCAAGCCAGCGGGTGAGCACCCGCTTCACGTTGCCATCGAGAATGGCGTGGAGTTGTCCGAGGGAGAGGGAGAGCACGGCGCCAGCGGTGGAGCGACCAATGCCCGGTAGGGCCACTACCTCGTCAAACTGCTCCGGGAAGACTCCCTGATGCTGATCGCGGATCTGCCGGGCCGCCTTGTGCAGATTGCGGGCCCGGGCGTAATAGCCAAGACCGGTCCAGTGGTGCAGCACTTCGTCTACGGGGGCATCTGCCAGCGCGACCACATCGGGAAAGCGCGCCATGAAACGCTGGTAATAGGGGATAACAGTGGCGACCTGGGTCTGCTGCAGCATGATTTCGGAGACCCAGACCCGATAGGGGGTCTTCTCCTGCTGCCAGGGCAAGGTCTTGCGGCCGTGGAGCTGGTACCAGTCCAGCACCCGGCTAGCGAAGGTTGATTGGTTCACATTGTTCTCATGTATCTGATATGAAAAGGAACTCTCCGGCTCCTTCGGTTCACCATATACCGACATGCCCTGCAACAGGCGACGGAGGGTATGGCGAGCGCTCATGTGTGCGGCAGGGTAAGGCCTCCCCCAGATGAAGTCAAAGCACCGCAGAGGGATTTTTTCCCTCCCTCGCCCCCGGCAGCAAAGCCGCCGCAAAGACGATATACTCGGCCCCATCATTGCTGAAGAGGTACAGGGTTTGCAGACTTATCTGGTTGGGGGCGCAGTACGGGATCGGCTGCTGGGACTGGCGCAGGGCGACAGGGATCATCTAGTGGTGGGCGCCACCGTGGAACAGATGCTGGCGCTGGGGTTTACCCAGGTTGGTCGCGACTTCCCCGTGTTTCTCCACCCCAAGACCCAGCAGGAGTACGCTCTGGCCCGGACCGAGCGCAAGCAGGGCCAGGGCTACACCGGCTTCGTCTGCCATGCGGCCCCCGATGTGACCCTGGAGCAGGATCTGCTGCGCCGGGATCTCACTATCAATGCCATCGCCGAGGATGAAGAGGGCCAGCTCCACGATCCCTACGGCGGTATCCGGGATCTGGAAAACCGGCTGCTGCGCCACGTCTCCCCCGCCTTTGCCGAAGATCCCCTGCGCATCCTGCGAGTGGCCCGATTTGCCGCCCGCTTCCACGCCCAGGGATTCGTGATTGCCCCCGAAACCCTGGCCCTGATGAGCGAGATGACGGCCGCAGGCGAGCTGGCCCACCTCACCCCGGAGCGGGTCTGGAAGGAGCTGGAGAAGGTGTTGCTGGGCCCGACACCGCAGGTGTTTTTCGAGGTATTGCGCGAGTGCGGCGCCCTCAAGGCGCTGTTCCCCGAGCTTAATGCCCTGTTCGGGGTACCCGCCCCCGCCAAGTGGCACCCGGAGATCGACACCGGCATCCACACCATGATGGTGCTGGCACAGGCCTGTCGCCTCTCCCCCGAACTGACGGTACGCTTCGCCGCCCTCTGCCACGACTTTGGCAAGGGGCTGACGCCCAAGGAGTTCTGGCCGAGCCATCACGGCCATGGCCAGAAGGGGCTGCCCCTCATCCGCGACTTCTGCCAGCGCTTTCGGGTCCCCAACGAGTGCCGGGATCTGGCGCTGCTGGTGAGCGATCTGCACACCCACATCCATATCGCGTTTGAACTAAAACCCGCCACCCTGCTCAAGGTGTTCGACAAGGCCGACGCCTGGCGCAGACCGGAACGTTTCGCCCAGTTGCTTGATGCCTGCCGCGCCGATTTTCACGGTCGCACCGGCTTCGAGGAGCGGGTCTATGCCGAGCCGGATTATGTGGCCGAGGCGCTGGCCGCCGCGCAAGCCGTGCCGGTGAAAGAGATTGTTGCGGCAGGCTTCAAGGGAGAGGAGATCAGAGCCCAGCTGGCCAAGCGGCGTACCGACGCCATCAGCCGGGTCAAGGATGAGTGGACCTTTATCGAGGAGTAAGGCTTCCAGCCACAACCACCCAATAAAAAGCGGCCGTACCGACGGTAATTTCCCACAGGGAAAACATCGTCGGTACGGCCGCTGTCGATGCAAAGGGGGCCTGAGCCCCCTTTGTCATGTCCGCCCGTCAGGCAGGGCCAATCCGGTCCAGCAGGCTCATATGGGTTGAGCCATCGTGGCGCTTGAGGTTTTGGCGATACTCGAACTGGCGCTGACTCTCCTGCTTGAGTCCCAGCATCAGCGAATAGCACATGGCCAGCATGATCACAGAGAACGGCAGCGCGGCTATGATGCTGGCCGCCTGCAGGGCAGCCAGCCCGCCCGATACCAGCAGGATGGCGGCTACCAAGCCCTCGCCCAGCCCCCAGATGGCACGGTGCATCACGGGAGGATCCTGATCCCCGATGGAGAGCAGAGTCGTGATGACCAGGGTGCCCGAGTCACTGGAGGTGATGAAGTAGGTGCAGATCAGCAGGGTCAGCACCCCCTTGGCAATCCAGCCGAAGGTCTCCCAGTGCAATAGATCTACCGTCTTGTAGAGCGCCAGGGTCACGTCCTGATTGACGGCCGCCACCACGCCACCATCGCCAAACAGCTCCAGATTCATGGCGGTGCCACCAAATACGGTGAGCCACAGCATGCCGAGCAGGGAGGGCACCAGCAGGACGCCGAGTACGAACTCGCGAATGGTTCGGCCCTTGGAGATGCGGGCGATGAACATGCCGACAAACGGTGCCCAGGCGATCCACCACCCCCAGTAGAAGGCGGTCCAGCTCGACTGCCAGGCCGAGGTGCCATTGGCTTCGGTGTTGGTCCAGAAGCTCAGCTGAATGATGTTCTGCAGGTAGTCACCGATATTCTGCACATAGGCGTTGAGAATATAGGTGGTCGGGCCCAGCACCAGGAAGAGGCCGAGAATGAAAACACTCAGCCAGATGTTGAGCTCGGAGAGCAACTTGACCCCGCGCCCCACACCGGAGACGGCCGACAGGGTGGCCACCAGGCTGATGCCGCCGATCAGCCACAGCTGATTGGCCTGAGAGATTTCCATCCCGAACATCTGGTTGAGGCCGGTATTCATCTGGGAGACGCCAAGACCAAGGGAAGTCGCCACCCCGAACACTGTGCCGAATACCGCCAGCACGTCGGCGGCATGGCCCCAGAAACCGTAGATGCGATCACCGAGAATGGGATAGAGCACGGAACGGATCGCCAACGGCAACTTGCGGCGGTAGCTGAAGAAGGCCAGCGACAGACCGACGATCACATAGATGGCCCAGGGGTGCAGGCCCCAGTGGAAGAAGGTGAGGCGCATGGCGACCTGAGCCGCCTCGGGAGTCATTCCCTCGGTGATGAAGGGATTGTCCTGCAGGTGATACATGGGCTCGGCGATGCTCCAGAACACCAGTCCAATCCCCATGCCTGCACTGAACAGCATGGAAAACCAGGCAAAGTAGCCGAACTCCGGTACCTGGTCGTCGTCACCCAGCCGGATGTTGCCAAAACGGCTGAACATCAGATAGACAGCGAAGAACAGGAACAGGGCGACCACCAGAATGTAGTACCACTTGAACCCGGCAATGATCTGATCCTTGGCGCCGGTAAACCAGGCTGCGGCCGTATCGGGAACAAAGACCCCGAACAACAGAAACAGGGTGATGACGGTGAGTGCCGTCATGGCCATGGTGGGATTGAGGCCTTTCAACAGCCCTTTGCTTGCTCGCATCCAGCCTCCTTAGTCGTGGTTGAAAAAGTCTTCGCCAACGTGCTCGCCGGCACCGCCGATGGCGCGATAGACCAGCTTGCCGGCCGCCTGTTCACGATGATCCACCAGGGAAACCGACGGCTGGCCATTCACTGCATGACGCTTGCCAAGGAAGATGGCCATGGGTACGCCGAGGTTGGAGATACCGCTGGTGATCCAGAGACGGTTGAAGTCATAGGAGCCGCCGATGAACTCCAGCTGCGCCAGACCGGTATCCAGGCCAGTCAGGTAGAAGTTCATGGCACTCTCGTCGGGGAAGAGATGAACCAGCACATAGGCATAGCGCAACTCGTTGACCAACTCCTTTAGGTTGAAAGTACCTGTCTCACTACAAGAGAGGGGAAGCTCACCATCATAGTGATGGACCTTCAGATTGTTGGGGTCTTCGTCGTAGGCGGGCTGGTAGCGTACAAAAGCCGATGTATCCGGCAGTTCATAGCGTACACGCACCACTTTCAACCCGCTTACCAGGGTCTTGATATCCAGTTCATTGGTCATCTTCACTCCTCAAATGTCAGCGCTAATTCTGCAAAGAGGGGGCTAAACTAACACAAAAATACTTTGAACATAAACCATTAGAGTCGTAACCATATTGACGTTTTCCTCTGGCAAGAGCAGAATTTGCCCCCTTAAATCCTCCTGACGACCCGGTTCCCCATGGAAAAACATGATGAAGTGCTGATAGCACTGCGCCAGATCATTCGTGCCATCGACATGCACTCCAAGCGCTTGATCAAGGAGGCGGGTCTCACGTCACCACAACTGCTGTTGCTCAAAGGGATTGACGAGCTTGGCCAGATCTCCATGCGCCAGCTGGCCAATCACACCAACATGAGCCAGGCGACGGCCACCACCATCATGGATCGACTGGAGAGCCGCCAGCTGGTGCAGCGCATTCGCAGCGAAACTGACAAGCGCAAGGTACATGCCACCCTGACCGACGCCGGTCGGGCCCTGCTGAACCAGGCCCCCAGACCGCTGCAGGAGTGCTTCATCCAGCGTTTTCAGGCACTGGAGCCCTGGGAGCAGACTCTGCTGCTCTCCTCCCTGCAGCGCATCTCGTCGATGATGAATGCCGACGAGATAGATGCCGCTCCCGTGCTGAGCGTGAGACCCCTCACCGAAGAGCGGGCATGACAATAAGGCCGGATGGCATGCCATCCGGCCTTATTGTTGATAGCGAGACAGGCGGTCGGCGCGGCCTCATGACGAGGCCATGCGCCATCCCCTGATGCTCAGGACCAGCCTTCACTATCCAGCGGATGTATCACAGCGCCTCTTCATCCCCTTCGCCGGTCCGGATGCGCACCGCCTGCAGCAGGTCGTAGACAAAAATTTTGCCGTCACCGATCTTGCCGGTATAAGCCGCCTTGCAAATGGCTTCGATCACCCCTTCCACGTTGTCGTCGGCGGTCGCGATCTCCAGCTTGACCTTGGGCAGGAAGTCGACCTGATATTCGGCCCCCCGATATAATTCTGTGTGTCCCTTCTGGCGGCCAAATCCCTTGACCTCGGACACGGTCAACCCTTCCACCCCCAGGTTGGCAATCGCCTCACGGACATCGTCCAACTTGAATGGTTTGATAATCGCAGTAATCAGCTTCATCTGGTTGCTCCCAATCCATGGTGTGTCATGAACCAGCAATCAATTCTTGTGCCAAAAATTTTTACTGTGTTATCTCATGTAGATAGCGTCTAATTGCAGTCCCCTTGACCTGAGCCGCCCCCGTAACCGATCTGCGCGCCCCATAATGAGGCACCAAGGTGCAGCGACCTGCACGTCTGCACCAAACAAGAGCACCACAGCATGTTAGTGATTTCCAATAGCGTCACCCTCCCCTGGCATGAGCTGCAATTCCAGACCATGCGGGCCCAGGGAGCCGGCGGGCAACACGTCAACAAGACCGACTCCGCCGTCTGGCTGCGCTTCGATTACCGCCACTCACCGAGCCTGCCGCCGCTCTACATAGAGGGGCTCGACAAGCTGAGCGACAGCCGGATCCACGATGGCTTCATCCTGATCCGGGTCGAGACTCATCGCAGCCAGGACATGAACCGCAAGGAGGCGATGCACCGCCTGGTGGAACTGCTGAAAAAAGCAGCCTGGCGCCCCAAGACTCGCCATGCCACCAAGCCGACCCGCAGCTCCCAGCGCAAGCGGGTCGATGCCAAGAAACGCAAGGGGGAGATCAAGTCTGCCCGTGGCAAACCTGTACTGGAGTGATGCCCCCTTCACAGCGAGAGCGAAAGAAGATGAGATACAGTTTTTGCGAAAGCGCCCGCGGCCCCCTGCTCATCGCCATCGACGGTGATGGCCTGCGCCATGTGGAGTTCATCCAGGGCGAACGCCCCGTCATGCCACAGCCGGAGTGGCAACGGGACGATGTCGCACTCGCCCCCTACAAAGAGCAGTTTGCCGCCTACTTTGCAGGTCGCCTGCAGCAGTTCGATCTGCCACTCGCAGCCAGGGGGACACCGTTTCAGCAAGCAGTGTGGCGGGCACTGTGCGACATACCCTATGGCGACACCGTCAGTTACCTCGATATCGCCACCGCCATCGGCAATCCCAAGGCGGTACGAGCGGTCGGCGCCGCCAATGGCCGTAATCCCCTCAGCATCATAGTCCCCTGCCACCGGGTGATCGGACGCAGCGGCGATCTGACCGGCTATGCCGGCGGCATCCGGATCAAACGCTGGTTACTGGCTTTGGAACAGACGGCGGGAACATTCGAGTTGCTCCCCTGACAAAACCGCGCTGATGGAGACTCGGGCTGAAGATGGGAACAGGCTGGCAGGATACCCGAAAGCATTGGCTGGCAACTGGCACGGCGGCCGGAAATAGTTGCCGAGAATATGAACAGAGGATGAAGAATCATCTCAGCACTACTTCAGATAGCCCCTGGCAATATGAACCCATACTTGATTGGCATGGCTCATCGCCGATTCAAGTAGCACCCATGTGACGCTTCCAATCTGTCTTTTTCCCCCGCGCCTCCTTTGAGGCGCTTTTTTTGTGCCAAGCCCCCCACTACTGTGGTCAGTCGACACAAAAAATGAGGCGAAGGATCTCCTTCGCCTCCGGTATCACACTTCCATCATTCGCTCTGGGCAAGAAAAGAGAGCTCTGGCGCCGAGGAGGTCAGCACATCGGCGCAGTAGTCCCAGGTCGAGATGCGGTAGTGCTGCAAGTCCTCGTCCAGATGCAGGCCATCGGATTCCTGATGAAACCAGCTGGCAAAACGGGACGGTGTGATGATCTGGATCTGCTCCTCAATGGCATGACTATCCTTCCCCTCAGCCAGATCGCAATCCTCCATCACCCGCAGGGCGTAGATATGGCGAAAGTGAACCCGGCACAGCAACTGGGGCGGCAGATCTATGCTGCGAGCCCGTCCCAGCATGATGGTCAGGGAGTCGCTCCAGAGATCCTGATGCAGCTCGGCGACAACCAGGCCGGGCGGTAGCTGGCGGGAGGGCGCCCAAGGGACGGCCACCTGCCGAATGGCATTTTTCTGTTCCATCATCCACCTCCAGCTTGTGACGACAACACCCTTTCTTGAGTCTATCTGAACCACATGGGTTCACCGAAAGCAATTGATAGACAATAAAAAAGCCGACGTATCAAACGTCGGCGAATAAAAAAGTGCTTACAACAGAGGATTCATATAATCAGACCCATCACTAGGAAGATTGGTTCCCTCTTTTTGTAATTAATTTTCTGCACGTTTAAACATCAGGGTGGCGGCATCTGACTCTTCCGGCACGAAGTAGTAGCCATCGGCGTTGAAACCGGTCAGCTGTTCCACACTGGTCAGTTTGTTTTTGATGATATGGCGAGCCATCATGCCCCGCGCCTTTTTGGCGTAGAAACTGATGATCTTGAACTGACCGTTTTTCTCGTCCTTGAATATCGGAGTAACAATCCGCCCCTTCATGGCCTTGGGACGCACGGATTTGAAATACTCGTCAGAAGCCAGGTTCACCAGCACCTCATCCCCTTGGACTGCCAGCGCCTTGTTCAGGTGCTCGGTGATGATGTCGCCCCAGAACTGATAGAGATCCTTGCCGCGCGGGTTATCGAGGCGAATGCCCATCTCCAGCCGGTAGGCCATCATCAGATCGAGCGGGCGAAGCACACCGTAAAGGCCGGACAGCATGCGCAGATGTTGCTGGGCAAACTCGAAATCCTCATCGCTGAAATCTTCCACCGCAAGCCCGGTGTAGACATCCCCCTTGAAGGCCAGCAGGGCCTGACGGGCATTGTCCGGGGTAAATGCCGGCTGCCACTCGGCGAAACGGGCGGCATTCAGACCAGCCAGCTTGTCGCTGATCTTCATCAGGCTGGCGATCTGATCCGGGCTCAGCTGGCGGGCCCGGGCGATCAGCTCGGCGGAGTGATCCAGCAGTTCGGGTTGGGTGAAACGGGACGTCACCAGGGGTGACTCGTAATCCAGCGTCTTGGCCGGAGATACCACAATCAGCATAAGGATCCTCTATGGCGAGGAACCGCCCGCCCGGGCGGTCCCGTTATTCGTCTAGCGTCACATTGTCCAGCATGCCGGATCCCAGCTGTTCATGACCCGAAAGCTTGATCAGCAGTCGCAGGTCATTGGCCGAGTCGGCATGAGCGAGGGCCTCACTGTAGCCAATCTGGCCGGCACAGAACAGGGCAAACAGCGCCTGATCGAAGGTCTGCATGCCAAGCTCTGAGGATTTGGTCATCACTTCCTTGAGCCGGTGCATCTCTCCCTTGCGGATGATGTCGGTGATGAGCGGGGTGTTGAGCAGGATCTCGAAGGCGGCAAAACGTCGCCGCCCGTCGATACTGGGCACCAGTTGCTGGGCAACGATGCCACGCAGGTTGAACGATAGATCGAACAGGAACTGGCGATGCTTCTCCTGGGGAACCAGATGCAGGATACGATCCAGCGCCTGGTTGGCATTGTTGGCGTGCAGGGTTGCCAGACAGAGGTGGCCGGTCTCGGCAAACTGCAGGGCAAACTCCATGGTCTCCTGGCTGCGGATTTCACCGATCAGGATCACATCCGGCGCCTGGCGCAGAGAGCTCTTCAGCGCCACGTCGAACGATTCGGTGTCTATCCCCACCTCGCGCTGGGTCACCAGGCTGCGACCGTGTTGGTGCACGAACTCCACCGGATCTTCCACCGTCAGTATGTGACCATCCGCATGCTGGTTGCGATAGCCGATCATGGCCGCCTGGGTGGTGGACTTGCCCGCCCCCGTGGCCCCGACAAACAGCACCAGTCCCCGCTTGGCCATCGCCACGTCCTGCAATATGGGAGGCAGGCTCAGATCATCGAAGGTGGGAATGCGAGTCTCGATGCGGCGCAGCACCATGCCAGGCAATTCCTGCTGCCAGAAGGCGCTGACCCGAAAACGGCCCAGCTCCTCGCGATGGATGGCGTAGTTGGCCTCCTTGGTGCGGATGTAGCGTTCAAAATGGTCCGAGCTGAGGGTCTCCCTGACCAGGGTCAGCGCCTCCTTCTTGTCGAGAGGCTCGTTGCCCAGTGCCACCAGGTGACCATTGACCTTGAGGGTGGGGGGCGAGCCCACGGTTACAAACAGATCCGAGCCCTTGCGGCTGACCAGTTCGGCCAGCATCTGATCCAGATTCATGATGTCTCCTTCCCTGGATTCGTTGTTGTTATACGCTGTTGGGATCGACGGCCTTGGCCTTGGCATCGAGGGACGCCACCACACCCCGGCTGACCAGCTGTTTGAGGCTCTGATCCATGGTCTGCATGCCGTGGGTCATCCCGGTCTGGATCACCGAGTAGAGCTGGGCGATCTTGTCTTCCCGAATGAGGTTTCGCACCGCCGGAATGCCCATCATGATCTCGTGAGCCGCCACCCGGCCGCCGCCGATCCGCTTGAGCAAGGTCTGGGAGATGACAGCCCGCAGGGATTCGGACAGCATGGAGCGCACCATGTCCTTCTCCGCGCCGGGGAAGACGTCGATGATACGGTCTATGGTCTTGGCCGCCGACGAGGTGTGCAGGGTGCCGAACACCAGGTGACCGGTCTCGGCTGCGGTCATGGCGAGTCGGATGGTCTCGAGGTCCCGCATCTCGCCCACCAGAATGATGTCCGGGTCTTCACGCAAGGCCGAACGCAGGGCGGCGCTGAAACTCTTGGTATCGCGGTGCACTTCCCGCTGGTTGACCAGACAGCGCTTGTTCTCGTGCACGAATTCGATGGGATCCTCGATGGTGAGGATGTGGTGATGGAAGTTCTCGTTGATGTAGTTGACCATGGCCGCCAGGGTGGTGGATTTGCCCGAGCCGGTAGGGCCCGTCACCAGCACCAGACCCCGTGGGAATTCGGCAATCTTGCGAAATATCTCGGGGGCATCGAGATCTTCCAGGCTCAGTACCGTACTGGGGATGGTACGAAACACGGCGCCGGATCCGCGCGCCTGCTGGAAGGCGTTGACCCGGAAACGCGCCAGATTGGGCACCTCGAACGAGAAGTCGACCTCGAAATTCTCCTCCAGCTCCTTGCGCTGGTGGTCGTTCATGATGTCATAGATGAGGGCGTGAACTTCCCTGTGCTCCAGGGCGGGCAAATTGATCTTGCGAACCTCCCCGTCAACCCTGATCATCGGGGGAACCCCGGCCGACAGGTGTAGATCCGAGGCTTTATGCTTTACACTGAAAGCCAATAACTCTGTGATATCCATAGATTTGTCATTCTCCCATCACAAGATCACTTACGAAATATGAACCAGATTGCCCAGCACCTGCTTCAGGTAAAGGAGCGCATTGCCCAGGCCGCCGGGCGGGCAGGCCGCAATGCAGAAAGCATTCCCCTGCTTGCCGTCAGCAAGACCAAACCCATTGAGGCGATCATGGCGGCTCATGCCGCGGGTCAACGCCGTTTTGGTGAGTCCTACGCCCAGGAAGCGGCGACCAAGATCGATACCCTGCGCCAGCAAGAGGGCTATGCCGACATAGAGTGGCACTTTATCGGCCCTTTGCAATCAAACAAATCCAGGCTGGTGGCCGAACGGTTCGACTGGGTACAAAGTGTCGACAGGGACAAGCTGATCGAGCGTCTTAACAATCAGCGCCCGGCCACGATGGCACCGCTAAATGTTTGTCTGCAAATCAATATTAGCGGAGAGAGCAGCAAATCCGGAACGTCTGAACAAGAGATTTTCCAGCTGGCCGAACGGGTTGCCCAATGCGAACGACTGGTGCTCAGAGGCCTGATGGCCATCCCGGAGCACACCAGTGACGAGGCCGTGCTGGCCGCCCAGATGACTCGCATGCAGGCTCTGTTCACCGAGCTTGCGCGACAATACCCGAGCGTCGACACCCTCTCGATGGGGATGACGGAAGATCTCGAGCTGGCGATCGCCCACGGCAGCACCATGGTGCGGGTCGGCACCGCCATCTTCGGCGCACGTGACTACTCATAAGCATGAAGGGGCTGCAACGACCCCTCTTGCAACTATCCCATCAACAGGAGCGTTTGATGCAGCATAAAACCATCTCCTTCATCGGCGCAGGCAACATGAGCCGCAGTATCATTGCCGGTCTGGTCAAGGCGGGTTATCCGGCAGAGAAGATCACCGCCGCCAACCCCAGCCTACCCAAGCTGGAGGCCCTGGCCAGCGACTACGGCATCCATGTCACCCAGGACAACGCCGACGCCGCCCGCCATGCCGAGGTCATAGTGCTGGCGGTCAAACCGCAGCTGATGGCCGATATGCTGGGGACGCTGGTCGGTGAGCTGGGATCTTTGTCCGGCAAGCTGCTCATCTCCATCGCCGCCGGCATCAAGGTGGCGCGCCTTGGCGAGATGGCCGGTGGCCATGCACGCATCATCCGCACCATGCCCAACACCCCTGCCCTGCTGGGGCTCGGCATGACGGGCCTCTACGCCCCCGATACGGTTGACCAGGAGGATCGCGACTTTGCCGAACAGATGATGCAGGCCGTCGGCAAGACCCTCTGGGTCGAGCAGGAGTCCGGTATCAATGGCGTCATCGCCGCCGCTGGCAGCGCTCCCGCCTACTTCTTCCTGTTCATGCAAGCCATAGCCGAAGAGGCCGAAGCCATGGGCTTTCGCCCTGAGCAGGCCCGTCTGCTGGTGCAGCAGACCGCCCTTGGCGCGGCCGCCATGGTGGAACAAAATCCAACACTCGCGCTCGCAACCTTGCGTGAACAGGTGACCAGCAAGGGCGGCACCACGGCCGAAGCCATCAAGACATTCCAGCAGCAGGGGCTGATGCCGCTGACTGCTCAAGCCATGCAGGCGGCCGTTGCTCGCGCAGCCGAAATGGAAACCCTTTTCTAACAGGAGCCCAGATGAACACCGCTTACTTTCTGATTAATACCGTTTTCGATCTCTACCTGATGGTTGTGCTGCTGCGGGTCTGGCTGCAGTGGGCCCGCGCCGACTTCTACAACCCCATGAGCCAGATGGTGGTCAAGCTGACCAACCCGCTGGTGGTGCCGCTGCGTCGCATCATTCCGGGCTTTGGCGGCATCGATATGGCCTCCGTGCTGCTGGCACTGGCGGTGGCCTTCCTCAAGCTGGCCCTGCTCAAGAGCATGAACGTGCTGCTGGCCGACTGGCTCAGCATCAGCCTGTTTGCCGCCCTGACCGTGCTGAAAAAAGCGGGTTCGATGATCTTCTGGATCCTGCTGATACGCGCCATCCTGAGCTGGGTCAGCCAGGGTCGCAACCCTATCGAATACGTGATGCACCAGCTGACCGAACCCTTCCTGGCCCCCATTCGCCGCGTGCTGCCGGCCCTGGGTGGACTGGATCTCTCCGTGCTGGTCGCCTTCATCGGGCTGCAGGCCATCAACTACCTGCTGGGTGACCTGTTCGGTCAGCTGTGGTGGATGATTTGATGCCAGCCGTCCAGCAACAAGGGGATGAACTGGTACTGCATCTGGTGATCCAGCCCAAGGCGAGTCGGGATCAGATCGTCGGGTTGCACGGAGAAGAGTTGAAAGTGGCCATCACGGCACCGCCGGTGGATGGCCAGGCCAACAGCCATTTGATCAAGTTTCTGGCCAAGCAGTTCAGGGTGGCCAAGGGGCAGGTTAACATAGTGCGGGGGGAACTGGGTCGCCACAAGACGGTGGCCATCGATTCCCCCAAACAATTGCCACCGGAAGTGAGCGCCTTGCTGGATACTTGAACTTGAGCCAACAGTGAACACGAGAGGGACGACACCATGAAAACAGCCTGGATAAGCTGCCTGCTGGCACTGCTGATGACACTGCCGCTCAAGGCAGAACAGATGAAGGAGCTGGGCCCCTGGCAGGTGCACTACAGCGCCTTCAACTCCAGCTTCCTCACTCCCGAGGTCGCCAAAACCTACGGGCTGGAGCGCAGCCGCTACAACGGCATCATCAACATTTCGGTACTGGACAAACAGGGGAAAGCCCAGGCGGTGGGCATCACGGGCGAGGCGAAAAACCTCACCGGCACCATCCGCACCCTGAGCTTTCAGGAAGTGAAGGAGGGTAACGCCATCTACTATCTGGCCACCCTCCCCTACCGCAACGAAGATACCTACCAGTTCACCCTGAAGATCATGGGCGCAGGGCAGCAACAGATCCTCAGCTTTCAGCAGACCTTCTACGTCGACTGATACGAGCGCACAAAAAGCCCCGGCCATGGCCGGGGCTTTTTTTCGCCGGATGAAAACAGGGGCGCCTGGTGGCGCCCCTGCTGATACCCGTATTGAAACCTGCTCTTACAGGGAGAGGAACAGTCCGGCCAGGGAGGCACTCATCAGGTTGGCCAGCACGCCGGACATGATGGCTCGCATGCCGTAACGGGCGATGAAGGCCTTGCGCTCCGGCACCATGGAGCCCAGACCGCCGATCAGGATCGCCATGGAGGAGATGTTGGCGAAACCGCACAGGGCGAAGGTGACGATGGCCTTGCTCGACTCGCTCAGGCTCTGATCCTGGACCAGGGCGATGAAGGCGACGAACTCGTTGACCACGATCTTGGTGCCGATCAGGGCACCAGCTGCCTGGGCCTGATCCCAGGGCACACCGATCAGCCAGGAGACGGGGGCAAACAACCAGCCCAAGATGATCTGGAAGCTCAGATCCAGCCCCACCAGATCACCGGCCCAGCCCAGCAGACCGTTGAGCATGGCGATGACACCGACGAAGGCCAGCAGGGTGGCACCAACTGCGACCGCGATATTGAGGCCGCCCATGGCACCGTCGGCCGCCGCCTCGATGACGTTGGTGGCGCGGGGCAGTTCGACATCCTGATGGTGATCCTGCTCATCGGCCGCCGGCGGCACCAGGATCTTGGCCATGGCCAGACCGGCCGGCGCGGACATGAAGGCGGCCGCGATCAGGTATTTCAGCTCAACCCCGATGCTGGCGTAGCCCACCAGGGTACCGCCAGCCACGGAGGCGAGGCCGCAGCTCATCACGGCGAAGAACTGGGAGTCGGACATCTTGGAGAGATAGGGTTTGACCACCAGCGGCGCTTCCACCATGCCGACGAAGATGTTGGCGGTGGCGGAGAGGCTCTCGGCGCGGCCGGTACCCAGCAGCTTTTGCAGCACGCCGCCCAGCAGGCCGATGACACGCGGCATCACGCCGATATGGTAGAGGATGGCGATCACCGCGGAGAAGAAGATGATGATCGGCAGCACGTTGAACGCGAAGATAAAGCCCAGCTTGAATCTGGCCAGATCGCCAAACACGAAGGCGATCCCTTCCTGACCATAGTTGATCACACTGCTGACACTCTCGCTGACCCCGTTCAGCACATGCTGGCCGGCAGGCAACCAGAGCACCAGGGCGGCAAACATGACTTGCAGGACGAGGGCGAGGCCCACTGTTCGCAATGGGATACGGCGGCGATTATCAGAGCAGAGCACGGCCAGGGCCAGAATACTCAGTATGCCGAGCAGGGCAATCATAGGGACTCCATCAGGTGGTCAAAAAGATGGCCGCGGATTCTGCGCCCACAACCCCGCCACTGCAAGTCCGCTTGGTTACAGCTCTGTTAGAAAAAACGTTTTCACGATACCGGTTGCGGCAACTGGCTGATTTGGCTCGATTTTAGTATCACGAGAAAGCCAGTGTTTTTATATGGAAACGATTATTCCTCAGTGCCGGACAATTTACCCCCGAGCCAGGGGGCGAGTCGCTGCTCCCAATAGGGTTGCTGGCCGAAGCACTCCTTGAGGAAATCGATGAAGAGGCGGATCTTGGGATCCAGGTGCTCGCGTCTGGCATAAACCGCGTGAACCGCCATCTGCTGGTTCGGTCGCCATTCGGGCAACAGGGGGATCAGCTGGCCGGACTGCAACTCCTTGTCCAGCAAGTAGTTGGCGATATAGGCGATGCCGAGCCCGGCCAGCGCCGCATCCCGCACCGCCTCCGCCATATCGACCCGATAGTTGCCCGCCACCTGCACCGTCTGGCGCTCCTTGCCCTGGCGGAACGACCACTGGTGGTAGCGCCGTTCGCGACTCTGGTAGGTAATGCAGTTGTGCTGGGCCAGATCTCTGGGGTGCAGCGGCGTGCCGTGACTCAACAGGTAATCCGGCGAGGCTGCCAGCACGAAGCCGATATCGGTCAGACGCTGGCCCACCAGTCCCTCCGGCTTGTCCTCATAGGTGGTGATCCAGAGATCCAGCCCCTCATCCACCAGATTGGTTCTGTGGTCAAACAGGGAAACCTCCAGCTCCAGCTCAGGGTAGCGATCCTGAAACGCCTTCAGATGGGGGATGACATGCAGCCGGCCAAACGACTGGCCGACGCCGAGGTGGAGCACACCGCTCACCTTGCCGCGCCGCTCGGCGATCATCGACTCCGCTTCCTGCCCGACCGCCACCAGGGCGTGGCAATGGCGGGCATACTCCTGACCCAGCTCGGTCAGGGCGAAACGACGGGTGGTGCGCTGCACCAGCTGGGCACCGAGAGCGGTTTCCAGCAGCGCCAGCTGCTTGCTGATATGGGATTTGGAGACGCCAAGGCGCCGGGCGGCGGCAGAGATGCCCTGCTCGCGCACCAGCGCATCGAAGATCACCATTTGCGGAAGACGTTGCAGCACGGGATAACCAGTTGGAGGAGGCAGGGGCCCATTATTCCAGAGCCGCCCGCCAAGGGGTAGGTTCAGTTCCCCAGCGCCTGCACCAGCTGACGTCTGAGGGGATCCCTGGCCGGATTCTGGTTGGCGCCATAACTGCCAATGAGCTTGCCGTCGCGCCCCAGCAGATACTTGTGAAAATTCCAGTTCGGCGCATCCCCGTCGGCCGCCTCGGTCAGCCCCCGATACAGGGGCACCGCATCGGAGCCCCGCACCGCGACCCGGTTGAACATGGGGAAGGTGACACCATAGTCGCGGCGGCACACCTCGGCGGTCTTGCCCTCGCTGGCATCCTCCTGCCTGAAATCGTTGGAGGGGAACCCCAGAATAATCAGCCCCTTGTCCTTGTAGTTCTGGTAGAGCTTCTCCAGATCGCGAAACTGGCCGCTATAGCCGCAGTAGGAAGCGGTATTGACCACCAGCACTACCTTGCCTTCGGTCAACTGGCAGAGATTGTGACGCTGGGTGCTGTTGAGCTCCCGCATCTCCACGTTGAAATAATCCGGGCAGGTGGCGGAGGCCATCCCGCTCACCATCAACAACAACAAAACACTCCATTTCATCATCGCACCTCCTTGGGGATTGTCTGACATTCATCCCGGTTCACCCTCAGCGGAGCACAATACCGGTCAGCCAGCCGTGTCCCCAGAAGATTAGCAGGGCCGTCGCCACCAGCCCGGCACCCGTGCTGATCCCAGTCGCCTTCCAGTTGGCGGCGGGACGAGGTGCTTGTTGCCAGTCACGCCATGAAATCCAGACGATGCTGACCAGGGCCCACAGGCCAATGCCGCCAAACAGTACCAGGGAGCGGGCCTCGCTGTTGACCAGCAGGTGGGCCAGCGCCCAGATCAGGGTGCCAAGCAGCTGGGGATGCACCAGCCAACGCCGGAAATGGTTTTGTCCCTGACCGGAGAAAAACAGGATCAGGGCGATGGGCATCATTCCCATCATGGCCAGCGGCCCCCAGGCGGGCAGAAAATAGAGGGGCAAGGGGCTGGCCATGCGCCACCCGGCGATGATGAAGGCGATGGCGATAAACACCAGCAGGGAGAAGAGCCCCTTGTAGCGGTTCTCCCCCAGCCGTTCGCGCAGATGGTGCCGGTGCTCCGCGCCGTAACAGGGATAGAGATGGATGAGGGTGAACAGCGCCACCCCCAGGGTCAGCAGGATCATGGCTCTCTCCTTGTCGTTGTTGTGAACAACTATGCCGCAAAGGGGCGGGAGCGCCTATCAAAACTGCGCCATCCCGCCACGAACCGCCATAAAAAATGCCGATCGCAGGGGATCGGCCAAGAGGTGCCAAGGGCGCCCGATGATCTCGATAGCCGAGAGCGGCGTCCTGACGGGGCGAGGTCGGGCCGATGCATGCGCATCGGCCCGGGAGTATCAGCGCGGCAAGCGGTAGAGGGCCGCCACGTTGCGAGCGGTCAGCTCGAGATTGATGCTGGCGGTCGCCAGGGCTTCCGGCAGGGACATGGCGCGATTGACCACGGCAAACACCGCGTCCAGCCCGTGCTCATGCACCACACCACAGTCGTCGGTGAGGCAGCCGGAGATCCCGATCACCGGCTTGCCAAACTGCTTGGCGCAGCGGGCCACCCCGATGGGGGTCTTGCCGTGGATGGTCTGGCTGTCGATCCGTCCCTCGCCGGTGATGACGAGATCCGCATCGGCTACCGCATCGGCCAGCTTGAGCGCCTCGATGACGATCTGGATGCCGGGCTTGAGCTCGGCGCCGAGCAGGCCCACCAGCGCGGCCCCCATGCCACCGGCGGCGCCCGCCCCCGGGATCTCCTTCACCTGCTTGCCGAGGGCCTGCTCGATGCAGTCGGCATAGTGGGAGAGGTTGGCATCCAGCTGCGCCACCATCGCTGGCGTGGCCCCCTTCTGCGGACCAAACACGGCGGAAGCCCCCTTGGGCCCGCACAGCGGGTTGTTCACGTCGCAGGCCACCTCTATGGTCAGCCCGGCCAGACGCGAGTCCAGCGTGCTCAGGTCGATGCTGGCCAGATCCTTCAGACCGGCGCCGCCCAGGGCGATGGGGGTGCCATCCTCTTTCAAGAGCTTGCCGCCGAGCGCCTGGATCATGCCGGCACCACCGTCATTGGTGGCACTGCCACCGATGCCGAGGATGAGGTGGCTCACCCCCATCTCCAGCGCGGCCAGGATCAACTCGCCGGTACCGAAGCTCGAGGTCAGCAGCGGATTGCGCCGCTCCGGCTCCACCAGGTGCAGGCCGGAGGCGGCCGCCATCTCGATGACGGCGCGCTTGCCGTCCCCCAGCAGGCCGAGGAAACCCTGCACCCGGTTGCCGAGCGGCGCGGTCACCTCGACCGGCAGGATGCGGCCCCCGGTGGCATCCACCAGGGATTGCACCGTGCCCTCGCCGCCATCGGCCATCGGCAATTTGACGTAGGTGGCCTCCGGCAACACCTGCTTGAAACCCGCCTCGATGGCATCGGCCACCGCCATGGCGCTCAGGCTCTCCTTGAATGAATCGGGGGCGATCACAATTTTCATATCAATTCCTTAGGCGAGGCCAAACACGCCAAACATCAGGGTGGAGACGGTAGCAATGGTCAGACCGACGGCAGTTTCGTAAGGGATCAGCTTGAGACGCTCGCTCACCCCCATGTGGACGCTGCCACCGGTCGCATGGAAGAAGGAGCCGTGCGGCATGTGGTCAAACACGGTGGCACCGGCGTGGATCATGGCGGCGCCTGCCAGACCGCTGACACCCAGTTCAAGCAGGGTGGAGCTGAAGACGTTGGAGGCCACCACGGTACCGGCGGTGGTCGAGGCGGTCGCCAGCGACATCAGGGCACCGGAGATGGGGGCCAGCAGGTAGGAGGGCAGACCGGAGGCGGTCAGGCCGCTGATCAGCACATCCTTCAGGCCGGAGTTGGCGATGATGCCGGCCAGGGTACCTGTACCCAACAGCATGATAGCCACCGGCGCCATGCGGGCCAGACCCGAGACCGCAAACTGGTTCACCTTGGAGAACTTGCCCATCATCAGGGCGCCAACCAAGCCACCGAGGGGCAGGGCAATCAGCGGATCCACCACGATACCGGCCACCGGGCGCAGGGCCAGCAGCAGGATGGCAACCAGAGGGGCGCTGATGGCGGCGGCAAAGCCGGGCAACTTGACCCCGTCAAAGCTCACCACTTCGTCGGCGGCAACCTTGCTGCCCTTGTTGTTCAAACGCTTGGCGAGCCAGTAGGCCATCACCAGACCGAACAGGCCCGGGATGATGCCGGCAGCCATGACGGAGGTGAGGGGCAGATGGAAGGCATCGGCCGCCGCGATGGCGTTGGGGTTGGGGGACATGACGTTACCCGCCTTGCCACCACCGATCATCGCCAGCAGGATGGCCGCCTTGGAGAGGTCGGCACGGCGGGCGATGGCCAGAGCAATCGGGGCGACCGTGATGACCGCCACGTCCACGAAGACGCCAACCGCGGTCAGGATCATGGTGGCCAGCGCCAGTGCCAGCAGGGCGCGGGTTTCACCGAGTTTTTTGACGATGGTTTCGGCGATGGTGGTGGCCGCACCCGATTCGATCAGCACGCCCGCCAGCACACCGGCCGCCAGGATCCGCATCACGGCGGTGGTGATCCCCTGGGCGCCGCCGATCATCAGAGCGACGGTCTGGCTCAGGTCGGCACCGCCGATCAGGCCACCGGCCAGGGCGCCGACGATCATGCCGTAGGCGGGAGGAACCTTCTTCAGGATGAGAAAGATGGCGATGGAGAGCGCCGCGATGGCGCCAAGGGCTGTAACCGGGATCATGACGGACACCTTGCATGTGAGTGAATGGTGGCCATTATGGTGATCCGAAACCGGAAAGCTTTGTTCAAAAAGACAAATATTAGCTATTGGAAAAGGATCTATTTGTCACATCAAACAAATCAGTTATCGAGATTGAGCCCGAGATAGAGCAGAAACTTGTCGTCTAACTTGTTGAAATTCAAGCCAGTTATCTGCTCTATCTTGCCAATGCGATAGCGCAGCGTATTGGGGTGGATGAACAGGATTTCGGCACAGCGATGAAGATCACAATCCTGCAAGAAATATTGGCGCAAGGTTTTCAGTAGCGTTCCCTTTGCATCCTCTCGCGCCAGCTTCTGCAGGGGGGCGCGCAGTTGATCCGCCTGCCAGGAGTCCGCCAGACTGCCGAGCAGCACCGGCAGCCGATAATCCTCGAAGAAGTAGACCTGCTTGCGGGGAGCCTGGCGCATGCCGCGGCGCAAGGTGTCTCGCGCCGTCTGGTAGGAGCGCGCCAGCCCGTCGATCCCGGCGAAGTAATCGCCCACCGCGATGCGCACCTTGAAGTGGGGAATGCGCGCCAGCAGCTGCTTGATGCGGCCCCGCTCCTGCTCCGACTGCCACACCTCGTCCACGATCTGGGCCGGTTTGAGCACTACTATCTCGTCCAGCCCATGGATGGCCACCAGATTGTCCCGCTCCGGATGTTCCAGCTGATGGACCAGCTCCCGCAAGCGGGCCGGATCCGCCTCCTCCAGCGCCAGTACCGCTACCACTCTGGGCTGGGCCAGATCCAGTCCGAGGAAGCGGGCCGCCTGCAGTAGCTGGTCGACCTTGCCCTCCCCCCGGATCAGCTGCAGCACCAGCTCTTCCTTGTGGCGCTTGTCCCACTGCAACTGCTCGGTGAGCGCCGCCTGCTCCAGAATGAGTTCAGCGGTCATCCGCACCAGCTCGGCGTAAGCACGAACGATGTCCGGATCGCCAGAGATGCCGATGACCCCCAGCAGCTCCCCCTGATAGGCGATAGGCAGGTTGATGCCGGGGCGCACCCCTTTCAACTCGCGGGCGGTGGCTTCGCTGATCTCCACCACCCGGTTCTCGGCCAGCGCCAGCACGGCCCCCTCGTGACGCTGATGGAGCCGCTCCGGATTGCCGGAGGCAATGATGAGTCCGTGTTCATCCATCACGTTGACCGAGAACGAAAGGATCTTCATCGCCCGACTGACAATCTGCTGCGCGAGTGTGTCATTTAGCTGCATAACATCTCCGGACAAGGGACGACTGGTGGCCCGCCAACCCGCAGCGGGAAGGCAAAGATGCCACATCATCAAGACAAGCGAGAGGGGGATCGCTAGAATAGGCCACTTTACCCGATGTGTGCCCCGCCATGGAGCAGGAATTTGGTGCTTTCACCTCTGCCCGGGCCGGCCCATCCCTCCGAGATATGGACTCTGCTATGGATTATGAATTTCGCCGCGATCCGTTCGGTGGCTATCGCGCCCGGTTCTCCATGGGCCACGAGGCCATCGGTCAGTGGCTGATCGACGAAGTGGGCAAGGATGAAGAGAAGATCGACGAACTGTTTGCCATCATCGATCAACTCTCCAACCGCACCCGCACCGAGTACCGGCTGCTTGGCGGCGACTACTCCCTGCTGCTGACCCACGAAGAGGCCGAGGTGAAAGCCAACGCCCTCAATATCGAGCTGGACGAGGATCTCGACGATCTCGCCTACTACGATGATGAACAGCTGGCCATGTGCGGGCTGGAAGATTTTGCCCAGGTGCTGGTCTCCTGGCGCGCCTTTATCCGCAACGAGGATATGGGCTGATCACCCCAATTCGGGCAAGCATGCCCTTTGCCTAACCAACAGGATTGACTATGTCTATTTACGATTTTGATGACGAACTGCCGGAAGACGAGCTGGATCAACCGAAGAAACCCGCTCAACCCAAGAAGAAGGGCAAACAGGTGCTCAACACCCAGGTCAACCTGAGCCCCCGCGATGCCAGCCGCCTGAACGGCCTGCACGTCGAAGCCATCACCACCCTGGATGACGTAAGCCTGCCGAAGAACGTCATCTTCAAGGCCGGCCTCATCGCCCTGGGTGAGCTGGACGCCAACGCCCGTGCCGACATCATCGCCCGCGTGATCGCCGAATCCGGCCGTTGATACGCCCCTGAATGCCAAAAGCCGGAGCCCATGCTCCGGCTTTTTTTATGTTGGCGCGGCCGTGACGGGCGGGGATCCGACCAGCTTATTAAGCCTTGTGTCACGGAATCCACCGTTGTTAAGGTGCGACCTTCCGCTGCCAATGAGATTCAATTTTGCCCCTACCCGATTCCCTCATCTGGGCTGCGCTGGCGCTGGCCGTGCTGCTCTGTCTCGCCCGCCAACGCTTGCCCGGCCTGATCCTGCTCGGCATCTCCCTGCTGCTGGCGCTCTGGCTGGAACGCATCACCCCCGTCGCCCTGCTGGCCAGCCTGGCTGGATTGCTGCTGGCCTGGCGCACCCCGGCTCTGCCCGCTCCCTGGCGAAGTGGTGCGCAAGGGCTGGTGCTGCTGTGGGCCATCGCCCTGATGCTGCACCTCATCCCAGGCTTTCACAATCTCAAAGTGCTGGACCAGGTACTTGCCGGGCCGGACAGTGTGCAGTTCAACATGTACCTCAATCTGGACAAGCCGCTGGTCTTCTTCGGCCTGCTGCTGGCCTGGCCAGCCTTGCTGGGCCCGGGCGGCGCCGTTCAGTGGCGCAGGCTGACACTGCTGCTATTGCCGCTGGCGGCCCTGCTGATCGCCGCCTGGCAGCTGGGGGCCCTCAAGCCCGAGGTGGGTCTGCCCGGCTGGTGGTGGCTGTTTGCCTTCAACAATCTGCTGTTCACCTGCGTAGCGGAAGAGGCGCTGTTTCGTGGCGTGATCCAGCAGGAGATCGCCCGGCGCGGCCGGCTCTGGCTGGGCATTCTGGTGGCCAGCCTGCTGTTCGGGGCGGCGCACCTGGCCGGTGGCCCACTGCTGGTACTGTTTGCCGCCCTGGCGGGGGCCTGTTACGGGCTGGCGTTCCATTTCAGCGGGCGTCTGAGTGCCGCCATCGTCGTCCACTTTCTACTGAACTTCGCCCACCTGGCCCTGTTTACCTACCCGCTGGCCCGCTGAACCTCAGCCGCGCGGGGGCTTGCCCCTGAACTGCTTGATGCTGCGCTTGGCCTGGGTACGGCGATTGGCCTGCTTGTCCCGCGGTGCCCGCTTGCCCTCGCCGCTGGCCGGCAGATCGGTCACCGGGAAATCGCCGAGCTCGGCCAGTGGCAGCTCGCGCCCGGTGAGGGTTCGGATCGCGGCTAGGGTTTCAGTTTCGCCGTGGCAGGCGAGCGAGATGGCCAGACCGCTGCGCCAGGCCCTGGCGGTGCGGCCGATGCGATGCACATAGACGGGGGCGCTGGCGGGCAGATCCAGGTTGATCACCACGGGCAGCGCCTCCACATGGATGCCGCGCGCCATCAAGTCGGTGGCCACCAGCACCCGCACCTTGCCCGCTTTAAAGTCGGCCAACGCCTGTTCCCGCACAGCCTGCTCCTTCTCGCCATGGAGGGCTGCCACCGCGATGCCCGCCTTGGCAAGCTTGCGGGCGACACCATCCGCATCGTCCCGCGCGCTGATAAACACCAGCACCTGAGGCCAAGCCTCCTCCCCGAGCAGCTTGATGAGCGCCGGCACCTTGCTGCTCTTGTTGACCAGATAGAGCCGCTCCTCGATATCGCTCGCCACGCTGTTGAGCGGATCCGCCTCGACTCGCAGCGGATCCGTCAGCAGGCCGCTGGCCAGCCCGTCCAGCTCGGCAGGCAGGGTGGCGGAGAAGAGCAGGGTCTGGCGGGTGGCAGGAGTCAACCCCAGGATCATCCGGATATCGGGCCAAAAACCCATCTCCAGCAGGCGATCCGCCTCGTCCAGCACCAGGCTGCGTAGCTCGTCGAGCGCCAGCAGCTGCTGGTTAAGCAGATCCCGCAGCCGCCCCGGCGTCGCCACCAGCAGTTGTGGCCCTGCCGTCAGTTCGTTCTGTTGCAGCTCCTGCGCCACTCCGCCGCACAATGTCACCATGCGCAGGCCCAGCGCCCCGGCAAGGCCTGCCAGCGCAACGCTCACCTGGGCGGCCAGCTCGCGAGTCGGCACCAGCACCAACCCCTGCACCTGGCTGGAGGCGGGATCCAGCCGCTGCAACAGCGGCAGACCGAACGCCAGGGTCTTGCCGCTGCCGGTACGGGCCAGCGCCAGCAGATCCCGTCCCGCCAGCGCCGCCGGAATGGTCAGCTGCTGAATGCGGGTCGGGGTGTGCAGCTGTTCGGGCAGGGCGGCCAGCAGAGCAGGATGAAGGGCAAGTTCGCGAAAGGTCATGGCGCTACGTCGTTGAAGAAGTGGGAGGCGAAGTCTAGCCAGCGCAAAGGGAGAAGTAAAAGAAAGGTCGCCGTGCAGGCGCCCTGGCGCCGCAGCCGGCCATAAAAATAACGGCCTGCCCTGGCAGCAGACAGGGCAGGCCGTCGGGCCATCAGAACGTACGTCGAATTACAGGGCGGCCAGGGCAGCGGCGTAGTTCGGCTCGTCGGCGACCTCGGCCACCAGCTCGCTGTGCAGCACCTTGTTGTCCGCATCCAGCACCACGATGGCGCGGGCAGTCAGCCCCACCAGCGGGCCGGAGGAGAAGGCCACGCCGTAATCTTCCATAAAGGCGGCACCACGCAGGGTGGAAAGGGTTACCACCTTGTCCAGCCCTTCGGCGCCGCAGAAGCGGGATTGGGCAAACGGCAGATCGGCGGAGATGCAGAGCACCACGGTATTGTCCAGGGCGCTGGCCTGCTCGTTGAACTTGCGCACTGAAGTGGCACAGGTCGGGGTGTCAACGCTCGGGAAGATGTTCAGGATCTTGCGCTGACCGGCGAAGTTCGCCAGGGTCACATCGGAGAGATCCTTGGCCACCAGGGAGAAGGGCTTGGCCTGCTCACCGGCAACCGGGAAGTGACCGGCGACGGCGACGGGGTTGCCTTGCAGAGTGACTGAACGGCTCATGTGTTATGTCCTTTATGGGTGTTGTAACTATCCGGATCGCCAGTATAGGCGGGCGAAGGCCCGACAAACACCCGCCAACATCAGGGATATCGGGAACTCTTGCCTAGGTACCGGGCCGGCAAACTGCCGCCAGAAACTGACTGATGAATAAAGGGGGATTGACCTTGGACATAACACCAAGGTTTACACTGAATCCAGTCATCAAGGAGCCCGCAGGGGCGAGCTCCCGCCAAGAGGAACCCTGTATGAGCAAATCCTGCTGCAGCTATCAGCATGCTACCTCTCCCATCAAGGCCGTCAGCAAGGCGACCACTGGCCAATCTGAACATAGGCACGACAGCCACTGCTGCGACAACGCGGCGCCGGCCAGCAGTTGCTCCGGCAAGACCGCCCACGAGCATCAGGCGCACCCGACCGGCGAGTCACCGGAAGAGGCCGAACCTCCTCAAGGGAGCTGTCACGGCCAGGGTTGCTGTAGCCAGCCCTCATCCCATGATCATGACCATGAGCATCATGAACACGGTGAGGCTACCGACTCGGGCGAGCCGCTGGCGGCCCCCGTCGGCGACAGCCAGCGCCACAGCTGGCAGGTACTGGGGATGGACTGCCCCAGCTGTGCCCGCAAGATAGAGACAGCCGTCGGCCGGGTCGAGGGGGTGCAGCAGGCCCGCGTGCTCTTTGCCACCGAAAAACTGGTGGTGGATCTGGCCCCCGGCCTCTCCCCCGATCCCGTCACCGCCGCCGTGCTGGCTGCCGGCTTCCAGCTCAGGGATGCCACCCAGGCCAGGCAGCAAGAGGAGAAGAGCCGCGGCCCCCTGATGACCCTGCTCGGCAAATATTGGCAACCCCTGTCGCTGGCCAGCCTGATGCTGGTAGCAGCCCTGCTGCCGGACGAATTCGGCCAGCCCCTCTTTACCCTGGCCACCCTGTGGGGCCTGTGGCCCATCTCCCGCAAGGCCTGGTCACTGACCAGGAGCGGCTCCCCCTTCGCCATCGAGACCCTGATGACGGTCGCCGCCGTTGGCGCCCTGTTCCTCGGCGAAACCGCCGAAGCCGCCATGGTGCTGCTGTTGTTTATGCTGGGCGAGCACCTGGAGTCCTACGCCGCAGCCCGCGCCCGTGCGGGGGTCACAGCCCTGATGGCGCTGGTGCCCGACAAGGCGGTGCGCATCCGCACCGGTTTACAGGGTCAGCCACAAGGTGAGATCCGGGAAGAGGTGGCGGCCGAAGATCTTCGCCCCGGCGACATCATCGAAATTTCTCCCGGAGCCCGTTTGCCCGCGGATGCCAGATTGATCGACGACCTTGGCACCTTCGACGAAAGCGCCCTGACCGGTGAATCCATTCCGGTAGAGCGCAGCAAGGGGGAAAAAGTGCCCGCTGGTAGTCTGGCGGCGGATCGGGTCGTGCGTCTTGAGGTGGTTTCGGAACCGGGCAACAACGCCATCGACCGCATTCTGCACCTCATCGAGGAGGCCGAGAGCCAGCGCGCCCCCATCGAGCGCTTCATCGACCGCTTCAGCCGCTGGTACACCCCGGCCATCATGCTGGTCGCCCTGCTGGTAGTGATCATCCCTCCCCTCGCCTATGGCCAGCCCTGGGACGAGTGGGTCTATCGCGGGCTGGCACTGCTGCTCATCGGTTGCCCCTGCGCCCTGGTGATCTCCACCCCGGCGGCAGTCACCTCTGCTCTGGCGGCCGCGACCCGGCAGGGAGCCCTGATCAAGGGGGGGGCAGCGCTGGAGCGGCTGGCCCATATCGATACCGTCTCCTTCGACAAGACCGGCACCCTGACCCTGGGCAAGCCGCAACTGACCGAGCTGGTGAGCCTCAATGGCCAGGCCGAGAGCGAGCTGCTGGCGCTGGCGGCGGCTATCGAACAGGGGTCCCATCATCCGCTGGCCAAGGCCGTGGTGACGGCGGCCAGTGAACAGGCGCTGACTCTGGCGGCAGCCCGGGAGCTGCGCGCCCTGCCAGGCATGGGGGTTGAAGGGCGCATTGACGGCACCCTCTGGCAACTGCTGGCACCGAGCCGGGTGGCCACCCTGAGCCGCGAGCAGAACGAAAGGATCGCCACACTGGAGCAGCAAGGCAAGACGGTGGTGGTGCTCTGCCAGACCCGTAACGATGCGGCCACACCGGTTGCCCTGCTGGCCCTGCGGGATCAGATCAGGCCGGATGCGGCGGCGGCGCTGCAGGAGCTCAGGGTACTGGGGCTGCAGGGCATCATGCTGACCGGGGACAACCCGCGCGCCGCCGAGGCCATTGCCGGCGAGCTCGGCATGGGCTGGCGCGCCGGTCTGCTGCCGGAAGACAAGGTGCAGGAAATCGCCAAGCAGGCCACCCGACAGAAGGTCGCCATGATAGGAGATGGCATCAACGATGCTCCCGCCATGAAGCGCGCCAGCATCGGCATCGCCATGGGGGGCGGTACCGACGTGGCGCTGGAGACCGCCGACGCCGCGCTGACTCACAACCAGCTCGGTGGCATCGCCGCCATGATCCGCCTCTCCCGTGCGGCGCTGGCCATCATCCACCAGAATATCGCCCTGTCGCTCGGGCTCAAGGCCATCTTCCTGGTCACCAGCCTGCTCGGCATCACCGGGCTCTGGATCGCGGTGCTGGCCGACACTGGCGCCACCGCGCTGGTCACCGCCAACGCCCTGCGTCTGCTGCGCAAGCGCTGATCCCGTCAAGGCATTAATCGCCACATCCACAAGCCGCCCCCGACAGGGCGGCTTTTCTTTGCCCATTTATCGGACGACGACATAAAAAAAGCGCGCCTGCCGGTCGGCAGTCGCGCTTTGCTTACTCTCTCGGGATTATCCCACCCTTGGCGAGGTGGAATTCAACCCGGGGACGCCGAGCCATCCCCCGGGCTCTATGGGTCTGCTTACCCCGCGGACTCGGTCACGCTGACGCTCAGGGTCGGATGCTCCTTGTCCATGGCAGTCAGGACAAACCGGTAGCTGCCCGCCTTGTCCAGCGTCATGCCAATATCATCCCCTCCCTTGCACAGGGTAAGCGGTGCCGCCGTCGCCAGCACATCGGTGGCCTCACACTTGCCGTAATTGAGCGCTCCCCAGCTGGCATCCGCAATCTTCAGGGTCGTCTCACCCAGCTGCGCCTCGGCAACCGGCATGGTCAACTCATACACATAGTTGCCACTGAAGGTCAGCTGGTTGACGGGATCCCACTGGCCGAGGAAGCCACGCACGAAGACATTGGTCATGCCAAAGGGTGGCAGCGTACTGAGGTCCCTCTTCTTGCCGACTGGCAGCCCCGTGCCCTGGGCCCCGCTCTGGGGCTTGACGAACACGGCGGCAGACCAGGCATCCAGCGTCAACTGGCCACCGGACACCACTGCCCCGCGGGCTATGCTGTCACTGCTGTCGTGAGCCGGGCTCAGCACCAGACCGGCGAGATCGATGGGCTGATCCGCCCCGTCGCGGAAATCACCGATGCTCCGGCTCTGGTTGGTGGCGTTGATCATCACCACCAGACCGTCAATGGCCGGATCCAGATCCACACCGGCGGCCATGCCGTCATCCACCGTCATCACGATGAGGCCGGGCACCTGATCCGGCCCGGTATTGCGAAAATCGACCCGCTTGATCACTTCGGCCCCACTGCCCAGACGCAGCAGGCGGGAAGATTGACGCAGCCTGGCCAGCTCCTGGTAGAAGCCCACCATGGTCGCCATATCGGCACCGCTCGGCTTGGCATGCTGGCCGAGCACCTGATCGATCAGCGGATAGTTGTCGCCATCCTTATCCTTGCGCGGTAATCCCTTGTCAAAGTTGTTGTCAGCCAGGGTGTAATCGACCCGGTTGTACCAGTCCCCCGAGTCGTAGCTGTCCCGCTCCATGGACTTGGAGCGCAGCAACTCGACGCCGGCGTGGGTGAAGGGAATGCCCTGCCCCAGCATGGCGGTAGCCAGCGATACCCCCTGCATCCGCACCAGATCGGCTCCTGCCGGCGCCTTGTAGATCAGGTTGTCGAACAGGGTCTGGTTGTCATGCTTGGAGACATAGTTCTGGATCTCGCTCGGATCCTGGGCATAACCGGCAGGCTGACCGTTATAGTCGATCTCGGCCCCCTTCATCGGGATGCCATCCTTGTCGGTCAGCACGAACTCCTTGAGGTTGCCGGCCATGCCGAGACGCACCAGATCGGCCTGATGTAAAGCGGTAGCCAGCTCGACGCCATCCAGCTCGTTGGGGTTCACGAAGGCGCCGTTGCCGAAGCCCTGGGTCTTGCGAATGGTGTCGCCACCGTCGAACGGGCTGCCGCCACGCACCGCATCCCGCAACCGATCCGAGAAGGATCCGATGCCGGTCCCGGCCAGGTGCTTCTGGGTCGCCTGCACGAAGCGCTTGTCATCCTGCACTTCGCCGAAGTTCCACCCCTCGCCGTAGAAGTAGATCTCGGGGTTGACCTTCTTCACCGCCGCCAGCGCCTGCACTATCTGATCTTTCGGGTGATGGCCCATCAGGTCAAAGCGGAAGGCGTCGATCTTGTAGTCGCGGGCCCAGGTCACCAGGGAGTCATCCACCAGCTTGGCGAACATGGCGTGTTCCGGCGCCGTGTTGGAGCAGCAGGTGGAGTTCTCGACCGAGCCGGTCTCCGGATTGAGGCGCTGATAGTACCAGGGCACTATCTTGTCGAGCACCGACTTGGGACCCAGGCCAGCCTCGTTGGTGTGGTTGTAGACCACGTCCATCACCACGTTCATGCCGATGTTCTGCTTGATGGCCTTGACCATTTCGCGAAACTCCAGGATACGCTGGCTCCCCTCTGCATTGGTGGCGTAGGAGCCTTCCGGCGCCGTGTAGTGATAGGGATCATAACCCCAGTTGAAGGAGTCGACGCCACGCAGATAGCCGTAGAGCGACTGTGCCTGTTCGCCACGCGGATCCAGGGTTTCCAGCACGGAGGCGATGGTCTGGCCGCCGCCACAGTAAGCGCCAAAGGCTGAATTCTGTACCTCGGGGTTGACCTGGCACAGCTTGCCGAAGTCATCGCCGATATTGGCCACCTTGGCCGGGTCCTCGTTGATGGTCGCGATGTCGAACACCGGCAGCAGGTGCAGGTGGCTGACGCCGCTCTGCGCCAGGGATTGCAGGTGCCTGACCGGTGCCGTGTCGCTCTCGGCCAGGCCGAGGAACTTGCCGCGGTGCTCCGCCGGGGTCGAGTCGTCGTTGCCGGTCAGATCGCGGACATGGGCCTCGTAGATGGTGATGTCAGCCGGGTTCTGCTGGCTGTGGGGAGCCTTTAGCTCGTCCCAGCCGGCCGGCTTGAGGGCCGGATCGTCGAGATCCACCACCTGGCTGAACTCGGAGTTCATCGCCAGGCTCAGGGAGTAGGGGTCGGTCACCTGATAGGATTCCAGCTTGCGGCTGACCGGGTGATAGACCTGGATGTCGTAACGGTAGAACTTGCCCACCAGCTCGCTGCCGCCCTGCACGCTCCAGCTGCCGCTGGCCTCGTCCAGGGTCATGGCACGCTCGCCCAGCGACTTGTGCTGCTCGTCAAACAGCGCCAGCTTGACCATTCTGGCGGTCGGCGCCCACAGCCGGAAGGTGACATTGCCCCCCTCAACGATGGCGCCATAGTCGAGCTTGCTCGCCGCATCGCTATAGAGAGCATCAAGGGCGCCGGCGCTCTGCACCAGGGTTGCTCCCTGCAGGATGCCCTCGGCATCGGTGCCGATGGCCACCAGCTCCCCCTTGAGCAGGGGCTTGAGATCTTTCCCGGCCGGCAGGGCAAAGGCGGCGGCATCCTTGAGGTGCGGATACCTGGCCTGCTGCTCCGCCGTCAGGCTGGTCGGGGTCAGGCTGATATAGGGGAAGTCGAATACCCCGTCGGTATTGGCCTCGATGGTACCCGACTCTGTGTAGTAGAGGCGGACGTGAGGTTTGTCCTTGCCCCCCTGCCAGATCAATGTGTTGCCGTCGATCAGGTGGGCGCTGGCCCCGGCGACGCCGAAGGCGGCGGTGAAGGCCTCGGCCCGGCTGTCGAAGATCTCGTTCTTGCCGGCAACGATGGCCACGGTGCGATCCGGATGATCGCTGAAGACTACCTTCATGTCGGCGCCGGTCAGGTTGCCGAGGGAACCATCCCGGGCGATAAAGTTGATGCACCCTTCCACCTTGGCCAGCGGGATCACCCAGGCAGGGCCAAAGCTGTCGGTCGCCGTCGGCGTATTGCTCTTGTCATCCCAACCGCCATTCAGACCGCTATCGGCAGTGGCGGAACACGCTTCGTTGTTCCAGAGATGAAGACTATGACTGGCGAAGGGGCCATCCACCCCGCGGGCGGCACTGGTCTGGGTATCCACCAGGGCGATGACCACCTGATTGTCACCCGCCATCAGCAATTCGGCGGGGGCCTGCACCTTGGGCAGACGGGCGACAGGCCCGTCCTCGGTGCCGGGAGGGACGGTCACATCCGGGTTGGTAGGGATCTCGGGGTTGGTAGGCACATCAGGGGTGGTAGAGCCGTTGTCATTACAGCCAGACAAAAGCACGAGCAGTGAGGCTGTTGCCAGCGCCACCTTGGTCTTTTTCATATCCATGATTTTTATAATTCCCGCTGTAGTTAGTCTCGATAGTCGAGCACCCGGTCGTTGCCAGGTGGTGCCATATTAATCAGCGACAATCGTTTCAAATGTGAGCGGGTGGGCAAAAAAACCGACCATTTTCAACAAGATAACGTTTTCAGACTGAAACTTGGATCCGGCTCACAGACCTTTCCGGCATTTGGCTCCATATCTAGAAAATGCCTGTCACAGGGTCAGAAAAACCATTTCCGATCAAGTGGATATACAAGGAGCAAGGGATGAATAGGATTGAGGAACAAGCCAGACAGCTTGATCAGGAGTACCAGGCCATTGCCCAGCTGTTCGACCAGTTTTGCCAGCAGGCGGGCACGCTCGCCGAGCAGTACCAGTTCTTCAGCTGGCCGGACTATGAAGATTCCCCTCCCCTGAGTCGCGCCTTCACCCTGCTGGGAGAGCCCCGCGAGCTGCGCCTGCATTGCCAGCCGGGGGAGCGGGGCGCCCTGCATGGGCTGATCCAGGTGGTCACGGAGGATGAGACCATAGACGCCAGCCTCGGCTTTCGCGCCGATGGCCAGCTGTTGCTGGAGTCGGGCAAACTGCTGGACAACCCCCCCGGGCTGCTGCTCAAGCTGCTGCTGGGGGCCATCTGGCAGCACAAGCCCGAGCCGGAAAACAACGGCCACACCCATTGAGGCCGGGGCCTCATTCCACCATAAGCAGGAAAAGCGCGACTAAACGGAGCAAAGAGCGCCGTCCGACCAAAGAAAAATGCCAGTCAGCATTCACTGACTGGCATCGACAAGGCTCGGGCCGGGATCAGATGGCGACGGGCGCCTTGATACCTGGATGGGGATCGTAACCCTGGATCTCGAAGTCCTCGAACTGGTAGTCGAAGATGGAGTCCGGCTTGCGCTTGATCACCAGGGTCGGCAGCGGGCGCGGCTCGCGGGTGAGCTGCAGCGCGGTCTGCTCCATGTGGTTGGAGTAGAGGTGCACGTCGCCGCCGGTCCAGACGAAGTCGCCCACTTCCAGACCACACTGCTGGGCCATCATGTGGGTCAGCAGGGCGTAGCTGGCGATGTTGAACGGCAGGCCGAGGAAGACATCGCAACTGCGCTGGTAGAGCTGGCAGGAAAGCTTGCCGTCCGCCACATAGAACTGGAAGAAGGCGTGGCAGGGAGCCAGCGCCATCTTGTCCAGCTCGCCCACGTTCCAGGCAGAGACGATGATGCGACGGGAATCCGGATTGTGCTTGATGTCATCCACCGCCTTCTGGATCTGATCCACCACGCCGCCGTCGGCGGTCGGCCAGGAGCGCCACTGGGCGCCATAAACCGGGCCCAGATCGCCGTTCTCGTCGGCCCACTCGTCCCAGATACTGACGCCATTTTCTTTCAGATAGGCGGTATTGGTGTCGCCATTGAGGAACCAGAGCAGCTCGTGAATGATGGAGCGCAGGTGGCACTTCTTGGTGGTCACCAGCGGGAAGCCTTCGGCCAGGTTGAAGCGCATCTGATGGCCGAACAGGGAGACGGTGCCGGTGCCGGTACGGTCGGACTTGACGGTGCCCTCATCCAGGATCTTCTGCATCAGGTCGAGATACGCTCTCATTATTTTGCCTCCTTCACGGCATTACCAAACAACTGCGGGCGCTTGTAGGCGGCCCAAATCATCAGGGCTCCGATGAGGATCATCGGGGTGGACAGGATCTGGCCCATGCTGATCTCGTTGAAGTAGAGACCCAGCTGGCTGTCCGGCTGGCGCACAAACTCCACCAGGAAGCGGAACAGGCCGTAGAACAGCAGGAACATGCCGGAGATAGCACCGCGCGGCGGATGCTTGCGCCAGAACAGGTTGAGGATGATGAACAGCACCACCCCTTCCAGGGCGAACTGGTAGAGCTGGGACGGATGGCGCGGCTCCGGGCCCGCCTCCGGGAAGATGATGGCCCAGGGCACATCGGTGATCCGGCCCCACAGCTCGCCGTTGAGGAAGTTGCCGATGCGGCCGACCCCGAGACCAAACGGAATGAGCGGCGCCACGAAATCGGCCACGGTGAAGAAGTGGCGCCTGGTCTTGTGGGCAAACCAGATCATGGCGGTGATGACGCCGATGAGGCCGCCGTGGAACGACATGCCACCGGTCCAGATCTTGAACAGGTAGGTCGGATCCGCGAGGAAGAGATCGAAGTTGTAGAACAGGACATAGCCGACTCGGCCACCCAGGATCACCCCGAGGAAGCCGTAAAACAGCAGATCGGAGACCTCGTCACGGGTCCAGCCACTGCCCGGCTGGGCGGCGCGGCGCCCCGCCAGCCACATGGCAAACGCGAAGCCAAACAGGTACATGAGACCATACCAGCGTACCGATAGTGGTCCCAAACTGAATGCTACGGGATCAATCTGCGAGAAAACCCAATATCCGTCGTGCTGCATAAGCGGCCCCAGTCATAAGAAAAGCCGCATTCTCCGATCAATTGCCAGCGGGAACAAGACTGAATATCAATCGGGCAACTTGACCTTGTGGCCAGCCCGCAGCAAGCCGCCCAGCCCATGCTCTTCCAGATAGCGGGCAAACAGGCCGCGCAGCATGTGGGGATTGTCGTGCTTGAGGCCGTCCGCCAGCAGCGTGGTCAGCTCATCCAGCCGGGACTGGCGCAGCACGTACTTGATGCGGGCGATGTTGTGGGTGTTCATGCTGAAGCGGCGATAACCCATGGCCAGCAGCAGGAGCACGCCGACCGGATCCCCGGCCAGTTCGCCACAGACCGAGACCGGCTTGTGGTAGCGGCGAGAGGCATCGGACAGCAGCTGCAGGGCGCGGATCACCGCCGGATGGAAGGCGTCATAGATGCTGGCAACCCGGGCGTTGTTGCGATCCACCGCCAGCAGGTACTGGGTCAGGTCATTGCTGCCCACCGACCAGAAGTCGATGAGCGGCGCCATCTCCGGCAGGATATAGAGGGCGGAGGGCACCTCTATCATCACTCCGAGACTGGGGTAGCGGATCTCGGCTCCCCGGCCGGCTGCCTCTTCCGACACTTCCCGCCAGGCCTGATCCAGCAGGCGGCGGGAGGCCTTGATCTCGTTCACGCTGCTGATCATCGGCAGCATGATGGCCAGATTGTCGAGCCCTTCGCTGGCCCGCAGCATCGCCTTGAGCTGCACCAGGAACAGCTCGGGGTGATCCAGGGTGAGCCGGATCCCTCGCCAGCCAAGGAAGGGGTTCTCCTCGACGATGGGGAAATAGGGCAGCTGCTTGTCACCCCCTACGTCCAGGGTCCGCATGCAGACGGGACGATTACGGTAAGTCTCCAAGATGCCGCGATAGCGGGCGGTTTGCTCCCATTCGGAGGGGAAGCTGTCCTGCAGCATGAAGGGGATCTCGGTGCGATAGAGACCGACCCCGTCCGCCAGATGATTGAGGGCTATCTCGGTATCGGCGCTGAGGCCGGCGTTGAGCAGCAGGGAGACGGGGGTGCCATCGGCGGTTTCTGATGGCTGGTTGTCGACGCTGCGCACCAGGGTGTCAAGTGCCCGCTCCTCATTGAGCAGCTGGCGGTACTCGCTGAGGATCACCTGGTTGGGCTCGATGAAGAGATCGCCGCTGTAGCCGTCGACCACCAGCATGCGGCCGCCGATATCGCCGAGCGGCAGATCCACCCCCATGATGGCCGCCACCCCCATGGCACGAGCCAGGATAGCGGCGTGGGAGTTGGTGCCCCCCTTGAGGGAGACCACACCGCTCAGAAACTCGCGCGGGACTTCGGCCAGTATGGTGGCGGTCACCTCGTCGGCGACCAGCACCACGGGTTCACCGATGGAGATATGTTCCGGTTCGTTTTGCACCAGCCGGCTGATGAGGCGCAGGGCGATATCCTTCACATCGGCGGAACGCTCCTGCAGATAGGGATCCTTCATCCCCTTGAACTGCTCGATCAGACGATCGCTGATGATCTTGACCGCCGAGACCGCCGTCCAGTGCTCCTTGCTCACTTTGTTGCGGATCGGCTTGATGTAGCCGGGATCGTTCAGCAGGTGCAGGTAGATATCGAAGATCGCCACCGAGTCCTGGCTGTAGCTCTCGCGAAAGCGCAGCGCCAGGCTCTCCAGATCGTGGCGCACCTCCTCCACGGCGTCTTCCAGCCGAGCCAGCTGCTTGCCGTGCTCCTCATCCTTACGCGGGGTGATGGAGTTGAGCGCCTTGCGGGGCCGCCACACCCAGGCCTTGGCCATGGCGATGCCGCTGGCCCCGGCGATGCCGCGCAGGGGCTTGCTCCAGTCGGTCTTCTGCAGCCACCCCTTGGTCTGTGCCTGGGCGATGCGCGCCGCCAGCTGGGCCGCCAGGGTGACCATGAAGGACTCTTCCCCCTCATCGAAACGGCGACTCTCTTTTTGCTGCGCTACCAGGATGCCGACCACCTGGCGCTGATGCATGATGGGGGCGCCGAGGAAGGAGCGAAACGCCTCCTCGGCCACATCGGGCAGAAACTTGAAGCTGGGGTGCGCGGGGGCATCGGCCAGGTTTATCAGCTCTTCACGCTGACCCACCAGACCGACGATGCCCTGCTCGAAGGGCAGAGTGACCTTGCCAACGGCAGAGGGGGCCAGACCATCGGTGGCCGCCAACCGGTAGCGGCGCATGTCGGGTTCCGAGACATAGACGGAGCAGCAGTCCACCTTCATGGCATGCCGGGTCTGGCTGACCAGGGCCTGCAGGGCTTGCTCGAGGGTATTGGCCTCGGCCATGCTCTCGACGATACGTCTCAGTTCCGTTAACAACTAATCTGTGCTCCTTAGCGTGCGCGATGGCGCCGCCCATCCTTCTTGTTGACCTGGGTTGCCGCGACCGGCATCGCCAGCGGGGCAAATTCCTTCATGACCCGACGATAAACCTCCCGTTTGAACGAGACAACCTGGCGCACCGGGTACCAGAAGCTGACCCAGCGCCAATCATCGAATTCGGGATGGCCATGACAGCCAAACTGGATCCGGGACTCCCTGCCCGAATTCAGCTGCAACAGGAACCATTTTTGTTTTTGGCCAATACAGACCGGTGAACTGTCCCAACGGACGAGACGCTTGGGTAAACGATACTTTAGCCAGTTACGACTGGTGGCCAATATGGTCACATCTTCGGGCTTGAGGCCAATCTCCTCATATAGCTCTCGATACATGGCCTGTTCCGGCGATTCACCATCATCAACCCCCCCCTGCGGGAACTGCCAGGAGTGCTGCCCATAGCGCTTAGCCCACAATACTTGTCCGTCACGGTTACAGATCACGATACCGACATTGGGACGAAATCCGTCGCCATCAATCACGTGATCACCTTATAAAGGCTGAATCTATAAAGAGATTGTTCCACATTCACCCCGTGGCAGCAAACAAGGAGTGAATCCCCCGTTTCATGAATAACTTTCAATTTCAAACATACTTATAAACAAATCCCAGGATCTGCGACGGCAAGTTGCCCACCCAGACTGTGCATAAAGCTGTTAGTAAACGGGTATATACAGTACTTTTTGACGATGAGTAAAAATGCCAACGGTATATCCCCATCCCATGATGAACAAGTAAAAACATTATTATACATATAGTTAAATGTAAAATAGCGGTTCTGGATCCTCGATGGCGACCCCGCAGGATCCACACCATGGATTGTGAACAAGTCCAACTGTTCAAAGATCCACCACGACCAAATTATCCACAGGAGTGGCACACTATCTGCCCGCTTTCCCCTGTAAAAATGGGGCGGCATTCACATTTTTTTGTAACATCTCGGCGACTCATCCCAGTTCCATTTACTTATCCAAGATTTCTGTGGATAACTGTGTGCAACATCAGGCGCAAACCCTTGGACAACTGTTTCAAGCTAAAAAGCCACTCTTTACTGGCCTCGATAAAATAACCAAAACCCTTTAAAATCATTGAGATGTGCTGATAACAGCCAAATTATCCCCATTTGCCCGTCTCCATGCAGGATCGGCTATAAAAACAGCGATCCTTCTCTGGATCCAGGCTGGCGAGGAGAGAACGAACAAGATGGAACCAAGTATGCCGACCAATCCCCAGTCCGAGCAGGAGTTGCTGGCCCGCGCCTATGCCATGGCAGGGTTCACGCTGGCCCAGCTGGCAGCACAGGCGGGCATAGCCGTTCCCGGGGATCTGCGCCGGGACAAGGGCTGGGTCGGCCAGCTGATCGAATGGCAGCTGGGTGCCAGTGCCGGCAGCAAGCCGGAGCAGGACTTCCCGGATCTCGGGATCGAGCTCAAGACGATCCCCATCGATCCTCAGGGCAAACCGCTGGAAACCACCTTCGTCTGCGTTGCCCCGTTGATCGGTGTTACCGGCCAGCGCTGGGAGGAATCGAACGTGCGCAACAAATTGTCACGGGTACTCTGGATCCCGGTGGAAGGTAGCAGGGAGATCCCCATCGGGGAGCGCAGAGTCGGTATGCCGCTGATGTGGAGCCCGAACGAAGAGGAAGATCGACTGCTGCGTCAGGATTGGGAAGAGCTGATGGACATGATAGTGCTGGGAGAAGTGGAGCAGATCAGTGCTCGCCACGGCCAGGTGATGCAACTGCGACCCAAGGCGGCCAACAACAAGGCGCTGACCCGGGCCATCGGCCGTGATGGTCAGCCCATCATGACGCTGCCACGGGGCTTCTATCTCAAGATCAACTTTACCCACGGCCTGCTGCAACGCTATTTCGCCCTGCCGGTTTGACCAGCTGTATCAACATCCTTGTCATAAGCTGGTATAAAAATAGGCAAGAGCCATTTTTTGTACTCACTGACAAGGAGGCGTCATGCCACTCATCAAGCAATTCCTCAAATCAAAACCCGAAGTCAAAGTCACCTTTGCCGTGGAGAAAGAGGCAGCAGCCGGCGCCGAGCAGGTTCGCCTGCTGGGCGAATTCACCCAGTGGCAGCCGGTCGATCTGAAAAAGATGAAGAGCGGCGAGTTCAAGACCACCCTCAACCTGCCCACCGACGGGCCCGGTTACTTCGAATATTGCTACCAGCTCATCACCCCTGAGGGGGAGACCCTCTATGACAACGACTGGGAGGCCGATGGCTATGTGCCAGGCCCCTTCGGACGGGACAACTCCGTGGTGCGAGTGAACCAGTAAGGCTCCCTCGCCAGTTCAGACGCAGATACAAAAAAGGCTCGCCATTGGCGAGCCTTTTCACTACCTGTCGAGCTTTTCGCCGACACATCGACACCAATTCGAATCGAATTAGTTGAGCTTCTCTTTGATACGAGCAGCTTTACCGGACAGGTTGCGCAGGTAGTACAGTTTGGCGCGGCGAACATCACCACGACGCTTCAGTTCTACACTGTGGATCAGCGGAGAGTGAGTCTGGAATACACGCTCAACACCTTCGCCGTTGGAGATCTTGCGAACGGTGAAAGCAGAGTGCAGACCGCGGTTACGCTTGGCAATCACGATGCCTTCGAAAGCCTGCAGACGCTCTTTACCACCTTCTTTAACACGAACTTGAACACGTACGGTGTCGCCCTGGGCAAAAGCCGGGATGTCGGTACGCATTTGCTCTTGTTCAAGCTGCTGAATAATCTTGCTCATTGTCTTTCCTTACCTAGGATAAACTGAAAACTCTACTTAACGCTGTCACGCACTTCGCGGACATACTCGGCAAGAAGTGATTCTTGCTCGTCAGTCAGAGCTAGGTTGTTAATAAGTTCCGGCCTTCTTTGCCAGGTTCGTCCGAGCGATTGCTTGAGACGCCAGCGTCGAATCACTTCGTGATTGCCGCTTGTCAGCGCCTCGGGCACCGCCAGCCCATCCAACACCTCCGGCCGAGTATAGTGGGGATGATCCAGCAAGCCATCCGTAAAGGAGTCCTGCTCGGCACTGGCCTGATCACCCAAAACCCCAGGGACCAGACGCGAAACCGCATCGATCAGGGTCATGGCAGGCAACTCGCCACCACTTAACACGTAATCCCCGATAGACCACTCTTCGTCGACTTCGGTTTGTATCACGCGTTCATCGATACCTTCGTATCGACCGGCTACCAGAATCAGTTTCTGATTCGTCGCCAACTCGGTTACGCCCGCTTGAGTCAGCTTGCGTCCCTGAGGAGAGAGATAGATGACTTTCGCCCCGTCTCCCGCTGCTTGCTTGGCTGCATGAATCGCGTCACGCAGCGGCTGAACCATCATTAACATGCCGGGCCCACCACCATAAGGACGATCATCGACCGTACGGTGCTTGTCGTGGGTAAAGTCCCGGGGGTTCCAGCACTCAATCTGCAGCAGGCCACTCTTGACGGCCCGACCCGTTACCCCGTGCTCGGTAATGGCTCGGAACATTTCAGGGAAGAGGCTAATCACCCCAATCCACATAAGAAACCTCCGGCACTCGTGTTACCGCGGGAAACTAGAAACCAGGATCCCAATCAACTTCGATTGTTCGAGCAGTCAGATCAATATTCTTGATCACCTGCTCTTCCAGGAACGGAATCAACCGCTCCTTTGCACCAAAGGCATCTTTTACATTGGCCTCAACCACCAACACATCGTTGGAGCCGGTTTCCATCAATTCGGTCACCTTGCCCATGTCGTATCCCTTGGTGGTCACTACGGAACAACCAATCAGGTCACGCCAGTAGAACTCGCCCTCGGGCAACGCAGGCAACAGATCGGCGGGTACACCAATCTCGACGTTGGTCAATGCCAGGGCTTCCTCGCGCACGTCGATACCATCGAGCTTGCAGATCAGACCCTTGTTGTGACGTTTCCAGGATGAAACCCGAATTTCACGCCACGCCCCGTTCTGATTGATCAGCCAGGGGTTGTAATCGAAAATCGCTTCGGCAACATCGGTGAAGGAGTTCACTTTAAGCCAGCCCTTGATGCCGTAAACGGTACCCAGGGTGCCCAGAACTACAGGTTTTTCCACCTTAACTCCTTACCGTCTGGCTGATTAAGCAGCTTTGGCAGCGTCTTTGATCAGCTTGGCAACGCGCTCAGAAACAGCGGCACCAGTAGCAACCCAATGCTCGATACGAGCCAGGTCCAGGTTCAGCTTTTCAGCGTTACCAGAAGCAACCGGGTTGAAGAAACCAACGCGCTCGATGAAACGACCGTCGCGGGCGTTACGGCTGTCAGCAACTACTACCTGGTAGAACGGACGCTTTTTCGCGCCACCACGTTGTAAACGAATGGTTACCATATCGTCCTCATTAACATCTAATGAACAAGGCCCGCAAACACGCGGACCCTAGCTTAAAATAAGCCGCATAATTCTACTTGGATTCGTAATAATTGCAACCAAGCCAGCCATTTTTTGCGCAGGGCAGTAATGAAAAAGGCCTGCCGCTGGCAGACCCTCTCTCAATACGGCATGGATGATCAGAACGGACCGCGGCCGCCACCGAAGCCGGGAGGCAGCATGTTCTTCATCTGGCTCATCATCTTGCGCATACCGCCCTTGCCAGACATCTTCTTCATCATGCGCTGCATCTCGGTGAACTGCTTGAGCAGCTTGTTCACGTCCTGCACCTGCATGCCGGAACCCGCGGCGATACGGCGTTTGCGGGAGCCCTTGATGAGATCGGGATGGGCACGCTCCTTGGGCGTCATGGAGCTGATGATGGCCTCCATCCGCACGGTCAGCTTGTCATCCATCTGATCCTTGACGTTATCGGGCAGGCCGGACATGCCGGGCAGCTTGTCGAGCATCCCCATCATGCCACCCATGTTGCGCATCTGGGCCAGTTGCTCGCGGAAGTCTTCCAGATCGAAGCCTTTGCCGCTCTTGACCTTGCTGGCCAGCTTGGCAGCCTTCTCCTTGTCGACGTTGCGCTCCACCTCTTCGATGAGTGACAGCACGTCACCCATGCCGAGGATGCGGGAGGCGAGGCGATCCGGGTGGAACGGCTCCAGCGCGTCGGTCTTCTCGCCCATCCCGATGAACTTGACCGGCTTGCCGGTGATGTGGCGCACCGACAGGGCGGCACCACCGCGGGCGTCACCGTCCGCCTTGGTAAGGATCACGCCGGTCAACGGCAGCGCCTCGTTGAACGCCTTGGCGGTGTTGGCGGCATCCTGACCTGTCATGGCGTCGACCACGAACAGGGTCTCTACCGGCTTGATGGTGGCGTGGAGGTGCTTGATCTCCTCCATCATCTCGCCATCGACGTGCAGACGACCGGCAGTATCGACGATCACCACGTCATAGAACTTCTTGCGTGCCTGATCGATGGCCGCGTTGGCGATATCGACCGGCTTCTGGCTGGCATCGCTCGGGAAGAAGTCGACACCGATGTCGCCGGCCAGGGTTTCCAGCTGCTTGATGGCTGCGGGACGGTAGACGTCCGCACTGACTACCAGCACCTTCTTCTTGTTGCGCTCCTTGAGCAGCTTGGCCAGTTTGCCAACCGTGGTGGTCTTACCGGCCCCCTGCAGACCCGCCATCAGGATGATGGCCGGCGGCTGGGCCGCCAGATTGAGTTGCTCGTTGGCCTCCCCCATCACGGAGACCAGTTCGCCGTGGACAATCTTGATGAAGGCCTGGCCCGGGCTCAGGGACTTGGCCACTTCCTGGCCTACCGCCCGCTCCTTGACGCGCGCGACGAAGTCACGCACCACCGGCAGGGCGACGTCCGCCTCGAGCAGCGCCATGCGGACTTCGCGCAGGGTATCCTTGATGTTCTCTTCGGTCAGGCGACCACGGCCACTGACATTGCGCAAGGTGCGCGAGAGTCGTTCTGTCAAATTCTCAAACATGACGCATTCCGGTTCTTGGCGTAACAAATGGGGGGCATTATAACCCAGAGCTGGCGCGAGAACGATTATTCACCGCACTGTCGCAGCAAGCGTCTTCCTCCCTATATATGGGCAGATCGGCGGCAGCACAACTGGCGAGCATATCTTGTGCAAGGTATACTGCCCCTCTTGTATCCCTAAATGCTTGTGCAACAACGACCTGGTTATGATCGTGATCTCTGTTCTGGCCCTGGCGTTCTATCTGCTGGCCATCGTCGCCTCCCTGCATCTGTTACTGAGCGCCAAGCCGGTGGGACAGCGCCCCCTGTTCGCCTGCATCGGACTGGCCCTGATGACTCACGCTGGCGCTCTCGGCTCGGAAGTGCTGCTGAGTTCCGGCCAGAACCTGAGCATGCTGAACGTGGCCTCGCTGGTCAGCCTCATCATCAGCTGCTTCATGACCTGCGTCACCCGCCGCTTCAACGGCTGGATCCTGCTGCCGGTGGTCTACAGCTTCTCGGCCCTGCTGCTGGCCGCCAGCGCCCTCATTCCCGGTCGCTACATCACCCATCTGGAGGCCCATCCCCAGCTGTTGCTGCACATCGGCCTCGCCCTGATGGCCTACTCGGTATTGATGATCGCCTGCCTGTTTGCGCTGCAGCTCGCCTGTCTCGACAAGCAGCTGAAATCGAGAAAAATCAGTCAGCTGCCGGCCATGCCGCCCCTGATGACGGTCGAGAAGCGTCTGTTCCAGCTCATCTCTGCGGGTGTGTTGCTGCTCACTCTTTCCATCGCCTCCGGCCTCTTCTTCCTTGAGGACATGTTCGCCCAGGGCAAGTCCCACAAGGCCGTGCTCTCCATCCTGGCCTGGTGCGTCTATGTGCTGCTGCTGTGGGGTCATCACACCTATGGCTGGCGCGGCCGCAAGGTGATCACCTTGAGCCTGATTGGCAGCGTCATCCTGACCCTGGCCTACTTCGGCAGCCGCTTCGTCAAAGAAGTGCTGTTGAGCTGACCCGTTTTCCCCTTTAGCGACACCATCCACAGGAGCCCTTCTTGGACAGCATCTCAACGAGCACATTGCTGATTGTTCTCGTTTTCTTGATCCTTCTATCCGCCTTCTTCTCCAGTTCCGAAACCGGTCTGATGTCCATCAACCGCTACAAGCTGCGGCATCTGGCACAGACCAAACACAAGGCAGCACGCCGCGTCGAGCAACTGCTGTCCCGACCCGATCGCCTGCTGGGGCTGATCCTGATCGGCAACAACCTGGTCAATATTCTCGCCTCCGCCATCGCCACCATCGTCTGTATCCGCCTGTTTGGCGATCTCGGGGTAGCAGTCGCCACTTTCGGCCTGACCCTGGTGGTGCTGGTCTTCGGCGAGGTCACCCCCAAGACCCTGGCGGCCATGTTCCCGGAGAAGATCGCCTATCCCGCCTCCTGGGTGCTCAAGGGATTGATGGTGCCCCTCTCGCCCTTCGTCTGGATGATCAACGGCATCACCAGTAGTCTGCTCAAGATGCTGAAGATCAATCCGAACAAGGATGACTCCCTCAATACCGAGGAGCTGCGCACTATCGTCAACGAGGCGGGCAACCTGATCCCCCAGCGCCACCAAGAGATGCTGCTCAGCATCCTGGATCTCGACAAGATGCTGGTCGAGGACATCATGGTGCCCAGAAATGATATCTACGCCATCGACATCAACGACGACTGGAAGACCATATTGCGCCAGCTGGCCCACTGCGCCCATACCAAGATCCTGCTCTATCGCGACAACATCGACGACGTGGTGGGCTTCCTGCACGCTCGCGACGCCCTGCGCCTGATGGCCAAGGATCAGTTCAACAAGTCGAGCCTGCTGCGGGAAGTGGACGAGATCTATTTCATTCCGGAAGGGACGCCCCTCAACGTGCAGCTGGCCAAGTTCCAGCGCAACAAGGAGCGGATCGGCCTCATCGTCGATGAATATGGCGATATCCAGGGTCTGATCACCCTGGACGACATCCTGGAAGAGATTGTGGGTGACTTCACCACCTCCATGACCCCGGCCCCCAGCGACGAGATCCACCCCCAGCCGGATGGCACCTTCCTGGTGGAGGGCTCGGCCAACGTGCGCGAGCTGAACAAGGAGATGAACTGGCAGCTGCCCATTGACGGTCCGCGGACCCTCAACGGCCTGATCCTCGAATACCTGGAGGAGATCCCTCAGCCCAACATCGGCATCCGGCTGGCGGGCTATCCCATCGAGATCCTGGAAGTGGAGAACAACATGGTGAAGATGGCGCGGATCATGCCGGCATCCTATCGTCCGGATACCCACGACGAAGATTGAAAAAGGGCTGCCTCTGGCAGCCCTTTTTAGTGCTTATTCACCCTCTTCCTCGGGCTCCAGCACCAGGGTCGGGATCAGCTCCCCGAACACCTTCTGCAACTCGTCACGGTTGGCCAGCAGATCCAGCAGCGTGTAGCTGTCCATCACCGCCAGGAAGGCATCCATCGCCTCCTTCAGGGCACTCTTCAACAGGCAGACCGATACGATGTGGCAGGCTGGCGAGTTGCAGTCGATACCGTCGAGATTTCCCTCCAGCGCCCGGATCACCTGGCCAATGTTGACGGTCGCAGGATCACAGGCCATGCGAATGCCACCGTTCTTGCCGCGCTGGGATTGCAGATACCCCAGCTTCACCAGCTGGTTGACCACCTTCACCATGTGGTTGCGTGACACGCCGTACAAGGCCGATACCTTGGCAACACTTGAGAGCTCTCCCTCCGGCAGGGTGGCCAGATAAAGCAGGGCTCTCAATCCAAAATCTGTATAACTGGTTAGTCTCATAAAGCCTGATTAGCGCAATGCGAAAAGTGAAGTGTTGATCCAAATCAAATAAACATCTAGGATGCCATTTATTAAATGATATTTTATATGTTCAATTAGAAAGAGGTTCCCTATGCTAGACCAAACGACCGTTGCCGTCATCAAAAGCACCATCCCTTTGCTCGAATCGGCAGGTCCGGCGCTGACTCAACACTTCTATCAGCGCATGTTCAGTCATAACCCGGAATTGAAAGATATCTTCAATCTGGCCCATCAGCGCAGTGGCGGCCAACCGCTGGCACTGTTCAATGCCGTGGCCGCGTATGCGAAGAATATCGACAATCTGGGTGCCCTGGCCGGTGCGGTCGAGCGCATCGCTCATAAGCACACTGGGTTCCTGATCCAGCCCGAACAATATCACATTGTGGGTAGTCATCTCTTGGCCACGCTCAAAGAATTGGGCGGAAGTGCGATCACTGACGAGGTTCTGGATGCCTGGGGCAAGGCCTACGGGGTACTGGCCGACATCTTCATCGGCCGGGAGCGGGAGATCTATCAGGAGAAGGCGGCCCAGGCCGGTGGCTGGCAGGGAACCCGCCCCTTCATTATCAAGGAGAAGCGGGCCGAGAGCGCGCTCATCACCTCCTTCGTGCTGGCTCCGGCGGATGGTCAACCCGTGCTGAACTTCAAACCGGGGCAATACCTCAGCATCAAGCTGGCTCACCCCCAGCTCGAGTATCAGGAGATCCGCCAGTACTCCCTCTCCGATGCCTCCAACGGCCGGGAGTACCGCATCAGCGTCAAGCGCGAGCCCGAGGGGCAAGTCTCCAACCTGCTGCACGACCATCTGCACGTCGGTGACAGTATCGACGTCATGCCACCGGCCGGCGACTTCTTCCTGCAGGCTGACAAGGCGACCCCGGTGGTGCTGATCTCCGGCGGAGTGGGCCTCACTCCCATGCTGAGCATGCTCAACCATCTGCTGGCCAGAGACCATGGCGCCAGCATCAGCTGGCTGCACGCCTGCGAACGAGGGGATCTGCACGCCTTCAGGGAAGATATCCGGCACAAGTGCGCGCAGCATGACAGGCTGCAGAGCCGGGTCTGGTACCGGGAGCCGATGGCTCAGGATCAGCAGGGGAAAGATTATGACTTCCGGGGAACCATGGATCTGGCTCAGGTGGCAGAGCTGCTCGCGCCCGATGCCCACTACTACTTCTGCGGGCCGCTTGGCTTCATGCAATCCATCAAGGATCAGCTGCTCGCGGCGGGCATTCCTGCCGGGCAGCTGCACTACGAAGTGTTTGGTCCCCATCAGGAACTGTAAGGCGGGTTAAACACTTTTCTCCTGACGAGGAGCCAGCCAATCCGGCACGATACAACGGCCGACACCTCTCGACCCACGGATGCAGATCCGTGGGTCATTTTTTCAGTGCATGGCCTTGGCCCGAGCCACCACGTTGGCGGGCATACGGTTGCCAAGCTGCTTCAGCAGGCTCGCCGCCTTCTGGTGCAATGCCTTGTCACCTATCACGGAGCCGTGCAACCAACGGTAGGCATCCTCGTAGTCAAGCGGACTGCCCATTCCCTGCAGCAGCATCTCGACCCACTCGATCCTGGCCCGCAGAAAACCCTGGCTGGCCGCCTCGCGCATCAGGGTTTCGGCACGCACCAGATCCTTTTGCACCAGCGTCCCCTTCCAGTAGTAGCGACCCAACTGTTCCAGCGCAGGCGCCAGTCCCTGATTGGCTGCCTCCCACATATATTGCACCCCGAGCTCGGCATTGGACTTGGTGCAAACTCCCCAGGCCAGCATATCGCCCCACAGGAACTGATAGGCCGGGATCTTCATCACCGAGGCCCGCGCCTCGATATCCTGGGTCAACTGACAGCGGTCCTGTTTGACCTGTTTGAGATGGCGCCCCTGTTCAATCCAGTTGAGCAGCTCGTCCTGGCGATAGAGGGGCACCGCTTGCAACTCGCCGACCGACAGCGGCGTCACGACAGGAGCCGGTGTTGCCTGTGGCAAGGGGGCGGCCGCTGAAGTAGGTGCAGCACTGCTTGTTGGCGCAGGCGACAGGGGTTCTGCCGGCAACAACACGGGAGCACTCGGGGTCGCGGCAGAGGGGACAGGCGCAGCTGCACTCGCAGCAGGGGCCACGACAGCAACAGCGGGCGTCTCGCTTGGCGCAGCAGCTGACACCGCCTCGGCGCCGTACAAGGGCGAGGTAAATAGAATGCTCAGAACAAGAAGCGTAAGGGGTTTCATCATAGGGATCTCCTGCTGCTCTCTGTTATCGGCCAAAATCCCGCTCCCCTTAGCCTGTCACCTTGCCCAATAAAACAAAAGGGAGCCGAAGCTCCCTTTGCGCGAGGATGAACCCCTTATTTGACGAAGTCGACACCCAGCTGGATATCGGCTTTCAGAGTAGCCAGCATGCCTTCCATCGCTTCCTGCTCGAAGGCACTCAGCTTGCCGTAGTCCAGCACAGTCTCGACACCGTTCTTGCCGAGCAGCACCGGCTGGGCGAAGAAGGTAGCGTGCTCGCCATTGCCTTCCACATAGGCGCACTCGATGACGTTGGCTTCGCCCTTCAGACCCTTGATGAGCGACAGACCGAAACGGCAGGCAGCCTGACCCATGGAGAGGGTTGCGGAGCCGCCACCCGCCTTGGCTTCTACCACTTCGGTACCGGCATTCTGGATACGCTTGGTCATGGCAGCCACTTCCTCGGCAGTGAAGGAGGCCCCTTCAACCTGGGAGAGCAGCGGCAGAATGGTCACACCACTGTGGCCACCGATCACGTTGACACGCACGTTGTCGACATTCAGGTCCTTGGCGGCGGCCACGAAGGTCTCGGCACGGATCACGTCCAGAGTGGTGACACCGAACAGGCGACGCTTGTCATAGACACCGGCTTTTTTCAGCACTTCGGCGGCGATGGCGACGGTAGTGTTGACCGGGTTAGTGATGATGCCGATCAGGGCTTTCGGGCAGGTCGCCGCACACTTCTCTACCAGGTTCTTGACGATACCGGCGTTGATGTTGAACAGATCGGAGCGATCCATCCCCGGCTTGCGCGCCACACCGGCAGAGATCAGCACCACGTCGGCACCGGCCAGGGCGGGAGTCGGGTCTTCACCGCAGAAGCCCTTGATGGCCACGTCGGTGGGGATGTGGCTCAGATCAACGGCAACACCCGGGGTCACGGGAGCAATGTCATACAGGCTCAGTTCGGAACCGGCAGGCAGACGATTTTTCAACAGCAGAGCGAGGGCTTGACCGATGCCACCAGCGGCACCCAGAACGGCAACTTTCATGATCAACTCCATGTTTAAGCGTAGGTTTAAGGTTGTTTGTTGTTGTGCGCCCAACCTTAATGGATCCCCCCATAAAAAACAATCTGATAACAGTTGCAATAACGGGTTATGTGAACCAGAAGACAGGCGGCGAATAAAAATGGGGAAAAATGCGAAAAATTGGAGGGGAAGCACAGATTTCCTGCATCACCCCTCACCACAAAGAGGTAGATTGACTGGTTTCAGCTCTGGAAGGCGAGGGCTCGCCGTTCACACCAGCGAAAACCAATTGTTAACAATCCGTTCATGGTCAGGTAGAGGGCACCCGCGACGCCGAACACCGCCAGGGTGTCATAGGTCTGGGCGTTGAGACGCTGGGCCAGCCCCATGATGTCCATGATGGTGATGGTACTGGCCAGCGAACTGCCCTTGAGCACCAGGATCACCTCGTTGGAGTAGGCGGGCACCAGTCGCCGCGCCGCATGACGCACCTTCATCCACAGGGTCTGCCCCGCCGAAAACCCCAGCGCGCGGCACGCCTCCACCTCACCAGACGGAATGGCGTCGAGCGCCCCCTTGAACAAACGGGTCGAATAGGCAGCCGTGTTCAGGCCGAGTGCCAGCACGGCACAAAACCAGGGCTGCTTGAGCAGTGGCCAGAGCGGGCTCTGTTTAAGCCACTCGAACTGGCCGGGCCCGTAGTAGATGAGGAAGATCTGGATGAGCAGCGGCGTGCCGGTGAAGATCAGCACCCACAGCTGCACCAGCTGGGTCGCCAGCGGGATGCGCCGCTCCAGCACCCAGGTCATCAGCAGCGCCAGCGTGATACCGAGCAACAGACTGAACAGGGTCAGCTCTAGGGTGGTCAGCAGACCCCCCAGCAGGGTGACGAGATACTCTTGCATCGATTAGCCTCCGTAGCGGCGGGTGTAACGGGCCGCGAGGCCAAGGCCGTATTCGCTCACCAGGCTGATGGCCAGGTAGATGAGCGCGGCGGCAGCATACCAGGTGAAGGGTTGATAGGTGCTGGCCGACGCCATCTGGGCTTGGCGCATCATCTCGTTCACCCCGATGAGGGAAACCAAGGCCGTGTCTTTCAGCAGCACCAGCCACTGGTTGCCCAGCCCCGGCAGGGCGTGGCGCCAGGCCTGGGGCAGCACGATGCAAAAGAAGATGTGGCCCTTGCCAAGGCCCAGCGCCAGCGCCGCCAGCCGCTGCCCGGCGGGCACCGCATTGAGTGCCGCCCGCAGGGTCTGGGTGGCGTAGCTGGCGAACAGCAGAGAGAGCGCCAGCACGCCACAGGCGAACGGGCTGAACTCCACATACTCACCTGTGATGAGAAACAGCACCTGGGTCGAGCCAAAGTAGATAAACAGCACTACCAGCAGCTCGGGCAGACCGCGTATCAGGGTGGTGAGCGTGGCCACCGGCCACACCAGCCAACGGCGCTTGCTGAGCTCGGCGGCGCTAAACGCCAGCGCCAGCACCATACCCCCGACCAGTGATGCCAAGGCCAGCCCGAGGGTCATCCAGGCTGCGTCCAACAACAGGCTCAACATGGCTTACTGGGCAAAGTACTTGTCGAAGATCTTCTGATAGGTGCCGTTGGCCTTGATCTCGGCCAGCCCCTTGTTCAGCTTGGTCAGCAACTCCTGGTTGCCCTTGGCCACCGCGATGCCAAAGCCGGTACCGAAGTACTTGGCATCGGTCACAGGCTCACCGACCACGCCGTACTCCTTGTGCTGCTTGAGCCAGTCGGCAGCGACTGCGGTATCGGCAAAGACCCCGTCGGTGCGGCCATTCATCATGTCGAGGAAGGCACTCTGATAGCTGGCGTAAGGCACGGTGAGCAACCCCTTGCCGACCCAGTTGTCCACCAGATAAGACTGGTGGGAGGTGCCGTTCTGCACGCCGATCGTCTTGTCCACCATCTCTTCCGGCTGCTTGAAGGCATCCTTCTTGGCCACGAATACCGCCGAGTTCTCGTAATAGATGTCGGAGAAGTCGACCTGAGCGGCCCGCTCCGGGGTCACGTCCATGGCGGCGATGGCGGCGTCGTAGCGGCGGAACTTGAGGCTGGGGATCAGGCTGTCGAAGGCCTGGTTGTGGAAGCTGCACTCCAGCTTGGCCTGGGCACAGATGGCGCGGGCCAGATCGATGTCAAACCCCTGGAACTCGTTCTTCTCATCCAGATATTCGAACGGCGCATAGGTCGCCTCGGTGGCGAACTTGATCTCTTTCGCCAGCACCTGGGTGCTCAGCAGCCCCATGGCGGCAACCAGCAACAGACTCTTTTTCATGACAGCTTCCTTATCGACTCAATATCAATGCATCAAGAATTCGGCAAACCGGCTGGTTTGCGGAGATTGGAAAATGGCAGCGCTACCTGATTCTATGATGCGCCCCTTCTCCAGATAGATCACCTGGCTGGCCACCTTGCGGGCAAATTCCACCTCGTGGGTCACCACCACCTGGGTAATGCCGGTCTGGCTCAGGTTGCGAATGATCTCGGCCACCTCCTTGGTGATCTCGGGATCGAGCGCCGCCGTCGGTTCGTCAAACAGCAAGACTTCCGGATCCATCATCAGGGTGCGGGCTATGGCCACCCGCTGCTGCTGACCGCCAGAGAGACGGGCTGGCCAGGCATCGCGCTTGTCGGCCAGTTGCAGCTGGGCCAGCAGATAGGCTCCCTTCTCGATGGCCGCCGCCTTGCTCATGCCGAGCACCTTGACCGGCGCCTCAATGAGATTCTCCATGACCGTGAGGTGGGGCCACAGATTGTACTGCTGGAATACCATGCCCACCTTGCGCCGCAGCAGTTGTGACTGGCGATTGAAGTCGGCGGCAGACAGAGTGCTCGGGAAAGAAAATTCACTCTCGCCAATGCGCAGCACACCGGCATCCGGCGTATCCAGCAGATTCATCATACGCAACAGGGAACTCTTGCCCGCGCCGCTCGGCCCCAGTAATACCAAGGTCTCGCCGGGTGCGGTCCGGAAACTGACCTGCTGCAGCACCGGCACCTTGTGCCAGGATTTTTCGATACCGACTAATTCAATACCCATACAACCAAATTGAATAAATTTGCAAAATTTCGTCCTGATTCTACCCCTTATCAAGGCTCACGCAAGCCATTTTTGAATCAATATGCAGAACAAGCGCCGCTTCCTTGCAAAAATCGGCATATGAATGCAAAATGGCCGCGCTGTTCGTATCTGCCGCCTGCCCTCTCGCTGGCCGCTACACCTCCTCATTCGTGAGACCAAGATGAAACACAACGACAAGCAAGAAAAACTGGCCAAGGCCTTTAAAGCCTTGCTGAAAGAAGAGCGATTCGGCTCCCAGGCAGAAATCGTTACCGCCCTGCAAGAGCTGGGCTTCGAGAACATCAACCAGTCCAAGGTATCGCGCATGCTGAGCCGCTTCGGCGCCGTTCGCACCCGCAATGCCAAGATGGAGATGGTCTACTGCCTGCCGGTGGAACTGGGCGTGCCCACCACCTCCAGCCCGCTCAAGAACCTGGTGCTGGACGTCGACCACAACGGCGCTCTGGTGGTGATCCACACAAGTCCGGGTGCGGCCCAGCTGATCGCTCGTCTGCTCGACTCCCTCGGCAAGGCGGAAGGGATCCTCGGCACCATCGCCGGTGATGACACCATCTTCATCACCCCCACCAGCGATACCGACATCGAAGAGCTCTATCTCTCCGCCCTTGAGCTGTTCGAACAAACCCCTTAATCAGGCCTGACGACCCGACCTGAACGAAAAATCCCGGCCTTGGCCGGGATTTTTGTTATCTGCACTCTCTGCTGATTCGGGCTTGTTGCCAGTTCGGACTTAACGGCCCCGGGCCAGCAAAAAGTCGACCGATGGCGCGAAGAAGGCCGCCCCTGTCACCGCCCTGGTGAAGCGCAGCAGATGGTCGAAGTGGCTGCCCTCCCCCTTGTACATGCTGGCCAGCATGGCGTTGAAGTGCAGCGGTGTGCGGCAACAGGAGATGAAGTAGAGCCCCTGCTCGGTCATGGTGCCCCAAGGCATGCTCTGGCGCAGGATCTCCATGGACTCCCCCTTCGGAGTCTTGAGGTTGACCCGCTTGATGTGGGAGGTCAGCGGCTTGTCGGCCGACTCGTATTCGATGTTGTCGGCCTTGGTGCGACCGATGATGTCTTCCTGATCCTTCAGGGCCAGCTTCTCCCAGTCGCTCATGGCGTGTACCCAGCGCTGGACGTGAACGTAGGAGCCACCGGCAAATTCGCCACCGTCGATCAGCGCCACTTCGGCCCTGTGGTCATCCTGCGGGTTCTCGGTGCCGTCGACGAAACCGGTCAGATCGCGACAATCCAGGTTACGGAAACCGCGCACCTCTTCGGCAAGCTCCACCAACCCGGCCAGCAGCGCCATCACACGCTGACCGGCGTGATGCAGCACATCGACCCGATCGGCACGCAGCTGGACGAACAAGTCAAACGGGGTATTGGGCGCCTCCTGACCATTGGCGGACTGGGCCATGAAGCCGCGGAACTGGGGAGGACGGGCAGCGGGATAGAGGTCATCCCAGGCATCGGCGCCGACGGCGACCAGACCGCTGAAACCGGCATCGGAAAAATCGGCGGCGACGGCCTCCCACAGGGCAGGCATCCTGGCCAGACGGGCAACCAGCTCGGCTGCATCACCGGTACGATTGAACATCAGATAGAGGGCATGCAGATTCGGCTCTGCACAGATCCCGGCTTGGGCTTTCATGTATCTCTCCCCTGTATGGGCAATGGGCATGGCGCGATTATAAACCGCTATCGGGTCAGTTCCTTGATTTCACAACGATATCAGGTCTGTCACGGCAATGGATCAAACAGCACCAGCGCATGGGGGGCAACGTTGACCCGCGCCCGCTCACCGGCGAGGGGTTCGCCTATGCTCGCCTCCAGCCGCTGCCCCTGGATGTCCAATATCACCCGGCAGTGGTGGCCGAGGAATTGCTGTTCCAGCACTTTCAGCTCGCCACCGACCGCAGCCTCCAGCGACAGTTGCTGGGGCCTGAGCATCAGCTGCACCCGCTCGCCCACCGCCCGACCGTGGGGTTCGGTGCCGCACACCACGCCGAGTGCAGTCTGCACGCAGTGGCTGTCCACCACTTCGGCGGCCAGATAGTTGACCCCACCGAGAAACTCCGCCACGAAGCGGTTCTGCGGGCGGCGGTAGAGCTGCTCCGGCTGGCCCACCTGCTCGATATGACCGGCCCGGAACAGCGCCAGTCGATCGGCGAAGGCGAACGCCTCCTCCTTGCTGTGACTGACGAAGATGGCGCCGATCCCCTGCTGCTTGAGCAGGGCGCGGATCTCGAGGATCAGCTTCATCCTCACCTGGGTGTCGATGTTGGAGAAGGGTTCATCCAGCAGCATCAGCCTGGGTTTGCACACCAGGGCGCGGGCGATGGCGACCCGCTGCTGTTGGCCACCGGAGAGCTGGTGCGGATAGCGATCCCCCAGCCCCTGCAGGTTGACCAGCGCCAGCGCCTCTTCCACCTGCTGCTGGCGAGCCGAACGATCGAGCCGGGTCAGCCCGAAGCCGACGTTGTCCGCCACCGTCAGATGGGGGAAGAGGGCGTAATCCTGGAAGATCATGCCGATGTTGCGCGCCTCGGGCGGCACACTCGCATCCGGCCCGTCCAGCAGGGTGTCGCCCAGGCGGATCGCCCCCTCGGCCAGTGGCATCAGACCGGCGATGGCCTTGAGCAAGGTGGTCTTGCCGCAACCGCTCGCCCCCAACAGGCAGACGATCTCGTTGTCGGCCACCGTCAGGGACAGCTGTTCCAGCACATTGCGACCGTTGTAACGGCAGCTGACATTCTCAACCTGCAGGCAAGACACGACTTACATCCTCATATGCTTTTGATTCAAACCGGCCGTGGCCGGTCGACCATCCGCGCCAGTGCGGGGTGGCGCTGTTTATAACATGTTTTCGGGGTCAGTGGCCCGGGCCATCCAGGCTGCGGTTGACCCAGATGAGCGGCAACAGGCCCACCAGCACGATGACGATGGCGCCAAGCGCCCCCCGTTCCAGCATCTCGTCCGACACGAACTGGTAGACATGGGTCGCCAGGGTATCGAAGTTGAACGGCCGCAGCAGCAGGGCGGCGGGCAGCTCCTTCATGGATTCGATGAACACCAGCATGGCACCGGCAAACAGGCCGCGGCGCACCAGCGGCAGATGCACCCGCCGCAGCATGCCGCCATCCCCCTGTCCCAGGGAGCGGGCCGCCATGTCGAGGCTGGGGGAGATCTTGCCCATGCTGCTCTCCACCGAGCCGATGGCGATGGCCACGAAGCGCACCAGATAACCGAACACGATGGCGGTGAGGGTACCCGTCAGCAGCAGGCCCGGGCCCTGACGGCCGAGCCACTCGGCCAGATCGTTGATACCAAAATCGAGGGCCGTCAGCGGCACCAGCACCCCGATGGCGAGCACTGTGCCCGGCATGGCGTAGCCCATGGCCGCGATGCGAAGGGGCAGCAGGCTTTTGACTCCACCGTCGAGGCGGCGGAAGAAGCCGAGCAACAGGGCGATCCCCATGGCAAGCAGGGCAGTCAGCGCCGAGATAAGCAGGCTGTTGCCGGCGAAGCGGACAAACTCCGGCGTCCACGACAACTCGAAATAACGCACCCCATAATCCAGCAGGATGACGAATGGCAGGCCGAAGCCGGCCAGCACCAGCCCCCAGCACCAGATCGCAGCCAGCCAGCGCCGCATCCCCTTGAGCGGGTAGCGCAACGGCTGTTCGTGACCCATCGACTTCTGGAACACCTGCTGGCGCTGGCGGGAGCGACGCTCCATCGCGATCAGCAGCACTACCGCCAGCAGCATCAGGCAGGAGAGCTTGGCGGCGGTGGCCAAACTGCCGTAGCCGAGCCAGGTGTCGTAGACCGCCGTGGTCAGGGTGTTGATGGCAAAGAAGTGGACTGTGGCAAAATCGGCCAGGGTCTCCATCGCCACCAGCGATACGGCCACCATGATGGCCGGGCGCGCCAGCGGCAGGCTGAGGCGGCGAAAACTCTGCCAGGGGGTGCAGCCCAGCAGACGGCTGGAGTGAATGAGGCTGACTGACTGCTCCAGAAAGGAGGCGCGGGTCAGTAGATAAACGTAGGGAAACAGCACCAGCGCCAGCACCCAGGCGGCGCCGCCGAGGGAGCGGATGGCCGGAAACCAGTAATCGGCGGGGGATTGCCAGTCAAACAGGGTGCGCAGCCCCGCCTGCAACGGGCCCGAGTAGTCGAGCAGATCCGTGTAGACATAAGCCACTATGTAGGAGGGCATGGCCATGGGCAGCATCAAGGCCCACTGCAGGGCACGGCGCCCCGGCACCTGACACATGGCCACCAGCCAGGCGGTGGGCACGCCGAATAGCAGACTGAGCAGCACCACCCCGATAACCAGCCCCAGGGTATTGCCAAGATAAGCGGGAAGCACCGTATCGGCGAGATGGCGAAACAGATCTCCGTCAGCCGAGAAGGCGGAGAAGACGAGGGCAAGCACCGGCAAAGCCAGCAGCAGGGCGGTGGCCCAGCTGCCGGTAATCCATCCAAAATTTTTCATGTGTCCACAGATGTTGATGGGGCCGTTGGCCCCATCTGATTACAAGTCGAATTTCACTTCATCCAGCAGTTGCAAGGCGTCCTTGCGGTGCTTGGCGTAATCGCTGACCGGCATAGGGTCAGACTTGAAACTACCCCAGGACTTGACCATGGCGGAAGGCTCGACCCCGGCCTTGACCGGATACTCGGCATTCACGTCAGCATACATGTGCTGGGCGGTATCGCTGGCCAGGAACTCCATCAGCTTCTGGGCAGCCTCTTTGTTCTTGGCATACTTGGTCATGGCCACGCCGCTCACGTTGACGTGGGCACCACGATCCCCCTGGTTAGGGAAGTTGATATAGACGGCATCGGCCCAGGACTTCTGCGCCGGATCCTTCAGCATGGCGCCCAGGTAGTAGCTGTTGCCCAGGGAGACATCACAGATGCCATCCTTGATCGCCTTGACCTGATCCCGGTCGTTGCCCTGCGGCTTGCGAGCCAGGTTGCCCTTGACCCCTTCCAGCCAGGTTTTTGCATCCGCCATGCCGTGATGGGCGATCATGGAGGAGACCAGGGCCACATTGTACTCATGCTTGCCGCTGCGAGTACAAATTTTCCCTTTGAATTCAGGTTTTGCCAGATCTTCGTAGCTGATGGTGTCCAGCTTGCCGAGGCGCTCCTTGCTGGAATAGATGGCGCGCACGCGAGTGGTGAGGGCGAACCAGCGGTTCTCCGGATCACGATAGATGGAGGGGATGTTCTCCTGCAGGATCTTGCTGTCTACCGGCTGCACCAGGCCCTTGTCCACCAGATCGGTCAGCCGGCTGATGTCGACGGTCAGCATCAGATCCGCCGGGGAGAGCTTGCCTTCCCGCTCCAGACGCTCGTTCAGACCCTCTTTGGCGAACACCACATTGACCTTGATGCCCGACTCTTTCTCGAATTGCTGGATGATGGGCTTGATCAGCTCATCCTGGCGGTTGGAGTAGACATTCACTTCCCCTGCTGCAAAAGCCGATTGAGCCGCCAACGCAGAAAAAGCCAGTGCCAACATCTTCATTTTCATCATCCATTCCTTGAGGTAGTTAGAGTGAGAACTATTGCCGTTTGCATTCTGCATATTACCCACCCTGGAATCAAGGCCGACCAGATGTGTGGAGTCACATATTTAAATCAGGATGAATAATGCGGACGAAGCACTCTGCGGCGAACAAGCCTCCGTCCACAGGAGGCTTTCCAGCAACAAATCAGGAGAGAGGAAGAGGCGGCACACTCGCGCCCCCAGTGCCGCAACCTGGTGGTCGCGGTTGGGATGCGGGGGTCGATGCCCCCCTTGAGGCTCAATGGCCGTTGACCTCTATGGTTACATGCACCAGCTCTTCGTGGATGGCGAGCCGCTCACGGATCTGTCCAGCTGGCAGAGGCGCCGCCATCAGCAGGGAGAGTACACAGGCATACTGCGCCTGCCCCACCCGCCACACGTGGAGATCGCGGATCTCGGTATCGGGCAGCTCTGCGATCACTTCGCGGATCTCCGCCACCACGGGGTCGTCCATCTCGGCGTCCAGCAGCACCCGCCCGGTCTGGCGCAGCAGCCCGACCGCCCAACCCCCCACCAGACCGGCCCCGACTATGCCCATCACGGGATCCAGCCAGTCGGCTCCCCACAACATGCCCCCCACCAGGGCCAGAATGGCCAGCACCGAGGTGGCGGCGTCCGCCAGCACGTGGATATAGGCGGCGCGCAGGTTCAGATCACTATGACCGTGATGCTCATGGTGATCGTGGTCATGATGGGCGTGACCGTGGTGATCATGGCCGTGATGGTGATGGCCGTGGTCGTCCTTGAGCAGCCAGGCGCAGGCCAGGTTGACCAGCAGGCCCAGCAGGGCGATGGCGATCGCTTGCTGGTAGTGGATCTCGCTCGGGTGGAGCAGCCGCTCCCCCGACTCCACCAACATCAGCAGGGCCACCCCCACCAGCATCAGGGCGCTGGTGAAGCCCCCCAGCACCTCAATTTTCCAGGTGCCGAAGCAGAAGCGGTGATCCCGCGCGAAGTGACGCGCCGCCCGATAGGCCAACACCGACAGCCCCAGTGCCAGGGCATGGGAGCTCATGTGCCAGCCGTCGGCCAGCAGTGCCATGGAGTTGTAGAACCAGCCGCCCCCGATTTCGGCCACCATCATGATGACAGTGAGCAGCACGGCCCAACGGGTCTTGCGTTCGGCGAGCGGATTCCCCTCGTGAATGACGGGTTGATGGCAGTGAGACGAGGCGAGGGATGACATGGATTTCTCCTGATGCGGGACATGTCATATACTATACCCCAGTATAGTTTTATTGATCGAGAGGATCCTGATGTCACACACCATTCACGGCAAGAAGAAGCTGCTGACGCGGGTTCGCCGCATCAAGGGCCAGGCCAGCGCACTGGAGCATGCCCTGGAGCAGGAGAGCGACTGCGCCGCCATCCTGCAGCAGATCGCGGCCATTCGCGGCGCCGTCAACGGCCTGATGCTGGAGGTGCTGGAGGGTCATATGCGCGAGCATCTTGGCGCCGCAGAAGCCACTCCGGCCGAGCGCATGGAAGATCTCGACCAGGTGGTCAGCGTCCTGCGATCCTACCTGAAATAATCGGGAAGCCCCCGGCCCGCAAATGATCGCCTGAAGCCGCCATCCCCACGTGCGCCGGGCTTGAGCCCTCGCCCGCTTTACGCCATGATGACCGCCGATCATTGATCGCCATCATCTGGATTTTATTTCGCAAGGACCCCCCATGTTTGAACACGTCGACGCCTACGCTGGCGACCCCATCCTGACCCTGGTCGAGACCTTTCACAAAGACCCCCGTGAGCAGAAGGTGAACCTCGGGATCGGTCTCTATTACGACGAGCAGGGTCGTATCCCGCTGCTGCCGTCGGTGCAGCAGGCCGAGGCCCAGCGCGCCGCTGCACCGGCGCCGCGTCCCTACCAGCCGATGGAGGGTGCCGCCAACTACCGCACCGCGGTGCAGCACCTGCTGTTTGGCGCCGACCACGAGGCGGTCAAGGCCAGCCGCATCGCCACCATCCAGACCATTGGTGGCTCCGGTGCTCTCAAGATCGGCGCCGATCTGCTCAAGCGCTACTTCCCGACCTCCGAGGTGTGGGTGAGCGATCCCACCTGGGACAACCACAAGGCAATGTTCGAGGGGGCCGGCATCAAGGTGCACGACTACCCCTACTATGATGCGGCCACCGGCGGCGTCCGTTTCGACGCCATGATCGACTGTCTGAACCAGCTGCAGCCGCAAAGCATCGTGCTGCTGCACCCCTGCTGCCACAACCCGACCGGGGTGGATCTCTCCCGCGCCCAGTGGGATCGGGTCATCACCCTGGTGGTCGAGAAGAAGCTGATTCCCTTTATGGATATCGCCTATCAGGGCTTCGGCGACGGCCTGGAGGAGGACGCCTACGCCATTCGCGCCATGGTGGCCGCCGGCGTCAGCTTCTTCGTCAGCAACTCGTTTTCCAAGAACCTCTCCTTCTACGGCGAGCGCTGCGGCGGCCTGTCGGTCATCTGCCAGAGCGCCGAAGAGGCAAGCCGGGTGCTGGGCCAGATGAAGGCTACCGTGCGCCGCAACTACTCCAGCCCCCCCACCCACGGCGGCCAAATCACCGCGGCCGTGATGAGCCAGAACGAGCTGCACGCCATGTGGGTGGATGAGGTGACCGAGATGCGCACCCGCATCAAGGGGATGCGCCAGAAGCTCTACGAAGTGCTGAGCGCCAAGGTGCCAGGCCGCGATTTCAGCTATTTCATCAACCAGCGCGGCATGTTCAGCTACACCGGCTTCACGCCGGAGCAGGTCGACCACCTGCGCGAGGAGTTCGCCGTCTACCTGGTGCGCTCCGGTCGCATGTGCGTGGCCGGCCTCAACAGCCGCAACGTCGACTACGTGGCCGATGCCATGGCCGCCGTGCTCAAGGGCTAATCCCGTCAGCCCCGCTTTGGCGGGGCTTTTTCTTGTCCCCTGCCCGCTTTATGCAACTTCAGAAGTCATCAGATACCTGATTGCACTCTCCCGCCCAAACATGAGTACGCCATCCAGTCACCCCGAATTGACTTCCCAACCTTGGCGCTCGCCAGTACCGTAGGCAGCTGGTCGATTCTTTTCGCTTTCATCCTCTTTCAGGAGCCTTTATGGATCTGATTGCCCTGTCCCGATTGGGAGGACGCCATCTGGTCACCCTGCACCTGCTGCTCGACTGCCAGAGCGTCACCCGCTGCGCCGAGCGACTCTGCACCACCCCTTCCACCGTCAGCAAGACCCTCAACCAGTTGCGGGAACTGCTCGGTGACCAGCTGCTCTACCGCCAGGGCAACCAGTTGCTGCTCACCCCCTTCGCCGAACGGCTGGCGCCTACCCTGCACCGGCTACTGAGCGAGCTGAGTGGCCTGACCCAGCAAAACGCCTTCGACCCTCTGCAGTGGCAGGGTACCCTGCGCCTGGGGATGCGGGAGAGCATGATGACCTGGCCGGTCGGCCCCATTCTGGGCCAGCTGATGCAGGAGGTGCCCGGGCTGGTTCCCGAGATCTGGAACAAGGATGAACAGGGGCTGGAGGCGCTGGTCGCGGGCAAGCTCGATTTTGTGATCCTGCCCCATGATCAGAGCCAGCCTCCGCCCCGCCAATCCGGGCTGGTATGGGAAACCCTGCGGGAAGAGAAACTCGTCTGCCTGCTGCGCCGAAATCACCCGGCCCTGGCGCGACACTGGGATCTCGACGCCTACCTGAGCTGGCGCCATATCGCCATTCGCGACAGCGAACTGGCCAATCCCTTCTTTGAGCAGAGCCTGGCCCAGCAGCAGGTAAGGCGCCAAATTGGCGCCACCATGCCGGATTTTTCCAGCGCGGCAGCCCTGCTGCCCGGGACGGATCTGATCCTCACCGCCGTCGGCGGCTGGGCCGCCCACATGGCAAAGCAGGCGGATCTGGCGCTGCGTCCCGCCCCGTTCGATTACGGCAAGGTGAGCCACAGCCTGGTGTGGTATGGCCCGACCGGAGAGAGTTCGGCACGCAACTGGTTCCGGCAACGGATCCTGGCGCTGGGGCGGGACCTCTCGCCGCCCTGAGCGGGCGGCAAGTCATATTCAGGCTCGGCGAAACATGACCCCGATATCAGGGACGCTTGGTATAAATGGGGCCGGGGAAGGGAGAGACGTTGTTGCCAAGCTCGGTGATGCGGGCAGCCCCCTGTTTTTGCACCTCATCGATGCGCAGCACCTGGTGCATGGGGATCAGGGTGTGGCGCACATCGGCAAATTCGCTCTTGAGCTTCTCGTGGCTGGGGTCGACGATGAGAGCCGAGTGGGTGTCCCAGACAAAATCCGCAATGTCGATAAAGCCGAACAGCTGCCCCTGATTGACCTCGCGCACATACACCTCATAGCGCTCGCTGTGGCAAATGAACTGAACCCGATATAACGCCTTGCTTTCACTCATGATTATCTGTCATTGAGGGAGAATGGCCGATATTCTAGCCGCCGTCCGGCTCCCCGACCAATAGACAGAAATCACAGTTGCAGCCTTTATCCTGCCCGGCAGAACCGGATAACTACTCACTCATCAGGGCTGGCAACGAGACTGGCCCCAAACCGATCCCGGTTAGCCGATTGGCCAGCAAGACCAGTTCGCTGCGGGATGCCTGCGGCCAGTTTCGTGCCTCGCCGCGCACCCCGTGGTGACGAAAACCGTTGAGGCGGATGGGCACAGATCCCAATCGCCGCAAGAAGGCGATCAGGTCAGGCGCCAGCTCCCCCTGCCCATCGAGAAAATCGCTGCGCCCCGGCACATGGAGCAGGCGCAGCTCGGCCAGCTTGCCCTCCTCCGCCAGCAGTTGCAGCGAGGCCAGCACCCGCTCGCGGCCATAGCCGGTCAAGGAGAGATGTACCGACTCTCGCCACCCCTTCAGATCGATCATGGCGCCATCGAGCACGGGCAACAGCCGCCGCCAGCCGGTTTCCGCCAGAGATCCATTGCTGTCTAGCAGGCAGGTTAGGTGCGCCAGATCCTGCGCCTGCTTGATGGCGGTGAACAGGGCGATCACGAAGGGGAGCTGGGTCGTCGCCTCGCCGCCGGAGACGGTAATGCCGGTAAGCAATGGGCCGTAGCGGCGCAGCAGGGACAGCACCTCGGCCACCGTCATGATGCTGGTCTTGGGGCTGGCGCTGCGGGGGCAGATATCCAGACAGGCATCGCAGTCGGTGCAAAGCGCCGCCTGCCAGCTCACCCTGCCCTCATCCATGGTCAGGGCCCCGCTTGGGCAACCTGGCACGCAGTCACCGCAGTGATCGCACAAGCCTATGGTGTGGGGGTTGTGGCAACTTGGGCAGTTGAAATTGCACCCCTGCAGAAACAGCACCAGGCGGTTGCCCGGCCCGTCGACACAGGAGAAGGGCAACATCCGGCTGACCCGGGCGCTGCACTGCCTGGCGCTATCTTTCATGTCGCCGCCATTCACAGTTCGCTGACGAGCGCCTCATGGGCGATGACCCGCGGCGCCCGCTGGCGGATGGCGGTCACCTCGCTCGCCTCGGCACCGAGACAGGTGGTCTGCAGCCGCGAGCCCTCTTCGGCAAAACGGGCCACATCGCTTTTGCGGATCATGTAGCCGGTCACCCGCACCAGATCGCTGTCCGCCACGTTGGCGGTGAACTCCCGCATACCGATGGCGAGTGCCCCCTTGCACAGCTGCAGCAACGCCTGCGGATTCTGGCGAATGGTGGGCTCCAGGGTGAGGATCTCGCTGATCCCCGAGTGGTAGAAGCCGTGATGGGGCGCCAGGGCCAGCACATGGCTGGCGGGATCCGGCTCCTGACCATAGGGAATGCGCACTCCCGGGGTCACGCCCACATCCACGCTGAGACCGCCCTGGGAGTGAAGCAGCGCATGACCCCGCCAGGCGTGGGGCTGAGGCGCCTCCTGCACGTAACGGGCGAGCTGGGCAGAGATGCGATAGCCGAGCTGGTTCGCCTCCTCCTCACGGCCGTAGCGATCCGGCAGATTCTCCTTGTCCATCAGGATATTGACCGCCTCCGCCATGCCATAGATGCCAAACATGGGGACGAAGCGCGCCTCTTCCAGCAGTCCCTCCTTGATCAGGAAGCTGTCGAAGAAGCCGGACTCACGGTGCAGAAACGCGGCGCGCGCCGTGATCAACTGGGAGGCTAGGCGACAGTAGTGGGGTAGCAGGCAACCGAGAAAATCGTCGATCCCCTGCGCCTGTTCGGCCACCCGCTTGAGGGAAATGCGCACCAGGGTGTTGGCGCCACCGGCCAGCGGCAGGGCGTTGTAGCAACTGACGATGCCAAAGCCGCGCTCGTCAAAGGTCGCGCTGTGGATCGGGTAGTTGGCGATGTGGGGCTTGCTGCAACTGGCGATATTCTTCACCCCCTGCAACAGCAGCGCATCCGGCGTCACGGCAGGATCGTGGAACAGGGTCAGATTCGGCGCCACCTGCTTGAGCTCGCCGTCGATGCGCAGGATCAGGCGGCAGAGACGGTTGCCATCAGGGCCAATGTTGACGTGCATGAAGGCATCCGGCAGCACCCGATCCAGGTAGATCCAGAATGCTTTCAGCTTGCGATAGAGCGCATCGTCATCCAGCCCGCCGACGAAAGGCAGCAGCAGGTGATCGAGCCGCCCCAGCCAGACCGGCATGCCGGTGACGGAGGGGACATGGTGATAAAGGATGCGCAGGGCATCAAGCGCCTCGTCGAAATCCTGCGGCGGTGCCAGTTCCAGCCAGGCGGAGCCCTGAAGGAGGAAACGTTCATAGTCGGGCAGCACATAGCGCGGTTTGTAGGGAGCATGCCCTTCGAACATGTCGCAGATAAACCCCTGCGCCATCGCCTCGCTTACCGCCTCGGGCAGGTCGGGATAGGGCAGGGCATTTTCGGCGGCCAGCGCCAGGGCGTGGCTCTTCTGGGCCGGTGACAGCAGGGGATCACGGACGATACGCTGGCAGGCTTGGGTGAAAGACATGGGGCGCTCCTATACAGATGACACCATATCCTTACCCTTTAAAGGCCTTTTTTGAAGTGACATTGGCAACATGGCGGATGTCAATAAATGACATCCGCCATGCGAGATCACGCCCCTTTCGCCATCAGGACAACAGCACTGCCACGCCCCCCAGCCAGCGCAGCAGGAAGAAGCCCCCCATGCCGACCACGACCACCACCAGGGTCGGCAGCCGCAACAGGGTCAGTACCGTCACCAGCAGGGTGGCGGCCAGATAGTCGGGATCCCAGGAGATCCCCTGCCCCGGCTCGTAGCTGAAGACGATGGGCAACCAGATGGCGGTCAGCACCGACTGGGCCGAGAAGCTGAGGAAGGCCCCCATCTCGGCACCGGGCTGATAGCGGGTCAGACGCGAGAAGAAGGCGAAGCGGTTGAAGAAGGTGATCAGGGCCAGCAGGCCTATCATCAGCCAGGTCATGCTTATCTCCTCATCCGGTGCAGCACGTATCCCACCACCATGCCGGAGAGAGCCGAAACGATGATGTACACCTCCGCCAACAGCGGCTTGGTGAGCAGCGTCATGGATCCGCTCACCAGGGTCGCCGCCACCATGGGCAGGTTCTTCATGGCGGGGATGGTCATGGCGATAAAGGTGGCCGCGATGGCGAAATCCAGTCCCATCTGCTCCAGCCCGTCGATGTACTGGCCGGCGGCGATGCCGAGCAGGGTCGCCAGATTCCAGAACAGATAGAAGACGAAGCCCGCGATCAGGGCATAGGCGGGGTCGAAGCGCCCGTTGTGCTCCCTATCCTTGAGCGCCACAGCAAACATCTCGTCGGTCAGAAAGAAGGCGAGACTCGCGCGCCAGCGCAGGGAGAGCGGCAGCACGTCGCGGCGAAAGGTAAAGCCGTACAGCAGATGCTGGGAGGTGATGACAACCGTCGACCCCATGATGGGCAGCAGCGGCGTGCCCGCCCCGAACAAAGTGGTGGCCGAAAGCTGGGCTGCGCCGGCATAGACCAGCAGCGACATGCATTGGGCCTGCAGCGGGCTCAACCCCACCTGCAGCGCCAGGGCGCCGCACAATATCCCCCAGGGGATGACCGAGATGGAGAGGGGCAAAATATCGAGTGTCGCCTGCCACCAGCGCACTTGGGACAGGCGAGAAGCACCGCCAGACAGCGCTGCAGGATTGACGTCCATATCTGTTTTCCACAACCGAACAAAACCAGCAAGCTACCATAGCCGCGCAGAAACGCTAACTTCTGTCGCAAGTGATGACTCTGTCAGTGCCAGCACGTCGTGCTTGCCCGGCGCCCCCCTGCCCATAACCGGTATGATTTCTGTCATGGAGGATGCAAAAAATATTTTCCACGCCCTTCAAGACGCGCCGCAGAAATAGATACTGATAACTCAGCTAACAACCATAAATGAGCAAAGCTTTATTCTGAAAAATATAAATAACACCACTTATTAAACTTTCTAATTAATCATCAGGCTCTATATTCAAATAATGACTAGCGTATATAAAAGGGGGATATTTGATATTCATCAAAATGTGAGACACACCAAAGCAGCCATGTAATGCATTGATACACAATGTCATTTAATTGCCTTGTTTTTATAAATAGTTAGCTGGTTAAGCTTGGGGACAGCTAGTGAATTCAAAAATGCCCCGCTGAAAATAACACCCTATGAGATAAATCCGACTTCACTTTCACCGTGAGAGCCCGCTATGCAATACGATACCAACCCGGAACTGGAACGCCGCTTGTTTAACAAGTTGCTGGATGTACTTATCAAGGCGGGACTGATCCTGGCCCTGGTTATCATCTGCTACGGGATCTTCTCTCCCTTCCTGACCCTGATGCTGTGGGCCCTGATCCTGGCCGTGACCCTCTATCCCGCTCACCAGCGTTTGGCGGCACGACTGGGCAATCGCCAGGGCCGGGCGGCGACCCTGCTGGTGCTGGGAGGCATAGCCCTGATCGTGGTGCCCACGGCGATATTGACCAGCTCGCTGGCCGACACCATCACAGGCCTCATCCACGACATGAGGAACAACACCCTGCAACTTCCCCTGCCCAAGGAGTCGGTGGCGGGCTGGCCTGTCATAGGTGACAAGCTCTATGCCGCCTGGCACATGGCGGCGACCGATCTGCCCGCCTTTATCCAGAGCATGCAGCCCAAGATTGGCAACATCGCCAAGACGGCGCTCGGCATGGTGGCCAGCATGGGGACCGGCATACTGCAGTTCATCCTCTCCTTCGCCATCGCCGGCATCATCATGGCTTACGGCATGCCGGGCCATCAGAGCGCCAAGGCCATCTCCACCCGCGTCATGGGCGATGCCCGGGGTGACGAATTCGCCACCCTCTGTACCGCGACCATCCGCGCCGTGGCCATGGGGGTGATCGGGGTCGCCTTCATCCAGGCCATCCTGCTGGGTCTCTCGGTCGCCATCGCCGGCATCCCGGCACCCGGCCTCATCGCCCTGGTTGCCCTGATCCTCGGTATCGCCCAGATCCCGGCCGCGGTGATCTTCATCCCCGCCGTCATCTACATCTGGAGCAGCGGCGACTACGCCACCGTGCCGGCCATCATCTACACCGTAATGCTGGTGGCTTCCGGCCTGGCTGACAACGTGCTCAAGCCCATCCTGCTGGGACGCGGTGTCGACGCCCCCATGCCGATCATTTTGCTGGGCGCCCTGGGCGGCATGGTATCGAGCGGCATCCTCGGCATGTTTGTCGGTGCCACCCTGCTCGCCATCGGCTATCAGGTCTTCATGTCCTGGGTGGCCGGACACCATCTCGCCCCCCAGGGCGGCGACAACCCAGCCGCAGAGCCGCAAGATGCCCCCTAAGCCAAGTCGTCACCTTCATCACAGGGCCCCCCTCGGGGTCGCCCTGTTCGGCAGCCTGCTGCTGAGCGCCTGTACCACCCTGGGGCCGGACTATGTCAAACCCAGGGGAGGCGCCGCCGACACCTGGCAGGGGGGCTCCCTCGGCCAGGTCAAGGGAAACTCGTTTACCGACACTAACGACCAGTGGTGGACCCAGTTCCAGGATCCCGTGCTCGACGCCCTGGTGCAGGAAGCGCTCAGCAAGAACCACAGCGTACGCGCCACCGGCCTGCGCATCCTGGAGGCCAGGGCCCAGCTCGGCATCGCCGATGCCAGCCGCTATCCCCAGCTACAGCAGGTCAGCGGCAGCGCCATGCCGGTCGGCCAGGTGCGGGATGGCCCCAACACCGATTTCGTGAGCTATAGCCTTGGGGCCAACCTCGGCTGGGAGATCGATTTCTGGGGCAAATTCCAGCGCAGCATTGAAGCGGCCGATGCCAGCTACTTTGCGACCCTGGCCCAGTACGACGACATCCAGGTCCTGATGGCCGCCCAGGTCGCCACTCTCTACGTCAACATCCGCACCCTGGAGGCGCGGCTGCAGATCTCCCGGGAGAACGCCCGCCTGCAACAGCGCAGTCTGGAGATCACCCAGAAGCAGTTTCGCAGCGGCAACAGCGACGAGCTGGACGTGCAGCAGGCCAAGACCCAGTACCTGAGCACCCTCTCCGGGATCCCGGCGCTGGAAGCCAGTCTGCGGCAGAGCCAGAATGCCCTGAGCACCCTGCTGGCTCGCGCCCCCGGCCCCCTGCCCGAGATGAGCGACAACACTGGCAAAATCCCGCACGCCAGCCTGCAGCTGGCCAGCGAGCTGCCGGCAGATCTGATCCGCCGTCGCCCCGATGTGCGCAGTGCCGAGCGACTGATGGCGGCCCAGTCGGCCCTGATCGGCGTCAGCGAAGCCGAGCTCTACCCCTCCCTGACCTTGCTGGGATCCCTCGGCCTCTCGGCCACCTCACTCTCCGGCAGCAGCAGCATCCTGGATTGGGGAATAGGACCAAGCTTCAAATGGAACGTGTTTGACCATGGCCTGCTCAGCAATGCCGTGCTGGTGCAGGATGCGCGCTTCCAGCAGCTCAAGGAGAGCTACCAGAACACCCTGCTGACCGCAGCCCGCGAGATCGACGACGCCGCCATCGGCTTTGCCAAAAACGAAGAGCAGATAGTACTGCTGGAGCAGACGGAGCAGGCCGCCCGCCGCTCCCTCGAGATAGCCAATATTCGCTACCGCGAGGGCATGGCCGACTTCCAGCGGGTGCTCGATTCCCAGCGCGCCCTGTTCAGTCAGCAGGAGCGACTGGTCAGCAGCCGCGGCAACGTGATGCTCAGCCTGATCTCCCTCTACAAGGCGATGGGAGGCGGTTGGCAGCAGGGACGCACTCGTCCCCTGCTCGACGAGCAGAGCCGCCAGGAGATGCAATCGCGCAGCGACTGGGGCCCCATGCTGACCGATCCCCTGCCCGCCGCCCGTGCCCCCTAATGTGATGACGAGAAGACCATGAGCCAAGATCCCCAGCCTTCCCAACCCACTCCGTCTGCTCCCCCAGCCCCTGCGGGCAAGGGGAGCCGCGTCGCGACCCAGCTGCTGCTCGCCCTCATCGGCCTGAGCCTGCTCTGGTATTTTGCCGCCGATCGCCTGACTCCCTACAGCTCACAGGCCAGAGTGCAAGCCTTCGTGGTCCCCATCGCCGCCCAGGTCTCCGGCCAGGTGCAGCAGGTGCTGGTGAAGAACAATGACGACGTGGCCCAGGGCCAGCCCCTGTTCGAGATTGATCCGAGCCAGTACCAGATTGCGCTGCAACGGGCCAGATCCGATTACGACTCGGTGCTGCGTTCGGTCAACGCCGCCTCGGCCGGTGTCACTGCCGCCGAAGCCTCGCTCCAGGCCGCCAAGGCCAACCGCCTCAAGGCCGAGCAGGATGCCAATCGCCAGGAGCGGCTCTATGCCGAGGATCCGGGCGCCATCTCGGTGCGCCGCCTCGAAGTGGCCCGCGCCACAAGGGTTCAGGCCCAGAGCCAGGTCAAGGCGGCCGAGGCCAGCCTGATCCAGGCCAAGGAGGCCGCCGGCAACAGCGGTGACAATAACTCCCAGCTGATGAGTGCCCGCTCCGCCATCGAAAAGGCCGAGCTGGATCTCGCCCACACCAAAGTACTCGCCCCCTCTCGCGGGCTGGTGACGGATCTGCGCACCGACGTCGGCCAGTTTGTCTCGGCGGGGGCTCCCGCCATGACGCTGATCGCCATCCACGACGTCTGGATCAGCGCTGACATGACGGAGAACAACCTGGGCAATCTGGCGCCGGGCGACGAGGTCGCCATCGTGCTGGATGTGATGCCGGGTCAGGTATTCAAGGGGCGGATCCGCAGCCTGGGCAACGGGGTCAGTGCCGGCAACCAGACGGCGGCGGGCAGCCTGCCCACAGTGCAGAACAACCGCGACTGGCTGCGCCAGGCCCAGCGCTTCCCGGTGGCCATCGAGTTCGACAAGGAAGAGCTGTCACGGTTGCAGGGGATCCGGGTCGGCGGCCAGGCCGAAGTACTGGTCTACAGTGGCGACAACTGGCTGATGAACGGCCTGGGAGCCCTCTTCATCAGGCTGATGAGCCTGCTCTCCTATCTCTATTGAGCGTGCCCGTCATGAACCAGCGAGGAAGAGGCTGATGCACAGGGCCGACAAGGCAATCCTCAGGCTGACCCTGGGCATGGGGCTGTGCATCCTCATCACCTATGGCCTGGCGCTGCCCCTGCCCCACCTCAGCAGCCTGGTGGTGATCATGCTGCTGTGCAAGCCGGGCCCGCCACTCTCCACCATGAAGGGGTTGATGATAGGGGGCGCACTCATGGTGCTGATGGGCACCGGCGTGCTGATGGTGCCCCTGCTCCAGCACTATGGCACCAGCGCCATGCTGCTGATCGCCCTGCTGCTGTTCGGCCTCTTCTATCTGGGGCTGAAAAACGGCAACCCGCTGCTGTTGCTGCTCGTAGCCACCCTCACCCTGATCCCGGTGGCAGGCACGGCAAGCCAGGCCCTCGCCTTCGTGGTGATCCAGGCGCTGGCGATCGGCATCATACTGGGCGCCTTCATCAGCTCGGTCTCCCACAACCTGTTTCCGGATGAGGGGGCCCCCCTCCCCAAACCCGAACACCTCAGTCCGGACAATGCTGGCTGGGTGGCGCTGCGCGCCGTCATCATAGTGCTGCCCGTGCTGGTGATGGCGCTGCAGGATCCGGCCCACTATCTGGCCGCCATCATGAAGACGGTGGCGCTGAGCCAGCAGGCCTGCACCACCCAGGCGCGCAACGCCGGCAAGGAGCTAGTGGGCTCGACCCTGATGGGCGCCCTGATCGCGGCTCTCGCCTGGTTCGGCCTGGCCCTGCTGCCCAGCCTCTGGATGCTGATGCTATGGGTCATGCTGATCTGCCTCTGGCTCGGCCGTCGATTGTTCAGGATAGTGCCGAGCCGTCTGCCCGCCTCCTTCTGGAGCAACGCCCTGATGACGGTGATCATCCTGCTGGGGCCGGCGATCCAGGACAGCGCCAACGGCAAGGACGTGATGCAGGCCTCCCTGTTCCGGCTCGCCCTGTTCATCCTGGTCTCCTGTTACGCCTGGGGCGCCATCTGGGTGCTGGAGCGCTGGCGGGCGGGGCGCAGAAACGGGATCGCGATGATCCCCGGGGGGCGTCACCCATGACGATGATGTCACTACTGGCGGGCCCGATACCCGGGACCGCCATCCCGTTTGATCCAACCAACCATGAGGGCCACCCATGATGCTGATGAACCTGCTGGTGGGATTGCCTACCATGCTGATCTGCCTTGTCCTGCAAGCCAGCCTGACCTTTCGGGCGGTGCGTTTTTATATCAACCAGGTCCACAACAACCCCACCCCGGGCTGGCTGGGCCGTGGCGTCGGCCCCCTGCTGGTGGTGATGGTCCTGCTGATGCTGGGGAATTTCATCCAGATCATGATCTGGGGCCTGCTGTTTCTCGGCCTCGGCCAGTTCGAGCAGATCTATGAGGCCGTCTACCACTCAGGGGTCAACTTCACCTCACTCGGCTATGGCGACATAGTGATGCAGCAACAGTGGAAGATGCTGGGACCGCTGGAGGCGGCCAATGGCGTGCTGATGTTCGGCATGACGGGGGCGGCCCTGATGGCCGTGCTGCAAGCGCTGATCAAGACCCAGCTCAACAACGGCAACCGGTTGAAGTAAGGCTGTTTTTCAATAAAAAATGGCAATAAAAAACGGCAGGCCCAGAGTCTGCCGTTTTTGTATTTTTATCTGTCTCTACCCGAATCAGGGCTCGATGACGATGGGGGTACCGGGTTCGATGGCATCCCAGATCTCATCCAGATCGTGGTTCAGCATGGCGATGCAGCCGTTGGTCCAGTTGGAGGGCTGTACTCTAACGTTGCCCACGTTGTTGCGCTGACCGTGGATCATGATCATGCCACCAGGATTGACCCCCAGCTCATTGGCACGCTGGATGTCCTGCAGGTTCGGGTAGTTGATATGAATGGCCTTGTAGAAGCCGGAGTTGGTCTTCTTGTAGTCCAGGGTGTAGCGCCCTTCCGGTGTGCGCTGATCCCCTTCCCGCTGCTTGTGTCCCATGGGAGCCGGCCCCAGGGCAATCCAGTAGCGTTTCACCTCCTTGCCATCCTTCATCAGGGTCAGGCTATAGGTGGATTTCTTCACCACCACCATGTCGGCAGACAGGGTGGCAAAACTCAATGCGGGCCAAAGCCCCAACAGACACAGCAATACGGCTCTCATTCCATCCCTCGGCAAGCCTCTGGTGCGGGCTTTTGCGTTTGATCTCATCATCTGAATCTCGCCAGCCAACTGGCAAGCGAGCGCCATGATATTGGATCGCCATCAATACTCAATATGTCAGATAAACATATCTTGCGTCCCCGCTGTGCCTTTCCTTGAGCTGCCTGTTTATTTTTTATTAATTAACAATTAAAACAACAAGATACGAGTGCAATTCCAGCTAGCCCCCATGCCGGTGATCGGCGAAGATAAGGATTCGACTCTTCGACAGGAACCTGCCATGCGCTCTTCGTGCCGTTTCATCCCCCTGCTGCTCTCTCCCCTGCTGTTCTGGCTGCCCGCCAGCTTCGCCGCCGAGGCACTCTGGCTACGCGAGCCCGCCCTCTCCCCCGATGGCAAACAACTCGCCTTCACCTGGCAGGGGCGCATCTTCGTCGGCAGCGCCGACGGGGGGCCTGCCACTGCGCTGACCGGCAGTGACTACCTGAGCCAGCGACCGATCTGGTCGCCGGATGGCAAGCTGATCGCCTTTGCCGCCAACCTCTACGGCAACGAAGACGTCTTTGTGGTGCCTGCCAGCGGCGGGGAGATGGTGCGCCTCACCCGTGACTCGCGCGCCGATCTGCCCCAGGCTTTCAGCCCGGATGGCAAGCGCCTGCTGCTGAGCAGCCAGCGCCCCTGGGATCCCAAGGCCGACCACTTCGTGGCCGAAGGGATGCAGGGCAGCGCCCTCTACTGGACGCAGGTGACTGGCGGCAAGCTGCAGGCCGATCTGCCGCTGCCGGCCACCCTGGCCCGCCCCAACGGGGAGCGACTGGCCTACCAGATGCCGACCATGGATCAGCCCTTTCGCAAGCACCAGCAATCCTTCGCCGTCTCCCGCCTCTGGCTGTTTGACGGCAAGCAACACCGGCAGCTAACCGAAGACAGGATCGCCGCCAGCGATCCTGTCTGGCGCGACGACGGGAACGCCCTTTTCTATCTCAGCGAGCGCAGCGGGGACTTCAACGTCTGGCAACGGGATCTCGTCAGCGGCAAGGAGCAGCAGCTCACCCACTACCAGGGCCATCCGGTGCGGGGGCTCAGCGCCTCCCGCAGTGGCGATCTGGTCTGGTCCTGGTTGGGAGAGCTCTACCGGCTCGACGCCGGCAGCACCCAGCCGCGCAAGCTGGCCATCGCGCCTCAGGTGGCGACGGCGCCGGATGAACAGAGCCAGTCCCTGACCCATGCCGACGAGGCGCTGGTCAACGAGGAGGGCAAGGAGCTGATCCTGGTGAGCGAAGGCAACCTGTTTGCCGTCGATCCGGAGCGGGAGCGGGTACGCCGGCTGACCCGGGATCCCGGCGAACAGTCGAGCCCCCTCTACGCCGAGAAGGAGCGCTCGCTTATCTATCTCTCCGAACAGCAGGGGCCCGCCGCCCTCTATCGTCTGCGCAAGGCGGATCCGGAACGCCTCTTCAGCGATCCGGGCAGCCTGCAAGAGAGCCTGCTGCTGGCCATTCCCGGCAAGGGGATCAGCCGGCCCGTACTCTCTCCCGATGGCAAGCAGCTCGCCTTCGTGGTGGACGGCCAGGCCATCCACCTGCTGGATCTGGCGAGCAACAAGCAGCGCGAACTGGTGCCCGCCAGCTTCAACCCCGCCCGCCACGAGGTGGATCTCGCCTTCGCCCCCGACTCCCGCCATCTGGCGCTCACCCTGCGCCCGGACTCGGCCCAGCAGGAGATCGCCGTCATCGACACCGGCAACGCCAAGGCCAAGCCGGTCAATGTGAGCCTGAGCGGCTATCAGGAGAGTGCCCCCGCCTGGAGCGAGGATGGCGGCATCCTCTACTGGCAATCGACCAAGTACGGCGCCCTGGGGGCCGATGGCGAGCCTCTTGGCAACAACCTGCTCGGCATCTACAGCAGTCGCGCCGCCAAGGCCGACTTCCTGGCCGAACAGGCACCGCCCAAGGAGGGCTATGGCTTCGAGACCGATCGCCTGGCCCATCGGGAGGCGCTGCAACTGCTGCCCGCCGGCACTTTGCTCGCCAGCCGTCTGGTCAATGATCAGCTGACCTATCTGGTGGAAGAGCCGGGTACCGGCGAACAGAGCGAGATCAAGGGCTACACCCTGGATCTGCGCAAGGGAGAGACTCGCCAGCTGTTTGCCGAACAGCCCGGTCCCACCCTGGCCAGCCTCAACAAGGAGGCCACCCTCGCCACCCTGGTACGGGAGGGAGAGGTCACCCAGGTAGCGCTCGAATCTGGCGAAGCCATCAGCGCCCCCTTTGCCCTGCCATCTGACAGCGGCTGGCAGGCCCGCATGAATGCCGCCTTCGACCAGATCACCCGGCTCACCCGGGAGGAGTTCTATCGCGACGACATGAACGGGGTGGACTGGGACGGCTATGTCGCCAGCTACCGTGCCCTGCTGCCCGGCATCAGCAATGGCCGCGACTTCGGCAATCTGCTGGCCGAGCTGGCCGGCGAGCTGAACGTCTCCCACACCTGGGGCTATGGCCCGGCCCCCTTCCCGCGTCTGGCGGATGACACCGCCAGCCTGGGGGGCTACTGGCAGGAGAGCAAACAGGGGGTGATGCTGACCAGCCTGCTGGCCGGCGGCCCGCTGGATCAGGAGAGCGATATCCGGGCCGGCGCGCACCTGCTCGCCATCAACGACACCCCCATCCCGGATCTGGCCGCCCTCGATCAGGCGCTCAACCATCAGGCCGGGACCCGGCTTGCCCTCACCTTCCAGCAGGCGGGCCAGAAGGAGCCTGACGAGGTGGAGGTGACCGCCATCGATCTGCAGCAGGAGTATGCCCTGCAACTCGATGCCTGGGTCGCCAAGCGGCGCGATCGGGTGGCGACCCTGAGCAAGGGGCGCGTCGGCTACGTCTATCTGCCGGAGATGAGCAACGCCGTCTACGAGGAGCTGGTGGCACAGGCGCTCGGGCGGCTACGCGGCAGCGAGGCCCTGATCGTCGACGTGCGTTTCAACAAGGGGGGTTATCTTGCCAATACCCTGGTGGAGTTTCTCACCGGCAACGGCCGCGCCAAGGGGATGGCGGTCAACTGGCCACGCCTTGGCAAGGGGGCGACGGATGCCGCCACCCGCCAGTGGACCAAACCCTCGGTGGTGCTGGCCAATGCCGGCAGCTACTCGGAAGGTTCCGCCTTTCCCGAGTATTACCGCGCCCTCAAGATTGGCCCCATCATAGGTGAGCCGGTTCCCGGCACCGGCACCACCGTCTATGCCCATGAATCCCGCCTGATCCCGGGGCTCGGTTACGGCATCCCGAGCCTGGGGCTGCGCAAACCCGACGGCAGTTTCTACGAAAATCAGGAGCTGATCCCGGATCGCCAGGTTCCCCTCACCCCGACCGACATGCTGGCGGGGCGCGACCCCCAGCTGGAGGCCGCGGTACAGGCTGCCCTCGAGCAGTTGTCAGCGAAAGCGAAATAGCTCGCGGTGCAGACGCCCGTCCGGCAGCAGCCGGGTCAGGGCGTCTGCCATCCCCTCGGGGCCGCAGAACCAGACCTGGCCGGGCGCCCCTTCGGCAACCCGCGCCAGATCCAGCCGTCCCGCCTCCTTGTCCAGATGCAGCTGATAACACACCCCGGTGCGCTGGCACAGCTCGGCGAGCCGCGCCCGATAGACGGCGCCGGCCTTGTCGGGTGCACACTGGATCAGGGTGATCCCCTCGCCGCGCTCACCGCGGGCCGCCATCGCCTCCAGCCAGGCGACGAAGGGGGTGATGCCGATCCCGGCTCCCAACCAGAGTGACCGGCCGCGGCCAAGAGGGGCGACGAAGGCGCCGTAAGGGCCGGTCACCCGTACCGGATCCCCGACCCGGGCCGCCGCCACCAGCTCGCGGGTATGATCCCCGAGCGCCCGCACCGCGATCACCAGTTCGCGCCGATCCGGCGAGACCCGCACCAGGGTGAAGGGATGCGGCCCCTCTTTGGCATCGAATTCGAAGAAGGCGAACTGGCCGGGGCGATAGTGGGCGAGTGGCGTCTCAAGGGCCATGGTCAGCTCGCTGGTCTGATCCGCCAGCTCCCGCACGGCCACCAAGCGGCCGGCATGTCGATCGCTGGCCCCCACCCGTCCCAGCAGGGAGTAAAACGCCCCCAGGGCCGCCACCCCGCCGGGCAGCCAGATGGCGATGCCGAGCGGGCTCAACCAGCCAATGTTGGGCAGCAGACAGAGCCCGTGGATCCAGCCCGCCAGATAGATGAGGGGCGCCAGCCGATGGATCAGGCGAAAGCGCCCGTAGCTCACCAGCGCCAGCAGGCTCACCACCACCAGGGCGATCAGCAGATAAAAACCCCACTCTCCCAGGTCATTGCCCAGCGCATGGAGGGAGGCCCCCCCACCGTTGCCACCACCCGCGCCACGGCGGGCTGGGCGCGTCAACCAGCCGACCGAGACTGCCCACTTGGGGGCCTCCACCAGCAACCAGTGGCCGGTCAGGGTCAGGGCCGCCGCAATGGCGCTGTGACGATGCAGTCGCAGCATCCGATCCAGCCCGCCACACCAGGCTTCCAGCTGCGACAGGCGCAGCGCCAGCACCAGCGAGATCGCCATGTATCCCATCCCCAGCAGGCCGGTCAGCAGCAACATCTCATGGCGCCAAGGCCAGAAATTGCCGGCATCCCCCCCATAACCAAGCCACCAGATGGCCACCGCCAGCAGTGGCCATCCCCACAGCATCTGTTTGCCCGTCATCACATGCTCCTTGGTTTGCATACCACAGGGCCTCGTCTCCCTGTCCATGGTTTCATTACAGACCTATCAGGTCACAAGACTTTGCCAGCAGGGGGAAAGTTTGTGGCAATGTGTGACAAGCGCAGACAACGAAGGGGCCCGCAGGCCCCTTCCCCCAGAGATCGAACTGCCCACGGGGCGGTTCGGTCTCCCGGTGTCAATCACCATGCCCGGGCCGGCAAGCCCGGGTAGGCCTTGTCAGGCTGGCAGCACCTCGGCCGGCTGGCGCAGCAGCGCCAACTGGTATCTGTGCTCGGCCAGCTCCACCTCGCGGCGGGCTTCCTCCACCTTGCCATCGGCACTCTTCACCGCCGCAATCAGCTGGTTGTAACGATCCCAACTGCCGTTGTACTCCTTCACCTCGTCGTTATAGCGCTGGCTGATCCCGTTGTACTGGCGGATCAGCTCGTTGCTCTCGCTGCGCAGCTGGTTGATCTGCGCCAGCAGGTCGTTCTGGATGGCGCGGATCTTCTGGTACTCGGCGAGGCTGTAACGGCCGTTGTAGCTGTTGTACTGCTGCACCAGCCGGTTGCTCTCCTTGATCGCCTTGTTGCTGCGCTGGTTGAGAGCCGCCTGCTCGCGCTGGTAACGCTCGAAGTTGGCCAGCAGCGTTTCCTGCCGCTCCTTCAGGGCGGTCTGGGCCGCCAACTGCTCACTGTAGTGAGTCCGTGCCGTCTCCAGTTCCTGGCGACGCTGCTCGAGGGTGCGCTCCAGCTCGCCCAGATCCGGCACCTCCTCCGTCACCATGGTGGGATAGAAGGCGGCGATCTGCGGCGTAGTGACCTTCAGGGCTCGCACCGCGTCGGCACCGTTGGCCGCATCGAGGTGATCCACGCCACAGGGCTGGCCCTTGCAGACCAGGTCGGGGCTGGAGAACTTGTACTCGTGGCTGAAGACCCCGAAGCTGGAGGGATAGGCCATCACGGTGACGAACGATCCTTTTACCCCGTGGCCCAGCGCATAGTGATAGGTGCCGCCCGTGCCATCCTGCAGACGGGAGTGGTTGAGCCCCATGTTGTGGCCCAGCTCGTGAGCCAGCACCACATCCCCGCAACCGGTGGCGGTGACATGGCTGAACATCTTGCCCGCTTCCTTGGAGAGATCCCCGTCGGCGTAGGCCTTGCGACCGTCGGCATAGGTCGCCGAACCGCCGACCCAGGCCAGACCGCAACTGCCGTGATTGCCGGTGTTGGGACGCAACAGCGCCACCATGTCGGCGCCATAGCGGGTGCGCAGGGTCGGCACCTCCTTGAACGCCTTGTGGGTCTGTTTGGTCACGGCATTGAGCGCCGCGTTGTCGGTGCCACCATCCGGATAGTCCACTTCGACGCTATGCACGGCGCGCACAGTCAGATCCAGGCCGCTGGCGGCGTAGATCTGGTTGGTGACGTTCACCATGTGCTGGATCCGGGTCTGGGCATCCCCCTGATAGCGGGCGGCCAGCCCGGGGGTGTGCAGCACCATCAGATCGATGGTATTGGCCACTGCCGGTGTAGCACCCAACAAGCCTGCGACCACGATTCCCAATGTGGTTCTTTGCATGTGATTTTCCTTTTTCTGTTGTTATTGATGTGTCGGGATCAGGCCGTCATTGTCACCATGACCCCGATCCAGTGGCGGGTTCTTGTAAACCCACCCTTTGCCCCCCAGGGTCTCGACGGAATAACTGCCTTGCGGCGTGCCGATAAACCCGAAGGTGGCCTGCTTGCCGACGGTGAAATTGACCGGATAGCCGCCACCGTCGATCTGCACTTCGCCCTGCCAGTTGCGCTCACCGCCCCGTTGCAACTGCACCTTGGTTACCCTGGCTTTCAGGGTGCTGCCATCGGGCAGCGGCAGAGTCACGCTGTCACCGATCTGGGCCCGTCCCAGCTCGTCACCCTGCAGGGCGATGGGTTGAAGCAGCTCAACCCCCTCGCCCGGCTCCGCCAACGGGAAGTCGGCATCTACCTCGGCGGCCTGCCAGGGCTCATCCAGTTCATAGCCCCCCTGCGCGCCGAGCCGACCGGGCTTCTCTGCCACCGGCATGGGTTTGATCTCCGGTACCGGCAAGGCAGCCGAAGCCACGGGTTCGGCCAATACCAGAGGCTCCATGGCGGTTTCTGCCTCCACACCGATGGCAACAGCGTCGTTTGTCTCTTTGGATTGCGGTCCCCTGACCCACCAGGCCAACCCCGCCAACAGAGCACACACAACCAGCACGCCAACCCATCTCTTTCGGTTTACACTGATATCCATGTCAAAAACAACCTTATAAAACAATGACTTAAAAAATTTAGAGCTGGAATACTAAACATGAACCACAAGGGATGGCAATAGTCTTTTGAAACCCTGCCTAGATGGAGTGTCGCCACAACACTGAGCGAGATGACAAAGAAACAGGGGCCAAGAGGAGCTTTTTAAAGGAAGGAGATCCCCTCGCGGCACTGACCAGGACAGGAGAGTAAGCGGGTTGCAATCGGGTGCCGGGAACATCCATCAGCGCCTCGCTCGCGACAATCTGCGTCGGCAGATCAGGCAAAGACGCTATCAGCCTCTGATGGCCCTCAGGTTTATCAAAGTGAATGCGTCGGGCGACAGACTGGCATTTTCTCTGGTCACACCCACGGGAGATCCCGGCACCGGCAACTTTTATGGATGGCTCTGTGCGGCCACCAGAAACGGCGGAGGGGCCCATGGCCCCTCTGTCACTTCTTCTTGCGCGCCTTGCGCTTTCTTACCAGCCTATACAAATACTTGTTGTACCTGGCCCAGGAGTGGATCAGCAGGAAGATACCTATCAACAGAGCCAGAAACAGCTGCCCTGCTTCCACCATATCGAGCGAACCGATGAAGTCTCCCCTTCCCCCCGTCTCCAGATAGTTGAACCAGGGCTGCAACACCAGAAACAGCCATCCTCCCCAGGTCACCAGCAGGATCAGCAGGTCACGCAGCCGATACTGCCAGCTGCGCCGCGAACCATTTTCGATGATCATCTTCTTGGCAAGCTTAGGTTCTGTCACGGAATGACTCTCCTCTGTCGGGGCTTTCCCAGACCGCCAGTCGACCACGGCGGCGCAGGATGGCCTTGGGGACGGCGACGACCACTGTCACCAGATTGAGCAGCCAGTAGATCAGGGGATACCAGACACACCATAGAAAGCTGCGGATCATGGTCTTGTCGTAGTGGCTGTCGATGAAGATGCTGACGGAGAATTGCAGCAGGCACATGACCGTCATCACCACGCCGGTCCACTCGAACAGGTGCCCGTTGGTCAGGCCGCTCAGATCCGGTTCAATAACCCAGATGAGCGACAGAAACAGCATGCTGTAGCACCAGAAGACACTGAACAGATAGTCCAGCAGCAGCACCCAGAAGCGATGATTGCGCCAGTGCAGTGCCTGCAGACCATAGCGCAGGAAGACCTCGACCCCGCCCTGGGCCCAGCGTAGCCGCTGTTTGTAGAGCCCGCCCAGGGTTTCGGGCATCAGCACCCAGCACAGCGCCTGGGGCTGGTAGTGGATGCGCCAGCCCGCCAGCTGCAACCGCCAGCTGATGTCGATATCCTCGGTCACCATGTCGGTGCTCCAGCCACCCACCTCCTCCACCGCTGATTTGCGAAACGCTGACACCACGCCGGAAACGGTAAAAACCCGACCGTAGATGCGCTGGGCCCGCTTGATGAGGCCTATGATGGCGCTGAATTCCCCGGTCTGGATCTTGCCAATGATGGTGGAGCGGGTGCGTACCCTGGGATTGCCCGTCACGGCGCCCACCCGGGGACTCTCGATAAAGTTTTTCACCATCCAGGCCACGGCGTCATAGTCGAGCACCGCATCGCCATCGATCCCCACCAGGATCTCCCCCTTGGCCAGCGCCAATCCGTTGTTGAGGGCCATGGCCTTGCCCTGGTTGGGCTGGTGCAGCACTGTGATCCTGCGGTCCTGCGCCGCCAGCCGATCCAGCCGCTCGCCGGTGTCATCCTTGCTGCCGTCATTGATGGCCAGCACCTCAAAATCGGGATAACGCTGACGAAGCAGGTGACTGATGGTCTCCTCCACGTTGTCCCCCTCGTTGTAACAGGGCACCATCAGGGTCACCTTGGGATAACGGGGCAGCACCAGACCAGCTTTGGCCTGCGCTATGTCCCGCCGCTCCCACTGGACGTAGTAGTAGAGGCCGCCGCAGATCCACACCATGGCCATCACGCTCGGATAGGCCAGGGTGAACATGGCGATGCCGTGAAGTAGTTCATTCATCCTTCACCTCCCGTCGATTGCCTGATACCGCAGGCTGGCCGGCGCTCTCTATGGACGCATCAGCGCCCCCCTTCGCCGCGGCAGATAACTGCGGCAAGAGCATTGGCCGGGGTCGGGTCTGCACCGAAAAGACCGGTCTGAGCACCGCCGGATCCGGCTGGTTGTTGTGAAAATCATCCGGGTAGTAGCCGAAATTGTTCACCCCCTTGCTTTGGATGATTTGCATCCAGCGCGCCAGTTCGGCGTCGGGTATGGGCTGCTCGGTGCGCCAGTTGCGGCTCTGCAGCTCAAATACCAGGCGCTCGGCCGGCACCCGGGCCAATGAATCCTCCGCCAGTCTGGCCAGCCACTCGTCCGGATTTTTCGCCTGCTCCATGTAGGGCATGGCCATCACGGCGGTGTAGTCGTAGGCCTTGGCAAACGCGGCCATGCTCTGGGCAAACCACTGCTGGGACTCAGGCTCGGTCACCAGGGTCGCGTAGATGTTGCGGGCGGTCTTGAGGCCATCCGCGCCCCCCTGACGGTAACGGGCGGCGGCATCACGCAGCTCCATGGTGAAATCGATCAGCAGGTCGGTCTTGCGCTCTCCCTGTGCCTGCAGTGCCTCTGGGGTGCGCTCCAGGGGGAAGGGGCCTTCGTAGTCGCTGAGGAAGGCGTCATCGTGGAACAGCAGGCCGTCGAACTTGGTGTAGAAACCGAGATCCTCGTAGATATCCAGCAGGATCCGGCGGCTGGCCGGATCCCAGGGTGAAAGGCGCAGATATTGCCCCTTGGCCGGCGCCCCGGTCCGACTGTCGGTCACATAGGCGTGGTTCGGCCCCATGTCGTAGGCCATCACTGGCATCCAGGCATACACCCTGACTCCGGTCCGGGTCTTGAGCTGCCAGGCCACCCGGTTGAACAGATCAGCCCTGACCGGCATATGGCGGTTGGGGAAGTAGAGCGCCTCCGCCACCCCATCCCCGTTGTCATCGGCATAGGCCTGCAGATAGACGGTAGTGATGCCGTAGCCCTTGATCCTGTCCAACAGCAAATCGATGTTGCTGCTCATCTGCCGGGGATCCGGGTCATAGACATAATCGAGATCCACGTGCACCAGCCGCTCAACCGGTGACTCCCAAGTATTGCCTCCCAGGATCTCGTCCAGGGTCTCGAGGCTGGTGTCCTCATCCAGCAGATAGCGGCGCACTGTATTGCCCGACTCATCCAGCCGGTTGATCCCCTCCGTCAGGGTAAAAGCAAAGGGCATCCCCGCCTCCCGGGCCAGCGCCAGCGCCGTTTCGTTGAAGGCGCCATAGGGCCAGACCATGATGCGCGGCGCCTGCCCCGTCTGCTGCTTCAACTGGCGAGCCGATGCGTCGAAGTCGGCCTTCACCCGCGCCCGGTAAGCGGCCATGGACTCGTAACCTGCCTGGCTCCAGCCCGTCGTGGCCAGGGCCGGTTGTACGTTGCCCTGGGGGTTGGCCAGCAAGCCGTAGTGCGAGGCAAAAGAGTGGGAGGCGATCTCCACCAGCCCGGAAGCCTGCATCTCGCGGATCTGCGGCCAGTTGACGAAATAGCTGCGGGGCAGTTTGTCGTTGCCGTAGGAGACCATCTCTCCCTCGTTCACCTCCAGCCAGCTGCCCACCAGCGCCAGCACGGCCGGATAGCGGTAGAGCTTGAGCAGGGGATAAACCAGCCGGTAGAAACTCTCGTAGCCATCATCGAAGCTGAGCAGGATCGCCTTGTCCGGCAGCGGCGCCTTGCCCGCCCTGGCGTCCAGCACCTGCTGGAAGCTGACCGGCTGATAGCCATGCAGCCGGATCCAGTTGAAGTGGCGGATCAGGGTGTCGCGCCGGATCGTCTGGGGGTAAAGCTTGAGGTTGGGGGTCAGTTTGAGGTCGACGATATCGTGATAGCAGAGCACCACGTAGTCGTCGGGTTGGCGAGCGGCACCTGCAAACGGCGACACCAGCCAGCAGAAGATAAGGATAAGGTGAGCAAGCTTGTGTCTCATCACATGAAGCTCCATTGCAGATGGGCGAAGACGAAATTGCCCGACTCGGGATGCCCGTCGTAAATGGCCATGCGCCGCCCCAGACCATAGCCAAGGCTCAGCGCAGGACTGAGCACCCAGTCATGGCGATAGCTGAGCTGCCAGCCCTGATCGCTGCCATAGCCCTCCTGCCAGTAGTGATTGCCGCTTATAGTCAGGCTTTGCAGCAGGGAGCGACGACCATCCAGCGGCAAGCGGTAGCGCACCGCCAGTTCCAGCTCCAGATTGCGATCGCTCAAGGGGTTGAAGTAGTCCGCGTCCACCTCCTCGTTGCGGGAGGTGGCGGCCCGCAGGGTGCCGTCAAACCACCAGCGATCCCGGCGCCAGAGATCCTGGCGCAGCCAGCCGGAGGCAGTGAGCCGCCGGTTGCCATCATCGATGTCCATGCGCTCGAGACGCAGGCCGCCCTCACGGGTTTCGTCCTGGCGCCAGCCAAGATCCAGCAGATATTGATCGGCATAGTGGCCCCGTGCCAGGGCCCGCAGCGGGGTGTCGGCGCTGTTGAGATTGACGGCGGCCCCCAGTTGCCACTGATCGTCCAGCCGCCAGTCGAGACGGCTCCACAGGTAGCCTTTGTGGTTAAGCTCGCTGCCCGTGCCCCCTTCCAGGGTCAGCAGCAGCGGATAGAAGGAGAGTTCGGCCCCGATCCCGCTGTAGGCGGCTCTCTCCCCTTGCTCCTCATAGTCGCCAAAACTGCCCTGATGGTGTGCAAACAAGCGATGACCTGCATCGCTGCGCCCGCTGTATACCCTGGCCTCGTAATACCACTCCCGGCTCGCCTGTACCGAGCCTCCTTCGTTACGACCGTGGGTCAGTTCGGTCGTGAGCATGGGGGCCTGCTCCAGAGCCAGCCGTTGTTGCAGCTCCCGGCGATCCCGGGTCAGGTTGCCAAGGGCTCGCACCGCTTGTGGCGTCTGCTGCCACTCCCCCCGGTCGAGCCGGGCATGGAGGCGTCCCGGCGCGGCCTGAACCTGCTGCGTCGGCGGCAACCAGCGTATAGCCTCCCTGTAGGCCTGCTCGGCTCCGTCAGGATGACCGCGCCAGCGCCTGATATCCCCCATCTGCAACCAGAGCCAGGGGTTGGCCGGCGCCGTAGCCAACAAGCGTGCCAGCCGCGCCTCCGCCTCTTCGGCCTGACCCCGCCAGGCCTGCAGTAGGGTTTGCAGTTGCAGCAACTTCTCGTAGTCATCGTTGGCCATGCGCTGGTTACCGGTGAAATCCCAGCGGGTCAGAGGCTCCTGCCAGCCGTCCAGCAACGCCTGGGCGGCATCGTAGTGCTCTGCATCCGTGTAGGTGTAGAAACGCTTCTCCAGCAACTCTCTGTCTTTCTCCCGCGCGGGAGTGGCAAGACGTTCATAGAGAGCCGAAGCCTCAGCCGTTCTCCCCAGCCCGGCCAGGGCATCGGCGCGCGCCTCCTGCACATAGTCGGGAAGCGGCCCTTCACCTTGCAGGATGGCGGACTCCCGCTCTGCCCGTTCAAACTCGCCGAGTGCAACCAGGGTCACCACCCGATCCCGCCGGGCGCTGATGTGGAGCACATGATCAGGGGGGGCGCGGACAACCAGCCCCTCCTGTAGTCGCAGGGCTTGCGTGAGGGATCGGCGGATCTGGGCAGGCTCCCCTCCCTGGGTTGAATGTCGCAGCAGGTTGGTTGCCTGGTAATAGTCGAGCCAGAGCCTGTCCACCGGCTTGAACAGGGCGGGATGACGCTCCATCAGATCGACCGCAGCCGGACCGGCGCCCAGACTGACCGCCACCCGATAGAGCGCCAGCACCTGATCGGGATTGCCGGGCTCCAGCTCGAGCCACTGCTGACGGGCCAGCAACTCTCCCATGGCGTCGTCCTGCTGGCGGGCCGCATAGATGCGGGCGTCGAGAATGGCGCGATCGCGACCAAAACGGGCTTCATATTGATCGGCCACCTGACGAGCCAACTCGTGATTGCCCTGATCGCTGGCGGTCAGAAGCAGCCCGAGCCAGCCGTCGGGATTGGCGGGATCGCGCCTTTGCAGGATGCTGTAGTAGCTGATGGCTTCAAAATGGCGCCCCTCGTCCCGGGCGGCGCGGGCCACCCCTTCCAGAGTGCTGTTGGCGATGGGCTTGAAATCACAGGGGGCACAGGCAGCCAGCGCCCCCTTGCGATCCCCGCGCCAGAGCTGCACGGCGATCAGATCATCGAGCACCTTGCGATCACCGGATTGGCGGTAGAGGGCATCGAGTCCCTTTGCTGCAGACTCGAGATTCCCAGCCCGGGCCTGGAGTACCCAGGCCTCCCGCTGGCGATCCACTTCATTGGCACAGGCCAGCAGAGGGCACAGGGCCAACAACCAGAAATAACTATTCATTCGACACACTCCCCCATGACAAACGAGGGCAGCATCGCTCTTGAGCGTTCAAGCAGATAGACAGATGTGACCGATACTGCCTGGTGAGCAGAGTGACTGACTCACCTCTGTAGTAACTTCGAGGGTAATCAGGGTGGCCATGACGCCGACACCTTTCCTTGTGCGGCCCAGCTATCTCGCAAACGGAGATCTGTGGCTTTCCGAACCCGACTCACATCGGGAGTGGCTATGAAATTCATTGTGCCAAAGCACAATTATTAATCAACAATAATGATAAATGTATCAACAAGCTATCTTTTGCCCTTACAGACATAATAAAAGACCACTAATTCTCGGCTATGCCGCACTTTATCTTGAGTGATTAATTCGAGTGATAATAAGCAGCGAAATGGGGCATGAAGAGGAAACAGCGTCGTCCCATTGCAAGGCGATATCTCGCCAATACCCCAAGGACGTTTTTAACCGGCAGTGGTTGCGGCCAGGCAACACAGGTCAGCAGCAAGGCGACAACAATAATTCAGTGAAAAGGCCTTGAACCCGCCATAGATGAATATCAAAAATGGCGGAGGGGCCCATGGCCCCTCTCGCTTACTTGTCCTGCTGTGCCGCCCGCTTTCGCATCAGGCGGTACAACAACTTGTTGTATTTGGCCCAGGAGTGGATCAGCAGGAAGATGCCGAACAGCAGCGCCAGAAACAGCTGCCCCACCTCCACCATATCGAGCGAGCCGATGAAGTTTCCCTCCGCCCCCGTTTCCAGGTAGCTGAACCAAGGCTGCAGCACCAGAAACAGCCAGCCACTCCAGGTCACCAGCAGGATCAACATATCCCGCATACGGTAACGCCAGCTACGCCGGGTGCCATTGCGGATGATCATCTCCTGCGCCAGCTTATGCTTTGTCACGGAACGACTCTCCTCTGTCGGGACTTTCCCAGACCGCCAACTGACCACGGCGGCGCAAAATGGCCTTGGGCACGGCGACGATCACAGTCACCAGATTGAGCAGCCAGTAGATCAGGGGATACCAGACACACCAGATGAAGCTGCGGGCCATGCTCTTGTCGTAGTGGCTGTCGATGAAGATGCTGACGGAGAACTGCAGCAGGCAGATGCCGGTCATCATCACACCTGTCCACTGGAACAGGTGTCCCCTTGCCAACCCCTCCAGCTCGGGGTTGAGCAGCCAGCTCACCGCCAGCATCAGCATGCTGTAACACCAGGCGACGCTGGAGAGATACTCCAGCAACAGCAGCCAGAAACGGCGATTGCGCCAACGCAGCGCCTGCAGGCCATAACGCAGAAACACCTCGGCTCCGCCCTGGGCCCAGCGCAACCGCTGCTTGTAGAGACCCCGCACCGTTTCGGGCATCAGCACCCAGCACAGCGCCTGGGGCTGGTAGTGGATGAGCCAGCCCGCGAGCTGCAGCTTCCAGCTGATGTCGATATCCTCGGTCACCATGTCGGTGCTCCAGCCGCCGACTGCCTCCACCGCCGACTTGCGAAACGCCACCACCACGCCGGAGACGGTGAAGACGGTGCCATAGATGCGCTGGGCCCGCTTGATGAGGCCTATGATGGAGCTGAACTCCCCGGTCTGGATCTTGCCGATGATGGTGGAGCGGGTACGTACCCTGGGGTTGCCGGTGACGGCGCCGACCTTGGGACTGTCGAGAAAATGCTTCACCATCCAGCGAGCGGCTTCATGGTCGAGTACCGCATCGCCATCGATGCCGATCAGTATTTCCCCTTTGGCCAGCGCCAATCCGTTGTTGAGGGCCATGGCCTTGCCCTGGTTGGGCTGATGCAGCACAGTGAGGCGATCATCTTGCCTGGCCAGCCGATCCAGCCGTTCGCCGGTGTCATCCTTGCTGCCGTCATTGATGGCCAGCACCTCGAAGTCGGGATAACGCTGGCGCAGCAGGTGACCTATGGTCTCCTCCACATTGGCCCCCTCGTTGTAGCAGGGCACCATCAGGGTCACCTTGGGATAACGGGGCAACTCGAGCCCCTCCCTGGCCAGGGCGATATCCCGCCGCTCCCACTGGAAGTAGTAGTAGAGACCGCCACAGATCCACACCAGCGCCATCACGCTCGGATAGGCCAGGGTGAACATGGCGATGCCCGTCAGCAGATCACTCACCGTGTCACCTCCGTGGTCGCTGCCCCCTGGCGGATTGAGCCGCCTTGTGCGCCCCCCTGCAATTCAGGTTGTGGCTGTGTCTGTACCGAAAAGACGGGCCTTAGCACGGCGGGATCCGGCTGGTTGTTGTGAAAATCATCCGGGTAGTAACCGAAGTTGTTCACTCCCTTGCTTTGGATGATCTGCATCCAGCGCGCCAGTTCGGCGTCGGGTATGGGCTGTTCGGTGCGCCAGTTGCGACTCTGCAGCTCGAATACCAGGCGCTCGGCCGGCACCTGGGCCAATGAATCCTCCGCCAGTCTGGCCAGCCACTCGTCCGGATTTTTCGCCTGCTCCATGTAGGGCATGGCCATCACGGCGGTATAGTCGTAGGCCTTGGCAAACGCGGCCATGCTCTGGGCAAACCACTGCTGGGACTCGGGCTCGGTCACCAGGGTCGCGTAGATGTTGCGGGCAGTCTTGAGGCCATCCGCGCCCCCCTGACGGTAACGGGCGGCGGCATCACGCAGCTCCATGGTGAAATCGATCAGCAGGTCGGTCTTGCGCTCTCCCTGTGCCTGCAGTGCCTCTGGGGTGCGCTCTAGGGGGAAGGGGCCTTCGTAGTCGCTGAGGAAGGCGTCATCGTGGAACAGCAGGCCATCGAACTTGGTGTAGAAACCGAGATCCTCGTAGATATCCAGCAGGATCCGACGGCTGGCCGGATCCCAGGGAGAGAGGCGCAGATACTGCCCCTGGGCGGGTTTACCGGTGCGGCTGTCGGCCACATAGGTATGGTTCGGCCCCATGTCGTAGGCCATCACCGGCATCCAGGCATACACCTTGACCCCGGCCCGGGTCTTGAGCTGCCAGGCCACCCGGTTGAACAGATCCGCCTTGACCGGCATATGGCGATTGGGGAAGTAGAGCGCCTCCGCCACCCCATCACCGTTGTCATCGGCATAGGCCTGCAGATAGACGGTGGTGATGCCGTAGCCCTTGATCCTGTCCAGCAACATGTCGATGTTCTTGTTCATCTGGCGGGGATCCGGGTCATAGACATAATCCAGATCCACGTGTACCAGCCGCTCCACCTGCCGCTCCCAGGTGTTGCCTCCCATGATCTCGTCCAGGGTCTCGAGGCTGGTGTCCTCATCCAGCAGATAGCGACGCACGGTGCTGCCCGTGTCGTTCACCTTGTTGAGTCCTTCGGCCAGGGTGAAGGTGTAGGGCATGCCCGCCTCCCGGGCCAGATCCAGCGTCGTCTCGTTGAAGGCGCCATAGGGCCAGACCATGATGCGCGGCGCCTGCCCCGTCTGCTGCTTCAACTGGCGAGCCGATGCGTCGAAGTCGGCCTTCACCCGCGCTCGGTAATCGGCCATGGACTCGTAACCGGCCTGGCTCCAGCCCGCAGTGGTCACCGCCGGTTGCACGTTGCCTTGCGGGTTGGCCAGCAGCCCGTAATGGGAAGCGAAGGTGTGGGAGGCGATCTCCACCAGCCCGGAGGCCTGCATCTCGCGGATCTGCGGCCAGTTGACGAAATAGCTGCGGGGCAGTTTGTCATTGCCATAAGAGACCATCTGGTCATCCGCCACCTCCAGCCAGCTGCCCACCAGCGCAAAAACGGCCGGATAGTTGTAAAGCTTGAGCAGGGGGTAAACCAGCCGGTAGAAGCTCTCATAGCCATCGTCGAAGCTGAGCAGGATCGCCTTGTCCGGCAGCGGCGCCTTGCCCGCCCTGGCATCCAGCACCTGCTGGAAGCTGACCGGATGGTAGCCCTGCTGCTTGATCCAGTTGAAGTGACGGATCAGGGTGTCGCGCCGGATCGTCTGGGGGTAGAGCTTGAGGTTGGGGGTCAGCTTGAGATCGACGATATCGTGATAGCAGAGCACCACGTAATCATCCGGTTTGCGGGCCGCCTGGGTGAGACCGGGCAGCAGGGTCAACAACAGAAAAAAAGGAGCAAGCCAGCGTCTCATCACATGAAACTCCATTGCAGATTGGCGAAGACAAAATTTCCATACTCGCGGTTGCCGTCGTAGACGGCCTGACGACGGCCCAGACCATAGCCAAGGCTCAGCGCAGGACTGAGCACCCAATCATGGCGATAGCTGAGCTGCCAGCCCTGATCGCTGCCATAGCGCTCCTGCCAGTAGTGATTGCCGCTCATGGTGAGGCTTTGCAGCAGGGAGCGACGACCATCCAGCGGCAAGCGGTAGCGCGCCGCCAGTTCCAGCTCCAGATTGCGATCGCTCAAGGGGTTGAAGTAGTCAGCGTCCACCTCCTCGTTGCGGGAGGTAGCAGCTCGCAGGGTGCCGTCAAACCACCAGCGATCCCGGCGCCAGAGATCCTGGCGCAGCCAGCCGGAGGCAGTGAGCCGCCGGTTGCCATCGTCGATGTCCATGCGTTCGAGACGCAGGCCGCCCTCACGGGTCTCGTCCTGGCGCCAGCCAAGATCCAGCAGGTATTGATCGGCGTAGTGGCCCCGCGCCAGGGCCCGCAGCGGGGTGTCGGCGCTGTTGAAATTGACGGCGGCACCCAGTTGCCACTGATCGTCCAGCCGCCAGTCGAGACGGCTCCACAGGTAGCCCTTGTGGTTAAGCTCACTGCCCGTGCCCCCTTCCAGGGTCAGCAGCAGCGGATAGAAGGAGAGTTCGGCCCCGATCCCGCTGTAGGCGGCTCTCTCCCCTTGCCCCTCATAGTCACCAAAACTGCCCTGACGACGAACAAACAGACGATCACCACCATCACTGCGGCCACTATAGAGACGGCTGTCATAACGCCAGTCGCGGCTGGCCTGCACCGAGCCTCCTTCGTTGCGGCCGTGGGTCAGCTCGGTCGTGAGCATGGGAGCCTGCTCCAGAGCCAGCCGTTGTTGCAGCTCCTGACGATCCCGGGTCAGGTTGCCAAGGGCTCGCACCGCTTGTGGCGTCTGCTGCCACTCCCCCCGATCGAGCCGAGCATTGAGGCGACCCGGCTCGGCCTGCACCGTGCGTCCGGCGGGCAACCAGCGCATCGCCTCCCTGTAGGCCTGTTCGGCCCCGTCAGGATGACCGCGCCAGCGCCGGATATCCCCCAGTTGCAGCCAGAGCCAGGGATTGGCCGGTGCGGTTTTCAGCCAGGATTCCAGTTGCGCCTCCGCCTCCCCAGCCTGACCACGCCAGGCCTGCAGCAGGGTTCGCAGTTGCAGCAGCTTCTCGTAGTCGTCGTTGGCCATGCGCTGGTTGCCGGTAAAATCCCAGCGGGTCGCCGGTTCCTGCCAACCGGCCAGCAGCGCCTGGGCGGTCTCGTAACGTTCCGCATCCGAATAGGCGTAGAAACGCTTCTCCAGCAATGTCTTGTCTCTGGCCCGTTCGGGAGTGGCCAGCCGGTCATAGAGCGCAGATGCCTCCGTCGCCCGCCCCAGCCCAGCCAGGGCATCGGCGCGCGCTTCGAGCAGATAATCCGGCAATGGCCCTTCTGCCTGCAAAGTGGCGGACGCCTTTTCTGCTTGGGCAAACTCGCCGAGGGCAACCAGGGTCACCACCCGATCCCGCCGGGTGCTGAGGTAGAGCACATGATCGCGGGGAGCGCGCGCCAGGATCTTGTCTTGCAGCGCCAGGACCTGGGTCAGAGAGGTACGAACCTGGGCGGGATCCTCGATCTTGGACGACATCCGCAGCAGATTGACGGCCTGATAGTAATCGAGCCAGAGCCTGTCCACCGGCTTGAACAGCGAGGGATAACGGGCCATCAATTCGCCGGCCGCAGGCCCGGCCCCCAGCCCGACCGCCACCCGATAGAGCGCCAGCACCTGCTCGGCATTATCCGGCTCGAGTTCAAGCCACTGCTGATGCACCAACAGTTCGCCCATGGCATCTTTCGCCTGGCGGGCGGCGTAGAGACGGGCATCAAGGATGGCGCGATCACGGCCGAAACGCTGTTCGTACTCGCTGGCCGCCTGACGGGCCAACCTCTGGTTGCCCTGATCGCTGGCGGTGAGAAACAGCCCGAGCCAGCCGTTGGGGTTGGCGGGAGCGCGCCCCTGCAGGACGCGGTAGTAGCTGATTGCTTCCGGATAACGCTTCTCGTCCCGGGCGGCGCGAGCCACCTCTTCCAGCGTCTTGTTCGAAATGGGACTGAACTCGCAAGGTGTGCAGGCAGCCAGCGCCCCCTTGCGATCGCCATGCCAAAGCCGCACCGCGATCAGATCGTCGAGCACCTTGTCATCACCTGTCTGTCGATAAAGGGCATCCAGCCCCGCTATGGCAGCCTCAAGCTCCCCCACCCTGGCCTTGATGACCCAGGCTTCGCGGGCGTTGTCCACCCCACCGGCCCATGCCAACGACGGCAGCAGCACCAGTAACCAAAAGATGCGATTCATTCGCAACATACCACCCATAACAAACGCGGGTCGTATCGTCCTTGAACTCCCACACGGATATACACACGCGTCCGCTCCTGCCCGATGGGCAAGATGGCTTCCTGACCTGTGTGCTGATTTGAGGGTGAAAGGTGGGCAGCAAGACCGGCACCTTTCCTATGTGCGGCCCAGCCATCTCCGGGAGGAGACCTGTAACTTTCCGAACCCGATTCACATCGGGAGTGGCGAGGACGACAATTTTGATTCTGTAGAGAATTTAGTCAATCCGGGGGTGTAACGAATTTATGCTCATCGACGAGTCGTGGAGACATGCAAAACCACAAAATTCAGGAGGGAAAATAGAATTGGATGAGGCAATTGATGTGCCAATTATAAGGGTTTTGGGGCTCATTCCCCTTTTATCATCACACTCACCAAATCGATCGTTTTCTCCGATGGCAGAAAGCGGGTCAAAATCAACACTGCGACACACTCTGTCGCAACTGACAATGCGCGTAATAATTATCCCTTGCCTCACTGGCCAACCTTCCATTTTCACCAGCAATATTGGCTGCCAAACAGGGCAGTAAACGCAGACACAAGCATCGTATGGTCGCCATGCCCCCCCCAGGTTCAAGAGATGAAATAACCTCTCCCGGCCATCGCTCATCTTTCCATGTGTCAGTGCCGCCGGGCGGCGCCCGCACCTCGCAGGCCGTCAGAGCCCAACCTGACAGACAGAGGCAGCGTCAACCACACGGCTTCTGTCTGTCAAAACGGCTCTCACCTCATCGCATATCGGACAGACCGGGCAGATAGCGCAGCGAGAAAAACCAGCGCAGGCTGCCACACCGGACGGGGGCAGCCCAGAGGGCTCTTTGTTGGGCCTCGTCAAGGGGCTCGGCACGGAAGGTGGCGCCGCCGGCTTGCTGCACGAACAGTTCATGGATCAGGCCAGACACCCGACCTGCACAAGGGGCCAGGGCGCTCAGATACAGTTCCCGTTCGGGCTGGCTCAAGACACCAGTGCCACTCCCATCCTGTACCACGAGGCTCACTCCCGCCCCTGCCAGACGGCTCAGGAACGCCTGATAGGCTTGAGGACTCATCTTGCCAGTGAAGAAGGTACTGGCATAGACGGGGACGGGGGCCAGTTCGCGCAAGGAGTTGACCGAACTGGCCAGATGGCTGGCCAGCAGCGCTTGCCGCTGCGGTTCACGCCAGTTGAGATCGTCCAGCTCGGCCGGCAGATACCAGCCTGCAATACTTCCCTCACCCAGGCGCTTGCGCCACTCTTTCGCCAGACGTAGGTTATGACGCTCCTGCTGGTCGAGATAGCGAGCGAGAGAACCGGCGCTTTGATCCTGACGTTGAAAAAACGCAGGATCGGCGTAGAGCCCCATAACTAGCCTCAGGCCAGCCGCCCGGGCTCGCTGGAGCCGGGCCGCCAGCCAATCGCTCTCCTCCGGTTTTGCAAAGACATCACCGTAGCGGGTCCACTGCACGACGAGCGTATCGAATCCCTCCCGTTTCACCTGTGCCACTATCTCGTCCCAGCGCGCTTCGCCGAGGGCGGCATCCCGCAACTGGGGCTGATAGAAGATCCCCTGACTAACCTGCCCCACCTGACCCCCATGGGCAGGCAGCACAATCCCCAACAGAATGAGGGCCAACCCCTTGATCCAATGTCTCATTACCATCTCACTCCCATGGTCATCATCAGGGTGCCCTTGTCGCCTTCCCGGTCGGGATCAATCTTCAACAGGCGCTGATATTCGACCCCCAGACTCAGTTTGTGGGGCCAGGCGTCGTAGCGGGTTTCGCCGAACCAGTGGTTCCAGCGTATCCCTACTCCTCCCATCAGCAGGCTGTAATCGTCGGAGCCGGCGTTGAAACCCACCACATTGCCTTCATCGTTGTAGTAATCACGGTCCGGACTCTTGTCGTTCCAGTACTGACGCCCCTGCACATGGGCATAGGGCTCCAGCGTGTCGCCCCGCCGGATCTTGTGGTGGTAGCTGAGCCGGTAATCCGTGACTAGGCTGGTCTGTTGTGAACGCAGGTAACGGGCCGCATCCAGATAGAGGTTCTGGGCCCACCAGCCACTCTCGCCGACCTGCCACTCATCGCTGTACTTGCCATCGTTCAGGAAGGAGGCGCTGGCCCGGATCAGGGTATCGTGCTCACCGCCCTGACTGCTGTTGAGTGGAAGCAGCTCTTCGGCTGCAAAGAAGATCGTCTGGCTTCTGAATGGTTTCCAGCGCAGCCCTACCCCCAGGGTGGGATCCCGAAAATCCAGAGGATTGCCATTGCTGTCAACTTCATAGGTGCCGTCTTCGGACAATCCTTCATCGGGGTGATAAATCCGCTTGCCCTGGCTGCTGCCATAGAGACGGCCATAGAGGGAGAGGGTCTTGCCATCGCGGATGGGCTCTTCTCCCAAACGGTACTCCACCTCGGCCTGGGCATAGCTCTGGGCAACCGAGTTGCCCCCGATGCCACTCACCGTGCCCTGGCCCGTCCCTGTCCAAGCATCGAAACTGTAGGTCCAGCGCCGCCCCAGATCTTCATGTAACCGTCGCAGGTCGTAACGCAACTGTGCCGGTTGCTCACCATCGATAGCCTTGGTGGCGTACTCACGCGCCTTCTGGTTGTGTACCAGAGACTGATTGATATAAACCAGCTGCTCGGCCAGCTCGGTATCCCCTGTCCGATAGATGGATTCCAGCCAGTCGCTGGCCGCCTGCTTCTCGCCATTGTTCAGCAGGGCATAACCGTAGGCGAGCTGGTATTCCCGATTATCCGGCTCAAGGCGGTTTGCTCTGTACAGGGCCTTGCTCGCCTGTGCCGTCTGTCCGAGCGCCTGATGATGCTGCGCCAACTGTGCATAGTCGGCTGCCTGCGGCGCCAGGGCAATGGCCCGCTCCAGGCTGGCAATGGCGGGTCCATCCTGCTGGGTTCTGGCCAGAGCACGCCAATATTCAGCATCCTGAGGCAACCCGGATTGTAGGTATTGCTCCAGCCACCGCCGAGCCTGAACCAGGTCTCCTGCATCCAGGGCAGAGCGTATCGCCGCCATCTGCTCTTGCTGCTCAGGGGCCAGCGTGACCTGCTGCCAGGCCTTGAGCGCCGCATCATAATGGCGGTTCTCATACGCCTGATAGGCAAACTGGCGCACATCGCCGGGCAGCCCGAAACTGGCGGCGCGGGAGAAGGCATATTCGGCCAGACCCGGCTTGTGCTGACGATAGCAGCTGCCAAGCGCCCGCCAGCTGTCGGCATCATAACGAGCCGAGAGATCCCCCAGCACGCGTATCACTCCCTCACACTGCCCCGACTGTGCCAGCAGATTGGCCTGCAGACTGCGCAGCCCAGATTCGGGGAGCGGCTCGGACAGGCGCTCGGGCAAGGCGCCTGCTCCGGTTTCCCCTTGCAGCAGGGTCAGACGCCGGATCAGAGTCTCGCGACCCGCCAGGCTTGCCCCCTGATAGGGCCAGTAATCGATGAGCAGATCACGACTCGCCGCTCGCAAGCCGGTCTGTTGCAGCCGGTAACTGACCAGTTCCAGCTGCACCATGGGCTGCCGGGAGCCTTGGATCAACCGGCGACCATCTCTGGCCAGCTTGTCCCATTGACGCTGATGCAGGGCAGATTCGAATGCCAGCTCGGCGTTGTTGTACGCGGGAGTGCTGGCCAACAGACGATCCAGCTGCGCCCAGCGCCCCTCCCGGCGCAACACGGGCACCATCAAGCCGGCATAGAAGCCCTGGTTTTCGGCAAATTGCAGTGCCTCGTCGCCCTTCAGGGTGCCGTTACTGGCTGCCAGTTGCAGCCACTCTCGTTCTTGGGCTGCCTTGGCAAAATGCGGGGCATGCGCCTGCTGATAACGCTTCAACGCCGCTCCCCCTTGCTCCTTGCCCAGCGCCAGTGCGATGGCCAGATCCAGCTCGCCATCCTGGCTCGGCAGACGGCGGCGCAGCGCAACCGCTTGTGCCACATCGCCTTGTGCCAGCGACATGTTCAGCCACTGCTTCAACTCCCCCCGGCTCAATTTGCCAGCCTTATCGAACCAGGCAAACTGCCCGGCCGCCAGCGTCCAGTTACGTTCACCCAGCGATCGTTGCAGCAAGTCATGACGCAGGCTCAATCCCTGGGGAGTAGCCGCCAGCTCGGGATCGTCCAGCGCGGTGGCCAACCCCTGCAGGTCCACATCCAGCAGATCACGCTCGGCCCGGGCAACCTTGCATTCAAGCAGGTTGCAGGCTGGATCCAGCGGATCCTTGCGCTGCAGCCCCTCGGAGAAAGCAAGCAGCCCGACATCAGCGGGCGTGATGGCCAACTGCTGGTTGACCAGCGCCGCAGCCTGCTTGTCCTGACCAAAATGTTCATAGGCACGCGCCAGATAGAGCGCGATGACGGGGTTTTCAGGTTGCAGCTTGCGGGCCTGCTCGAACTCGGCGATGGCACGATCACGATGCCCCCGTTCCATGGCCGAAAATCCCTTCTGCAGATGGGGATAGAGCACGAAGCGTTGGTAGCTGCTCACTCCGGGCCCCAATTCATAGTCGTGCTGGGCCGCCATGACTCCCTGACCGAATAGCAAACCGGACAGGAGCAATAATTCGGGACGCATCAGATCGCCTCCTCCTGCTGCCGTGCCAACCAGGTTCCATTCGCCCCGGCCTCCCGCAGCAAGTCATGCAGATTCAATTGATAAGTGCCTTGCAGCACCAGAGCCTGGGCCAGTACCTGTTCACTGATCACTTCCTGCTCAACCAGAAAGCTGGCGAGCGTCTTTTCACTTCGCTCGTGCCGCAACAGCAGGGAACGCAGGGCGGCTTCGTCTATGTGACCAAGGGTGACCAAGAGTTCGGGCAGCATCACCTGGCTGGCCAGATATTTGTTCCAGATAGAAGTAGATTGCGCTTCAGCAATCTGGCCATCGGTCAGTGCGCGTTGCAGCAATGCCCGGGGATCGCCCTCCTGGCCACGGGCGTACCAGTGGCGAAGCCCCACTGAGACCTCTCCCTTGCAGGCAATCACATAGGTGACGGGCGAACGGAGTTTGCGAGAAAGGGCGCCAAGAGAAACGGGGTCAAGGTAAGTTTCACATGCCAGCACCAACACTCCGTCTTCGATGCGCAGCGGCAGCACGCCATAATGCATGGCGACGTTGGGCGGCACTCTGTGCAGCGTCTCCCGCTCCAGGCCATAGGCATCGATATGCTCCCAGCTCACCCCGCTCTGCTCGGCCACGCCGGCAGCCAGCTGCTCCCTGGTGATCAGCCCCTGCTGTACCAGGTTGCTGCCCAGGCGCAGACCGGGCTGTCTGTCCAGCAACACCTGATCCAGCTGCTCTCTGGTCAACACCCCCTGATCTATCAATATCTGGCCAAGCGGTCGCCGGGCCCGGTTTTCTTCTCCCAGACTGGGAAAATCATGGGTCGTCTTGTCCCAGGCAACCCGGCGCGGATCCCCCTGGGCAATGATCTGCGAGAGCGCCCGCCAGTTGGCCATGAAGTTGATGATGTTGCCCCAGAACAGGCGCGGAATGGACATCAGCCCCTGCACCATGCCGTAGTAGCGGGTCACGAAGATCAGCCGTTGCAACATGCGATTAATCATCAGGAACAAATTGATCCAGAGCAGGGTGACCAGCCAGGCATCCCCCTCGAAGATGGAGAGAAAGTAATAGGGATCCGGAGCCAGCCACTGGTAGAGCACGAGTGCCAGCAGTTGCAGCAGAATTAGGCTGGCGGTGAAGCTGAGGAAGTTGGTCAGGGCCCCCTTGCGATCCCGCCACAGGAAGTAGTTCAGCTTCCAGTTGCTACTCCATTTGTGTGTCTTGAAGCCTTGATAGACGATGCCGATGATCCAGCGCGACTTCTGGCGAACCGCCGTCTGGAAGGTATCGGGAAAATACTCCCGCACGCAGATGACATTGGTATCCCGCTCATACATGCCAAACCGCCAACGTTGATTCGGAGTACTTCTGGCTTCACGGATAACGGGGAAGCGAACGAAGATCTCTTCCATTCCCTTCTCCTTGAGCCGGAAACCTATGTCGTAGTCTTCCGTCAGACTCTGCACATCGAAAGCGATACCGTCCCCGTCTTCCAGGAGCGCGATGACGGCGCGACGGCTGAAACAGGTGCCGACTCCGGCGCTCGGCACCTGGCCGGACACCGCCTCGCGCACCGGTACATCCTTGCTGTGCAGTTCGGCAAATTCGTCCAGATAGTGCAGGCTGGTGAAGTTGTACCAGCTGCGCTCGAAGGGATAGACGGGGATCTGGATCAGATCCTTGCGACCCACCAGATAGTTGAACAGCCTCAGCTCCATGTCCGAGATGACATCTTCGGCATCATGCAGGATGAAACCGGCAAAGGAGAGATTGGCCTTGCGCTCGAACTGGAAGATGGCATCCAGCACATTGTTGAGGCAATCCGCCTTGCTGGTCGGCCCGGGACGGGCACACACCACCTTGTGCACATTGGGAAAGCGGGCACAGACCTCGTCCACATCCTTCTGGGTATCGGGATCATTGGGATAGGTGCCGACGAAGATCTGATAGTTCTCATAATCGAAACGGGTCGCCGCCAGCTCGGCCATCTGGCCGATGACGCCCGTTTCGTGCCAGGCTGGCACCATGATGGCAAGAGGCTGCTCTTCCCGCTCGTACAATGCCTGATAATTCAGGCGATCATGCTGGCGATAAACGGTCAGGCGCCGCCAGGCATTTCGCAGCCAGTAGACGATATCGATGAAGAGATCATCGATCCCGCTCACCAGCATGGCGATCGCCACCACGATGGCGATCAGCTTCAGACCATAGAGATAGGTGGCAAAGCCATCCACCAACCAATATTCCGGCATCGTGATTACCTCAGCAAGGCATCAGCCATGATGGCGACGATGCGGGCACAGGCCTGACCATCCCCGAACGGATTGGCCATTACCCGCGGGGCGAAATCACCCACTTGCCACAACTCGCTGACCCGTTGGACGATGCGTTCCTCATCCGTCCCCATCAATTGGGCGTAACCGGACTCCACCGCCTCGGGCCGTTCTGTCTCCTCGCGCAGCACCAGCAGGGGAACACCATAGGTGGGTGCCTCTTCCTGCAGACCTCCCGAATCCGTCATCACCAGCCAGGCATCGGCGATGGCCTGCTGCATGGCCAGATAGTCGAGGGGCTCGGTCAGGGTGACATTGGGCAGGTGCCCAAGCAGCGGGTAGACAGCCTGCTTGATGACGGGGTTGAGATGCACCGGGAAAAGCACTCGCATATCGGGATTGGCCGTGGCAAGACGCGCGATGGCACGACAGATCCCCGCGACTTCATCACCCCAGTTTTCCCGCCTGTGCACCGTCACCAGCAGATGCCCCGGCTGCGCATCGCTGCGCTTGATGCCATGGTGCTCTCCAACCCACAGTTGGGCGTCGATAACGGTATTGCCAGTGACATGTACTTGCTCTGCCGGTACCTGCTCGGCCAGCAGACAGTCACGCGCACGCGCCGTCGGCGCCAGGTGCAATTGGGCGATGCGTCCAATCATCTGGCGCAGCCCCTCTTCCGGGAAAGGGCGATCGAGACGATAGGTTCGCAGTCCCGCCTCTACATGGGCAACAGGCACCTGATGATAGAAGCCGGTCAGCGCACCGAGGAAAGCACTCTCAGTATCACCCTGCACGACCACCATGTCCCAGGACTCTTGCTCCATCAGCCCTTCCAGCTGGGCCCGGCAGCCCTGGCTGAATTCAAAGAGGCTCGCTCCCTGACGTACCAAAGACCAGTCTGGCCGGATACTGAAACAGTCGAGCAACTGGGTCGCCATGCTGTCATGCTGCCCGGTATGCACCCACTTCACATCCGCCCAGGCTGAATGCCGCAGGGCATGATAGAGAGGGGCCAGTTTGATTATTTCCGGCCGGGTACCCGATACCATCATGATCTTCTTCATCACAACATGCTCCATTCAGGGAATCGATCTCCTAGCAAACGTTTTACGAGCCAACATAAAGAGGCGTACGCATGCTGCAGGAAAAATGCAATAGATAACAAATCACTGGAGAGAATAAGAAAGCAGAAGAAAGAACATCTCCTGCAGATCATCGCCGGCGAATATCCAGAGGCAACGACACATCCTGATGCGTATGCTGACTGCATCATCCGTGTTTGCGCGGCCCGGGATTAGATGCGTACCATCATGAACAGATGGTGAACATTCTCAGATATGGGACGATATGTCTGACCCTCGTCGCAGGCAATCCAGCCATCTCGCCAGGGAGATCTGTGATTTTCCGAGCCCGGCTCACACCGAGGGTGGCTTGTTCATAATCTGCCTGTTAGCCCAACTCGTCCACAATTAAAATGTAACAATTCAATAAAAAGTGTAAATTTCATTCGAATCCCGACCAGCTCCCCAATGACGGCCTGATGAGACGCTTCCCAATCTGCCTAGCTGTCCCCTTTTGAGGCTTCCTAAATATGCTGACAGCAGACACCTAACCACACCTTCCGGTGACGGATTGCATACCCAGGCCCATAAAAAGAGCCCCTTTCGGGGCTCGTGGCACTCGTTATGTCAGGTGACAACACCGGCTACACCAGCGATGGCTGACGCCCGGTTGCCAAACGGTGGATCCAGGCCTCGAAATCGGCCAGCATGCGGGCCTCTGACTCGCTGTTGTCGGCGATGAGCTCGGCGCCGTGTACCACCCGGATGTGAGCGTCTAGCGGCATTCCTTCCCCCGCCGGCGGACGTTGCTGTGCCGCATCCATACACTCCTGCGCCTGCTGCCACGCCTCGGCCACGCTCCGGTTGCACGCCTCGGCCAGCGGCGCCGCGCTAAAGCCCTCGCCGGTGAGGCTGCGCAGCGTCTCATCATGGCTCTTGCCGTTGCCCGGCCCCCAGTAGTGGGCAGCCAGATCCGGTCCGATGCGCGGGTTGTCGGTGAGGTAGCCGTCGCGCTTGAGGAAGTAGGCGCGGGTCTGCTCCACCGCCATCAGCGCCAGCAGGTAGCCGTGATAGGCACAAGCCGACTCCTGGTTCAGCAGGTGCGGAATGGCCAAGAGCGGGCGCGGGCTCTCGACCCCCAGGATCTGGCGCTCCCAGCGACGGGCCAGCGCCAGCACGGCGGCCGGGGTGCGTTCGCTCTCTGCCATGGCGTAGAGATCCCGCTCGAAGTAGGCCACCAGCGCGATCTGGCGCTCGTTGAAGGCGCGAAATGGCTGGCGCGCGGCGATCATGGCCTCGATGAGCGCATCGGGGATCGCCTCCCCCGCCGCATTTCTGGCATAGCGCTTGAGCCAGTCCGCGTCATCCAGCAGGCTGTCGCAGAACATGGACTGGGTCTCGGCATAGGCCATGGAGGTGGGCGGGAACTCCTGGGAGAAGCAGGGGGCATTGCCGGTGACATTGGCAAAGTGCGCCGCGTGGCCGCCCTCGTGGAACAGGGTGTTGAGCCCGCTCCAGCCGCTGCCCACCTGGGCCGGGTTGGCCAGGCTGGTGAAGTTCACCACCGCCGGTACCCACTCCCCATCCTGCCAGAAGCTCGGCACCGGGCCGTGGCAGAAGCCGTTCTCGTATTTCCCCTCCCGGGTCAGCAGATCCAGGGTCAGGGTGGCGCCGCGATACTGGATGCCGAGGCGGCGGAAGCTCTCCACCCAATCCTTCAGCGCCCGGGAGAAGGGTACATAGGGGTCGAGCTGGCGGGTCACGTCACCGCTCACGCTATAGCGCAGGTTGTGGGGCAGCAGGGCCTCCTCCCCCTTGGCCGCCTTCAGCTCGGCCAGGCTCTGGTGCAGCCGTTGTTCGGTGCGGGCGATAAAATCATCGAGGATGGCGAAGAGCTGCTCCGGGCTCATCTGTTCGTTCTTGTGCACCTTGTAGTCGAAGTAGTCGCGATACCCCATGGCGCAGGCGAAGCGGTTGCGCAGCGCGACTATCTCCAGATAGCCATTGTCGACCACCCAGTTTTCCAGGGTGTGGAACATGGCGAGCGCACTCTGGCGTACCGCGTCATCGGCACTGGCGGCCAGCGCCGTGCTGGCAGCGGGCAGGCTGCCTGCCACCTGGCGGCCCTGTTCGTCCAGCAAGGTCAGCTTCAACCCCTTGCGGCGGGCAAACAACGCGGCCTCGGCAGCCACCAGCTCATCCATCAGGGCCGCAGCCTGAGGATCTTCGATGACGTTGCACTCGAAAAAGGCGAGCCAGCCCTTGAGCCCCCGCTTGAGATCTTCTTCTTGTGCCAGTGCGAGCATCTCGCGCAACTCGGGCAACCGTGCCGGATTGGCACAAAAGCCCTTGTAAGCCTGCTCGGCGGCGGTGAAGCCGGCCTGATCGTCGCTGGTGCCCATGTAGGTGGACCAGAAGAGATCCTCCTTGCGCCTGTGCACCTGCAGGTAGTCGGCGTTGAGCTGGTTGAAGTAATTCCTGGCAATGGAACTCATAAACTCCCTCTTTTTAATGGGGTCACCCGCACGGGGCCCACTCCTTATTGGTGAAATGCCATCTCATTCATATGTGTTGGCAAATAATGCGCCGGGATGCGCATAAACAAGCTACCAAAAAGTGGGGAGAGCTGTCTGCTGACTATACTGTTGTTGAAATACTCAATTAGCTCTCGCTAGCGGCAAGCTTTTGAAAGTTAATTAAATGTTAACTGCAAAATAATCTGGAGCACGGGAGTGGCTGGACACAGCCAGACCCATAAGGAAATCAGGGAGATACCATGTTCAAGCTCGGTGATATCGCCGTGAGCCGCAAATTGATGCTGCTGCTCACCTTGGCGCTGGCCGGTTTTATCGCACTGCTGCTGATCTCGGCCAGTGCCCTGCATCGCAACCTGATGAGTGAACGGGAGGCGCGGCTGCAGGCGGTGCTGGATCTCGCCATGAGCCGGATCCAGGCCCTCGCCACCAGCCTGCCTGCCGACCAGGCACAAGCCGAGGCCAGGGCCATGCTCAACAGCATGCGTTTCGATGGCGACAACTACCTGTTCGTGATCGATGAGACCCGCCACATCATCGTCCACCCTGCCAAGCCGGAACTGGTCGGCCAGCAGATGGGGGAACAGCGCGCAGCACATACGGAGGACCACTGGCAGCGCATGGTGGATCTCGGCAAGGGGGGGCATCAGGGTCGGCTGGAATATCTCTGGGCATCCCCTTCCGGCGAGTCCGCCCGCAAGATGTCGCTGGTCGCCGGCTACCAGCCCTGGGGCTGGATCCTAGGCTCCGGCATCCTGTTGCAAGACATAGAAGCGACCATCTGGTCCCAGTATGAGTTGATGGGGGGCGCGACCCTGCTGGCTACCCTGCTGATGGGCCTGCTGGGATTTGCCATCAGCCGCTCCATCGTCAATCCCCTCACCCGGATCAATCACGCCATGCAGCGGGTCGCCAAGGGGGATCTGGTGGTCAGCATCCCGGTTGAGGGCAAGGATGAGCTGGGGATGGTAGCACACTGTACCAACCAGGGTCTGGATGCCATCCGCCACGCCCTGCTCGAGGCGAGCCTGGGGGCCCGCAACGTGGCGGATGCCGCCCTGCGCATCGCGGCCTCCGCCGAGCAGACCAACCAGGCAGTGACCAGCCAGCGGGATCAACTGGCCCAGCTTGCCACTGCCATGAACGAAATGAGCGCCACCATCTCGGATGTGGCGGGTCACGCCGAAAATACCGCCCGCGATACCCAGGATGCCACCAGCGAAGCCGGCCTCGGCAATCAGGACGTACACGCCAGCGTGCACGGCATCCAGGCGCTGGCGACCGAGGTGGAGCAGGCCACCCTGCAGGTCAATCAGCTCAAGGAGGGGGTGATGCAGATAGGCGAGGTGACCGCCGTCATCAGCGCCATCTCGGAGCAGACCAATCTGCTGGCCCTCAACGCCGCCATCGAGGCTGCCCGGGCCGGCGAACAGGGGCGCGGGTTTGCCGTGGTCGCCGACGAGGTGCGCCAGCTGGCGAGCCGTACCCGCCAGTCCACCGAAGAGATCCAGAGCACCATTGCCCAGTTGCAACAGCGGGCGGTGAGTGCGGCCGACGCCATGGACACCAGCCGCAAGCTGGCAGAGAGCAGCGTCAACCAGTCCGAGAAGGCAGGCCAGGATCTCTCCCTCATCGTCAACCACATCCAGCACGTGAGCGACATGGCGACCCAGATCGCCACCGCCGCCGAACAGCAGAGCATGGTGGCCGAAGACATGAACCGCAACGTCAGCGGCATCAACGACTCGGCGCTGGAGATGTCGCAGTCTGCCTCCCAGCTGGCTCAGGAGAGCGAGCTGCTGGCCGGTCTCTCCCGCAGCCTGGACGAACGACTCGCCGTATTCAAACTCGGCCACACCAGCGAACAGAGTCCGTTGCCCATGCAGATGCCGTCACCGCGCCAGAACGAATCCCCCCGGGTTCGCCACTGATCCGTCTTGCACTGTCGCACCTCATCCCCTGACCACGAAGGTGGCAGGGGATTTTTTTATTGATGAAAAATGCCAAATTTTCGCATCTTATCGACAGGATTGGCGATCTTAAGAAGACCAGGATGATTATTTATACATTTAAAAACATATAGTTGAGTGAAAAACCAACACCAGAAAGGTCAAGCTGTAAAGATTTACACTTAATAATTTAATCAAAATTAGTCATGATAATTTTGTCGCCAAACGCGACACCATGACCCTTTCTGTAGTCATTTGGCAAACTGGCTGAAAAGTCAGGACGCAAAACTTCCGGTCTAAAGACGTTCGTCCAGGATAGCGGGGTTGCCACACCCAGGTGTGCCCGGGGATTCCCCTGCCAACGTGACTGCCCACATCGACCGATCAGAGGAATGTATGGCAGCAACCATCCGATTCAACCACCTCGCCGCCGCCCTGACGCTGCTCGCCAGCGGCAGCGTGCTGGCCCACGGCTACATCAGCCAGCCGGAATCGCGCAACGCCCTGTGCAAGACCGGCGGCAACAGCCAGTGCGGCGCCGTGCAGTGGGAACCACAGAGCCTGGAGGCCTCCTCCGGCTTCCCGGACGGCGGCCCGGCAGATGGGCAGATTGCTGCCGCCGGCCATCCGCAGTTTGGCGAACTCAACGCCCAGACCAGCGATCGCTGGACCCGCCGCGACGTACAGGCCGGCCCCTTCGCCATCAGCTGGACCTTCACCGCCAACCATGTGACCCGCAACTGGCGTTACTACCTGACCAAACAGGAGTGGAACCCGAACCAACCGCTGACTCGCGACGCCTTCGAGCTCACCCCCTTCTGCGTCATCGACGGCAACATGGTGCAACCGCCCAAGCAGGTCACCCACCAGTGCATCCTGCCGGAGCGCACCGGTTACCAGATCATTCTCGGGGTGTGGGAAGTGGGTGATACCGCCAACAGCTTCTACAACCTGATCGATGCCAACTTCAAGGGCGGTACCCAGCCACCGCTGGCGTGGAACCAGGGCGGCACCATCTACCCCTCCATCGATCTGGCGGCCGGCGACAAGGCCAGAACCCGGGTGTTCGATGCCAACGGCGAGCGCACCGATCTGCAGACCGAGCTGACCATCGCCAGCGCGGAACAAGGCCAGAAGAACAATTGGGCCCACGCCCTGGCCGGCAAGATCAACGCCGAGCAGAGCCTGATCCGTGCCGGCCAGCAGGGCTCTGACGGCCAATTCAACCCTGTCTACGGCCAGAACCCCGTCTACCTCAAGGCGGGCGGCGCTCTGGAGCGGGTCGAGATCCAGCTCGAGCAGTTGCAGCCGCCGGTTGGCAACGACATCAGCGTCAGCGGTCTGGCGAGCGAATACCAGCTCGACAACGGCAAGGCGATCCTCGACTTCACTATCACCGCCCAGGGCGATCTGACCGTCACCAATACCCTGTATGACCATGGTGGCGTCGCCAAAGGCCAGTCCAGCGCCGACATCAAAGACAGCAGCCAGGGTTTCACCATGACTCTGGAAGGGCTGAGTGCCGGTCACCACCAACTGGTGATCAAGGGTACCCCGAAAAATGGCGGTACCCCGCTCCAGCAGACTCTGGATCTGATGTTCAAGGATCCCGCTGCCGGCGGCGCTCATGACTTCACCTTTCCGGAGGGGCTCAAGTCCTACACCGACGGCACCAGGGTGCTGCAACCCAAGAACGGCAAGGTCTACCAGTGCAAACCCTTCCCCTACAGTGGCTGGTGTAGCCAGTGGGCTGCCAACGCGACCCAGTATGAGCCGGGCACCGGTTCCCACTGGCAGGATGCCTGGATTGAGTTGAACTAATCGTTTCACTACGACATGAAAACGGGGAGCCAGTGGCTCCCCGTTTGGTCTGGTGACAGGCTCAGATCTGGTAATCGATCTGGGGCTCGCCGCCCATGGCACGGGCCTGGATGTCGGCCAGCGCCAGCTCGGGGTTGCAGAGCTGGATGAATTGCCAGGCGAAATTGTGCTGGAACTGCCCCTGCTTGAGGCCAATCCAGGCGGTGTGCGGCGCAAACAGATGGCTGCCGTCGAGTTGCGCCAAGGTGTGATCGCGCTGGGCATCGAACGCCATGTCCGCCAATATGCCGACCCCCATCTCCAACTCGACATAAGTCTTGATGACATCCGAATCCTGGGCGGTCAGCAGGATCTGTGGCGTGATCCCCGCCTCGGCGAACGCTTCGTCCACTCGCACCCGCCCGGTCAGCCCCGCCTGATAGGTGATGATGGGCCAGTCGGCCAGCGCCGCCAGGGTCAGTTCGGACTCTTGCGAGAGGGGATGGCGCTCCGGCACCACTATGTTGTGATGCCAGCGATAGTAGGGAAAGGCCACCACCCCTTCGCTCCTGTCGAGCTGCTCGCTGCTGATGCCGATGTCCACCTCGCCGGTCTGCACCAGGCGCACTATCTCTTCCGGCCCTCCCTGACGCAGCTCCAGCTGTACCAGCGGAAACTGTTCGCGAAACGCCTTCACCACCCGGGGCAGGGCGTAACGGGCCTGGGTATGGGTGGTCGCCACCAGCAGGCGTCCGGAATCGCGGTTGGCAAAGGTACTGGCCAGTTTGCGGATGTTCTCGGCATCCCCGAGGATGCGCTCGGCGATCACCAGCAGCTCCTTGCCCGGCTCCGTCATGCCGAGCAGCCGCTTGCCGTAGCGGATAAAGAGTTCCACCCCCAGCTCCTCCTCCAGCTCGCGAATATGGCGGCTGACTCCGGACTGGGAGGTGAACAGGGCATTGGCCACTTCGGTCAGGTTGTAATCCCGCCGGGCCGCCTCTCGGATAATGCGTAACTGCTGAAAGTTCACTCATCGCCTCCTGCGTCGAGTCGCGGCGGTGTTCACCGCCATGCGTTGTGGGTGATGCGGACAGGCCGATGACTCGCACCCAGCCTGGATAGCCCCTCAAATCTGGTAATCGGGGTAGAAGTGCGCCTGTCTGGCTACCAGCCGTACCTCCTGGCCCGGCGTAAAATGGCTGGCCGCCTCCTTGCCAAGTTCTACCTCGTAGTGGACGCCCCGACTCTCTCCCTCGCCACGCAGCTCCACCCGGATGCGCGGCCCCATAGGCAGCAGCCGGGTGATGGTGGCGCTGATACCGCCGCTGGCCTGTGCCGGCAGAATCTCCAGCTCGTGGGGACGCACATAGGCGATGGCGGCACTGCCCGGTGCCAGATGGGCGGTCGAGGGGCCGCCGAGCAACTGCTCGCCGATGCCGAACCCCTGTTCGGCCACCCGACCGCGGAACTGGTTCACGCTGCCGAGAAAGCTGTGGACGAAGGCGCTGGCGGGATGGTCATAGACCTCGGCCGGGGTGCCGATCTGCTCGACCCGGCCGGCGTTCATCAGCACCACCCGATCCGCCACCTCCAGCGCCTCCTCCTGATCGTGGGTGACGAACAGGCTGGTGACGTGCAACTCGTCGTGCAACTCCCGCAACCAGCGGCGCAGCTCCTTGCGCACCTGGGCGTCGAGGGCGCCGAAGGGCTCATCCAGCAACAGCACCCTGGGCTGCACCGCCAGGGCACGGGCCAGGGCGACCCGCTGACGCTGGCCGCCGGAAAGCTGGGTCGGGTAGCGCTCGGCCACGTGGCCAAGCTGAACCAGATCCAGCAGCTCCCTGACCCGGGCACGGATGGCCACCTCGCCCGGGCGTTCGTTGCGCGGCCTGACCCGCAGGCCGAATGCCACGTTCTCGAACACCGTCATGTGGCGAAACAGGGCGTAGTGCTGGAACACGAAGCCGACGTTGCGCTCGCGCACATTCAGCGCCGAGGCATCCTCGCCACGGATAATGATCCGGCCAGCGTCGGCCTGCTCCAGCCCGGCGATGATCCGCAGCAAGGTGGTTTTGCCGCAGCCGGAGGGGCCCAGCAGGGCCACCAGCTCACCATCGTGAAAATCGAGGTTGATGTCGGCCAGTGCCGCGTGCTGGCTGAAATGCTTGTTGAGTCCTTGCACCTGAATGCTCATGGCTGCCTCCTTGAAACTGTGATCAGTGAGAGTGGGTGGGTTGGCCACGCAGCCGGGCCAGCAGGGTTTCCCCCAGCAGGGTGAAGATCCCGAACAGCGCCAGCAGGCTTGCCACCGCCAAGGCGGCGCCGGTCTGGTACTCGTTGTAGAGGATCTCGATATGCAGCGGCAGGGTGTTGGTCTGGCCGCGAATATGGCCGGAGACCACGGAGACGGCACCAAACTCCCCCACTGCCCGGGCGGTACAGAGCAGCACACCGTACATCAGGCTCCAGCGAATCCCGGGCAGGGTGACCCGCCAGAACATCTGCAATCCGTTCGCTCCCAGCATGATGGCGGCCTCCTCCTCTTCCGGGCCGCGCGTCTCCATCTGGGGCAGCAGCTCGCGCACCACGAAGGGCACAGTGATGAAGGTGGTGGCCAGAATGATGCCCGGGGTGGCGAAGATGATCTTGATGTCGTGCTCACTGAGCCAGTCGCCAAACCAGCCGTGGCTGCCAAACAGCAGCACCAGCATCAGACCCGCAATCACCGGCGAGACCGAAAACGGTAGATCGATGAGGGTGACGAGCAGCTGCCGGCCCGGGAAACGGAAACGGGCGATGGCCCAGGCAGCCGCGAGGCCGAACAGCAGGTTGAGCGGCACGGCGAACAGGGTCACCAGGGCAGTCAGCCCAAGGGCGCTCAGGGCATCCGGCTCGCTGATGGCCCGCCAGAAAAATGCCAGACCAGGGCTCAGCGCCTGGATAAAAACGGTCACCAGCGGCAGCAGCAACAGGGCGGCAAACCAGCCCAACCCCAGGGTGATGAGCAGCAACTTGACCCACTGCGGCTCGCGGATCACCGGCGGCGCCTTGCGCTGGGCTTCTGCCACCACGGGGGCGATATCCATGGCGATGGTCGATGCATTCATATCCGGCTCCCTCCGATGCGGGCCCAGCTCAAGGCCTGCAACTTGTTGATAAGCAGCAATAAAACAAAAGAGATCAGCAGCATGACCACGGCGATGGCGGAGGCGCCGGCGTAGTCGTACTCCTCCAGGTGGCTCATGATCATCAGGGGCGCGATTTCAGAGACCATGGGCAGGTTGCCGGCGATAAAGATGACGGAGCCGTACTCCCCCACGCCACGGGCAAACGCCAGCGCAAAGCCGGTGAGCAGGGCCGGCACCAGGGTCGGCCACAGCACATGCAGGAAGGTCTGCCAGCGATCGGCCCCCAGGCTGGCGGCCGCCTCTTCCTGTTCTGCTTCGGCCTCCCGCAGCACGGGTTGCAGGGTGCGCACCACGAACGGCAGACCGATAAAGGTGAGGGCGATGACCACCCCGATGGGGTTGTAGGCAAGCTCAATGCCGAGCGGGGCAACCCACTGACCGATCCAGCCATTGGGGGCGAAGATGGCGCACAGGGCGATGCCGGATACCGCGGTGGGCATGGCGAATGGCAGGTCGATCAGCGCATCCACCAGACGGCGGCCGGGGAAGGTGTAACGCACCAGCACCCAGGCCAGGATCAGGCCGAACAGGCTGTTGAGCAGCGCCGCGACAAACGCCGCCCCGAAACTCAGGCGAAAGGAGGCCAGCACCCGGGGCGACCCTATCACCTGCCAGAACTCGGCAGCGGTCAAGTTATTCAGCGCAAACAGCACCAGTGCCGAGAGGGGCAGCAGTACCAGCAACCCCAGATAGAGCAGACTGAAGCCGAGGGTCTGGCCAAAGCCAGGCAGAACAGAATAAGAACCAAATCGCATAACAAATCCATGTGTTATAAATTAATTTCGACATAGTGATTCTGCTGGCTCTCATTTCCCGTCACAAACACCAATAACACCTTTGCTAATCACTTTTTTGTCTAACAGCGTGAAAACAGGGAGTTGCGGGCAACCCAGATAAAAAAGGTCTTTCATATCAACAAAAGACCTGAAAAATGGAGCCTTGTGCAATTGAACCAGTGAACAAAATCAGACAGTTATCATCTCGATCTCCATCCCTCCCCGTTGTCATCCAACCATCAGCGAAACCCCAGTGCCGGACACCCTTTCCACGCCACCGGAGCCGGTTCGATCACCATCTCGGCCCGACGGTGGAGGTTGCCGAGCAGATGTAGTCCCTGATGCCACTCCCCGTGGCCGGACTGGGCATTGATATGACCCGCCTCACCGGCATCAAACAGCGGCACCTGCCACTGCTGGCTCCAGTGTTCGGCCCGCTCGAAACTCATCCAGGGATCGTTGCGGCTGGCCACCATCTGGGCCGACACCAGCAGGGGGCCGGCCAGTCGCTCGTCTGCAATGCCGAAACGGGTCGGATCGGCCGGCGCCACCAGCAGGATGGAGGCGATCTTGTGGGGTTGCAGCCGGGCGGCGGCAATGGCGGTCAGGGCGCCGAAGGAGTGGGCCACCAGGTGCACCCGGCCGCGACGGCTTTTGAGCTTGCTCGCCAGCTTGGCGCTCCAGACCGTCAGGTTCGGCTTGTCCCACGGCAACCCCCTCATGCGCTGCCAGTGGGGAAAGTGCAGGTGCCAGCGGCTTTGCCAGTGATCCGGCCCGCTATCGTGCAAACCGGGAACCAGGAGGATCTTGTCCATCTTGTTACTCCTATCCGTTGGCGCTTGCCAGTGAGTGATGGGGAACGTGCCGCTCAGCGGCCCGGCTGGTAAATCTGGTCGAACAGGCCCCCCTGGGCGAAGTGCTTCTGCTGGGCCTTGTTCCAATCCCCTTCCAGCTCCTTGACGGTAAACAGGGTCAGTTTCGGGAACTGGGCGACCGTCTCCTTGAGGATCGCCGGATTGCTGGGGCGATAGTGATACTTGGCGATGATCCGCTGCCCCTCGTCGGAGTAGAGGTGCTTCAGGTAGCCCTTGGCCACCGCCTCCGTGCCGTGCTTGCTGGCCACCTTGTCCACCACCGCCACCGGCGGCTCGGCCAGGATGGAGACCGACGGCACCACCAGCTCGAACTTGTCGCGGTTGCCGGCCTGGCCAAGCACCAGCAGGGCTTCGTTCTCCCACGCCAGCAACACGTCGCCAAGGCCCCGCTCGATAAAGCTGGTGGTAGCGCCACGGGCGCCGGAGTCCAGCACCTTCACATTTTTGAAGAGATTGCCGACGAACTGCCTGGCCCCCTCTTCACTGCCGCTCTGCTTCAGGGCATAGCCCCAGGCGGCCAGATAGTTCCAGCGCGCCCCGCCGGAAGTCTTGGGATTGGGGGTGACGATGGCCACATCCTTGCGCACCAGATCCCCCCAATCCTTGATCTGCTTGGGATTGCCCTTGCGCACCAGGAAGACGATGGTGGAGGTGTAGGGGGCGGCGTTGTTGGCCAGGCGGCTCTGCCAGTCAGCGGCGATCAGCCCCGTCTTGGCAATGGCATCGACGTCATAGGCCAGTGCCAGCGAGACGACGTCCGCTTCCAGTCCGTCCACCACGGCGCGGGCCTGCTTGCCGGAACCACCGTGGGACTGGCTCACCACCAGGTCGTCACCGGTTTTCGCCTTCCACTCTTTGGCGAAGGCGGCGTTGTACTCCTGAAACAGTTCGCGGGTCGGATCGTAGGAGACGTTGAGCAGGCGGATCTCGGCGGCCCCCGCCTGGAAGGCCAGCAGAGAGAAGATTGTCAGGGCGGTCGTTCGCAGTGTCATGGTGATGCTCCTTATCGTTGGGTTAAGGACAGCATGCCGCGAAGCAGTTATGCCAAGAAGAAAGAAATAACGCTTTGCTTATCTCTTTTACTCATATAAATCCCCCAAAGGGCGTCATTCGTACACTCTGTGAGCCAGACCCCTCTGCCCGTCAGCCGGCTGTGCCATCATGGGAGCAAGGCAGACACAGGGCGAAAAGGAGGTCGTTATGTGGATCAACGCAGAACCGGTCAATGGCGCCCTGGTGTCGCTGGCCATCGGTCTTATCATCGGGCTGGAGCGCGGCTGGCAGGTGCGCCAGCTGGGGGACAACCAGCGCATCGCAGGGATGCGGACCTACGGCCTCATCGGCCTGCTCGGCGGGGTCTGTGCCCTGCTGCTGCCGACCCTTGGCCCCTGGCTGCCGCTGCTTGGCCTGCTGGCGGTAGTGATTGGCTGCGGTCTCTCGGTCTGGCTGGCCCAGCGCTGGCAGGGGGAGTTCGGCCTCACCAGCTCGGCAGCCATGCTGCTCACCTATCTGCTGGGCCTGATGTCGGTGCTGCTGAGCCCGAGCGAGGCGGTGGCCTGCGCCGTACTGGCGGCCCTGCTGATGGGGCTCAAGGGCAAGATCCAGCAGGGCATGCTGTTTTTGAGCGAGACCGAATTTCACGCCACCCTGCGCTTTTTGCTCATCTCCCTGGTACTGCTGCCGGTGCTGCCCAACGAGGAGATAGGGCCCCTCGATGCCTTCAACCCCTTCAAGATCTGGCTGATGGTGGTGATCATCGCGGGCATCTCGTTTTGCGGCCACTTCGCGGTGCGCCTGCTCGGTACCCGAGCCGGGCTGGTGCTCACCAGCATGCTGGCAGGGCTCGCCTCCTCCACCGCCCTCACCCTGCAGTTTGCCCGCCTCAACAAGGAGCAGGGCGGGCTGGAGCGGCTGCTGGCTACCGGCATACTGCTGGCGGGGGCCACCATGTGGCTGCGGTTGCTGGTGCTGGTGCTGCTGATCCACAACGAGCTGGCGCTGCGCCTCGCCGCCCCTCTGCTGCTGCTGGCGGTCACCGTCTACGGCTTCGCGTTCTGGTTCTGGCGCCAGCGCGAGGAGCTGACCGACGGCCCGGTGCAGCCACAGACCAGCAACCCGCTGGATCTCGCCACCGCCATCAAGTTCGGCCTGCTGCTGGCGCTCATCGGCTTCATGGCTACTTTCCTGCAAAGCAAGGTGGGCAACTCCGGGGTCTATCTGCTGGCACTGGTCTCGGGGATCACCGACGTGGACGCCATCACCCTCTCCCTCTCCCAGCTCTCCCACAAGGAGCTGGCGCTGGAGGTGGCAGCCCGCGGCATCCTGCTCGCCGGGCTGGTCAACTCGCTGGTGAAGGGGCTGTTGGCACTTGGCATCGGCGGTCGCAGGCTGGGGCTGCGGGTGCTGCTCCCCTACTTCATCTCGGCCCTGCTGATCCTGCCGCTCATCTGGCCCGGCACCTGATCTTGCAGCAAGTGACAGCCTGACGCCCCAGCGCCGGTCACGTATACTGGCCTCTCTTGCATATTGTGGAGGTAAACATGGCAAGCGACTGGGACAAGGTTCTGGCGGGGGGCGCCCTCGACAGCCAGAGCCAGGAGATAGCGAACGACCGGATCCGTGGTCAGGCGCTGCTGGCCGAGCTCAACGCCTCTTCGGCCGGCGACGAGGCCCTGCGACAGCGATTGTGCCGCGAGCTGTTCGGTCACTGCCCCGACTCCTGCTGGATCAGCACTCCCTTCACCTGTGAATTCGGCCGCAATATCCACATCGGCGAGAAGACCTTCTTCAACTTCAACGTCACCATACTCGACGTGGGTGAAGTGCATATCGGCAGCCATGTGCTGCTGGCCCCCAACGTGCAGATCTACACCGCCACCCACACCATGAACTACCTGGAGCGGCGCAACTGGGCCGCCTACAACAAACCGGTACACATTGGCGATGACTGCTGGATCGGTGGCGGTGCCATCATCTGCCCCGGCGTCACCATAGGACCCCGCTCCATCATAGGGGCCGGCGCCGTGGTGACCCGCGACATTCCGGCCGACTCGGTGGCCGTGGGCAATCCGGCCCGGGTGATCCGCACCCTCGAGCAGGACGAAGAGCGCTGCTGGGAGCTGGCCCAATGATGGCGCTGGCCCTGCTGCCGCTCGGCTCGGCCCTGTGGCTCGGTCTCGACGGCCAACAGTGGTGGCCGCTGGCGGTGCTGCTGGTAATGAGTATGCTGACCGTGGCCGCCTACGCCTGGGACAAGCGCCAGGCGGTGCGCGGCGAGTGGCGCATTCCCGAATCCCGCCTCCACCTGCTGGAGCTGTGCGGTGGCTGGCCCGGTGCCCTGGTGGCCCGCCAGTGGCTGCGTCACAAGACCCAAAAGCGCAGCTACCGGCTGGTGTTCTGGTTTATCGTGCTGCTGCACATCACCCTGTGGGGGCTCTGGATCGGCAGGCCACTCTGGCAATAAGGCATCTATTGCTACCGCCATCACAAAGGGAGTCTGCGCCCCGTTGCGACGGACTGGTGACTGTGAGAAAACGGGGTGATCCCATTCAGTGATCGCCGTTAATGACGACAAGGAGTCGTGACATGACCATGTGGACAGGCATAGTCCTGATCGTGTTTATCAGCGTGCTGTTTGGCTATCTCGGCAAGCGGGCCCGCTACCAGATGGGGGATGCCCGCATCACGGATCGCCTCGGCAAGCAGGATCAGGTCATCAGGGAGCTGCAGGAGCGGGTGGCCAACCTGGAGGCCATCGTCATCGAAGATGAGAAGCGCCGCCCGTTCAAGGAGCTGTGAAACACTCTCCCCATCCGTCTCCCAAACACAGAGGGCTGCACCATGCAGCCCTCTGTCGTGTTAGTCCGTTCAGACTGCCAGCGGCAACAGCTCGGCGTAATCCCGGATCGCCGGGAAAGCGGTGATCTGCTGTTCGGGCTGGCGGCTGTCCGGATTCTGGATGGCGAGCTGAAAACCGATACCGTAGTCGGCGGCGGCGCGCAGGATCCGCTCGCTGTCATCGACAAACAAGGTGCGGGCCGGATCGAACGCCAGCCGCTGCGCCAGCGCCTGCCAGCAGTGCTGACTCTCCTTCGACCAGCCCAGCTCATGGGTGCTCACCAGTTGATCCAGATGTTCCCCCAATCCGAGCCGCGCATCCTTGACCGACAGGCTGGCCGGATGGGCGTTGGTAAACAGCACCAGTTTTTTGCCTGCCGCCCGCAGCTCGGCCAGAAAGGGGATGGAGTGGGGCCGCCACTGGATCTTCTCCAGGATCTCCTGCTTGAGGGCGCGAATATCCAGCCCCAGGGTCTGGCTCCAGTAATCGACACAGTACCAATTGAGAGTGCCGTTGACGGCGTGGTAGTGCGCGTCTATCCGCTCCCTGGCCTCGGCCAGCGGCAAGCCGTGCTGCTCGGCGTAGCGCTCGGGGACCAGCTGCTGCCACAGGTGGTTGTCGAAATGCAGATCGATCAGGGTACCATCCATATCGAGCAGAACGGTATCTATCTGGTGCCAGGGCAGTCGGGTCGGCATGGGGTCTCCTGAAGCAAGCGTCATGAAAAAAACCGGGGGGCAGTATAACGATTTTTCCATCCCCTTTCGCGCCCTTGTCCCGTGGTGTTCGGGGTGGGAGTCGTTTACTCTTGAAGCACGATTTTTTAACGAGCAGCCCGCGGTCGATGAGCAACCACCACAAGAACAAACCCGAACACATCCGTGTCGAGATCCTGGACCACGACAAACCCAAGCCGGAGATCCTCAAGGCCGAGCTGGTGGCCGAGAGTCGCCTGTTCAAAGTGGAGTCCCTGCACCTGAAATTCACCAATGGCGAGGAGCGGGTCTACGAGCGGATGCGCGGCGGCAACCGGGGTGCCGTCATGGTGGTGCCCTTGTTCGATGCCCACACCCTGCTGCTGGTGCGCGAATACGCGGCGGGCACTCACTCTTACGAGCTCGGCTTTCCCAAGGGGTTGATCGACCCGGGCGAAGACGCCCTGGAGGCGGGCAACCGCGAATTGATGGAGGAGGCTGGCTTTGGTGCCCGCACCCTGATCCCCCTCAAACAGGTGTCGCTGGCACCGGGCTACTTCTCCAGCCGGATGGAGATACTGCTGGCCCGGGATCTCTTCCCCGAGCAGAGGATCGGTGATGAGCCCGAGCCTCTCGAGGTGATCCCCTGGCCGCTGAACCGGATCGACGATTTGCTGGCGCGCCCCGACTTTACCGAGTCGCGCAGCATCTGCGCCCTGCTGCTGGCCCGCAAGTGGCTGGCAGAGCAGGAAAACTAGCCCGCTCGCGGGCATCGGCAATAAAGACAGAGGATAACGAAATGCAGGAGTTGTTGGCCTGGGTGCCAGGGGTCAAGGAGATCGCCCGCGAAGCGGGGCGGATCCTTCACGAAATCTATCACGGCGGTCAGTTCGAGCGTCAGCTGAAGGAGGATGCGACCCCGGTCACCAGTGCCGACCTTGCTGCCGATGCCTACCTCAAACAGGCGCTGTCGGCGCTCACTCCCCATGTGCCTGTGCTGACCGAGGAGGCCGCCGACATCCCCTTCAGCCTGAGATCAAACTGGCGGCAATACTGGCTGGTGGATCCCCTCGACGGCACCGGCGAGTTCATCGCCGGTAGCGGCGACTTCGCCACCCTGATCGCCCTGGTACGGGATAATGTGCCCGTGCTCGGCGTCATCTATGCCCCCGAGTCCGACGTGCTCTACTGGGCGATACGCGGCCATGGCGCCTTCAAGGAGGTTAATGGCGAGGTGTACCCCATCAGCGCCATGCACCACGAGCACGATCAGCCCGACTCGCTGGTGGTGGCCATCAGCCGTCGCCAGAAACTGGAAAACCTGACCCGTCGCCTCAACCCGGCCATCAACTACGAGTTGATCCCGCTCGGCTCCAGCTCCCTCAAATCCTGCCTGGTGGCGGAGGGGGCGGCCGATTGCTACGTGCGGCTCGGACCCACCGGCGAGTGGGATACTGCTGCTGCCCAGTGCATCGTCGAGGCGGCCGGTGGCCGCATCCTCAGCCTGACGCTGCAACCGCTCAGTTACAACGAGACGGAGTCGCTGGAGAACCCTGACTTCATCGTGATGGGGGATCCGGATCTCGCCTGGAACAAGATCCTGGTTCAGCAGCCTGGTTGATATGTCATCGGATAGCGCAAAGAGGCGGCCACCAAGCCGCCTCTTTGCTTGGTGTGATCCGCTGGCTATATCGACAATGGGTAGGGATATCCTCTGGCAAACGGCGAGAATGATAGTGAATCATCACAACCGAATCCGGAGTAGTGGCATGATTTTCATGTAATTCTGAAAACACTCAGTTAGCCGAGACAAAAAATTAATTATGAATGAGAATTCGGATTTATATACCGATATTTTTTACATTTCCAGTTTTACTCAATTTCGCGAACCCGATTCTATTCCCAATTTCACTGGCTTTCGCCCATTATGGTAGTGATATGTTTCACCCCTGCTTTTTGAGAATTAAATCCCAATAAACCACAATAAGCTCAGATTAAAACACTAACAAAAAGTGAATTATCAATGAGTTTATCTGCAGAGGCATCCCGGGAGCTCTCCGGTTCCCACTCAACTCCTGTCACCGTCGGCAGCTGGCGCCGCCACGATACCCACTGGGTCATCAGCCTGTTTGGTACCGCCGTCGGTGCCGGCATCCTGTTTCTGCCCATCAACCTGGGTCTGGGCGGGATCTGGCCCCTGATCATAGTCGCCGTGCTGGCCGGTCCCATGACCTTCCTGGCCCACCGCGGGCTGGCGCGCTTCGTGCTGTCCTCTTCCCGCCCCCACGCCGATTTCACCGATGTGGCCGAGGAGCACTTCGGCAAGATGGCCGGCCGCCTCATCTCGACGCTCTATTTCCTCTCCATCTTCCCGATCCTGCTCATTTACGGCGTGGGACTGACCAACACGGTGGAGAGCTTTATGGTCAACCAACTCGGCATGGCTTCCCCGGATCGGGTGATGCTCTCCGGCATGCTGGTGTTTGCCATGATCGCCGTGATGCTGGCGGGGGAGAAGGCGATGCTGCGGGCCTTTGCCTTCATGGTCTATCCGCTGGCGGCCATACTGGCGGCCCTCTCCTGCTACCTGATCCCCCAGTGGCAGTGGCCACAGATGAGCGCATTTGAGGGCGGCAACTTCCTCAACACCGTCTGGCTGGCGCTGCCGGTGACCGTGTTCGCCTTCAGCCACGCCGCCGCCATCTCGGGCTTTGCCAATGTGCAGCGTCGGGAATATGGCGAGCAGGCCGAGGCCAAGAGCGGTCAGATCCTGCGCAACACCACCGTCATGCTGGTGGGCTTCGTACTCTTCTTCGTCTTCTCCTGCGTGCTGAGCCTCACCCCGGCCCAGCTGGCGCAGGCCAAGGCCCAGAATGTCTCCGTGCTCTCCTATCTCGCCAACATCACCGACAACCCGGTGATCGTGACCCTGGGGCCGCTCATCGCCTTCATCGCCATCAGCTCCTCCTTCCTCGGCCACTTCCTGGGAGCGCGAGAGAGCCTCAAGACCCTGATCGCCAAGCCCACCGGCCTGTCGCTGGCCAGGGCCGACAAGCTGGGCATCGCCCTGATGTTCTTCTCCATCTGGGGTGCGGCCGTGGTCAACCCGGGTATCCTCGGCCTGATGGAGACCCTCTCCGGCCCCGTCATCGCCATGATCCTGTTCATCATGCCGGTAGTGGCCATCTACAAGGTGAAGTCGCTGGCGCGCTTCCGTCACCCTTGGACCAACGGCTTCATCCTGCTGACCGGTTCCCTTGCGGTTTCTGCACTGCTCTTCAGCCTGCTGAAGTAACAGGATGCAGAGAGAAAGAGGCGACCCTGTGGTCGCCTCTTTTGTCTCTGTGTCGCACCGGTTTACCCCAGCCTGGCACCGTTTTCCACCGCCTGCTCCGGGATGGCCATCACCACGGCGCCATCCGCCCGGTAGAAACCGGTCAGCAGAAATTCGGACTGGAAGGGGCCAATCTGTTTGGTCGGGAAGTTCACCACGGCGATGATCTGACGGCCAACCAGCTCCTCTGGCTGGTAGAGATCCGTTATCTGGGCACTGCTCTTGCGCACGCCGAGCTCGGGACCAAAATCCGCCCACACCTTGTAGGCGGGCTTGCGCGCCTCGGGAAAGGGTTCGACCCGCACCAGGGTGCCCACCCGCAACTCCACCATCTCGAAATCCTGCCAGCTTATGGTCTGCATTCCGACTCCTCGTCCCGCCAATGTCTCATGAGACTCAGCATGCCCCGAAACACCAGCCCTTGTCTTCGGCAAACGGCCGCTTCGTGACGGCTGTCGGTCACCGGGCAACACAAGAGAGGAGAGCGCCGGTCAGGCGACAACAAGAGTGGCGGCGAGAGCCAATGTGCGCTGGTAGCGGCGAAGGCGGCAATGGGGGATGGCAGATAGCAATGGCGCGGCCATCAGCCGCGTCATTGAAAGGAGTTATTCCTTGTCGAAATCTTCGATTTCCTTGCCCAGCGCCTCCATGATGGCACGCGCTTCGGCAGGCACGCTGTCCGGATGATCCTTGCGAAGATCGTCGTCGCAGGGCAGCGGCTGACCGGTGAAGGCATGCAGGAAAGCTTCACAGAGCAGCTCGCTGTTGGTCGCATGACGCAGGTTGTTCACCTGACGGCGGGTGCGTTCATCGGTCAGTACTTTCAGCACCTTGAGCGGGATCGAGACGGTAATCTTCTTGACCTGTTCGCTCTTCTTACCGTGTTCCGCGTAGGGGCTGACGTAGTCGCCGTTCCACTCTGTTCCCATGACTCACCTGTTCTCATTTGGCCGTGAGGGCGGATTTTAACCCTTAAGGAAATCAATGGCAATCCAACGGCAAAGCCATTTAGACGTCTAGAGCTATTGACGGCTTTTTCTTGCTCGCGTAGTGTGAATCACCATAGGCCAGCAATGGCGGGATAACGCGTGACAGCAAGATGCCTGCGTTCGAAGAGACATCAAGGAGAGTGACATGACCCACAAGGCCACCCTGGCGGTACGCACCGGGATTGAGACAGACCAGCAGCACGGTGCCGTGGTGCCACCCATCTACCTCTCCAGCAACTACACCTTTGCCGACTTCGGCGAGCCTCGTCAATACGATTATGCCCGCTCCGGCAACCCGACCCGCACCAATCTGGCGGATGCGCTGGCGGCGCTGGAAGGGGGCGCCGGCGCCGTGGTCACCGGCACCGGCATGGGTGCCGTCCACCTGGTCACCACAGCCCTGCTCAAGGCAGGAGATCTGCTGATCGCCCCCCACGATTGTTACGGCGGTACCTGGCGCCTGTTCGAGTACCTGGCGGCCAAGGGTCACTACAAGGTGCTGTTCGTCGACCAGGGGGACGAGACGGCGCTGACCGAGGCTCTTTCGCAAAAACCGGCGCTGGTATGGATAGAGACCCCCTCCAACCCGCTGTTGCGGGTAGTGGACATCGCCGCCATCGCCAAGGCTTCCCACGAAGCGGGCGCCAAGGTAGTGGTGGACAACACCTTCCTCTCCCCCCTGCTGCAACAGCCGCTGGCGCTGGGAGCGGATCTGGTAGTCCACTCCACCACCAAATACATCAACGGCCACTCGGACGTGGTGGGCGGCGTGGCGATTGCCAAGGAACAGGCCGTTGCCGAGTCGCTGGTGTGGTGGGCCAACTGTCTGGGTCTCACCTCAGGGGCGTTCGATTCCTACCTCACCCTGCGCGGCTTGCGCACCCTGGCTCCTCGCCTGCGCACCCACCAGGAGAACACGGATCGCATCCTCGCCTTCCTGCAGCAGCAACCCCTGGTCAAACGCATCTACCACCCCAGCCTGCCGAGCCATCCGGGCCACGAGATTGCGCGCCGTCAACAGTCGGGCTTTGGCGCCATGCTAAGTTTTGAACTCGATTGCAACGAGGCGGGCATTCGCGCCTTCCTCGCGGCCCTCACCCTCTTCTCGGTGGCGGAGTCACTCGGCGGGGTGGAGAGTCTGGTGGCCCATCCGGCCAGCATGACCCACAGGGCCATGACCCCGGCGGCGCAGCAAGCGGCAGGCATCAGCGCCCAACTGCTGCGCCTGTCGGTCGGTATTGAACACGGTGAAGACCTGGTGGCCGATCTGGCCCAGGCATTTGCACAGGCAGAACAGGCGGCGAAGTAATGGAACAGCAACAACAGCAAGGAGAGATCGCGGTGGCAACAGAAGCAGGATTGAAGCGGCGCCATGTGCACAAGTTTGGTGGCAGCAGCCTGGCAGATCCGGTCTGTTATCGCCGGGTCGCCAGCATTCTCGAACAACAAGCCGAGCAGCAGGGGGGCGGGAGAGAGCTCGTCGTGGTCTCCGCCGCCGGCAAGACCACCAACCGGCTGATCCAGCTGGTGGAGCTGGCCGAGGCAGGCGACGAAGCCGCCGGTGAAGCCATCTCCGCCCTGCAGGCCTACCAACAGAGCCTGATCGATGGCCTGCTGGAGGGGGAACTGCAGCTCGAGCTGAGCAAACAGTTGGCCGACGATATGCAGCTGATCGCCAAGACCCTGGAAGGGCAGTTTGACCGCTTCGAGCGCAACGGCCTGCTCGCCTTTGGCGAGGTGTGGTCGGCGCGCCTGCTGGCTGCCCTGCTCACCAGCCGCGGCGACAAGGCCATCTGGCTCGATGCCCGCAGCTTCCTGCGTGCCGAGGATGGCGCCCTGGTCAAGGTGGATGCCTTGCTCTCCAGCGAACTGCTCAAGGCGCGGCTGGCCGAGCACACCGGCCGCATCGTGGTGACCGGCTTTATCGCCGCCGACCTGGAGGGGCGTTCCCTGCTGCTCGGCCGCAACGGCTCCGATTACAGCGCGAGCCTGCTGGCCCAGCTGGCAGATGGTGAATCCACCACCATCTGGAGCGACGTGGCCGGGGTCTACAGCGCCGATCCGCGCCGGGTGAAGGAGGCGCGCCTGCTGGAGCGTCTGAGCCTGGCCGAGGCGAACGAGCTGGCCCGCCTCGGCTCCTCAGTGCTGCACTCGCGCACCCTGCAACCGGTGGCCGACAGCCGTCAGCGCCTCACCCTGCGCTGCAGCTACAACCCGGACGAGGGCTGCACCCATATCCTGCGCCGCGCCCCGCGCTCCGGTGGCGCCCGCATCGTCTCCTCGGTGGATCAGATCGCCCTCATCGAGCTCAAGGTGATGCCGCAGACCGACTTTGATCAGACAGTGGCAACCATCGAAGCCTACCTGGCCCGTCATCGCCTCAACCCGCTCACCCTGCAGCGCCAGCCGGATCGCCGGATCCTGCGTCTCGCCTACACCCTGGAGGTGGCGCAAGGGGCCTTCGAGCTGCTGCGCGACTTCCAGCTGCAAGGCAGCTTCACCGGTCTTATCCAGAAAGAGGGTTACAGCCTGGTGGCCTTGGTGGGCGCCGGTGTCACCGACAACGCCGAACAGTGTCACCGCTTCTACCAGCTGCTGGCGGATCAACCGCTGGAGTTCGTGCAGGTGGCCAGGGACGGTCTGAGCCTGGTGGCTGTGCTGCGCCAGGTGGTGCTGGAGCCGCTGCTCATCGCCCTGCACAGCGCCCTGTTCAGCCGCCCGACCCGGGTCGGACTGGTGGTGTTCGGCAAGGGCAATATCGGCGGGCACTGGCTTGGCCTCTACGCCCGCGAGAAAGCGCGTCTCGAACACGAGCTCAACCTGGCGCTGACCCTCTATGGAGTATTCGATTCCAAGGGAGGCCTGCTGGATGATGAGGGCCTGGATCCGCTCAAGGTACAGGACAAGTTCGACCCCAAACCGCTGATCTGGCCCGAGCTGCTCGGCCAGCTGGAGCAGCACGGCTTCGATGCCCTGATCGCGCTGGATATGACCGCCAGCGAGACGGTGAGCCGCTACTACCCGGACTTCGCCCAGCTCGGCATCCACATCATCGCCGCCAACAAGTTCGCCGGCGCGGCCGAGAGCGAGTTCTACCAGCGCATCAAGCAGACCTGCCGCGACCATCAAGTGCAGTGGCGCTACAACGCTACCGTGGGCGCCGGCCTGCCGATCCAGTCCAGCATCCAGATGCTGCGCCAAAGCGGCGATCGCATCCAGGGGGTCTCCGGTATCTTCTCCGGCACCCTCTCCTGGCTGTTCCAGCAGTATGATGGCAGCCGCCCCTTCTCCGAGCTGGTGGACGAGGCATGGCAGCACGGTCTGACCGAGCCGGATCCCCGCGAGGATCTCTCCGGTCAGGATGTGCGCAGAAAGCTTTTAATCCTGGCGCGGGAGGCGGGTTTCGAGCTCGACTCCGCCGACATCGAGCTGGAGAACCTGGTACCCGTCGCCCTGCGCAAGGTCGATACGGATCAGTTCATGGACCGGCTCACGGAGCTGGACGGCCCGATCCAGACCGCCTTCGAGGGAGCCAAGCGCCTTGGCAAGGTGCTGCGCTACGTGGCCCGCTTCGAGCATGACGGCAAGGCGCGAGTTGGCCTCGAGAGCCTCGAACCCCATCATCCGTTTGCCAACCTGTTGCCCTGCGACAACGTGTTCGCCATCGAGAGCGACAGTTACCGCACCAACCCGCTGGTGATCCAGGGGCCGGGGGCTGGGCGTGAAGTGACGGCCGCCGCCATCCAGTACGATCTGTGGCAGATCTGCGCGGCGCTCTGAACCGCTAGATGCAAGCCAGCCATGGCGCAATAAAAAAGCCCGAGTCGATGACTCGGGCTTTTTGCTGGCAGTCTCCTCTCTTAAGAGAAGAAGGCCTGCAGCACGTAGAAGATGGCGATGGCCAGGATGGCACCTGCCGGCAGGGTGATGACCCATGAGACCACGATGTTGCGCAGTACGCCCAGGTTCAGCGCCGCGATACCGCGCGCCAGACCCACACCCATGACGGCACCCACCAGAGTCTGGGTGGTAGAGATGGGCAGACCGGTACCGGAGGCGATTACCACGGTCGCGGCGGTCGCCAGCTGGGCGGCGAAACCACGGCTCGGGGTCAGGTGAGTGATGCCGGTACCGACAGTCGCCATCACCTTCTCGCCCATGGTCGCCAGACCGATCACGATACCGATGCCACCCAGTGGCAGGATCCACCAGGCGATGGAAGCCTGGCTGGCGATCTCGCCACCGGAAGCTACGATGGAAGCCACCGCAGACAAGGGACCGATGGCGTTGGCCACGTCGTTGGAGCCGTGGGCAAAGGCCATGGCACAGGCGGTGATCACCATCAGGATGCCGAATACCTTCTCCACGTTGGCGAAGTGCATCTTGCTGTCATCCTGCGGGTTGTATTTCTGGCCACGAATGTAGACCCAGCCCGCGATCGCTACCGCAATGGAGATGACCACTGAGAGCAGGACACCTTCCCCATTGGTCAGGTGCAGACCGACGTGGGTCAAGCCCTTCTTGATGGTCACCAGGCAGATCACCAGGGAGGTCAGGAACATGTAAAACGGCACATAGCGCTTGGCGTTGTTCAGGGGATCATCGGTGTTGAAGATAAGCTTCTGCACGCTGATGAACATGAAGTAGGCGATGACGCCGGAAAGGGCCGGGGTCACGACCCAGGAGCCGACAATGCCACCAAACTTGCTCCACTGTACCGCCTCCGGGCCAATGCTCACCACGGCGAAGCCGACGATGGCACCGATGATGGAGTGGGTGGTGGAGACGGGCCAGCCGAAGTAGGAGGCCAGGATCAGCCAGGCGCCTGCCGCCAGCAGGGAGGCGATCATGCCAAGCACCAGCAGATCCGGGCTATCGGCAAAGGCATTGCTGTCAATGATGCCGTTACGGATGGTGGCGGTCACTTCACCACCAGCCAGATAGGCACCGGCAAATTCGAAGATCATGGCGATGATAATCGCCTGACGAATGGTCAGGGATTTGGTACCAACCGATGTCCCCATGGCATTGGCCACGTCGTTCGCACCAATACCCCAGGCCATCAAGAAGCCGAACAAGGCCGCCACGAGCACCAGAGTGGTGCCGTAATTCGCGATAATGTCCATTAGTTGTGTTTACTCAGTCAGTGGATTACGAACGAGCCAGCATCAATTCCAGACGGGCGCCTACACGCTCGGCCTGATCTGCCAGGTCACCTACCCATTCGAGGATCTTGTAAAGGAACATCACATCGATCGGATTGTAGTTCTGCTCAACCGCTTGCAGCTGTTGGCGCAGACCGATCTGCATGGTGTCGGTGTCGTCCTCGATCAGATCCAGCTGATGGATCATCTCGGCAACCATTTCAACTTCCCGTCCCTTGAAGCCGGTCTCGAGCAGCTCGTCGAGCTCCCCGATCGCTTTCTCGGCCTGAGCGGTCGCATCAATACAACGTTTGAGATAGGCCATGAAATCCGTCCGCATTTCGGCCGGGAATTCCATGCGACGACCAAGCATGCGGCCGGAGATGTCCTTGGCACGGTTGGCAATCTTGTCTTGCTGAGTCAACAGTTCCAGCAGGTCGGTACGTGCAACCGGCAGGAACAGGCCGCGCGGCAGTTTCAGACGGATTTCACGCTTGAGGATATCCGCCTCTTTTTCCAGCTGGGAGATCTGCTGCCGGATCTTCTCGGCATCTTCCCAACGGTCTTCGGCTACGGCGTCAAAGAAGGGAATGAGCTGCTCGCAGCACACGTGAACCTTGACGATATGCTTCTGCAGCGGCTTGATGGGGGACTTGGCAAAAAGCCCCAAAATAGTATTTACTGGCATGGCCAAACCTGTGTCGGTGAAAAAACACTCGATACGATTTTATGAGGCGCGCATGTTAACCGAACTGCGCCCTCAATAAAACCGCGAATTAATCTAGTTGTCTCGCGGGCATTATATCCTCGCGACCCGATTCCTGCCCCCCAAAGTTGCCTCCCAGCCTGGAATGACTATGCAAACTGAGATCGAGATAAAGTTTTTCGTCGCCAATGACGTCGCGACAACCTTATCCAACCTTATGAATTCATTGGATATTAAAGAGGCATCACAGCAGCGCCTTGGCAACGTCTATTTCGATACCCCCGATCTGGCCCTGCGCCGCCTCGAGATGGGATTGCGGATCCGCCGCTGCGATGAATTTGCCGAACAAACCATCAAGTGCCGCGGTCAGGTCGTGGGCGGACTGCACGCCAGACCCGAATACAACGCTCCCATCGACGGCGATCTGCCCACCCTCAGCGCCTTTCCCGACGACATCTGGCCCACCCTGGCCGAGCGTGACCGTATCCAGCAGCAGCTGATTGCCCAATTCCGTACCGATTTCCTGCGCCGCCACTGGCTGATCACCTTCGACGGGGCCGAGATCGAGCTGGCCTGGGATCAGGGGGAAATCGTCGGCAGCCAGGGTAGCAGCCGGATCGACGAGCTGGAGCTGGAATTGAAATCCGGCGACACGGCCGCGCTGTTTGCCCTGGCCGGGCGCCTTGCTCGACTTGGCGGCGTGCGCCTTGGCGCCCAGTCCAAGGCGCAGCGTGGCTATCAGCTGGCGGGACTTGGCAAGCCGCTGGCACAGCAAACTCTGGTATACGACAAAGCCATGAGTGACACTGCCGCCATCGGCGAAGGGCTGCGCCACTGGCAACATCACGAGCAGCTCTGGCTGGAAAACCGGGAAGATGACGCTGTGCAGCGGCAAGCCTTCACCGCCTTGTGTGAAGGCGTGGCCCTCATTGACCGCCACGCCACCGGCATGACGGCATCATGGCAACCCCAACTCATAAGCCTTCAGGCACACCTTGCCAGAGGCGATCAGCAAAACGACCACTGGCCCGCCGACTTGTCAGCCCTCTTCCTTCATCCGGATTATGTGGCGCTGCAACTGGCCATTGCGGCCTGGTTGCACCAGGCGGCCAGCTGACTCTCTCTTGAGGCCCTGTAAACAAAACAGACGGGTGAGCCAAGGCTCACCCGTTTTGTTCTGACTGTTTGCGATAACTTACAGCAGGTTCAGCTGCTGCATGGCACTGCGAATGCGCTCACGAGTGGCCTCAGAGAGCGGCATCACCGGCAGGCGGCACTCTTCGCTGCAAAAACCGAGCAGGGAAGCGGCGTACTTGGCACCGGCGGGGCTAGGCTCGGCGAACATGGCCTGATGAAGCGGGATCAGCCTGTCCTGCAGCTCGCGCGCCTCCTGCCACTTGCCGGCCAGCGCCAGATTCTGCACCTCGGCCACCAGCTTGGGCGCCACGTTGGCAGTTACCGAGATACAGCCCTGACCGCCACCTATGTTGTAGGCCACCGCGGTAGCATCTTCACCGGAGAGCCAGGCAAAGGGCTTTTTGATCAGCTGACGCTCGACCCAGGGGCGGGCCAGATCGCCGGTGGCATCCTTCACCCCGGCGATGCGCGGCAGTTCGGCCAGGCGAGCCAGAGTCGCCGGTTGCACATCGACGATGGCGCGGGGCGGGATGTTATAGACGATGATGGGCTTGGCGGTGGCATCATGCACTGCCTTGAAGTGATGGTAGAGTCCCTCCTGATTGGGACGGTTGTAATAGCCGGCCACATGCAGGGTCGCATCGGCCCCGACCCGCTCGGCATGGAGGGTATATTCGATCGCTTCGACCGGGTTGTTGGAGCCGGCTCCGGCGATCACCGGAATGCGCCCCGCCACCTGCTTGACCACCAGCTCCACTACCCGGCAGTGCTCGTCGTGAGTCAGGGTCGGACTCTCGCCTGTGGTACCGACCGGCACTATGCCATGGGTCCCCTGCTCGACATGCCACTCCACCAGACGCAGCAGCGCCTCTTCATCCAGCTTGCCCTGTCGAAACGGGGTAATCAGGGCAACGATTGAACCTTGAAACATGGGATCTCCTTCTCCTAAATGGCACGCATATGGCAATAAAAAACCCCGGTACGATGTGCGCAACCGGGGTTTGAATATTCTCAGGGATGAGAGGTTACGCGCGAACGTCGGCAGGCCCGGATTTCAGGCTTTTTTTAAGCTTTCGTTTCAACTCGTTGAACCGCATTTCATCATCTCTGGTCAAAAAATAGTGTCTGGGCATATTTCGGGAACACGGCAAAAATGTCAAGGCGAAACCGGCTATGTATAATGGCTGCCCAAAATTGCGTGGAGAGAACCGATGAGCAGCCCTGCTGGAGCCATCAGCCATAAAAATAGTGCCGTCAGCCAGATGCTGGAACGAAACCAAGCCCTCTTTGTCGGCAAGCGGCTGCTGGTGTGCGGCGCCCTGGAGGATGACTATCCCCGCCAGCTGGCCACTCTGGCCGACTCCCTGACCGTCTTCACCACGGATTACTGCTACTACCGCAGCCAGCAAAGCGCGCTCAAGGATGCCATCCTGTTCGACCACCAGCTGGGCGGAGCTCTCCGCTTCGATGCCCTGCTGCTGCTGATGCCCAAGGCCAAGGCCGAGGCCCAGTATCTGCTGGCCATGATGACACCGCTATTGGAAGCCGGTGCCGACCTGTTTCTCGCCGGCGAGAACCGCGGCGGCATCAATGGGGCCGACAAACTGCTGGCCCCCTATGGCGAGAAGCCGATCAAGCGCGATTCGGCCCGTCGCTGTTCCCTCTATCACGGAGAGCTCAGCAAGCCGGTTGCCCCGTTCGAGCTGGATGCCTGGTTCAGCCGCTATGAGTGCAAGGCGGGTGACACCGAATTGACTGTGATGGCGCTGCCGGGTGTGTTCAGTGCGGACGGACTGGATCTGGGCAGCCAGATGCTGCTGGCGGCCCTGCCCCCCATGGGCGGCGAGCTGCTCGATTTTGGCTGCGGTGCCGGGGTGATAGGCTCGGTGCTGGCCAAGCGCAATCCCGGCCTTGAGGTCACCATGGTTGACATCAATGCCCTGGCACTGGAATCAAGCCGCCGTACCCTGGCCATCAACGGCCTGCAGGGCAAGGTGCATGCTTCCGATGTCTACTCCGACATCAGCGGCAAGTTTGACCGGATCGTCTCAAACCCCCCGTTTCATGCCGGGCTCAAGACCTTCTACGCCGCTACCGAGACGTTTCTCGCCAAGGCGCCGGAATATCTGCGACCCCATGGCAGCCTGACCATAGTGGCCAACGCCTTCCTGCGATACCAGCCTATACTGGATACGCACTTCAAGCAGACCGAAACGGTGCGTAGCGATGCCAAATTCAAGGTCTATCTGAGCAAAGTGTAAATAAGTGTAAGTCTTGTCCCGAAAGCGCTAGAGAGCGTCACACGGGATCTGATAAGGTACTTGAATGGAAACAAAAAACACCCCTTAAGGGGTGTTTTTTTGAAACGAATTGAAAACCTTTTCATCTTGTTTATTCAGGGAGAGACATACGATGGCCGGCATTTTGACCATGATCCTGGCTGGTGGCGAAGGAACCCGCCTGCAGCCCCTCACCACCACCCGCAGCAAGCCCGCAGTGCCGTTTGGCGGGAGTTACCGGCTGATCGACTTTGTCCTCAACAACTTCGTCAATGCCGATTTCCTGCGCATCTACGTCCTGACCCAGTTCAAGTCACAATCCCTCTACTTGCACATGAAGAAAGGCTGGAACATCGTCGGTATCACCGACCGTTTCATCGACCCCATTCCAGCCCAGATGCGCATGGGCAAACGCTGGTACGACGGTACCGCCGATGCCATCTACCAGAACCTGGGTTTCATCGAGCGCGCCGAACCGGACCACGTCTGCATCTTCGGGTCCGATCACATCTACAAGATGGATGTGAGCCAGATGGTCGCTTTCCACAAGCAAAAAGCCGCCGCCATGACGGTCGCCGCCCTGCGTATGCCCATTGAGGAGGCCAGCGCCTTCGGGGTGATCGAGGTGGATACCGAGGGACGCATGATAGGTTTTCAGGAAAAGCCCAAGCATCCCAAACCCATTCCTGGCGACCCCACCCAGGCGCTGGTCTCCATGGGCAACTATATCTTCGAGACCGAGACCCTCTGCCGTGAGCTCAAACGGGATGCCACTGAAGAGAACTCCAGCCATGATTTTGGCAAGGATGTGATCCCCAGTCTTTACCCGCGCGCCCCCGTCTATGTCTACGACTACAGCACCAATCTCATCCCGGGCGAGAAGCCGGATGTCTACTGGCGCGACGTAGGAACTCTCGACTCCTACTGGCAGGCACACATGGACTTGGTGGCTGACAATCCCCCCTTCTCCCTCTATAACCGCAAGTGGCCGCTGCATACCCACTATCCGGCCCTGCCGCCCGCCACCTTCATCGACAGCGAAGAGTGCAAGGTCAAGATCGCCAACTCACTGATCTCCGCTGGCTGCTTCATTCAGGGCAGCCAGATCCAGCGCTCCATCCTGGGATTTCGTTGCAACATAGGCCCCTGCAGCCATATCAGTGAATCCGTCCTGCTGGGGGATGTGAAGATAGGGGAAGGTTGCTCCATCCGGCGCGCCATCATCGACAAAAACGTTGAAATTGCACCCGGCACCGTTATCGGTGAAAATCTCGACCACGACAGAGAGCGATTCACCGTATCCGAAGGCGGTATCGTCGTGGTACCTAAGGGAGCAAGAGTTGGCTATTAACCCACTGAAAATCCTGTTTGTTGCCTCGGAAGTTGAGGGGCTGGTCAAGACCGGGGGCCTGGCCGATGTTGCCAGAGCCCTGCCCATGTACCTGGCCCAGAAGGGGCATGATGTCCGGATCATGCTGCCCTTCTACAAGACCATAAAACGGCGGGATGAGGCCAGACTGCTGGCCTCCCGCTGGCTGCCAACCCATCCGGGTCTGCCGGATATCGGCTATCGCATCTACCAGATGGATCTGGACGGTGTCTGTGTCTATCTGCTCGACTGCCCGCAGTACTTCGATCGCCCCCAGCTCTACGCCGAAAACAATCAGGCCTATGGCGACAATGGCGAACGCTTTGCTTTTTTGTCTGCGGCCGCCCTGCATGCCTGTGAACAAATCGGTTTTGCCCCCGATATCGCCCACTGTAACGACTGGCACACAGGTTTGCTGCCGCTGCTGCTGAAGACCCGGCATGCCCACAACCCCTTCTTCCAGCATACCCGCAGCGTGATCAGCATTCACAATGCAGCGTTTCAGGGAGGCTTTGGCCGCGAGCAGTTCTGGGCTATTCCCGAGATTGCCGATTACGAACGCCGCATCAACTACGACTATGGCCACGTCAACCTGCTCAAATGCGGGGTGCTCTACGCTGACAAGATCAATGCGGTCAGCCCCAACTATGCCCAGGAGCTGCTCACCCACCTCGGTGCCCACGGCATGGCCCACATCTTCCAGCAACGGGCGGCCGATCTGTGCGGCATCCTCAACGGCTGTGATTACAAGGATTGGGATCCCGAATTTGACGAGCTGTTGCCTGCTACATACAGCATCGACAATCTCGCCGGCAAAGGGATCTGCAAGCAGCGCCTGCAACAGGAGGTGGGCCTGCCCGTCTCGGACTTGCCCATCTATGGCATGGTGTGTCGCCTGACCGAACAAAAGGGCGTCCCTCTGCTGATCCCGGCGCTGGAGAAGTTCCTCCACCATCAGGTACAGGTGGTAATCGTGGGTTCCGGCGATCCCGTGCTCGCAGCCCAGTTGCAGACCATGGCCCAACAGCATGCGGACAAGCTGGCCTTCATCAACGCCTATGACGACAGGCTGGCCCATCTGGTGGAAGCGGGTGCCGACTTCTTCCTGATGCCCTCCCTGTTCGAACCCTGCGGCCTCAACCAGATGTACAGCCTGGCCTATGGCACCCTGCCGCTGGTACGTGCCGTGGGTGGCCTGAAAGATACTGTGGTGGACTGGGATGCCAATCCCGAGCATGCCACCGGCTTTTGTTTCAACGATCCGACGGCAGCCATCCTGCTCGATACCATGCGCCGCAGCCTGCTCTACTTCCTGCAGGACAAGGCACGTTTCGCCAAAGTGCAGCGCAACGCCATGAGCACTCGCTTCAACTGGGCCGACTCGGTGACCCAGTATGAACAGATGTACCAGAGTGCCCTTGGACGCCACTGAGCCATCGGCGTCGGCGAATTGCTGAAGTTTTGTCCCTTTGGCATGGCTTTGAGCGTCAACAGTGAAAAAAGTCCCCTCTGGCTGTTGACGCTCCCCCAAAACTCTATAGAATCCCCCTCCGCAGTGATGCGAAGGTGGCGGAATTGGTAGACGCGCTAGCTTCAGGTGTTAGTGTCCCACGGATGTGAGGGTTCGAGTCCCTCTCTTCGCACCATACTGCAACATGCTCTTATCAGACGGCATGTAAATTCAGACTGATAACCCGATGTGCGAAGGTGGCGGAATTGGTAGACGCGCTAGCTTCAGGTGTTAGTGCCCCCCGGGTGTGAGGGTTCGAGTCCCTCTCTTCGCACCATGCTTTTATCAGACAGCATGTAAATCCAGACTGATAACCCGACGTGCGAAGGTGGCGGAATTGGTAGACGCGCTAGCTTCAGGTGTTAGTGCCCCCCGGGTGTGAGGGTTCGAGTCCCTCTCTTCGCACCATGACTCTGACATGTAAAAACAGAACGATGCGCTCCATCCGCATGTAAAAAACAGCTGGAAAAAATCAGTGTGCGAAGGTGGCGGAATTGGTAGACGCGCTAGCTTCAGGTGTTAGTGTCCCACGGATGTGAGGGTTCGAGTCCCTCTCTTCGCACCATTCATTACGCAAAAGGCCCATCACGAAAGTGACGGGCCTTTTGTTTTTACCCCTTGTTATGACTATGCTTTTGACGATTCCCCGCCTATCGCCATGCCAAGGAACCGTTATGATACTGGATACCGATATTCACAATTTCTACGAACACCTGATGCTCAAGGAGATTGAGAAGCAGGGACTGCAACAGACCCTGAGCAGCGATCAGATGGCCGATCTCTGCTGCCTCACCCTCAACCAGCTGCCTGCCCACTACATTCGCCACGATGTCGATATGATCTACTTCCTGACTGACGCCAAGCGGGCCGAGATGGAGAAACAGGTCATCGAGTCCCTCAAGCTGGCCCAGCAGACCATCAAGCAAGCCCCCACCAAGCAATCATAGCCATGGCTGCTGCCAGAGCAGGGTGACGGCCCCCACCGCCCCAGCCACTGGCAGCAAGATCAACGCAGGCTTCAACCTGGGTTCGAGCATCACCCAGGCCGCCAGCACAAAACCGAGACTCCAGAAGCCATACTCCTTCCCGTGCCCCCAATAAAGCACGGCCAACGCGGCCAGTAACAGGACCCCTCTCAACCCCCAGCGCATCTCTTCTCTCCTTGCCTCACAATTGAGAACAATTATCATCTTCATCTATTGGTGGTGCAAGCCATTTCAAACGAGCTTCGAATGTTGCTCACCTTGCCAACATGGCGCTCAAAAATGGGTTATGAGATCAACTAAATTGTGATTTTTTCAATCAATCTTGTGTTTTTGCCAATTCAGTTGGGATTTTATCCCCCCGGATTGTGATAGATTGCGGCCTCTTTTTGGGTTGGCCCCTCGGGATACAGATATCCACAGGACGAGAGGGACCGACCTTGGCGAGCAAGAGTTTAGGAAGTATCTATGCAAAACCAACACAACCAAATCCGACTGCCGAGCATGCTGCAGGTATTTGCCTGCCTGGCCATTTTCCTGGCCCTGGCCTTCTCCTTTACCAGCGTGCTCGACCTGCCGATCCAGCTGGCCCTGTTCATCGCCTGGTTCGTCATCATGGGGCTGGGCATCAAGCTCGGCCATGATTACAAATCCCTGGAACAGGCTGCCGTCGACGGCGTCTCCAAGGGGATGGGAGCCATTCTGATCCTGGTTTCCGTCGGTGCCCTGGTCGGCACCTGGATCGCAGGCGGCATAGTGCCCAGCATCATCTACTTCGGCCTCAAGGTGATACACCCCTCCATCTTCCTGCTGGCGACCCTGATCATCTGCTCCCTCACCTCGCTGGCCACCGGCACTTCCTGGGGCTCCGCCGCCACCGCCGGTATTGCCATGATGGGCATAGGCCATAGCCTGGGAGTTCCGGCACCTCTGGTGGCCGGTGCCGTGCTCTCCGGCGTCTACTTCGGTGACAAGCTCTCCCCGCTCTCCGACTCCGTGGTACTGGCCTCCACCATGTCCAACGTCGACGTGATGGAACACATCAAGGGGATGCTGCCCATCAGCCTGTTCTCCTACATCATCACCGCCGCCTTGTTTACCGTGGTCGGCATGCAGTACTCGGGCAATGTGAGCCTGGAGCAGGTCAACCTGGTGATGGAAGCGCTCGACAAGCAGTTCAACATCACCCCGCTGGCCATCATTCCGGTGGTGCTGGTGCTGGGCCTCCTGGCCAACCGCAAGCCCGCCTTCCCGGTGATCAGCTTCGGCGCCCTGCTGGGCCTGGTGTGGGCCATCGTTTTCCAGGACATGGATCCGGTCAAGGCGATGCACTCCGCCTACAGCCCGTTTGCCATCACATCCGGTGTCGATTTCATCGACAACATCCTGGGCCGTGGCGGTATGGAATCCATGCTGGGCTCGGTGGCCGTCATCATCTTCGGTCTGGGTTTCGGTGGCCTGCTGGAGAAGGTCGGCATTCTGGAAGTGATCGCCAGCGCCTTTGAAAAGCGCATCAACGGAGCCGGCAGCCTGACTACCCACACCATAGGCACCGCCTTCCTGGCCAACGTGTTCGGCTCCGCCATGTATGTGTCGCTGATCCTGACCCCCAAGATCATGGCCAAGAACTACGACCGGCTGGGACTGGCGCGCAAGAACCTCTCCCGCAACGCCGAGTTTGGCGGCACCCTCACCTGCGGCATGGTGCCCTGGAGCGACAACGGCATCTTCATGGCCGGGGTACTGGGGGTGGCTACCCTCGATTACCTGCCCTACATGTGGCTCAGCTTCACCTGCATCATAGTGACTATCACCCTCGCCTATCTGGGCAAGGCTGTGAATCGGGTACCGCTGGTCGAGGCGGCCAGCTCCCGCTAACCCAGCACTTTGAACAGGATAAAGGCGCCCTTGCGGCGCCTTTATCGTTATTACCACTCAACCAACAAAAACGGCCCTCGTTGCCGAGAGCCGTTGCATCGAACCGGATTCGTGGTCAGATGGAGAAGCTGGAACCACAGCCACAGGTCGTCGTGGCGTTGGGGTTGGTCACGGTGAAACGCGAACCTTCCAGACCCTCGGTGTAATCCACACTACCGCCCACCAGATATTGCAGGCTCATGGGATCGATCACCATGGTAACGCCGTTCTTCTCGACCACGGTGTCGCCATCGTTGATCTTCTCATCAAAGGTAAAACCATACTGGAAACCAGAGCAGCCCCCACCCGTGATGTATACCCGCAGCTTGAGCTCCGGATTTTCTTCTTCGGTGATCAGGGTCTTCACCTTGTTGGCTGCCGCATCCGTCATCTGGATTGGCAACGGGGCTTCTGCTACTGCACTCATCACTGACCTCACAACCATTAGATCCACAAACATGGGAACCGCGAAATTATCCAATACCCGACCATTCAGTTCAAGTATTCACCACTACTCTTGTCCGGTGGCGGGCACGGGAGCCGGTGGCGCCGCGACCAGCGGTTTGATCACTTCGCCCCACTCCACCAGCAACTCCTGCGCCGGCTGCCGGCCATCCTTGTTGATGGTGACCCGGATCCGGTCCGGCACGAACCCTTCGGGCAACTGCCAATTCCCCTCAAGCAGCTGGAAATAACGCAGGGCATAGCGCCATTCGCTCACCTTCATCCCCAGATCACGTCCGGTCAGCACTCTGGGCTTGTCACCCTGGCTGCCTTCGACCCGGATCTGCACCTGACCGCGAAACAGCTCGCGCTTCTTGGCAGGCTGCGTCAGGGCCAGACGATAGTGATAACGACCGGGAATGCTGGTCTCCTGCAGGGTGAGGTTATCGATCACCACCCCGACCTGTTCACCGGTGGGGCGCATGATCCGCTCGAAGAACGCCAACTGGCGCTTGAGCTCCTGTACTTGAGCCTCCTGGCTCTTCAGGGTGGTCTGCAACTGCTCGAAGGCTGCCTTCTGGGTCGCCAGCTGGGTATCCTTCACGCCTAGCTCGGTCTTGAGCTGACCGATGGCCTTGCCTTGGCGATCCAGCGTCTCCTGCTGCACCACCAGCAGACTGCTCTGTGCCAACTCTTGTCGGCTACCGACAAAGTATCCGATGAGCGCCCCCACGATCAGCACCGCCAACAACTTCAATATCTGGGACATAGGGCCTCTTCTGTTACCACGCCATACGGCAGCCACCTTCCCTTCACTATACGCGACCCAAGCTGAACCGCGATGATATACAAGGAGTTAACTGGTGGTGGTGCCGCTCTCTCCCCGCTTTTGACGCGCGGCGAGCCGTAAAGTTCGCTCCAGGATCTGGGAATAGATGGGGCGACCACCCAATCCCTGCGCCACCAGGGTCGCGCCGACGGTCGTGATCATCATGGGCAGGATCAGCTGATAGTTGTCGGTCATCTCCGTCACCAGCACTATGCCGGTGATGGGCGCACGCACTGTGGCGGCAAACAACGCCCCCATACCCGCGATGGCGAAAGCGCCGGGCTCGATGCCAAGATCCGGAAACGCGGAGTGAAAAAGATGGCCGAACACCACGCCAAACAGGGTGCCGAGGGCCAGGGTAGGGGCAAATACCCCACCAGGGGCGCCGGAGCAGAAGCAGATAAGAGTCGCCACCAGTCGCACCGAGAAGATGAGGAACAGGGTGGCCATCGCATATTCCCCCCCCATCAGGTGGGGGATCAGTTCGGTACCGCCCCCCGTGACAGCCGGAGCAAACAGCGACAAGACGCCAAAGGTGCCAGCCACCAGCATGCCGATGGCGACAAAGCGATGACGTTTGTTCTGGTGCAGCGCCAGATAGCCATCCTGACAGGCCAGCACCAGCTTATTGAAGACAAAGCCGAGCACCCCGAACATACCCCCCATGAAGAGGAACAGCCAGAGTGCCTTCAGTGCCGGGGCATCATAGTGCGGTAGACTGATGACGGGGGCTTGCCCCTTCATGTTTTGCAGCATCAGGGTGGCCATGATGGCAGAGATCCCCACCGCCTTGATGGCCAGGAAGGAGTAGCGAAACTGCGGCCGCATCTCCTCCATCACGAACAGGATCCCAGCCAGCGGCGCATTGAAGGCGGCGGCAAGGCCGCCAGCCGCCCCGGCGGCCAGCAGAGCATGGCCATGCTCCTTGGGCAGCCGGAAGATATCCGCCACCATCTTGCCAAGGTTGCCGCCAATCTGGACCGACGGCCCCTCACGTCCCAGCACCATGCCGGAGCTCAGGGTACAGATGCCGCCGAAGAACTTGACCGGCAACACCCGCCACCAGCGCACCGGGCGCAGATCGTCCATCGCCCCTTCGATTTCGGGAATGCCGGAGCCGCCCGCCTCGGGGGCAAAGGCATGGGTAAGAAAGTAACCGACCAGCCCCAGCAGGGCGCTGAACCCGAATCCAAGCAGCCCCAGTTGCCACCATGGGCGATCGGCTAGCAGATCCAGGCGTTGCCCGACCAGCCAATGCACCCCAGATTCAAAAAGGCCGCATACCAGCCCCGCCAGGGTACCGACCAAAGCTGCGAGCAGCAGTACCAGCAAGGGGATCTTGTCTTGCCGGATGATTCGAGAGACGGCTCCCCGAGGAGCTGCATCCGGTTCAGAAGAGGAGAGAGCTTGTTGCGCCATCTTGTTATACCAACTTGAAAAACGACATCGTCAGCGAGCTGAGATCAGGATCACCCGGCGCATTGCTCGGCTGCCCAGGGCTGGGGCTTTCTGCTATAGTCGGCCCGTTAATTTTGTCACGGGTGCAGACCGAGAGTCCGGGTGGCGAGAGCGCAAAGCATACTCCTCATGCCACAACCTGCCGAGTCTCAATCGGCTGCTTTCCCCTGTGTGACGACCAAAATCCCATTAAGGATGATCCATGTCAAAATCAGATCAGCTGTTTGAACAGGCCCGCCAGACCATTCCGGGCGGCGTCAACTCACCGGTCCGCGCCTTCAATGGGGTCGGCGGCACACCCCGCTTCATCGACCACGCCGATGGCGCCTACCTCTATGACGTCGACGGTCAGGCCTATGTAGACTATATCGGCTCCTGGGGCCCCATGCTGCTCGGTCACAATCATCCGGTCATCAAGGCTGCCGTCATCAAGGCGGTGGAAAAGGGTCTGAGTTACGGTGCTCCCACCGAGATCGAAGTGCTGATGGCCGAGAAGGTACGCCAGATCGTCCCCTCCATGGAGCAGGTGCGGATGGTCAACTCCGGCACCGAGGCAACCATGAGCGCCATCCGGCTGGCCCGCGGCTACACAGGTCGCGACAAGATCGTCAAATTCGAAGGCTGCTACCACGGCCACGCTGACTCCCTGCTGGTCAAGGCCGGCTCCGGCGCCCTGACCCTCGGCCAGCCCAACAGCCCTGGCGTGCCGGCCGACTTCGCCAAGCACACTCTCACCTGTGTCTATAACGATCTGGACTCGGTGCGCGAGGCCTTCACCCAGTACGGCAGCGAGATCGCCTGCATCATCGTCGAGCCGGTGGCCGGCAACATGAATTGCATTCCGCCGGTGCCCGGTTTCCTGGAAGGGCTGCGCGCCATTTGTGACGAGTTCGGCGCCTTGCTGATCCTAGACGAGGTGATGACCGGTTTTCGCGTCTCCCTGCGCGGCGCCCAGGGGCACTACAATATCGATCCGGATCTGACCACCCTCGGCAAGATCATCGGGGCCGGCATGCCGGTGGGGGCCTTCGGCGGCAAGAAGAAGGTGATGCAGCACATCGCCCCGACCGGCCCCGTCTATCAGGCGGGCACCCTCTCCGGCAACCCGGTGGCCATGGCCGCCGGCCTGGCCATGCTGGATCTGCTGCTGGAGCCGGGCCTCTATGAACAGCTGAGTGCCAAGACAGCCCGGGTTGCAGAAGGGCTGAAAGCCGCAGCTGCCAAACACGGCATCCCGCTCGCCATCAACTATGTCGGCGGCATGTTCGGCTTCTTCTTCACCGACGAGCCCGAGATCACCCGCTACGAGCAGGTAACCCGCTGCGACATGGAGCGCTTCAAGCGCTTCTATCACCTGATGCTGGAGGAGGGCGTCTATCTGGCGCCGAGCGCCTACGAGGCTGGCTTCCTGTCGATGGCTCACGGCGACAAGGAGATAGCACACACCCTGGCAGCCGCCGATCGCTGCTTCGCCAAGCTGGCCGGTTAATCCCCTGCCGATACAGAAAGGGCCCACGAGGGCCCTTTTTTATTCTTCACCTTTGCGGTGCAATCCTTCCTGACCCGCCCCTCTCCTGCCGCCTTCTGGTGCAATTCCCTCTCCTATCCCTGTCATAAAGCAGGCCCACAATTTGCACATCCAGCTCAGGTCACATGCAAACGAGGTTCCCATGGCAGAGATGAGCCCCATCGACGTGTTGCGACGCTATCAGGAGTTTGGCGACGAACTGCATCCTCTGTTGCAGGGATTGCTCGAAGCCCCGCTTGCCTCGCTCAAGCGCTACCCCTTCATCGTCAGCATCGAACAATGGCAAGGGGCAGCCGGGATCCTGCCACCCTCTCCTGCCGAATCCGACCGGCTGCATCTGGTTATCCGTGGTCAAGAACGGGCAGTCACCGTCTGCCTGCACCAGCTGATCGCCTGGTTGATGGGCGATGGTGGGCGGCGGCGCGCCATTCCCTGGTTCAAAGGGGTCTACGTGATATTGAGTGCGGCTCTGTTCCTGATCGTCGCCACCCTCATCTGGCACGGATTGGAGCAGCTTTACCTGCTGTTGTGCGGCACCCGTCAGAACCGGCTTGGCGCCTTCAGCGCCATCATCTTCCTGACCCTGGCGCTGGCGGTGTTCGATCTCGGCAAAACCATTCTGGAAGAGGAGGTGCTGCTGCATAAGGACATCTTTCGCCACAGCGCCATTCGCCGCACCATTACCCGCTTCATCGCCGCCATCCTGATCGCGGTCTCCATCGAAGGGCTGCTGTTGCTGTTCAAGGGCTCACTGGGCCAGAGCGAGCTGCTCTGGCCTGCGGTCGGCGTGATGGGGTGTGCCGTGGGCCTGTTGCTGGCTCTCGGGCTCTATGTCTTTCTCGGGGCCAGAGCCGAGGCTGCCCTGGTGCAGGCTAACTTGCGTCCGCAACCAGTTGTGGGGAGGATTGACGACCCGCCCGCCAGGAGGCGTACATGGTCCAGGAGGTATAGATGACGATGAAGGCGACCAGCCACTTCAGCATCTCCACATCCATCGACTTGACCAGCATGGCCGCCAGCACCACCCCGATGGGGCCAAAGATGGCAACCGCCAGCACGGCCTTGGCATCAAAGGCCCCCTTGCGGATAAAGGTACCCGCCGAGAAGACGCTCAGTACGGCGGTAGAGCCCATCATGATGGGAAACGCTGCCAGCGGGTTCATGCCAAGCAGGTAGACGAGAGTCATGCAGGGTGCAAACAGACCGATACCGACATTCATCAGTACCCCGAAGAGGAAATTGCCGAGCAGGGCGATCACCAGCTTGTAGCCGTTCAACCCCATCGCCTCCCCCCCCACGGGGAAAAGGCCCAGGAGACCGGCGAAGATGAATCCGGCGACCACCAGAAGAGAGATAGCCATCACCAGCCTCACGGTTTGCCGATCAAACGAGGCAACCCGCCGTGCGCCCCAGGCGGCGCCTGCCGCAGCGGCGACCATCATGCTGAGCAAGGTCAGGGGGTCGACGGCCACTGCGCCGATGAAGATGAGTGATTGGGTCACCGCAGGCAACACACACTGACTGTTGAGGGTGCCGGGCAACAGACGATCGTCGATCAGCTTGAACTGCTTGTAGCAAGCCGTCTTCACCGCGAAGCTGCCAATCCCCAAAGTATCGAGGAAATTGGCAATCCCCCCGATCGCCGCCACAGGCCAGAAGGGGGTGGGCTCGATCGTCCCGTTACGCTTCATTCGCCAACATGCCTGCACCAGCATGATGACGTATGCCAGACCGCCGACTATAAAAATTAACCGTAAAATTTCAACTAACATATGGGTTTCTCCTGCCACGGGCGGCGATTCTAAGGCAGGCAGCAGGAAAAATCTTGACTGGAATTAAGCAATCCCCCAAATACGCGGCAGTGGGAGCAAATATTCCCGGATAGACGTCGAACGACTCTGCTAATACTTGTTACTGGGGCGAGAGGCCCATCCCGTCGGACGCTGTTATGGTCCTTTCGCGACGACCACCTGTTCCGATGGGCATAATAAAAAGAGGACCGGTAGCAATACCGGCCCTCTTTTTCTATTTCTATCACGGCTGAAGGTGCAAACAGAGCTTACTGAATGCTCTTGCCTTCACGCACATCTTTGATGAAGCCTTTCAGACTCGCGAGATCCCGCGGTGCGCCACGCAGGATCTGATCACCGATAATAAAGGCAGGGGTGCCCGAAATGGCAAGCGCTTCCGCCAGTGCCCGGTTGGTACCCAGATTCTGATCGATGCTGCCATCCTTGAGCTTGGCCTCAACCTTGCTCCAGTTCACGCCTGCCGCCTCAGCAACCTGTTTGACCTGTGACTCATCGGTCAACGGACCCTTGTGCGCATAGAGCTTCTCATGGAAGGCCTGGTACTTGTCTGGCTGTCCCAACTGGACTGCCAGTGCAGCGCGTGCGGCAAAGTAGGAGGTTTCGCTCAGGATCGGGAACTGCTTGTAGATGTAACGGATATCCTTGTCTTCCGCCATCAGCTGTTTGACCAGCGGGTGGGCGCGCTTGCAGTAGCCACAGTTATAGTCGAAGAACTCGACCACTGTCAGCGAGCCTTTCGGATTACCCATCTCGGGGTCATTGTTACCATAGAGCTGCTTGGCATGAGCCTTGATAAGCGCCTTGTCACTTTCGGCTTGCTGCTGCTCCTGCTTGGCGCGCAGGGCATTGGACATCTCAACCAGTATTTCCGGATTCTTGACCAGATAGTCACGCACGATTTGCTCGACATCGGTCTTGGTCAACTCGCTTGCCTGGGCCGGAGCCGCCAGCAGGGTTACGCCCGCCAAGGCGCAAAACAGGGCATTTTTAATAGTCATAACATTATCTTGCAGAGGATATGATGGTGGCCACTATAGTGGTTGAGTCTGTATTCAAGTCAAGTTATCTGGCTAAAAATGCGATAACCCTACCCTTTTCATCCCTTTTGTCGTGATTTCGTGCAATTAACCAGCGATCAGGCAAGCCAGGGATTTACAAGCAGAAACAGCATGGTAATATTCGCCGCACTGCTGCGGAGGGGTGGCAGAGCGGCTGAATGCACCGGTCTTGAAAACCGGCGATGGGCGACCATCCGTGGGTTCAAATCCCACCTCCTCCGCCATCAATTCGAAGCCCATGCAACTTTGGTTGTGTGGGCTTTTTTGTATATGCTGATACGCTCCCTCTCTCATCTATTTCCCCTTGCCTCAGCAACACCAAACGCAGCAGGCTGCATATCCCATCATTGATGCCCACCACATATCCTCTTCCGAATAATCCATTACCGTTACCCAGATACACTGCGACATTGACGTAGATAAAGCACTGAGAAGAAGCTTTGTTCACCTACCCCTGCAAGAGAGGAGGCTACTCACGAGCGTGACGGTTCCAGGCTGGAGAAAATAGATCCGCAACGGGAGAAGATAAATTGATAGGGGAAAAACTGCCCAAGGCAATGCTGAATATGACCCTAAGGGCCAGAAGCGAAAAAGGCCTTCCCGTCAGGGAAGGCCTTAAAAACAAAAAAAAGCCCAGTCTCTCGACTGGGCTTCTTAAGTAGTGGCGGAGCGGACGGGACTCGAACCCGCGACCCCCGGCGTGAC
>NZ_JBGLRE010000009.1:0-170437 GCF_041403185.1 Aeromonas sp. S9(2024)
CATGATCAAACTCTTCAATTTAAGTTTGGTTGCTTCGAAAAGCGGCTCAATGAATTGCTGAATTAACTGCTGCAACTTAAAAGTTGCTTTGGTCACTTCATCAGACATTGATATCAAAAATTGTTTTTGATGCTCGATGCTGTGAGTGCCCACACAGATTGCTTGATTCAAATTGTTAAAGAGCGATGCAGCTTTTGGCTGCTGCGGGAGTGGCATTCTACTCAACCGCCTTCTCGAGTCAAGCCTTATTTTCACAGGCTTGTCGAGGTTATCAACCCGGCTGTTTGCGTTGCCGCTTGCCGTGTCGATGGAGGCGCATTATAGGGAGTGAATTCGTTCTGGCAAGAGGATAATTGCAAAAAGATGGCTTTCATCGTTCAACCGCTCACAAAGCCACCAAAAAGCATCTTAATCCAGCGAAATCAGCCTGCGACAGGCGCAGCAACGGCAAAATCATGCAGCTTGTCGTAGATGGCATCGGCCAGCTCAATCCCCGCATCAGTAATCGGCTTGCCCGTTCTGACCATGACCTTGTGACCGACCTTGGCATTGATGGCGGCTTTCAGGTCCGAAGGTTTGTCACCCACCATATAAGAGCGGCTCATATCAATACCGAGCTCTCGCTGTGCAAGCAACAGCATACCCGGTTCGGGTTTGCGGCAGTCGCAGGGGGTACCGTGGTCCGGGTGATGGGGACAGAAGTAGATACCATCGAGATCCACATCGCGATCGGCCAGGGACCAATCCATCCACTCGGTCAGGTTCATGAAGTCATCTTCAGTGAAGTAACCACGGGCGATGCCGGATTGGTTAGTCACCACGACCAGCAAATAGCCCTTTTTCTTCAGCAATTGCATGGCCTCAATCACCCCGGGCAGAAAATGGAAGTCATCAACCTGGCTGACATAACCCGTGTCCTTGTTGATGACACCATCGCGATCCAGAAAAATGGCGGGTTTACTCACAGCAGCTACCTCTATCAATAATTTCGCAAAAGTATCTCACAGGCCATTTAAAGCCCCAAAAGTGAAAGGGGTGGCCGAAGCCACCCCTTTCATGTGTGCATATAAAGTATCGATTAAGCGATAACTTTAGCCACAACACCAGCACCTACGGTACGGCCACCTTCACGGATGGCGAAACGCAGGCCGTCGTCCATCGCGATCGGTGCAATCAGGGTAACAACCATCTTGATGTTGTCACCCGGCATGACCATCTCTACGCCTTCCGGCAGTTCGATGGTACCGGTCACGTCGGTAGTACGGAAGTAGAACTGCGGACGGTAGCCTTTGAAGAACGGGGTGTGACGACCACCTTCTTCTTTGGACAGTACGTACACTTCAGATTCGAACTTGGTGTGCGGCTTGATGGTGCCCGGCTTGGCCAGGACCTGACCACGCTCTACGTCTTCACGCTTCACGCCACGCAGCAGTGCACCGATGTTCTCGCCTGCACGACCTTCGTCCAGCAGCTTGCGGAACATCTCAACACCGGTACAAGTGGTCTTGGTGGTATCTTTGATACCTACGATTTCCACTTCTTCACCTACTTTAACGATACCGCGCTCTACACGACCGGTTACTACGGTACCACGGCCAGCGATGGAGAATACGTCTTCGATTGGCATCAGGAACGGCTGGTCAATCGCGCGCTCCGGCTCCGGGATGTAGGAATCCAGGTGACCGGCCAGCTCGATGATCTTCTCTTCCCACTGAGCTTCGCCTTCCAGCGCTTTCAGTGCGGAACCACGGACTACCGGCAGGTCATCACCCGGGAAGTCGTACTCGGACAGCAGTTCGCGAACTTCCATCTCGACCAGTTCCAGCAGCTCTTCGTCATCGACCATGTCGCACTTGTTCATGAACACGATGATGTACGGTACGCCTACCTGGCGACCCAGCAGGATGTGCTCACGGGTCTGCGGCATCGGGCCGTCAGTCGCAGCTACTACCAGGATTGCGCCGTCCATCTGGGCAGCACCGGTGATCATGTTTTTAACGTAGTCGGCGTGACCCGGGCAGTCTACGTGAGCGTAGTGACGGGTAGCGGTGTCGTATTCTACGTGGGAGGTGTTGATGGTGATACCACGCTCACGCTCTTCCGGTGCCTTGTCGATCTGGTCGAAGGCGAAAGCTTTACCACCGAAGTGCTTGGCCAGCACGTTGGTGATAGCAGCGGTCAGGGTGGTTTTACCGTGGTCAACGTGGCCGATGGTGCCGACGTTTACGTGCGGTTTGGAACGCTCAAATTTTTCTTTAGACACGACGTAGTCCTTCTAGGTTAAACCCGCCTACCGTCGTAGGCGGGGAATCTTAAATTACTTGGATTTGCGCTCTTCGATCACAGCCTGGGCAATGTTGTTCGGGGCATCTGCATACTTACCGAATTCCATTGCGTAGGAGGCACGACCTTGAGTGGCGGAACGCAGGTCAGTCGCGTAGCCGAACATTTCAGCCAGCGGCACCAGGGCACGTACGATCTTGCCGGACGGGCCATCTTCCATACCTTCGATCAGACCACGACGACGGTTCAGGTCACCGATAACGTCGCCCATGTAATCTTCCGGAGTTTCGACTTCTACTTTCATGATCGGTTCCAGCAGAACCGGGTTGGCTTTCATGAAGCCAGCCTTGAAGGCCATGGAAGCAGCGATCTTGAACGCCAGTTCGGAAGAGTCAACATCGTGGTAGGAACCGAAGTGCAAACGCACGCCCAGATCCATAACCGGGTAACCAGCCAGCGGACCAGACTTGAGCTGCTCCTGGATGCCTTTGTCAACACCCGGGACGAATTCGCCAGGAATGACACCGCCTTTGATGTCGTTTACGAACTCGTAGCCCTTGCCTTCTTCCAGCGGGTACATGTCGATCACAACGTGACCGTACTGACCACGACCACCAGACTGCTTGGCATGCTTGCCTTCAACGTCTTTAACGGTGTTGCGGATGGTTTCACGGTAGGCAACCTGCGGCTTACCTACGTTGGCTTCAACCTTGAACTCGCGACGCATACGGTCAACGATGATGTCCAGGTGCAGCTCACCCATACCGGCGATGATGGTTTGGCCAGATTCTTCGTCGGTCCATACGCGGAAGGACGGGTCTTCCTGAGCCAGACGGCCCAGTGCCAAGCCCATCTTCTCTTGGTCAGCCTTGGTTTTCGGCTCAACCGCGATGGAGATTACCGGTTCCGGGAATTCCATACGCTCGAGGATGATCGGCGCTTTTTCGTCACACAGGGTGTCACCAGTGGTCACGTCTTTCAGACCGATGGCAGCAGCGATATCGCCTGCGCGAACTTCTTTGATCTCTTCACGCTTGTTGGCGTGCATCTGAACGATACGGCCGAAACGCTCGCGCTTGTCCTTGACGGAGTTCAGCACGGAGTCACCGGAGTTAACCACACCGGAGTACACGCGGAAGAAGGTCAGGTTACCAACGAACGGGTCGGTAGCGATCTTGAACGCCAGAGCAGAGAACGGCTCGTCGTCAGAAGCGTGACGCACGTCTTTGGTTTCGCCGTCCATTTTCAGGCCGTCGATAGCAGCAACGTCGGTCGGAGCAGGCAGATACTCAACAACCGCATCCAGCATTGCCTGTACGCCCTTGTTCTTGAACGCGGAGCCACAGGTTACCAGGATGATTTCGTTGTTCAGCACGCGCTGACGCAGAGCTTGCTTGATCTCTTCCTCGGTCAGCTCTTCGCCGCCCAAGTATTTTTCCATCAAGTCTTCAGAGGCTTCTGCAGCAGCTTCAACCAGGTTCATGCGCATTTCTTGCGCTTGTTCCAGCAGCTCAGCCGGGACGTCTTCGTAGTCGAAGGAAACGCCTTGGTCAGCTTCGTTCCAGTTGATGGCCTTCATCTTGACCAGGTCGATAACACCCTTGAAGTTCTCTTCGGAGCCGATGTTCAGCTGCAGAGGAACCGGAGTGCCTTTCAGACGGGTCTTGATGTGCTCAACGCAACGCAGGAAGTTGGCACCGGTACGGTCCATCTTGTTGACGAACGCGATACGGGGAACCTTGTACTTGTTAGCCTGACGCCATACGGTTTCAGACTGTGGCTGTACGCCACCTACGGCACAGTACACCATTACGGCACCGTCCAGAACACGCATGGAGCGCTCTACTTCGATAGTAAAGTCAACGTGGCCCGGGGTATCGATGATGTTGATACGGTGCGGTTGGAACTGTTTACCCATACCGGACCAGAAAGCGGTGGTCGCGGCGGAGGTGATGGTAATACCACGCTCTTGTTCCTGTTCCATCCAGTCCATGGTGGCAGCGCCATCGTGAACTTCACCGATCTTGTGGCTTACACCGGTGTAAAACAGTACACGCTCGGTAGTAGTAGTCTTACCGGCGTCAATGTGAGCGGAGATACCGATGTTACGATAACGCTCAATGGGGGTTGTACGAGCCATTGTCATCCTCTTACTAAGGCGCTTGTCCCTAGATAATTAAAGGTGCGCAGAGCCAGAAGACCCTGCGCAAGCGGATTACCAGCGGAAGTGAGCGAAGGCCTTGTTCGCTTCAGCCATACGGTGAACGTCTTCACGTTTCTTGACAGACGAACCCTTGTTCTCAGCGGCATCCAGCAGCTCGCCAGCCAAACGCTGAGCCATTGATTTTTCACCACGTTTACGAGCGGCATCAACCAACCAGCGCATTGCCAGAGCATTGCGACGAACCGGACGAACTTCTACCGGTACCTGATAGGTTGCACCACCGACGCGACGAGATTTAACCTCGACCGCCGGACGAATGTTATCCAGAGCTTCTTCAAATACAGCCAGGTGCTCTTTGCCGGATTTAGCGGCAATGATATCCAGAGCACCGTATACGATGGCTTCGGAAACAGATTTCTTACCGTCAACCATTACTACGTTGACGAATTTAGCCAGCAGCTCAGATCCGAACTTGGGATCCGGCAGGATTTTACGCTGACCAACAACACGACGTCTTGGCATTTCAATTCTCCGTGAACTTCAGGGGTTACCCAAAACTAGAAAGTTATCTAACTAGAAACGAATTAACGTTTGGCCTTACTTAACGGAGAACCATTAAGCTTTCGGACGCTTCACGCCGTACTTGGAGCGAGCCTGCTTACGGTCTTTAACACCGGCACAGTCCAGCGCACCACGAACGGTGTGGTAACGAACACCAGGCAAGTCTTTTACACGACCGCCACGGATCAGAACAACAGAGTGCTCTTGCAGGTTGTGACCTTCACCGCCGATGTAGGAGGTGACTTCGAAGCCGTTGGTCAGACGTACACGGCATACTTTACGCAGTGCAGAGTTAGGCTTCTTCGGGGTGGTGGTGTATACACGGGTGCACACGCCACGCTTCTGAGGGCACGCTTCCAGCGCAGGCACGTTGCTCTTAACAACGAGCTTAGTGCGCGGCTTGCGAACCAACTGGTTAATAGTTGCCATCAAAAGGCTCCTGATAATGACTTCATAAACATGTGAAAAATCCTCCCCGCAGATACGGGGACGCGAAATTTTATGCCCTGTTGTCTAGGGAGTCAAGATTTATACAATTCGCGGCATGGACGGCGCAGCGCAAACCACCGAGATCCATAATAACAACCTGAATTATATTGAAAATAATCCTGTCACTCCCCCCAGGTCAGTGGGGACCCTTTTTGTGCAATCAAGGCGACCAGACCCGCCATATCGATCTCTGTCCCCACGCGACGAGACAATCCGCGAGCCTGCAGGTCTTCCTGCATGACATAGAGCGGTATGCCTGCCAGCTGTTCACACCAGTGTGGCGCCGATGCGGCGATCACCGCATCCTGCATCAATACCAGCTCGTCTTCCGGCTGACAGTATGCCAACGCTTGCGCCAACGCCTGGCTCTGGAAGGGGGAGTTCATAATCAGATGCAACATGAAGACCTCAGAAACTGATGTGAGCCGAACATTGTGCCCAGCAGCGAGCCAATGCCTCCCGTGGCATGCTCTCGACCTGAATGAGCAGATCATCGAGGGTCAGCCCGCGCTCGGCCAGTGAGTCAGCACAGACATAGACCTCCTCGATATCGTAGAGTTCCAGCATCTTGAAGGTCGGTGCATAGTGACGCTGCAGAATAGCGGCAGGTTGCTGCTCCTTGACCAGTTGCAGCACGCCGTCACCGATCAGAAAGAGTGCCACTGATTCGGTAAGCGCCGACGTGGCCAGCAGGGCATCCAGTCCCTCTCGCCCGGCCGCATAGCCATGAGGCCCACGGCGGCAGATAAATGCAATTTTTTTGGTCATGACCCTCTCCTAGAACTGGACCAGCCGATCGGCCGTCAAGGTCGCCTCGGCCAGCTGCCCCAGACCGCTCAGGCAGAAGGGGGCCTGCAGATTGAAGTGATCATGTCCAACCCCCTTGGCCTCCTGTTCATCGAGTACGCCACGGCGCATGGCGGCGGCGACACAGACATCGATCCGGATCCCCTGCTCTATCGCCAACTCTCGCCACAGACGCACCAGATCCGTTTCATCGGAAGCGGGCGCATGGAGGCCGTTGCCGTTGTAGACACCGTCCTGATAGAAAAACAGATGGGAAAGGGTATGCCCCTGCGCCAACAGGCTACGGGCAAAACGATAGGCGGTACTGGCAGACTGGGTACCATAGGCAGGTCCGGTCACCAGGAGGGCAAAACTCAAACTCATATCAGGCTCCTGTGCTGATGCCTGTCCATTGTACGCCAAAAACAAAAAAGCCCCTGCCAGGAGGGGCTTGTTCAACCAGAGCGATCAGAGGTGGGCAATGGCTTCCACTTCAACCAGCACATCCTTCGGCAGACGGGCCACTTCCACACAGGAGCGTGCCGGAGCTGCGTCGCCAAAGTAACGGGCATAAACCTGGTTGAAGGCCACGAAGTTATTCATGTCGCTCAGGAAGCAGGTGGTCTTCACCACCTTGCCGGTATCAGCGCCAGCCGCTTTCAGCACGGCAACCAGATTCTTCATTACCTGCTCAGCCTGGGCTTCGATACCGCCTTCGACAATCTCCATGGTAGCCGGATCAAGCGGGATCTGTCCTGAAGTAAAGATCATCTCACCCACCTTGGTCGCCTGAACATACGGACCAATCGCAGCGGGTGCCTTGTCGGTTGCAATAACTTCTTTAGCCATTCATGTATCCCCTTCTGGAATGATTATTCGTTTTCGTCTTCACCCTGCTTGCGCTGCCGGATGTAGAGATAAACGGTATGTTTGGAAATATTCAGTTTGTCTGCCACCAGGTTGATCGAATCCTTGATGTCGAAAATTCCTTTCTCGAACAACTGGGTCACGATAAACCGGTTCTTGGCATTGTTGGCCACGGTCGGATCGCGGTTGATTTCATCGATGGTATTGTCCACCGTCTGGGCAACCAATTCTTCGACGCTGTTGGCAAACGTCTCGGGAGACTGACGCGCAACCTGCTGCGGCGTCGGGAAAAATTCGGCCACGAACTCGTGGAAGGGGGCATTGATGTGCAGATTGATGCAGATAAGGCCGATCACCTGCCGCTCGCTGTTCCGGATGGCGATGGTGCTCGACTTCATCAGGGCACCGGTGCGGCTGCGAGCAAAATAGCTATGCGTGTAATCTTGCCCCGTGCTCTCGATATCCTTGAGCATACGCAAGGCCAGATCGGTGATGGGCGCCCCCAGGGAGCGTCCGGTATTGAATCCGTTGGCGATCTTGATCACCGACTCATGCAGATTCTCCAGGGAGTGAAGCACCACTTCACAATGCTTGCCGAACAACTCGGCCAAGCCATCGATGAGCCCGTCATATGAGCGCAACAATTCCCTGTCTTCATCTGTAAAAGTGCGGCTGATCAGCTGTTCTTCGGGAAGCATGGCCTCCTCGATACCGACAGTCATGTTCTACCCCTGTAATAACCGTTCAACTTTTCCGAGTTTTAAATTGCAGGGCATTAAAGTCAACTTTTTTTGATTTTTTACTCTACAACTTTGCTCTGGATCATCCTGAAAACCGTGCCAGACCTGACTTTGACGAGGAAAACACCAACAAAAAGGGCTCCCTGAAGGAGCCCTTTTTAATCATGGAGAAGAGATTACTCTTCGTCGAAGCTACCGGCTGCGTTCAGCAGATCCGCCAGGTTCTGTTGAGCCTCATCAGCGGTCACCTGGGGGGTGCCAACAGCACGAGCTGCGGCAGCACGCTGGTTGATCCGGCCATGGTGGTACGCAAAACCGGTACCGGCCGGGATCAGACGACCCACGATGACGTTCTCTTTCAGACCACGCAGTTCGTCACGCTTGCCACCTACGGCGGCTTCGGTCAGAACACGAGTGGTTTCCTGGAAGGAAGCCGCGGAGATGAAGGACTCGGTGCTCAGAGACGCCTTGGTAATACCCATCAGCACGTGACGGTAGGTCGCAGGGGTCTTGCCCTCGGCAACCAGCTTACGGTTGGCAATCTTCACGCGAGCCACTTCAACCTGTTCGCCTTCGATCAGGTCGGTGTCGCCAGCAGTCAGGATCTCGCACTTGCGCAGCATCTGACGAACGATGACTTCGATGTGCTTGTCGTTGATCTTAACGCCCTGCAGACGGTAAACGTCCTGCACTTCGTTGGCGATGTAGTTGGCGACCGGGCTGATACCGCGCAGACGCAGGATGTCGTGAGCAGACTCGGGACCGTCCGCCAGTACTTCACCCTTCTCAACTTTTTCACCTTCGAACACGTTCAGGTTACGCCACTTCGGAATCATCTCCTCGTAGACGTTGCCACCATCGGTCGGGGTGATGACCAGACGGCGCTTGCCCTTGGTCTCTTTACCGAAGGAGATGGTACCGGAGATCTCGGCCAGGATAGCCGGTTCTTTCGGTTGACGAGCTTCGAACAGATCCGCAACGCGCGGCAGACCACCGGTGATGTCCTTGGTACCGCCGGATTCCTGCGGGATACGCGCAACCGCGTCACCCACACCCACGTTGGCACCATCTTCCAGGTTCACGATCGCCTTGCCCGGCAGGAAGTACTGGGCGGCTACATCGGTACCCGGGATCATCACATCGTTGCCGTTCAGGTCGACCAGTTTCACGGTCGGACGCATCTCTTTACCGGCGCTCGGACGCTCGTTGACGTCCAGCACGACGATAGAGGAGAGACCGGTCAGCTCGTCGGTCTGACGAGTGATGGTCACGCCGTCGATCATGTGTTCGAAGTGCAGACGACCTGCCACTTCGGTGATGATCGGGTGAGTGTGCGGATCCCAGTTGGCAACGGTATCACCAGCGTTCACCGCCTGACCGTCCTTCACTTCCAGCACAGCACCGTAAGGCAGCTTGTGGCTTTCCTTGGTACGGCCCATGTCGTCCATGATGGTCAGTTCGGTTGAACGAGAGGTGATAACCAGTTTGTCTTCGCTGTTGTGAACGAACTTGGCGTTCTGCAGCTTGATGCTACCAGTGTTCTTCACCTGGATGCTGCTTTCTGCTGCGGCACGAGATGCGGCACCACCGATGTGGAAGGTACGCATGGTCAGCTGAGTACCCGGTTCACCGATGGACTGGGCGGCGATAACACCGACAGCCTCACCCTTGTTAACCAGGTGACCACGGGCCAGGTCGCGACCATAGCAGTGGGCACAGTTACCGAAGTCGGTCTCACAGGTGATGGCAGAACGTACCTTCACACGGTCAACGGAGTTACGCTCCAGCAGGTCACACAGCTGCTCGTCGAGCAGGGTGTTGCGAGCCACCAGGATCTCGTCCTCGGTACCCGGCTTGATGACATCTTCCGCCACCACACGACCCAGCACGCGCTCACGCAGCGGCTCGACTACGTCGCCACCCTCGATAAGCGGAGTCATCCACAGACCGTCGGTAGTGCCGCAATCGTCCTCGGTGATCACCATGTCCTGCGCCACGTCTACCAGACGACGAGTCAGGTAACCGGAGTTCGCAGTCTTCAGTGCGGTATCCGCCAGACCCTTACGAGCACCGTGAGTGGAGATAAAGTACTGCAGTACGTTCAGACCTTCGCGGAAGTTCGCGATGATCGGGGTCTCGATGATGGAGCCATCCGGCTTGGCCATCAGGCCACGCATACCGGCCAGCTGACGGATCTGAGCTGCGGAACCCCGCGCACCAGAGTCGGCCATCATAAAGATGCTGTTGAACGAGGCCTGCTCTTCTTCGTCACCCAGCGAGTTGACGTTACGCTCTTTGGACAAGTTCTCCATCATGGCCTTGGAGACGCGCTCGTTGGCGCTGGCCCAGATATCGATAACCTTGTTGTAGCGTTCGCCCGCAGTCACCAGACCGGACAGGAACTGATCCTGGATCTCGGCAACTTCGGCTTCGGCCGCAGCGATGATGTCTTTCTTGGCATCCGGGATGACCATGTCATCGATACCAACGGACGCACCGGACAGGGCCGCATAGTGGAAACCGGTATACATCAGCTGGTCAGCGAAGATAACGGTGTCCTTCAGGCCCTGCTTGCGATAGCAGGTGTTCAGCAGACGAGAGATCAGCTTCTTGCCCAGCGCCTTGTTGGATACGCACTTGATCCAGTTTTGCGGATTGGCGTCCAGATCGGCTTGCTCGGCAGCGCTCAGCACCTTCGGCTCGTCGATCAGGGCGTATTCCATGCCTTTCGGCAGGATCAGACTCAGGATCGCACGACCAACGGTGGTGTTCTTCATCTCGGTCTTGGCAACCAGTTCACCGGCTTCGTTCTTCACGTACTCGGTGATGCGGCACTTGACGCGCGCATGCAGGTCAGCCAGGCCGGCACGGTAAACCTTCTCGGCCTCTTTCGGACCGGACAGCACCATACCTTCGCCCTTGGCGTTGATACGGGCACGGGTCATGTAATACAGACCCAAGACCACGTCCTGGGACGGAACGATGATCGGCTCACCGGAGGCAGGCGACAGGATGTTGTTGGTAGACATCATCAGGGCGCGCGCTTCCAGCTGGGCTTCCAGGGTCAGCGGTACGTGAACTGCCATCTGGTCACCGTCGAAGTCCGCGTTATACGCAGCACAAACGAGCGGGTGCAGCTGGATTGCCTTGCCTTCAACCAGGGTCGGTTCGAACGCCTGGATACCCAGACGGTGCAGGGTCGGTGCACGGTTCAGCAGGACCGGGTGTTCGCGGATCACTTCGTCCAGGATATCCCAAACGACAGCTTCTTCGCGTTCAACCATCTTCTTGGCAGCCTTGATGGTGGTCGCCAGGCCGCGAGTTTCCAGCTTGCCATAGATGAACGGCTTGAACAGTTCCAGCGCCATCTTCTTCGGCAGGCCACACTGATGCAGGCGCAGGGTCGGACCTACGGTGATAACGGAACGACCGGAGTAGTCGACACGCTTACCGAGCAGGTTCTGACGGAAACGACCTTGCTTACCCTTGATCATGTCGGCCAGGGATTTCAGCGGGCGCTTGTTGGAGCCAGTGATGGCGCGGCCACGACGGCCGTTGTCCAGCAGAGCATCGACGGACTCTTGCAGCATGCGCTTTTCGTTGCGCACGATGATGTCCGGCGCAGCCAGATCCAGCAGACGCTTCAAGCGGTTGTTACGGTTGATCACGCGACGGTACAGATCGTTCAGATCGGAGGTCGCGAAACGGCCGCCGTCCAGCGGTACCAACGGACGCAGGTCCGGCGGCAGCACGGGCAGCACTGTCATGATCATCCACTCCGGCTTGTTGCCGGACTGCAGGAAGGCTTCCATCAGCTTCAGACGCTTGGTGGTCTTCTTGCGCTTGGTCTCGGAGTTGGTCTGATCCAGCTCCTCGCGCATGGTCTTGACTTCACCTTCCAGATCGATGGCACGCAGCAATGCCAGGATTGCTTCGGCACCCATCTTGGCGTCAAATTCGTCGCCCCACTCTTCCAGCGCATCCAGGTACTGCTCTTCGGAGAGCATCTGGCTGCGTTCGAGGTTGGTCATGCCCGGCTCGATTACCACGAAAGATTCGAAGTAGAGCACGCGCTCGATGTCGCGCAGGGTCATGTCCAGCAGCAGACCGATACGGGACGGCAGAGACTTCAGGAACCAGATGTGGGCAGTCGGGCTGGCCAGCTCGATGTGGCCCATACGCTCACGACGGACCTTGGTCTGGGTCACTTCAACGCCGCACTTCTCACAGATCACACCACGGTGTTTCAGGCGCTTGTACTTGCCGCACAGACACTCGTAGTCCTTCACCGGTCCGAAGATACGGGCGCAGAACAGACCATCACGCTCCGGCTTGAAAGTCCGGTAGTTGATGGTCTCAGGCTTTTTGACCTCACCGAATGACCAGGAGCGGATCATGTCAGGAGAGGCCAGACCGATCTTGATACTGTCAAACTCTTCGGTCTTGGTCTGAGCCTTCAAAAACTTGAGTAAGTCTTTCACGTGTTTCCCCTGTCAGGAGTCTAACCTCGGCGCCCCGGCTGCCAAAACAGCGGGGCGCCCACGTCAATTCTCGAACAATAAGAGCGAGCTCTTACTCTTCGTCCAGCTCGATGTTGATACCCAGAGAGCGGATTTCCTTCAGCAATACGTTGAAGGATTCGGGCATGCCCGGCTCCATACGGTGGTCGCCATCCACGATGTTCTTGTACATCTTGGTACGGCCATTCACATCGTCAGACTTGACGGTCAGCATCTCCTGCAGGGTATATGCCGCACCGTAAGCCTCCAGGGCCCACACTTCCATCTCACCGAAACGCTGACCACCGAACTGAGCCTTACCACCCAGCGGCTGCTGGGTAACCAGGCTGTAAGAACCGGTAGAACGCGCGTGCATCTTGTCGTCGACCAAGTGGTTCAGCTTCAGCATGTACATGTAACCTACGGTTACCTTACGCTCGAAGCGGTTACCAGTGCGGCCATCGAACAGATCAATCTGACCGGATTCCGGCAGATCGGCCAGCTTCAGCAGGGCCTTGATTTCGCGCTCTTTGGCACCATCAAAGACCGGCGTAGCAACCGGCAGACCCTTACGCAGGTTACCCACCAGGGTACGCACGTCGTCGTCGGACAGCTCGGCGATGTTCACTTGCTGGGAGTCCTTCTCGCCCAGGTCATAGACCTGTTGCAGGAAGTTGCGCATCTCGTGCAGCTCACGCTGCTCTTTGACCATGCGGTCGATCTTCTCGCCGATCCCCTTGGCCGCCAGGCCCAGGTGAACTTCGAGGATCTGACCGATGTTCATACGAGACGGTACACCCAACGGGTTCAGTACGATGTCGACCGGACGGCCGAATTCGTCATGAGGCATATCCTCGACCGGGCAGATCTTGGAGATAACACCCTTGTTACCGTGACGGCCCGCCATCTTGTCACCCGGTTGGATGCGACGCTTGACTGCCAGATAAACCTTGACGATTTTCAGTACGCCCGGCGCCAGATCATCACCCTGGATAATCTTGCGACGCTTGTTCTCGAACTTCTTGTCGAACTCGGCTTTCAGCTCAACGTGCTGCTCAGCGATCTGCTCCAGTTCGGTCTGCTTGGCTTCATCTTCGATGGCCAGTTCAAACCACTTGGAACGCTCCAGCTTGTTCAGACGATCTTCGCTGTAACCAGCGGCCAGCAGCAGGTTGCGGGAGCGGCCGAAAATGCCGTCTTCCAGGATCTTGAACTCTTCGGTCAAGTCCTTCTTCGCTTCCTTAAGCTGCATCTCTTCGATTTCTTTGGCGCGCTTGTCTTTTTCCACGCCATCGCGGGTAAAGACTTGCACGTCAACCACGGTACCGTACACACCGTTCGGCACACGCAGGGAGGAGTCCTTCACATCGGAGGCCTTCTCACCGAAGATGGCACGCAGCAGCTTCTCTTCCGGAGTCAGCTGGGTTTCACCTTTCGGAGTCACCTTACCAACCAGGATGTCGCCGCCCTTCACTTCGGCACCCACGTAGACGATACCGGACTCATCCAGCTTGGACAGCGCGGCTTCACCCACGTTCGGGATGTCGGCAGTGATCTCTTCCGGACCCAGCTTGGTGTCACGGGAGATACAGGCCAGTTCCTGGATATGGATGGTGGTCAGGCGATCTTCCTGAACAACACGCTCGTTCACCAGGATCGAGTCTTCGAAGTTGTAACCGTTCCACGGCATGAACGCGACGCGCATGTTCTGACCCAGCGCCAGTTCACCCAAGTCGGTGGACGGGCCGTCAGCCAGTACGTCGCCAGCCATCACCGGCTCACCCAACATCACGCAAGGACGCTGGTTGATACAGGTGTTCTGGTTGGAACGGGTGTATTTGGTCAGGTTGTAGATGTCGATGCCGGCTTCGCCTGGCAACAGCTCATCTTCATTTACCTTGATAACGATACGGGAGGCATCGACATAGTCGATCATGCCACCACGCTTGGCGACTACGGTTACACCGGAGTCAACGGCCACAGCGCGTTCCATACCGGTACCTACCAGCGGCTTGTCAGCACGCAGGGTCGGTACAGCCTGACGTTGCATGTTTGAACCCATCAATGCGCGGTTCGCGTCATCGTGTTCCAGGAACGGGATCAGGGCTGCTGCCACAGATACGATCTGCTGCGGGCTCACGTCCATATACTGGATCTGGTCGGCGTTCATAAAGGTGGATTCACCTTTGTGACGGCACGGGATCAATTCATCTTTCAGACGGCCATCTTCGGTGGTCGCGGCGTTAGCCTGTGCGATCACGTACTTGCCTTCTTCAATAGCAGACAGATAGTCCACTTCGTCGGTGATCACACCGTCAATGACCTTGCGGTACGGAGTCTCGAGGAAACCGTACTCGTTGGTACGAGAGTACACGGACAGGGAGTTGATCAGACCGATGTTCGGACCTTCAGGAGTCTCGATCGGGCACAGACGACCGTAGTGGGTCGGGTGTACGTCTCGGACTTCAAAGCCGGCGCGCTCACGAGTCAAACCGCCCGGGCCCAGCGCGGAGATACGGCGCTTGTGGGTCACTTCGGACAGCGGGTTGTTCTGGTCCATGAACTGGGACAGCTGGCTGGAACCAAAGAACTCTTTGACTGCGGCGGAGATCGGCTTGGCGTTGATCAGATCCTGCGGCATCAGGGTGTCCAGGTCGCCCAAGGAGAGACGCTCCTTGACCGCACGCTCGACACGCACCAGACCGACACGGAACTGGTTTTCAGCCATTTCGCCGACGGAACGGATACGACGGTTACCTAGGTGGTCGATATCGTCCACTTCATCGTTGCCGTTACGGATATCGATCAGGCGCTTCATCACCTCGACGATGTCGTCCTTGGTCAGCACACCCACGCCGGTTTCGTCTTCACGACCCAGGCGACGGTTGAACTTCATCCGACCAACGGTGGACAGGTCGTAACGCTCGGCGGAGAAGAACAGGTTCTCGAACAGCTGCTCTGCGGCCTCGCGGGTGGGCGGCTCGCCCGGACGCATCATGCGGTAGATCTCTACCAGCGCTTCCAGACGGTTGGTGCTGGAGTCGATGCGCAGGGTCTCGGACATGTAGGCACCGTGGTCCAGTTCGTTGGTGAACAGAACCTCGAAATGCTTGAAGCCGGCCTGGGACAGGTTGGCGATGGCTTCCAGGCTCAGGGCCTGGTTGGCAGCGACAACCAGCTCGCCAGTCTGCGGATGTGCGTAGTCCTTGGCAGCAACTTTGCCAACAACATACTCAACCGGCACTTCGATCTGGGTGACGGAATCTTTTTCCAACTGGCGGATGTGACGCGCGGTCACACGACGACCGGTTTCAACCACCACGGCGCCATTGGCCACGATGTCAAAGGTCGCAGTTTCACCACGCAGGCGCTCAGGCACCAGATCCATCATCAACTTGCCATCTTTCACTTCGAAACCGATGGTCTCAAAGAAGGTGGCCAGGATTTCTTCGGAACTGAAGTCCAGGGCGCGCAGAATAATGGATGCCGGCAATTTACGACGACGGTCGATACGGACAAACAGGTTGTCTTTCGCATCGAACTCGAAGTCCAGCCAGGAGCCACGGTAGGGGATAACGCGAGCGTTATAGAGCACCTTACCGGATGAATGTGTTTTGCCTTTATCGTGGTCGAAGAAGACGCCCGGGCTACGATGCAGCTGGGAGACGATTACCCGCTCGGTACCATTGATAACAAAGGTGCCGTTCTCGGTCATGAGCGGAATTTCGCCCATGTATACTTCTTGTTCCTTGATGTCTTTGACGGTGCCGGCAGCTGCTTCACGGTCGTACAGAACCATACGAAGCTTGACACGCAGCGGCGCGGAGTAGGTCACTCCACGGATCTGGCATTCTTTTACGTCAAATACCGGCTCACCCAGGCGATAGCTGACATACTGAAGCTCAGCACTACCGGAGTAACTGGTGATCGGGAAAACGCTACGGAAAGCGGCCTCTAGGCCATATTCACCTTCCGGGTCAGCCTCGATGAACTGCTTGAAGGAGTCCAGCTGAATGGACAACAGATAAGGCGTGTCCAGTACCTGGTCTCGCTTACCGAAGTCCTTACGAATGCGTTTTTTTTCGGTATAAGAGTAAACCATAGGGTTCCTCAGCTCGCTGATAAGTGACCCACTCTGTCCCGCGGGACAGCTCTGTCTCAACACCGTTTTGTGTTGGCCCGGACGAAAGAAAACAGTCCGGATTGCTGGTGCACCGAGAGTCGTAAACGGTGTGAAATGCTCTCAGTCTACAGCGCAAAAAGGCTGGTGAACAAAAATTCACCAGCCCTAGCCTGTTTTATCAGGCTAATCTACATAAATGCAGATTATTTGATCTCAACAGAAGCACCGGCAGCTTCCAGCTCTTTCTTCAGAGCTTCAGCTTCGTCTTTGGAGATGCCTTCTTTCAGGTTAGCCGGAGCAGCTTCTACCAGGTCCTTGGCTTCTTTCAGGCCCAGACCGGTGGCGCCACGAACGGCTTTGATAACGGCAACTTTGTTAGCACCGGCAGCAGTCAGAACTACGTCGAACTCGGTCTTCTCTTCTACTGCTTCAGCAGCAGCCGGGCCAGCCATTACGGCAGCAGCGGCAGAAACACCGAACTTCTCTTCCATAGCTTCGATCAGCTCAACAACTTCCATTACGGACATGGAAGCAACGGCTTCGATGATTTGGTCTTTAGTGATAGACATGACAAAAATTCCTGATGTTGAATAAACTCAAACAGCCTAGATAGGCGAGAATCAAGCAGCAGCTTGTTTCTGGTCGCGAACAGCAGCGATAGTACGAACCAGCTTGCCAGCAGAGGCTTCCTTCATGGTAGCCATCAACTTCGCAATTGCTTCTTCGTAGGTCGGCAGCGTGGCCAGACGATCAATTTGTGCTGCGGCGATAAACTCACCGTTAAAAGCGCCAGCCTTGATTTCGAACTTTTGGTTCGCTTTGGCAAACTCTTTGAACAGACGAGCGGCAGCGCCCGGGTGTTCGTTGGAGAAAGCAATCAAGGTAGGACCGGTAAATGCGTCGTTCAGGCACTCGTATTCGGTACCTTCAACCGCGCGACGCAGCAGGGTGTTACGCACAACGCGCATGTACACACCAGCTTCACGAGCGGTCTTACGCAGGACGGTCATCTTGTCTACAGTCACACCGCGAGAATCGGCTACAACTGCGGACAGGGCGCCTTTGGCAGCTTCGTTGACTTCAGCAACAATTGCCTTTTTGTCTTCGAGTCCCAATGCCATTGGCTTAACTCCTGGATTGAATCCGGGTCTGTAGACCCAGTACTGACACATCCCCCCTACTTTTAACAACAGAGGGGAACGATGCGGTAGCAGGATTCCAGAAGAGAAAGAATCTTTCTCGCTGGGTTTCCGGCACCGTCTACGCAGGAAACATTAAGGCTTTGCAGCCTCCTGCGGTCTTGGACGGAGGTCGAAACCCCCAACCAATCAAGGCGCAAAATTATAGATTAAATTTTGCGCCTTGTAAAACCCATCAATTAGGCCTGAGCTTCCAGAGAAGCTTGGTCTACGGCAACACCGGCCCCCATGGTGGTGGAGATGCTGACTTTCTTGATGAATTGACCTTTGGCGGAAGAGGGCTTGCCTTTTTTCAGGGCAACCAGCAGAGCTTCCAAGTTTTCTTTCAGCTGAACTTCGTTGAAAGAAACCTTACCCAGAGTGGTATGGATGATACCATTCTTGTCGTTACGGTAACGAACCTGACCAGCCTTGGCGTTCTTGACGGCTTCGGCAACGTTCGGAGTTACAGTACCAACTTTCGGGTTCGGCATCAGACCACGCGGGCCTAGGATTTGACCCAGCTGACCAACAACGCGCATGGCATCCGGGGATGCGATAACGACGTCGAAGTTCATCTCGCCTTTTTTGACCAGCTCGGCCAGGTCATCCATACCTACCAGGTCAGCACCGGCAGCTTTGGCAGCTTCGGCGTTGGCACCTTGGGTAAATACGGCAACGCGAACGTCACGACCGGTACCGTGCGGCAGTACAGTTGCACCACGTACGTTCTGGTCGGATTTACGAGCGTCGATACCCAGGTTGACAGCAACGTCAACGCTTTCAACGAACTTGGCGGTAGCCAGTTCTTTCAGCAGGGCAATGGCTTCGTTGATGGAGTACTCTTTGGTACCGTCAACTTTTTCGCGAATAACGCGCATACGCTTGGAAAGTTTAGCCATTGTCTTAATCCTCCACTACCAGACCCATGGAACGAGCGGAGCCGGCGATGCAACGTACTTTTGCATCCAGATCGGCACCGGTCATATCCGGCTCTTTGGTCTTGGCGATTTCTTGCAGCTGAGCAACGGTCACCTTACCAACCTTGTCTTTGTTCGGCTTGGCAGAACCAGACTTGATGCCAGCAGCTTTCTTCAGCAGGAAGGAAGCGGGCGGAGTCTTGGTTTCGAAGGTGAAGGAACGGTCGCTGTAAACGGTGATCACGACCGGAGTCGGTGAACCTTTTTCCAGCTTCTCTGTACGGGCGTTGAACGCCTTACAGAATTCCATGATATTAACACCGTGTTGACCCAGTGCAGGACCAACGGGAGGAGACGGGTTGGCTGCACCAGCAGCAACCTGCAGCTTGATATAAGCTGTGACTTTCTTAGCCATTAGGAAATTACCTCAAATATGGGTTCTAGCGCCTCGGAGACATGCTCCTGCAAACGGCTCCCCAACTAATAAAGGGGCAGCGAATTATAGAGATATTCGCTGCCCCTGACAACCGTTAAACGTACAGAATTCGATCAGCCTTTTTCGACCTGACCAAAATCCAGTTCAACCGGAGTAGAACGACCGAAGATCAGTACGGAGACCTTCACGCGGCTCTTCTCGTAATCCACTTCTTCAACGGTACCGTTGAAGTCGGCAAACGGACCATCGGCAACCCGTACCATCTCACCCGGTTCAAACAGGGTTTTCGGACGCGGCTTGTCGTGGGCATCCTGCAGACGATTCAGAATGGCATCGGCCTCTTTGTCGGAGATCGGCGCCGGGCGGTCGGAAGTACCGCCGATGAAGCCCATGACGCGCGGTACATTGCGTACCAGGTGCCACGTGGTTTCATCCATGATCATCTGGACCAGGACATAACCCGGGAAAAATTTGCGCTCACTCTTGCGCTTCTGGCCGGCACGCATCTCGACCACTTCTTCGGTCGGGACCAGTACTTCACCGAACATGTCTTCCATGCCATGCATCTTGATATGTTCACGCAGAGATTTGGCAACACGGCCTTCATAGCCGGAAAATGCCTGCACGACATACCATCTCATACGTTGTTCACGTTGTTCAGTCATGGCTTATCCTTACACACCGGTAATCAGGTTGACCAACCAGACCAAGGCACCGTCCAGAACGAACAGCAGCAGGCCCATCACGGCAGTCACCGCCAGCACAATCAGGGTTGTCTGAATGGCTTCCTGACGGGTCGGCCATACGACCTTGCGGACTTCCAGGCGAGACTCACGGGCGAATGCCAGTGTTGCCTTTCCCTTGGTGGTTTGCAGGGCCACTGCACCAGCAGCAGCAATCACAACGACCACACCCAGGGCGCGGACGGCAACCATGACATCACTCAGCAGATAATTACCCACTACAGCGGCCGCCAGGATAATGAAAACCAGGCCCCAAAGCAGGGTATCCTTGCTTCCGCCCTGGCTCTCAGAACTAACACTCATACAACCCACCTGTATCTGACGTAACCAAAGACACAAAAGCCCCGTACGAGACGAGGTATATGGCAGGGGCGGCAGGACTCGAACCCGCAACCATCGGTTTTGGAGACCGCTGTTCTACCAATTCGAACTACGCCCCTGCATAAGAAAGCCCCTATTATAGGGGCTTTGCTTTATTTATGTAAGCCAAAGATTAAGCGATAACTTTAGCTACAACACCCGCACCTACGGTACGGCCACCTTCACGGATGGCGAAACGCAGGCCGTCGTCCATCGCGATCGGCGCAATCAGGGTAACAACCATCTTGATGTTGTCGCCCGGCATAACCATCTCTACGCCTTCCGGCAGTTCGATGGTTCCGGTCACGTCGGTAGTACGGAAGTAGAACTGCGGACGGTAGCCTTTGAAGAACGGGGTGTGACGACCACCTTCTTCTTTGGACAGTACGTACACTTCAGATTCGAACTTGGTGTGCGGCTTGATGGTGCCCGGCTTGGCCAGGACCTGACCACGCTCTACGTCTTCACGCTTCACGCCACGCAGCAGTGCACCGATGTTCTCGCCTGCACGACCTTCGTCCAGCAGCTTGCGGAACATCTCAACACCGGTACAAGTGGTCTTGGTGGTATCTTTGATACCTACGATTTCCACTTCTTCACCTACTTTAACGATACCGCGCTCTACACGACCGGTTACTACGGTACCACGGCCAGCGATGGAGAATACGTCTTCGATTGGCATCAGGAACGGCTGGTCAATCGCGCGCTCCGGCTCCGGGATGTAGGAATCCAGGTGACCGGCCAGCTCGATGATCTTCTCTTCCCACTGAGCTTCGCCTTCCAGCGCTTTCAGTGCGGAACCACGGACTACCGGCAGGTCATCACCCGGGAAGTCGTACTCGGACAGCAGTTCGCGAACTTCCATCTCGACCAGTTCCAGCAGCTCTTCGTCATCGACCATGTCGCACTTGTTCATGAACACGATGATGTACGGTACGCCTACCTGGCGACCCAGCAGGATGTGCTCACGGGTCTGCGGCATCGGGCCGTCAGTCGCAGCTACTACCAGGATTGCGCCGTCCATCTGGGCAGCACCGGTGATCATGTTTTTAACGTAGTCGGCGTGACCCGGGCAGTCTACGTGAGCGTAGTGACGGGTAGCGGTGTCGTATTCTACGTGGGAGGTGTTGATGGTGATACCACGCTCACGCTCTTCCGGTGCCTTGTCGATCTGGTCGAAGGCGAAAGCTTTACCACCGAAGTGCTTGGCCAGCACGTTGGTGATAGCAGCAGTCAGGGTGGTTTTACCGTGGTCAACGTGGCCGATGGTACCCACGTTAACGTGCGGTTTACTACGCTCAAATTTTTCTTTAGACATGATCGTCCCTCTAAACTAACGCTGAGTACGCGGTGGCAAGCTAACCACAGAACAGTTTATATGATGGATTTGAATCTGGTGGGGAAGAGAGGTTGGTGCTGACAGGCAGATTCGACTGCCGACCTCACCCGAGGGTGTAGCTCTTGGTATCGCCTGAGCCATATCAGCATCTTGGAGCGGGCAGCGGGAATCGAACCCGCATCATCAGCTTGGAAGGCTGAGGTAATAGCCATTATACGATGCCCGCATTTCTCTAACCCAAAGAACTCAAACCGCAGAGAAATATGGTGGAGGGAGAAGGATTCGAACCTTCGAAGGCAGAGCCGTCAGATTTACAGTCTGATCCCTTTGGCCGCTCGGGAACCCCTCCAAATACCAGATTGTCACAACGGTAATTCTGCTTGCACCCGTTGTTTTTATCGCTTTTGCTCGGCAAATAGACGACAGACATCTAAGCGTCGCGCATTTTATTGTAAGGATTTGGGGGATGCAACCATTGAGCCTGGCAAAAAGTGCTTTATTGCCGCCGAGTTTGCAAAAACATGGCGACAAATCGGGCAATCCCGCCAGGTCGCTTGTCGCTCCCCCACCCTTGGTGTATGGTCGCCGTGCCCAAGAAACAGTGACGACACCATGACGACAGAGCATAACCCCTATCTGCAATTCACCCGCGAACAATGGGCGTTATTGCGCGATTCGGTCCCCCTGACCCTGACCGAGCACGATCTGCAGACCCTGCGCGGGATCAACGAGAAGGTGTCATTGCGGGAAGTCGAAGAGATCTATCTGCCGCTCTCCCGTCTGCTCAATCTCTACGTCAAGGCCAAACAGCGTCGCAGCCGGGTGCTGGAGCAGTTTCTCGGCCAGTCCCGCGGCAAGGGCACCTACATCATCAGCATCGCGGGCAGCGTGGCCGGTGGCAAGAGCACCACGGCGCGTATTCTGCAAGCGCTGCTGGAGCGCTGGCCGGAGCACCCGCGGGTAGAGCTGGTTACCACCGACGGCTTTCTCTATCCCAACAAGGTGCTGGAGGAGCGCGGCCTGATGCGCCGCAAGGGATTCCCCGAGTCCTACGATATCCGTCATCTGGTGGAGTTTGTCGCCAACATCCGCGCGGGACACGAAAAGGTGGAGGCCCCCGTCTATTCCCACCTTATCTACGACATCATTCCCGACGAGAAGAAGGTGGTGGAGCAGCCGGACATCCTGATCCTGGAAGGGCTCAATGTGCTGCAAAGCGGCATGGACTACCCGCAGGATCCGCACCGCGTGTTCGTGTCTGATTTCGTCGACTTTTCCATCTATGTGGATGCCGATGCCGAGTTGCTGCGCACCTGGTATATCGAGCGTTTCCTCAAGTTTCGCAGCGGCGCCTTCTCGGATCCGGACTCCTACTTCCACCACTATGCCAAGCTGGCGGAAAGCGAAGCGACCCGGATTGCCGGCAACATATGGCAAGATATCAACTATCTGAATTTGCAAGAAAACATCCTGCCAACTCGGGAGCGAGCCAACCTGATCCTGACCAAGGGACAGGAGCACGCCATCGAACAGATCAAACTGCGCAAGTGACGGCTTGAACAGACAACGGATAAACGAAGAGGGGGCCAGTGGCCCCCTCTTCGTTTATAACTGTCACGATCGCCCTCAGTCTCCCCGGCGCAGGGAGATTTCACCGCCCAGATAGAACTTGATGCCCTCCTCCGTCTCCAGACGCAGAGCACCGCGATCGTCGATCCCCCTGGCGATGCCGCGGACCTCCTGATCGCCCATCAGCAGACGAACAGGGCGACCGGCAAAATGATCGAGCCGGTTCCACGCGTCGACGAAGCTCCCCAATCCGCTCTGTTCGAAGGTCTGCATGGCGGTTTGCAGGTGCTCTATCACCCTGGCAGCCAACTGGTTGCGATCAACCAGCTCTGGGCTGATGTGGCGCAGTTCGGCCCAGGCCTGATCAATTCTCTCCCCTTCCCGGGCAGGCATGGCCAGATTGAGCCCTACCCCGATCACCAGATGGCAACTGGCACCGGCACTGCCGCTCATCTCCACCAGGATCCCTGCCAGTTTGCGCCCCTGATAGTAGAGATCGTTGGGCCACTTGAGCTCAACTCCCTGATAACCCAGGGATTCCAGCGCCTCCACCACGGCAACGCCCACTGCCAGGCTCAATCCCATGGCAGCAGCCATCCCCTGCTCCAGCCGCCAGTACATGCTCAAGATCAGCTGGCAACCAAACGGCGAAATCCACGGCTTGCCACGACGACCACGGCCGGCAGTCTGGCTCTCGGCCAGACAGCACTCGCCGGCGCGGGCCTGGTTAACCCGCTCCAACAGGAACTGGTTGGTGGAGTCGATGACCGGGAAGCAGTGGATTGGCGCCATCGGGGCCAAGGTTTGCAATTGGGCCTGATCGTAGAGGGCCAGCGGCACGGCCAATCGATAGCCCTTGCCGGTCAGACTGAACAGATCCAGCCCCAGCCCCTTGAGGGCCGCCATATGCTTGCTCACCGCCGCACGGCTGATGCCGAGCTGCTCACCCAGCTGTTCGCCGGAGTGGAACTGACCGTCGCTGAGCATGGAAATCAGGGTCTGTCTGATGGGTGTCAATGTCATGCCAGCACCTCGTCAAGCCATGTTTCCCCCTGCGCCCCCATGAAGCGCACCTCGTGCTCCAGCACTACACCAAACTTCTGCTCCACGCTGTCACGCACATGGGCCGCCAGGGCGATCAGCTCCATGGCGCTGGCGTCCCCCAGATTGACCAGCACCAGTGCCTGCTCCTGATGGATGGCGGCGCGACCGATGGCAAAGCCCTTGAGGCCACACTGATCGATCAGCCAGCCCGCGGCCAGCTTGGCCTCACCCTCTCCGGCCGGATAGCAGGGCATCTGCGGATACTGCTGCTTGAGCCGTTGCGCCAGCTCGGCCGGCACCACGGGGTTCTTGAAGAAGCTACCCGCATTGCCGAGCACAGCCGGATCCGGCAGCTTGGCCATGCGGGTTGCGCAGACGGTATCGAAGATGGCTTGGGCCGCTGGGGATTCACCGAGGGCTGCCAACGGGCCGTAGCCCGCAACCGGTTGCCACGCCTTGGGCAGACGCAGGCCGACGGCGGTGATCAGGTGAGTATCCTGATACTCATGCTTGAAGATGCTGTCGCGATAGCCGAAACGGCACTGGTCCGCCGCGATCCGCTCCATCTCGCCGCTCTGCCAGTTGAACGCATCCACATAGTCGCAGAAGGTGGCCAGCTCGACACCATAGGCACCGATATTCTGCACCGGTGCGGCTCCGACCGTACCCGGGATAAGCGCCAGGTTTTCCAGTCCATGCCACCCCTGCTGCAGGGCATGGCACACCAGTTGATGCCAATCCTCGCCCGCCGCCACATGGAGCAACCAGTGATTGCCGCCATCCTGCATCTCGATCCCTTTCAGACGGTTGAGGATCACCAGCCCGAGAAAATCGGTGGTAAACAGCACATTGCTGCCGCCACCCAGAGTCAGACGCGGCAAAGACCCGAGCTGGGGATCGGCGCGCAGGTTGCCCAGATCGGCGACCTGCTCCACCTCGGCCAGCCAGAGGCAATGAGCATTGAGGGCAAGGGTGTTGAGACTCAACAGGGAGGCGTTGGCATTCAGTTTCATCGGTCTGTCCCGGCTTGGTGCGAAGGCGCAGTCTACCTCAAGTTGGTCGATGACGAAAAACCTGGGCTCTTTCCGGCCGAATAACAGTGGTTTAGAGTAGACAGATCCAACTGTTGAGGAACCACTCATGAACAACCAGTTTGCCGTCATCGGCCTGGGCCTGTTTGGTAGCGCCCTGTGCGAAGAGCTGCAACGACAGGATGCCGAGGTACTGGCTATCGACATCGACGAGAGCAGAACCCGCCAGATCGCCACCCTGTGCAACCATGTCATCGTTGCCGATGCCACCGACGAGGCCACAGTGGCCGAGCTGGGGCTGGCCAACTTCGACATCGTCTTCGTCGCCATCGGTGACAATCTGGAGACCAGCATCCTCACCACCCTAGTGCTCAAAGAAGCCGGCGTGAAGAAGGTGTGGGTCAAGGCGCGCGACAAATTTCACGCCAAGATCCTGCAGAAGGTGGGGGCCGACAAGGTGATCAACCCTGAGTGGGACATGGGTCGCCGGGTCGCCCAGAGCATGCTCGACAACCGCCTGTTCGACTATCTGGAACTGGGCCATGACATGGTGCTGACCGAGTTCGTCATCGGTCTGCAGCTAAACGGCAAGGCCCTCAGCGACTTCCACCTGTTGCAACAGAGCGACTTCCAGCTGCTCGCCATCAAGCGCGGCGAAACCCTGCACAACGTGCTGACCGGCAAGATGGAGCTGCAGCTGGGAGATATCCTGATCCTGGCTGGCAACAAGCACGCCATCGATCACTGGCTCGAAACCCTATGATCAACTGGCGCAGCAATTACACCTTCGCCCTGTATCAGAAGGATGAGTCCCGCTGGAGCGAAGCCCGGCTGATCCTCGGCAGCTTTCTGATCATCCTGCTGGTCGGCACCATATTTCTGGTGCAGCCCTCCAGCCACAAGGGCGAGGTCACCTTCATCAACGCCCTGTTTACCGCTACCTCGGCCATCAGCGTAACCGGCCTCGGGGTCGTGGATACAGGTACCGCCTTCACCCTGCAGGGGCAGATCTTCCTGCTCATCCTGATGGAGATTGGCGGTCTGGGCCAGATGACCATGACCCTGCTGCTGATCGCCATGTTCAGCAAGCGGGTCGGCCTGCGCCAGCAGGTGCTGGCCAAGGAGGCATTGGGCCAGGAGGGGTCGGTCAACATAGTCCAGCTGGTCAAGCGCATCGTGCTGTTCGCCTTCATCGCCCAGCTGATCGGCACCGCCATCATGGCCATTCGCTGGGTGCCCGAGATGGGCTGGGTCCACGGCCTCTACGTCAGCTTCTTCCATGCGGTATCGGCCTTCAACAACGCCGGCTTCTCGTTGTTTGCCAACAATCTCATGGACTATAGAGATGACCCTCTCATCAGCCTCACCATCGCCGGCCTGCTGATCCTGGGGGGGCTTGGCTTTACCGTCATCGTCGATCTGGTGCGCAACCGCCGCTGGCGCAGGCTCAAGCTCCACAGCAAGCTGATGCTGGTGATGACGCCTGCCCTGCTGCTGATCGGTACCCTGATGTTCTGGCTGCTTGAGCACAACAACCCGGGCACTCTTGGTGAAGCCAGCCTGGGCAGCCAGTTGCTGGCGGCTTTCTTCCAGTCGGCCAGCGCCCGGACGGCGGGGTTCAACTCCATCGACATCGGCCAGATGGTGCCCGCCTCCCTGCTGTTCATGATGATGCTTATGTTCATCGGGGCCGGCGCCACCTCCACGGGGGGCGGTATCAAGGTCACCACCTTTGCGGTGGTCCTGCTCGCCACCAAGGCCTTCCTGACCAAGCGCCCCCACGTCACTGCCTTTGGTCGCACCCTGTCGCCCCAGATAGTGACCCGCTCGCTGGCCATCATCATGGTCAGCGTCATGGGGCTGATGCTGGCCATGTTCCTCTTGATGATCACCGAGGATCTGCCGTTTGACAAAATCATGTTCGAGACCATCTCGGCCTTTGCCACCGTCGGCCTCTCCACAGGTATCACCAGCTCCCTGAGCGAGCCGGGCAAACTCATCCTGGTGCTGGTGATGATCTGTGGCCGTCTTGGCCCCCTCACCCTGGCCTTCATGCTGGCTCGCCCGGTCGAGACTCGCATCCGCTACCCGGAAGAGGGTGTCTACACGGGTTGATCGACCATGAGAACGGGGCCGCCACTGGCTGCCCCGTTTCTATTCTGCACGCTCCTGCTGTGCCTTGAGCCAGCGCCCCGGACTCATCCCCAGCTCCCGCTCGAACGCCCGGCCGAAGGCGACACTGCCGCTGTACCCCGCCCCCAGCGCCACCTGCACCATGGATTCCCCCGCCAGCAACTGCTGGCAAGCACGCGCCATGCGCCAACGGGTCAGATAACCGAGCGGCGCCTGACCGACCCGCTCCTGAAACCGTGCGGCAAAACGGGCTCGCGACATGCCGGCCTCCCGAGCCAGCGTGGCCACGGTCCAGGGTTCATCTCCGCGCTGATGCATCGCCGAAATAGCCCTCGCCAGCTGGGGATCGGACAGACCCGCCAGCATCCCCTGCTGGCACTCCCCCCGCTCGACCAGATGACGGAGCAGCAGGATCAACAGCACCTCCAGCAGGCGGGAGAGCACCGGCTCCTGCCCATAGCGGGGGTGAAAGGCCTCGTCAAACAGCTGATCCAGCACCGGCGTCAGGGCAGGCAGCGCTCGCAGTGGCAACACCAGTGAGTCTGGCAACGCCTGCTGCAGCGGCGATGCGCCCCCCTGCCCGAACGCCACGTTGGCACACACCAGATCGCAGCCTCCCAGCTTTCTGGGCTCAAGCCTGTGCCGGCGCCCCCGGGGAAACAGGATCAGGGTCGGCTCCTCGAGCTGCAGGCTGGCGCCCCCCTCTTCACGCAGCGTCAGGGCACCGCTGCGCAGCAGATGGAGATGTCCGCCGCCCGGGTAATCGTCGCTGGGGGAGTGCTGGCACAGGTTGCCGGCGAAGAAGAGCCTGGCTTCGGGGGTGGCATGGGCCAACAGGGTGGAGAGCGGATCCATATTTGAGACGAATAGTATCTATTTAAAGACAATTGGTGATAAACAGTATCACGAACAACGGCACACTGTCTCCCGTACCTTCACCAACACACAGGAGTACATCATGAGCCGTATCCAACCCGTATCCCAGCCGCAACCGGCTGCCGCCCCGACCCTGGCCACCCTGCAACGCACTCTGGGCATGGTGCCCAACCTCTACGCCACCCTGGCCCACTCGCCAGCCCTGCTCAACGGCTTCCTGGCTTTTGCCGATGCCCTCGGCAAGGGACGCCTCACCGCCCCTCAACGAGAACTGCTGGCACTGGCCATCGGCCAGGCCAACGCCTGCCAATACTGCTTGTCTGCCCACACCCTGCTGGCGGGCAAGGCCGGATTCTCAACCCAGGAGATCCGCGCAGCCCGTCTCGGCCAGGCGGCGGATCCCCTCGATCACGCCCTGCTGCAGCTGGCTACGGCGCTGGTCAGCCAGCGTGGTGTCATCAGTGACGAGCAGTTGGCGAGCGCCCGCGCCGCCGGTGTGGACGACGAGCTGCTGCTGGAGGTGCTCGGACAGGTGGTGGTCAATACCCTGACCAACTATGGCAACCATCTGGCGGCGACCGATATCGACTTCCCGCCCGTCACCCTGACCCCTTAAGCGAGGCTCCCCCATGCAGCAACATGACAAAGGCTTTCTGATCGCCCTGGCGGGCGTGGTGTTGACCCTGCTCTGGATCGGCGTGTTCAAGTTCACCCCGACCGAGGCAGCCGCCATCAAGCCACTGGTAGCCAGCCACCCCTTGATGAGCTGGCTCTATGGCCCCCTGTCGGAACAGGGCGTATCGAACCTGATCGGGCTGGCCGAGATAGTGATCGCCATCGGGCTGGTCGTGGGTCTGTGGCAACCCCGCATCGGTTACTGGAGCAGCATGGGGGCTATCGTCACCTTCCTGGTTACCCTGAGCTTCCTACTGACCCTGGCAGGGGTCTGGAAGGTGGTCGACGGCGTGCCGGTCACCGAGTTCTTCATCTTCAAGGATCTGGTGTTCCTCGGTGTGGTTCTGCACTACCAGCACAGGATCCGCGCCAGCTTGCCCGCCCGGGCAGCCTGACAACAATGCCTTTGGCGCCCAGGACGGGCGCCTTTTTTCGTCATGCCGCCCTGGTTTGGCGCTTGCTGGTCGTTTTGCGTGGTCGGGATCCACCGGTCGTGCTGGCCGCCCCCTTGCGCCGAGTGAAACGCCGCTTGGCTGCGCCGGGCGCCTCCCTGGGCAGGGCGCTGAAACCGGCACCCGAATCCTGCCTGGCCCCCTCCACCAGCCCGTGCAACTGTTCGGTCAGCGGTCCCATGAACTGTTGGTAGCTTCCGTGGCGCTCGGCAATCCGGCCGAGACTCTGCTCCCATAACGCCGTCATGTCCGGGGTAGTGGCGCTGGTCGGCAAGGCCTGGATCAGCGCCCGTCCCGTGGGGGTTGCCTTGATGGCCTTGCCCTGACGCACCAGGAAGCGGCGCTTGAACAGCAGGTCGATAATGCCGGCCCGGGTCGCCTCGGTGCCAAGACCATCAGTTTCCCGCAGGGTCTTGCGGATCTCGGGATCCTGCACATAACGGGCAATCCCCGTCATGGCGGCCAGCAGGGTGGCATCGGTAAACGACTTGGGCGGCTGGGTCATCTTCTCCAGCAGCTCACCCCGCTCGCATAGCAGTTGCTCTCCCTCCTTCAGGGCGGGCAGAGTGCCTGCTTTCTCTTCATCATCATCTTCCTCCACCCCGAGCAACGCCTTCCAGCCCGCCTTGAGGATGCGACGCGCCTTGGCCTGAAACTGCCCGCCGGCAATGCGCAGCAGCACCTTGCTGTCGTTGTACTCGAACGGCGGATAGAACTGCAGCAGATACTGGCGAGCGATAAGACCATACAGCCTGGCTTCATCACCGCTCAGGCTTCCCTCGTTGCCATGCTTCTCGGTGGGGATGATAGCGTGGTGGGCATCCACCTTGCTGTCATTCCACGCCTTGCTGCGGATCTTGCCGTCCGCCTCGCTCATCGCCTTGGCCAGAGCGGGCGCCGTGCTGGCGATGGCCTCCCGCACCTGGGGGGCCCGGCTGAAGTGATCGCTTGGCAGATGTCGGCTGTCGGATCTGGGGTAGGTGATGAGCTTGTGGCGTTCATATAGGCTCTGGCACACGTCCAGCACCCGTTTGGCATCCATGCCGAAGCGCTTGGCGGCATCGATCTGCAGGCTGGAGAGGTTGTAGGGCAGCGGCGCCGCCTGCTTGCGAGCCTGCTCTTCCACCGACTCCACCTGCGCCGGCTGGCCGTGGATCCGGCTCACCACCTTGTCGGCCAGCGCCCGGCTGAGCACCCGCCCCTCCTCATCCTGCCACGGCAGGCAGGCTTCAGAGGGCAACCACTTGGCGGTGAAACGCTCGTTGCCATCAGTCACCAGATGGGCCAGCACTTCGTAGAAGGGCTTGGGGACGAAGGCCTCTATCTCGAGATCCCGGCGCACCACCAGCCCCAACAGCGGAGTCTGTACCCGCCCTACCGAGAGCAGCTCGCTGCAGCCCGCCTTGCGCCCCAGCAGGGTGTAGGCGCGGGTCATGTTGATGCCATAGAGCCAGTCGGCCCGGCTACGGGCCAGGGCCGACACCGCCAGCGGCACGAACTCCTTGTTGTCCCTGAGCTTGTCGAGGGCGCGGCGCACCGCCGGCGGGTTGAGGTCGCTGATGAGGCAGCGCTGCACCGGTTTGGTTTTGGGGTAGCCGAGAAAATCGATCACCTCGTCCACCAGCAGCTGCCCCTCCCGGTCCGGGTCACCGGCGTTGACCACACAGTCGGCCTGCTTGATGAGGCGTTTGATGACGGTGAGCTGGGTCCTGGTCTTGGGCTTGGCCACCAGTTGCCACTGATCCGGCACTATGGGGAGGTGTTCCATTCGCCACTGCTTGAAGGCAGCGTCATAGGCGTCGGGCTCGGCCTGCTCCAGCAGATGGCCGATACACCAGGTGACCACATCCCCCTGGGCGGTCTCGATGAAACCCTCCCCTTTCTTGTGGGGCTTGGGCAGTGCATCGGCTATGGCGCGGCCGAGGGTGGGCTTCTCGGCGATAAAGAGTCGCATCTGTGGCTACCTGCAATACTGTATATGCAGACAGTATACAGTCCAGTGCGGCAAAGCCCAACCGCCGCTATTCGTCGAACGGATGGTCGTGAATGGCGGCAAACAGCCTGGCCTGGTTGAGCAGGGAGGCGTAATGGAAGGCGTTGTCGCCATCCTCCGCCAGCAGATAATCGGTGAGTTGCTCCCGCACCGCCTCTTGCAGCGTCTCCAGCTTCCACGGCTTGGCCAGATAGTAGTGCAGGCCGCCGCGATTGACCGCCTCGACGGTCGCCTCCAGCCCCGCCTGACCGGTCAGCAGCAGCTTGCGGCTGGCCCGGGTACTGGCGCGCTGGTTCAGCTCGATGAGAAAGTCGATGCCGAGAGTCCCCGGCATGATGTGGTCGCAGAGGATCAGGGCCAGTTTGCCCCCCTCGCTCTCCCACTCATCCACCACGGCGCGCGCCTCGTCGACACTCTCGGCGGCTTCCAGCTCGAAGTGGGTACGGAAGGGGGCGAGATCGTGGATCACCGCCTCCAGCACTTCCCGCTCGTCATCCACACACAGGATCAGGTAGTTTTTCATTGTTTTTCCTCCTTGGCGGCATCTCGCGACGGCCCCGCCGGTTGATGTCGGCGGCCGCATCAGGCCGCGTGTTCCTTGTGATGATTTTCTCCCCCATGGCTGGCATGCCCTCTGCCATCCAGCGGCAGACAGACCCGCATCCGGGTGTAGCGGCCAGGTTCGGAGGCCACCTCGATCCGGCCGTGGTGCTGCTGCACTATCTGCAACGCCACGCTCAGACCGATGCCGAGGCCAAAGTGGCCCTCTCGCTTGGTGGTGAAGTTGAGATCGAAGATCCGCTCCCGCAGTTCGGGAGGAATGCCGCAGCCCGTGTCCTCCACCTCCACCATGACCCACTCGGGATCCAGCAGGGCAGTGCGGATGGTGAGCCGGCCAGGGCCGCTCATGGCATCCAGGCTGTTGCCGATGAGGTTGGTCCACACCTGCTGCAGGGCGATGGGATGGCAGCGCACCGGCGGCAGCGGCTGGTACTCCTTGCACAGCTCGTGCTGCTTGAGGCGGTTTTCGAAGATCATCAAGGTGTCTTCCAGCCCCTCGTGCAAGTCCACCAGCGAGGGCTCATCCCCGTCCTGGCGGGCATACTGTTTGAGACTCTTGACCAGATCGCCGATGCGGCGGGCACACACCTCTATGTTGCGCAGGAAGCTGCCGGTCTGCTGGAACAGCTCCAGCTGCGCCAGCAGGGCCTCCCGCTGTGCGCCAGTGCGGCCGGCAAACCAGCGTTGCCAGCTCAGCTCGTCATCCAGATGCATCTGCACCGCCAGCCGCGCCTGCTGGCGATCACCGAAACGCCCCTCCGCCTGGCGGGTCTTGTCGCGGATCTCGCTGGTCGAGACCGGTTGGGCCGTCAGGGCCTGGCAGAGGGTCTGGTTGCCCAGACCTTTGATGGCGGCGGGCAGCTCGAGGTTGACCAGATCGGGGATGGCGGCCCGCAGGGTTTCGCTGCCGCGGATGATGGCCGCCACCGGATTGTTGAGCTCATGGGCTACGCCGGCCACCAGCTGCCCCAGCACAGCCATCTTCTCGCTCTCCACCAGCTGGGCATAGGCCGCATCGAGGGAGTTGAGGGTCTGCTGCAAGCGGATCTCGGTGCGAATGCTGTTCTGCAGACGGCGGTTGAAGTGGCGCAGCAACAGGCTGGTAAAGGAGGGAAGCAGTTCGCTTCGGGCCTGCATGACGCGGGAAAACTGCAGCTTGTCGAGCTTGATCACCTCGGCCCCGGTCAGGGTCACCGCCGTGGTGAAAGCGGGTTCGCCGGTGACGAAGGACATGCCCCCCACCAGGGAGCCGGTACGATAGTGCACCACCTCCTGCTCGATCCCCTGCTCATCGCGCTTGCGCAGTACCACCTCCCCCTTGGCGATGAACCAGAGAAAGCGATTCGGCTCCCCTTCCCGGGTCAGCACATGGCCCGGACTGTAGTGGAGACAGACCTTGGCCTCGTCATCCCCTTCGAAGAACTGGTAGAGCCCCTCGATCACCACCCGGGAGAGCTCTTCATCACTGCAATGGGTGTAATCCATGAAGCCCTGGCGGTACTCGGCCATCTTGCGATCGACGTGAGCTCGCAGCAGCTTCTGGTTGTCGAGCACGGCGGCATAGCTAAGCAGATCCACCTCGGGGTGCTGCAGCACGAAATGGCTGGCCTGTTCGATCACCGCCCGGCGGAGACTGCCATCGCGCCAGGGGAGCTGCAGGTAGTAGTCGAGCCGGCCCAGGTTGACCGCCTCTATGATGGATTTCATCTCCGGCTGGCTGCCCAGCAGGATCTTGCGGCACGCATCGTGGCGATCGCCAAGGTGGATGAGGAAGTCGGCCCCCCGGCCATCCCCCAGATCGCTGTCGCACACCACCACGGCGGGCAGTTGCCCCTTGCCTTCCAGCTCGTCCAGCGCCTGTTCAGCGGACTGCTGTCCGGCCACCACCACCAGATTGAAGTGACTCAGCAACGGGGCCAGCTCCTGCTCGAACTCGGCCAGCATCTGTACATCGGCGGCAACACACAACAGGGAGAAGGGGCTCATCAGCGACGCTCCATGGGGGCTCACTCATGACTATATCAATGAATCCGGGAGGGTTTTGCGAGGAGGCTAACAGCTGCAAAGGAAAGGGTCAGAAAACAGGCAGCGATCCAAGTGGTGAATTTAATTCAGCAATAACTCCAAAAAATAAATTAATCACGAAGTGTGACGCCATTCAAAAAATATAAAGCATGACAAAGGTCAACGTCTTACAACCACCGATACCACTACCATGGAGGTACTACTATATTGGTACAAAATAACTGTAGGACAATGTCGTCATGATTGGAAAACTGACCCGAAAAACCTGGTTCTGGCTCCTGCTGCTCGGAGCCCTGCTGGGCGTCGCGGCACTGGGGGTGACAGTGACTGTGCTGCACAAGACCAGCTCCACCGAATTCTGCGTCTCCTGCCACTCGATGCAGACCCCGCTTGCCGAGTACCAGGGCAGCGTTCACTTCCAGAACACCAAGGGGATCCGCGCCGAGTGCGCCGACTGCCACATTCCGGGGGATCCCACCTCCTATCTGTGGACCAAGATCCGCGCCGTGAAGGATATCTACCACGAAGCGATCGGCACCCTGGACACCCCGGAAAAATACGAGGCCCACAAGCTACGCATGGCGCAGTCGGTATGGGACGAGCTCAAGGCCAACGACTCGGCCACCTGCCGCAGTTGCCACAGTTATGAGGCGATGGACATCCTGGCCCAGCGCCCCAACGCCCGCGCCGAGCACCCGGTCGCCATCAAGGATGGCCAGACCTGCATCGACTGCCACCGCGGCGTCGCCCACATCATGCCCGACATGAGCGGCCTGGCCGCCGCCGGCGCCAGCGAACTGGCCCAGGCTGCCGCCCAGACCCCGGCCAGCGTCACCACCCGCTACGCCATCGCCACTACCCCGCTGTTCCTCGACGCCAACGCCAAGACCGACGAAGGTACCCTGATGCCCTCCACCCAGGTTGAAGTGCTGGCCAACGAGAACGGCCGCGCCCAGGTGCGCATCGACGGCTGGCAGCAGGATGGCGTGAGCGAAGTGTTCTACGCCGCCCCCGGTAAACGGATCTTGAGCGCCCTGGTCGGCGACGCCGCCAAAAAGGAGCTGGTCACCGGCAAGAGCGAAACCGACAGCGCCACCAACCTCACCTGGCATCAGGTCAGCCTGACCGCCTGGGTTGACCAGAGCCAGCTCATCGGCGATCAGGGCAAGCTGTGGCAATACGCCTCCACCCTGATGTCCAACAACTGTACCGGCTGTCACGGCCTCACCGCACTGGATCACTTCAATGCCAACCAGTGGATCGGCGTCATCAAGGGGATGGAATCTCGCACCTCCCTGACCCCCGAACAGTCGCGCATGCTGACCCAGTATGTCCAGAAACACGCCAGTGACATGAGCGCGGCCCACTAAGGCTGGCACAGAGGAAAACCGTTATGACTTTTTACAACGACAAGAAAACCAATCTGTCCCGCCGCAATCTGCTCAAGGGTCTGGGTGCCTGCGCCGCCCTGCCCCTGCTCGGCGGCCTGTTCCCGAAAAGCGCCCTGGCCCAGGCCATCAGCACGGCGCTGAGCCAGTTCCCGACTCTGGTGCCGGCCCAGAAGGGCATCCTCACCGGCGCCCACTGGGGGGCCTTCGAGGCCATCGTCGAAGAGGGGCGCATGGTGCGTGTCCAGCCGGTGGCCGATGATCCGGCCCCGAACGATCTCATCGACATGGCGCCGTTCCAGGTTCACGCCAAGAACCGCATCAAGTACCCCATGGTACGCAAGAGCTGGCTGGAACACGGCCCGGGGGCCAAGACCGAGCTGCGCGGTGCCGACGAATGGGTGCGGGTGAGCTGGGAGAAGGCCATCGAGCTGGTCGCCAGCGAAATCAAACGGGTGCAGAGCGACTTTGGCCCGCAGGCCATCCACGCCGGTTCCTACGGCTGGAAGAGCGTCGGCATGTTCCACAACAGCCGTACCTTGCTGCACCGTCTGATGAACCTGGCCGGCGGCTTTACCGGTTATGCCGGTGACTACTCCACCGGTGCCGCTCAGGTGATCATGTCCCACGTGATGGGCTCCATCGAGGTGTACGAGCAGCAGACTGCCTGGCCCAACGTGGTGGAAAACGCCGAGCTGGTGGTACTGTGGGGGGTCAACGCCCAGGTCACCCTGAAGAACAGCTGGAACATGCCAGATCACGAGGGTCAGGCCGGCTTCAAGGCGCTCAAGGAGAAGGGCACCCGCGTCATCAGCATCGACCCCATCTACAACGAGACCGCCAAGCAGCTGAATGCCGAGTGGATCGCCCCGAACGCCTACACAGACGTGGCCATGATGCTGGGGGTCGCCCACACCCTGTATAGCGAGAAGAAACACGATCAGGCCTTCCTCGACCGCTACACCGTCGGGTTCGACAAGTTCCTCGCCTACCTGCTCGGCAAGGACGACGGTCAGCCGAAGAGCGCCGAATGGGCGAGCACTGTATGTGGCGTCGACGCCAAGGTCATTCGCCAGCTGGCCCTCGACATGGCCGGCAAACGCACCATGATCATGGCGGGCTGGGGCATGCAGCGTCAGCAGCACGGTGAACAGCCCAACTGGATGCTGGTCACCCTGGCCGCCATGCTGGGCCAGATCGGCCTGCCGGGCGGTGGCTTTGGCTTCAGCTACCACTACTCCTCCGGCGGCAGCCCCACCGCCAAGGGCGGCATCCTGGCGGGGATCTCAGCCGGCAACGCACCGAAGAACAGTCCGGCGCCGATCCCGGTGGCCCGCATCGCCGACTGCCTCGCCAATCCGGGCAAGACCATCGACTTCAACGGTCGCAAGGTCACCTATCCGGACATCAAGCTGGTCTATGTGGCGGGCGGCAACCCCTTCCATCATCATCAGGACACCAACAACCTGATCCAGGCCTGGCGCAAGCCGCAGACCGTGATCGTCCACGAGCCCTACTGGACCGCCACCGCCAAGCAGGCCGACATCGTCCTGCCGGTGACCACCAGCTATGAGCGCAACGATCTGGAGATGGGCGGGGACTACTCCCAGCGCTACGTCTTCCCGATGCACCAGTGCGTGCCGCCCCAGTTTGAAGCCCGCAACGACTTCGACATCTTCAGCGCCATCGCGGCCAAGCTGGGTGTGCAGGATCAGTACACCGAAGGCAAGGACGAGATGCTGTGGCTCAAGCAGATGTACGACGGCATGGCGGCCCAGGCGCGCGGTGCCCGGGTGGCGCTGCCACCGTTCAACATGTTTTGGGAATCCAACAACTATGTGCGCTTCCCGGTGCCCGAGGCGAGCCGCGAGTGGGTACGCCACGCCGATTTTCGCGAGAACCCGCTGCTCAACCCGCTCGGTACCCCGTCAGGCAAGATCGAGATCTTCTCCAATACGGTGGCAGGCATGGATTACGCCGACTGTGCCGGTCATCCCAAGTGGTATGAGCCCAAGGAGTGGATCAAGAGCGAGGTGGCAACCGCTTATCCCCTGTCCCTCAACACCTCGCACCCGACCCAGCGGCTGCACTCCCAGCTCGACAACACTCCGCTGCGAGACAAGTTCGCCATCGCCGATCGCGAAGCCATCATGATCAACCCGGCGGATGCCAAGGCTCGCGGCATCGCCCAGGGGGATCTGGTACGCGCCTTCAACGAGCGCGGCCAGATCCTGGTGGGGGCGCTCATCTCCGAGGATATTCGCCAGGGGGTAGTGCGGATCTGCGAAGGGGCCTGGTTCGATCCGGCCAAGCCGGGTGACGTGGGCAGCATCTGCAAGAACGGCAACGTCAACTGCCTCACCTTCGATGAAGGCTCCTCCAGCCTGGCCCAGGGCAACTGCGGTCACATGGCCCAGCTGCAGATCGAGAAGTACACAGGCCCTGCGCTGCCCAACACCGCCCACGCGGTGCCGGCCGGTGCCTGACAACGCCAGAACCTGACAAAGTGCAACAAAAACGGCGCCATCCAGGCGCCGTTTTTATCTCTGCTGCAACAGAAGCCGGGGACAGGATCAGAAGTCCCCTTCCTCCATATACTCCTGAGCGCACTCCACCAGCTGGGGCCAGAGCTCTTCCGGCACCCAGGCATCCGGGTCATCCTCGTCGCCATCGTACTGGCTCCAGAAGTAGCGGCGCAGGCCGGAGGCAAATTCGTCGCTGATCTCCGCCAGCTCGGAGAGCGGCCCCAACCAAGCGATGCGGCGCAGGCCGGAGGCGAGATCGTTGATCGCGTCCATCAGGATGCGATCGTCGAAGCTCTGTTCCACCAGCAGGGTGAAGCGTTCGCGCGCCTGTTCGGTCTGCTCCTCGTCCAGCTCGCCGACATCGGCCAGCAGATCGACAAAATCCTCCAGCAGGAACTGGATCAGGCCGTCCCTGTCTTCAAACCACTGGATCTGGGCACCCTTGGTGCCCAGAACAGAGGCATCGAATGAATCGTCAAGATGACATAGTGCCCACGGATCGTCAGTCATGGTTCTCTTCCTCAGGCTGAAACAAGTGCCATATCTTATGCCTAGCTCTCTACTCTTGCCACCTTGGGCAGGGAGAGAGAGGCCGCCAGACCGCCCAGCTCGGCGCGGCCCATAATGAAGCTGCCCCGATAGGCTTCCGCCAGATCGGAGACGATGTTGAGGCCAAGCCCCGAGCCCGGCACCTTCTCGTCGAGCCGCACTCCGCGCAGCACCGCCTTGGCGATCTGATCCTCGCTCATGCCGGGGCCATCATCCTCGATGCGCAGGGTGATCCAGCCCCCCAGTTCGGCGCTGGAGATGCGCAGCTGGCTGGCGGACCACTTGAAGGCGTTTTCCAGCAGGTTGCCCACCATCTCGTCAAAATCCTGCTCCTCCACCCCGACCGCCAGATTGGCGGGTACCTGCAAATCCACCGTCTTGCCCGGATAGAGGCGGGAGAAGGCGCGGCAGATGTACTCCACCCTGGCCCGCACCGGGGTCGAGACCCCCAGGATCTTGGCCGCCCCGGTCACCCGTGCCTTGCCGAGGTGATAGTCGATGTGACGCTGGATCTGATCGAGCTGCTCGCCGATGGCGGCCTGATCTTCAGGCGGCAGCTGGACTACCTGATTGCGCATGATGCTCAGCGGCGTCTTGAGGGCGTGAGCCAGGTTGCCGGTGTGGGAGCGGGCCCGCTGCAGCAACTCGCTGTAGTGGTGCAGCAGCCGGTTGATGTCCTCCACCAGCGGCTGGATCTCCAGCGGATAGCGCAGCCGGAACCCCTCCTGATGCCCCTGATGCACCCGGCTCAATTCGCGGCGCAGCAGATGCAGAGGGCGCAGGCCGTAGACAATTTGGAACATGAAGCCGAGCACCAGACCGGCGGCCGCAAACCCGAGACCGAGAAACAGGCTGATCCGGGTCTTCTTCAGGGTCTGGGTCAGGGCGCTGCTGTCTTTCGCCATCACCAGGGTGAACACCTTGTCCGACCCCGGCAGCAGCACGGTGCGAGTCATGATCAGGAGGGGCTCCTTGTTGGGGCCCCGCCCGAGAAACAGATCCGGGTCGCCAAAGGCGGATTTCAGCCCCTGGGTATTGAGATTGGTGTCCCACAAGGAGCGGGAACGGCCGATGACGTGATGTTCCAGCTCCAGCTGCCAGTAGTGGCCGGAATAGGGCTGGCGAAAGCGGGGATCCGACAAGGGCTCACTCACCACCGGCAGGCCATTTTTCGCCACCTCCAGTCGGGAGAGCAGGTCATAGAGCTGCAGACGCAGGCCGTCGGCTTCCGCCTCCTGCCAGTAGTTGCGCATCATAGTCTGCAGGCTGAAGCCGGTGGCAAACAGGAACAGGCCGCACCACACCAGGGCGATGGCGACCAGCCGTCCCCGCAGGGTTCTAACCAGCCTCATTCGTTGATCCGGTATCCGAGGCCGCGCACAGTTTCAATCAAATCGGGATGGGTCTTCTTGCGGATCCGGCCGATGAACACCTCAACGGTGTTGGAATCGCGGTCAAAATCCTGGGCATAGATGTGATCGATAAGCTCGCTGCGCGACACCACCTTGCCCCTGTGTTGCATCAGGTAGCCCAGCACCCGGAACTCGTGGGCGGTGAGCTTGATGGGGGTGCCCTCATACCACACCTGGGAGGCCGCCATGTCGAGGCGAACCCCGCCGATCTCCAGGATCGAGCTGGCATTGCCCGCCGCCCGGCGCACCAGGGCATGGACCCGGGCCACCAGCTCGGCCACCTGGAACGGTTTGGTGAGGTAGTCATCCGCGCCGGCATTGAGCCCTTCGATCTTCTCGTGCAGTTGGCCGCGGGCGGTGAGCACCAGCACGGGCGTGTCGATCCCCTTGCTGCGCCACTCTTTCAGCACACTCAGGCCATCGCGTCCCGGCAGACCCAGATCGAGAATGATGGCGTCATAGGGTTCGGTCTCGCCGAGAAAGCCCGCCTCGTTGCCATCGTGGCAGAGATCGGTGACAAAACCGGACAGCCTCAGCTGTTCCGCCAACTGGCCCGCCAGGGTCTTTTCGTCTTCAACTATCAGAATTCGCATCAGCAGCTTTCCAAACAGGGATTACTCTTCGTCAACCGGATCCGCTCTGGGCACGAACAGCCGCTCCAGGTGGTGGCCCTTGGCCCACACCATCTCCAGGTTGTCGGCCCGATAGGCCACCTTGAGCACGCTGTTCTCCCGGTCGATCACTCGCAGTTCATAGAGCCAGACACCATCCTCTTCCCCCAGATCCACCCGCAGCACCCGTACCGGCAATCTGGCTGCCACCTCCATCATCTCCTGGAAGGGCCGAACCCGTCCCTCGCGGACAGCTTGTTGCAACTGGGCCTCATCAGGCGTGATCGCCTGCGCCAGTACCGGCAACAAGAGCCCGAGCAGAGGGAGCGCTCTATTCATGGATGATTCATCTCCAAAAAACTAACATAATGGGGTTTATAGTCTGCCAGCCATGAATCCGGAATGAATATGATCCCGCGCAGTTTCCTGCTAATCCTCTGCCTTTTCAGCGCCACAGGCTGGGCGCTCGACAACCGTCTCGACATGGCCGGACTGGTCAAACTCTTGCTGGCTCAAGGGTATCACGACATCCGGGAAGTGGAGCTGGAAGGCGACAAGTTCGAGGTCCGCACCCTCAATCGCCAGGACGAGAAAGTCCATCTCATCGTCGATGCCTACACCGGCGAGATCAAACAAAAAGAGGCCGACTAGGCCTCTTTTGCTTTCCAGCGTCCGCGCCAGGGGCGCAGCAACCTGTCCCGCCGTGGCAGCAGCAAGGCACAGGCCAGCGCCAGATAGATGAAGGGCTCCAGCCAGCCGCTCTTCACCGACCACCAGTAATGCACCGGCACCAGCAGGGCGATGGCATAGACCCAGTTGTGCAGCTTCTGCCAGGCCGGCCCCATGGCGCGCTGCAAGGCCGGCAGCGAGGTGATGCCAAGCGCAATCAGCAGCAGCAGCGCCACCAGGCCCACTACTATGTAGCTGCGCTTGACCAGTTCCCCTGCGATGAGGCCCCAGTCGAACTGCAGATCCAGCCCCAGCCAGGCCATGAAATGAAGCAAGGCCCAGGCCAAAGACCAGAGACCGAGGGGGCGGCGCAGTTTGATGAGCTGCCCCTGACGCCAGCGCTTGGCGAGCGGCGACACCAGCAGGGTGAGCAGCAGCAGGTTGAGCGCCCCCTTGCCGAGATAATGAATCAGCTCGGGGACGGGATCGCCCCCCAACCGTCCGGCCGGAATGGCAAACCCCAGCCAGAGCAAAAAGCCGAGCGCTCCCAGATGCACCAGCGCCCGCAGCAAGGTGATGTGACGCGCCGTCAGTCGCAATGTCATGGTGTCAGCTCCAGCTTGTCTCAATACCACTTGCGCAGATCCATGCCCTGATAGAGCGAGGCCACCTCGTCGGCATAGCCGTTGAACATCAGGGTCGGCTGGCGCTTGGCACCGAACAGCCCCCCTTCACCGATGAAACGCTCGCTGGCCTGACTCCAGCGCGGATGATCCACCTGTGGATTGACGTTGGCGTAGAAGCCATATTCGTTGGGTGCCAACAGGTTCCAGGTGGTGGGAGGCATCTCCTCCACCAACCGGATGGAGACGATGCTCTTGATGCTCTTGAAGCCGTACTTCCACGGTACTACCAGCCGGATCGGCGCCCCATTCTGGGCTGGGAGCGTCTTGCCATAGAGCCCCATCGCCAGGAAGGAGAGCGGGTGCATCGCCTCGTCGATGCGCAGCCCCTCCACATAGGGATAATCGATGCCGCCCCCCAGGCTGCGGGAGGCCTGACCCGGCAGCTGTTTCGGGTCAAACAGGGTCTCGAACGCCACAAATTTGGCGCGACTGGTGGGCTCGGCCCGGCGGATGAGATCCGCCAGCGAGATGCCGTTCCAGGGCAGCACCATGGACCAGGCCTCGACACAGCGCAGCCGGTAGATGCGCTCCTCCAGCTCGGTATTGTTGATGAGATCCCACACATCCAGGGTGAAGGGCTTGGCCACCTCCCCCTCCACCTTCAGAGTCCAGGGCTCGGGTTTGAGGCTGTGACCATTGCGGGCCGGATCCCCCTTGTCTGTTCCCAGCTCGTAGAAGTTGTTGTAACTGATGGCTTTCTCTTCCGGCGTCAGCACCATGCCAGCCGGTCTCGCGGCCTGCGGGCTGTTGAGCGCCTTGGTTGCAGGCGCAGGGGATGCCTTGTCGGCACCAAACAGATCGAGCACACCCGCCCGGGTCGGGAATGCCAGGGTCGCGGCCCCCAGGCCCAATCCCTTGAGGATCAGGCGGCGATCCTGATAGACGGCTTCCGGGGTAACATCCCGTTCGGTAAGGTGATGTGAAGAAGAGCGTTTGATCAGCATGAAAAACTCCCGGGGCGAATAGAGGCGATACAGATAAGACCCGCCCCGGCAGATTTTTATTTCACACAAATTTACATGAGGGGGTGCAGGGGCAGCGCCTTGGCCATGGTTCCGACCAGAAACAGAAGTACGCACACCAGCAGGGGCACGAGCACATTTGGCACCATCAGACTCACTCCATGAGCAGGACAGGGCCCCTAACTATGGAACAGGGCCAGACCGGTCGCCAGTGAATTTTTTTCGCGAGCGCAAGCGTATTCCCGAGTTGCAAAGAGTGATGCAGATCACACACAATTCGCCCCCCGCTTGCCGCCCCGCCAGTCAGGCGTAGGCTGCTTTTTCTTCGAAATCCACAGCAGGATCGCGCCATGAGCCCACTGATCGCCATCGCCATCACCACAGGTATTCTCTCCGCCCTCTGGGGCTGGATTGCCGTCGCGTTCGGCCTGCTTTCCTGGGTCGGTTTCCTCGGCTGCACCAGCTACTTTGCCTCCAGCGGCGGCTACAAGGCGCTGCTGCAGACCCTGCTGTGCAATGCCAGCGGCATGCTGTGGGCGCTCTTGCTGCTCAATGGCGAAGCCTGGTGGGGCGCCGGCGTGGCGGGGTATGTGATGACCGGCGTGGTGGCCACCCTGATGTGCGTGCAGGCCAGGCAACAGTGGCTCGGCTATATTCCCGGCACCTTTGCCGGTTGCTGTGCCACCTTCGGCGCGGCAGGTGAGTGGCGGCTGGTGCTGCCCTCCCTGGTGATCGGTGCCCTGTTCGGTTATCTGATGAAAGCAAGCGGTCTCTGGCTCTCCCGCAAGACCCAGACCGACGCCGGCGTGGCCGATCCGGCCTGAGCCCTTCCCCCGATCCGAGCCGGCTTTCCGGATCAAAAAAACGGGCCTGCTGCCAGGCCCGCTTTCCCGTCTCTTCCCCGTTATCCCTTCGACTTGAAGTTGGCCGCCTCGATACCGTGGCGGTTCAATAGCTTGTAGAAGTCGGTTCGATTTCGGCCCGCCATGTTGGCCGCCAGGGTCACGTTACCCTCGGTGGTGCGCAGCAAGCGGATCAGATACTCCTTCTCGAACTCAGCACGCGCCTCGTTGAACGAGGGAATGCCGCCCCCACCGCTACTCAGAGCCGACTCCACCATGGCGGCGCCGATCACCGGGCTGCAGCAGAGGCTGGCGAGTTGTTCCACCACGTTGCAGAGCTGGCGCACGTTGCCGGGCCAGGCGGCAGCGGCCAGCATGGCCAGCGCCTCCGGCGAAAAGCCCATGACGGCGCACTCTTCGTGGCGGCTGCGATACTCATCGAGCGCCTGGCGAGCCAGCAGGGGAATGTCCTCACTGCGGGCGCTGAGCGACGGCAGCGTGATGTTGGCCACGTTGAGGCGGTAGAAGAGATCCTCACGAAAGCGCCCCTCCTCCATCGCCTTCACCAGATCCTGATGGCTGGAGCTGAGTACCCGCACCTCGGGAGTGCCCTGACCGTACTCTTCCATCACCTGCAGCAACTTGGCCTGCAGCGACTCCGACAAACCGCCGATCTCGTCGAGAAACAGGGTCGCTCCCCTGGCCTGCTCGAACAGGCCGGAGTGACCGTCTTCACCGAACAGTTGCAGATCCAGCGAAGCCCAGGGGATGGCGGCGCAATTGATGGTATAGAGCGGCTTGTCACTGCGGTGGCTCGCCTGATGCAGCGCCTGGGCCATCACCCCCTTGCCTGAACCGGACGGCCCCATGATCAGCACAGGCACCTCCATGGTAGCCATGCTGTGAGCCTGGATCAGCACCTGTTCCAGCTGGGGATTACGGGTCAGGATCAGCGATTGCCACTCCTGTTGCTGCTTGGGACGAGTCAGACTCAGGGCATGCTCTATAGTGGCAAACAGCTCGTCCTTGTCGACGGGCTTGGTGAGAAAACTGAACACCCCGGAGCGAGTCGCCTGGATCGCATCCGGGATGGTGCCGTGGGCAGTCATGATGATGACCGGCAGCCCCAGCCACTGGGTCTGGATCCGCTCGAACAGGGCCAGACCGTCCATGCCCGCCATCCGCAGATCGCTCAGCACCAGGTCAGCCCGTTGCTGGCGCAACCGGTCGAGGGCTCCTTCCGCGCTGTCGGCGGTATCCACCTCATAACCCTGACTGCGCAGGCGCATGCTCATCAGCTTGAGCAGGCTGACGTCGTCATCCACCAGCAGGATCCGGCTCATGGCAGGACCTCGCGATGTTCGTTGAGCTTGCGCTGGTTGAGCTGGTCGTCGATGGCGGAAAGCTGCTCTATCTGGCGGCGCAGCCGCTGGATCTCCTGGCTCTGGTCGTCACGCCGGCTATCCCGTTCCAATACCGCCTCGCCGAGGGCAATCCAGCTGCGCAGAAACGCCTGGGTATCGAGACCGAGTTCGGGCAGCATCTGCTTGAGTCTGGCCAGACCGGCGCGGCGATTGGCCACCGACTCGGCCGGGTGGGAGTCCACCATGGCCAGACTGACCCGGCTCTCCAGATCATCGGCCCCCTTGAGCCGCTGACGCTCCTGGACCCGTTGCTGGGGATGGCTGGCCAGCAACCAGTCGGAGTATTGCAGGCGCACCTGCATCTCCTTGTTGGCAAACTCCATCCGCTTGGCAAAAGCGATATCGGAGGACTCCCGCTGTTCATGTTGTGGCAGCAAGGAGCAACCCGCTATCAACCCTGCGATCAGGGCTGGCAATACGCGTTGTATCTTCATAGTCCTCATTTCAACGTCAACCTGAAACAGACATCCGCCTGTTCATCTTTCACCAGAACCAACGTCCCTCCCAAGCTGTGGGCAGACTCGCGGGCAATGGAGAGGCCCATGCCAGAGCCTTTCAGAATGCCTTGCCGTACCGTGCTGCCCTGCTCGAAGGGTTCAAAAATCCGTTGCTGATCGGCCTCGGGGATCTCGGGTCCCTCATTGGCGACCACCAGCCAGTGTCCCTGCGCCTCCTCGCCGGCGCGGATCCAGATATTGCCGCCACTGGCACCATAACTGACGGCATTGGAAAACAGATTATCGAGGATCAACTGCAGCCGATAGGGCTCGGCCAGCAGGCTCACCGGCTCGGTCGGCAAGTGTACACGGATCTGCTTGGACTCCAATGCCAGCCGGTATTCGGCGACCAGCTTGTCGAGAATAGGGTTGAGCGGCACCGGCTCCAGCTCGAACACCTCCTGCTGGCTGAGGCGGTTGAAGTCGAGCAGCCGCTCGATCAGGGTCTGCAGACGGCGGCTGTTCTCGTCCAGCATCTGGCAGATCTCCAACTGATCCGGCGTGAGCGGCCCAACCACCTGTTCACAGAGCAGATCCGATCCTTCCCGCAGCACCGCCAGCGGCGTCTTGAGCTCGTGGGAGACATGGCGCAGGAACTGGTACTTCTGCTGTTCCAGCTCCTTGAGCTTGCCGTGCAACCAGACGATCCGCTCTCCCAGCAAGACCAGTTCGGCCGGCCCATCCACCGGCTCCGCATCCGGTTCAACGCCGGCCCCCAGGCTCAGAATGCGCGACTCAATCTGTCGCACCGGGTGAATAATAAGGTAGGTGAAGATCAGCACCAGCAGCAGGCTGAGCACGGCCACTACACCACTCACCCACCAGATCTCACGGGTCAGCCCAGCGATGGTAAGGCGGACCCGATCCATCCGCTCATCAACCCGGCTGCGGGTAACCTGTTCGAGCTGCTGGCCGAGCTGATTGAAATGGACGAGCTTGTCGTTCTCCACCGCCGCCCTGGCCTGAGTCATATCCTGCAGGCTACCGAGCCACTCGATCGCCTGTTCAAGTCCGCCGTAAACATCGCTGTCGGCGATGGAGTGGCGATGCTCCGCCAGCAGCTCGCGGTAACTCGACAGCTGCTGGCGGTAGCTGGCCAGGCTCCTGATATCCCCCAGCACCACATAACGACGCAGGGTTCGCTCGATATCGATGGCCTGCGCCGTCAGCAAGGTGGCACGGCGGGTATCCTTGACTGCCCGCTCCATCTCGTCGCTGGTCAGCTTGCTGAGGTGGGAAAGAGCATTGCTGTTATGCCAGATCATGCCGCCAAGCGGCATCAGTACCAGCACAAATCCCATCAACACCACCTGCAGCAGGGAACGCGGGCGAACCTTGGCCATCATCTCTTCTCTTCATTTTCACCGGTGCGCCAGCATAGCCGCACAGCTCAAAAAACAAAACCGGCCCAAAGGCCGGTTGATGCTACGAACGAAAGCGTAATTCACGCCAGACCGACGGAGGCCACACAGATAACCAGGATCATCGCCAGCGCGCCTGCAGCCGTCAGCAGTGCCCATTTCAGTTCCACACTCATGCAAGTCTCCTTCTGCCAATCAGTGCCGGATCACAATAGATAAATCCATGTTACGTCATAGTTAATATGATAACCGTGAACTGCGTATACATTTCAGATGAGCCCAACCCAGGGAAGGTGAGCATGTTCTATCTGTGCAGCATAGGATCCAATCTCGAGCCCCATCGCCATGTCGGCCAGGCGCTGGACGAGCTGATCACCCAGTTTGGCTGGCTACAGCTAAGCTCGGTGATCCGGACCAAACCGGTGGGCATGCTCTCCCGCCACGATTTTCTCAACTGCCTGTTTGTCATTGAAAGCCGGCTGGAAACCACAGTACTCAAGCAGTGGTTTGTCACCCTTGAAGTCGCCCACGGACGGGATCGCAATGACCCCCTGTGCAAGGTGCATGACCGGCCGCTCGATATCGATATCCTGGCCAGCAGCCCGATCGCTGATTTTGCGACGGCCAGGGTCGATAGCTACCTGGCCCCCCTGCTGGCCGAATGGTATGGCACCGGCGAGGTGCACGCCACCAAGGTGGCGCTCTCCCTACGCAGCCAGCTGGCTGCGGGCCACGGCCATAATCAGCAGATTGGCCTGCACCCAGTCACCCTGCAGCTGGCCTCACAGGGTGGCCAGGGCACGGCCCCCATCCACCTTGATGCTGGCCCCCGTCATGTAACTGTTCTGCATCAGTAGTTGCACCGCCTGCCAGATGGGCTCAAGCCCCCCTTCACGGGCCAGCGGCGTCCTGGCCAGCACCTGCTGACGCCAGGCATCGTCATGCTCATCGAGAAACAGGATGGGGCCGGGCTCTATGGTATTGACCCGTACGGCCGGCGCCAGCTCGCGGGCAAAACTCATGGCGAGCGAATGGGCTCCCGCCTTGGTGGCCACATAGCTGGCAAAATGCGGGGGAGGGGCGTGGATGTAGATATCCGTGATATGGATGATGCTGGCGTTGTCGTTGCGCGCCAGCTGGGGGGCCAGTGCCCGGTTGAGCTGGAAGGGGGCCGCCATGTGTACCCGGTAGTACTGCTCGAACTGGGCCAGCTGTGCGGCAGGATCTGCCGCTTGGGATTCGAAGGCCGAGGCGTTGTGGATCACCAGCCCCAGATCGCGGTGGGTGGCCAGCACCTCAATCAGTCGGCTGACCTCCTCCTCACAGCCAAAGTCCGCCTGCACCAGTTCGACCCCGAGTTCGCGCAGCCGCGCCAGTTCGGGCCGCTCGCTGCGATAACTGCCGGTCACCCGCCATCCCGCCGCCACCAGTTGTTCGCACAGATAGAAGCCGAGTCGCCGACCACAGCCCGTCACCAATGCCCTCATAAGATCTCCTCTTCCATGAATACCCCGGCAATCCCACCGCTTCAGCAGCCATTTCCGCCGCCTATCAATCCCTGCGGTACAAGCCATTGGCGCACCGCCCCACGGCTCCGCCATAGTAGCCCCCATGCACACCAAGGGAGCCACCACCATGCTGAAAGTTCACCATCATATGAGCCGCCTGACCCATTCGCTCACCGCCGGACTGAGCCTGGCCGAAGCGCTCGATCGCCTGCATCACTCGGGCCTGAGCGGCCTGCCGGTGCTGGGCGACGAGAAGCAGCTGATCGGCTTTCTGTCGGAACAAGACTGCATTCCCAGCCTGCTCACCGGCAGCTACCACTGCGATACCCGAACCCGGGTGGAAGACATGATGAACCGGGCACCGCTTTCGGTGGGCCCAGACGAGAGCATACTGGAGCTGGCACGCCAGATGACGGGAGCCAAACCCAAGATCTACCCCGTGCTGCAGCAGGGCAAGGTGATCGGCATCATCAGCCGTCGCCAGGTCATGCAGGCCCTCAACCAGCAGCTCAAAGTCTGCCAGCAGACCTAAAGACCGCCGGCAAGTTGGCGCAACTCCAGTGGCTGCGCCAACCATCCCTTCTAAATCTGGTAACGCCCCTTGTCACCGATGTCGAAGTGCAGGGGCATTCGCCACTTGGCCAGCGCCAGCAGGGTTAACAAGGCCCCGCTGACCAGCGCTGCCAGGGCAGCGGCCCACTCCAGCCGACCCCACTCCAGCAACCATAACAGCGGCAACAACACGGGTACCAACCTGATCCCCGGGATGGCGAAGCAGAACTGCTCCTTGAATGCCAAACCTGAGAGGGTGGCCAGTGCCGCCCCCAGCACCAGAGCATCCGGCGCCCCCAGCGCGGCGAACGCCAGCGCCCCCCAGCCAAAACCCTGCAGCATCAGACGGATACGCTTGTCGTAGAGATGGATGGAGAAACTGCACAGCGCACTGGTCAGCGCCAACAGACTCAACCAGCGAGCAGGAGCGATGACCTCGATACCACTCAGCAGCGACGCCCCACGCCCGAGCAGCAACAGGGCGGCACCACTCAGGCCGATGCGGTAGAGCAGCACCGTCAGCTTGTCGACACCATCGAGCGGGCTTTCGATTTCAGGGTTTGCCATGCGGGATCACCTCTTTACACCTTATAAACCAATATACTGGGAGCAGGCCCCCAACATCATCTTCCTGCGGGGTCAGGAGGCATAGTGTGCGCGTGATTCCCCTGCTGTGGCTACTCTTCCCGCTCTGGCTCAACGCCAGAGAGCTGGTGATCTGCGGCACTCTGGAAGCCCCGCTCAAGTTCATGAATGCCGCCGGGCAGCCGCAGGGGCTCGATATCGACATAGTGACCGCCATCTTTGGCAAGCTTGGGCTCCCGATCAAGATAGAGCTGACCGACTCCGGTGCCCGTCTCACCCGCAATGCCGAGAGCGGTGTCTGCGATGTGGTGATGACTCACTCCTACAAGCCTGAACGAGAGAGCTATCTGCTCTATCCGCAGCAGGCGCACCTGCGCCACAGCTGGCACTTTTTTGTGCGCAAGAGCGATCTGCTGACGATCCGTTATGAAACCCTGGCCGACCTCAAACCCTGGCGCATCGGCGTCACCAAAGACTTCTCCTATACCCCCGAACTGGCTGCAGCCATGGCAGACCCAGCCTATCACTTCCAGGAAGTCACCATGAACCAGTTGCAGCTGCGCAAGCTGATCGCCAATCGCATCGATGTCGTCCCCATGCCGCTGGTCACCGCCTTCGCCCAGATCCATGAGGAGAAACTCGGCGATCTGGTGGATTACCTGCCAAGGCCCCTCAAGAGCAGCCCCTACTTCAATACCTGGGCCCGTGCCCGCGCCGACGCACAGACCCCTGCCCAGATGGCAGCCTATGATAACGAACTGCTGCACATGAAGCGGGATGGCCGCCTCAAGGCCCTCTACAACAAGTACGGTATCCCCTATATCGAGCCCTGATCCCGGCCAACCTGCTTCATCAGGACTTCACATCCCGCAGGATCGGGCTCTACAGCGAAAGCAGCGTCTCACGCGGGAGAGGGATCTCTACGCCCCTCTCATGCAACCCGACTCAAGGCTTCACGTCCCGCAGAATGGGGTTTTGCAGCGAAATGAGCGTTTCTGTGGACTGGATCTCGTCAATGGTCTGGATCTTGTTGATCAGCACGATCTGCAGCTCGTCGATGGAGCGAGTCATCACCTTCATGAAGATGCTGTAGTGGCCCGTGGTGTAGTAGGCCTCCACCACCTCGTCCAGCGCCTGCAGCTTGGCCAGGGCCGACGGGTAATCCTTGGCGCTCTTGAGGTTGATCCCGATAAAGCAACAGACGTCATAGCCGAGCTTCTTGGGGTTCACCTGCACCCGGGTGCCCTCGATGATCCCCGCCTGCTTCATCTTCTCCACTCGCACGTGAATGGTCCCCGGGCTGACCGCCAGCTGCTTGGCCAACTCGGCATAGGGGATCCGCGCATTGTCCATCAGGGCGGTGAGGATGGCCTGATCGAGATTATCGATCCGATAATTTTCCGGCACTTTTTTGCACTCCCTTTGATGATTCATCATTAATTGCCCATATATTTTGAAGAAAAAAATACACAAAGCCTATTTCTATTATCGAATATTGAATTTAGTTGGCGATCTGTTGAAGAATCCTCACATCCAACGGGTTCAAGACAGGTATTCAGCATGAAACAGCACTACATTCGCAGCCAACAGCAGATCAGCTTCGTCAAGGAGATGTTCTCTCGCCAACTCGCCCAACAGCTGGGTCTGATGGAGGTGCAAGCCCCCATCCTGAGCCGGGTCGGTGACGGTACCCAGGACAACCTGTCCGGCAGCGAGAATGCAGTGCAGGTCAAGGTGAAGACTCTGCCGGAGCACAGCTACGAGGTGGTGCACTCCCTGGCCAAATGGAAGCGCCAGACCCTGGGCCGCTTCGGTTTCGCGCCCGGCGAAGGGATCTACACCCACATGAAGGCCCTGCGCCCGGACGAAGACAGACTCAGCCCCATCCACTCCGTCTATGTGGATCAGTGGGACTGGGAGAAGGTGATGCCGAGCGAGCGCCGCGATCTGGCCTATCTGCAGGAAACCGTGCGCGGTATCTGGGCCGCCATCAAGGCCACCGAGCGCGCCGTCTGTGCCGAGCACGAACTGACCCCCTTCCTGCCGAGCGACATCCAGTTCCTGCACAGCGAGGAACTGCTGACCCGCTACCCGGACCTCGACGCCAAGGGGCGCGAGCGCGCCATCGCCAAGGAGCTGGGGGCAGTCTTCCTCATCGGCATCGGCGGGGCGCTGTCCCACGGTGAGCGCCACGACGTGCGCGCCCCGGACTACGACGACTGGAGCAGCCACAGCGAGCTGGGTCTGGCGGGTCTGAACGGCGACATCCTGGTGTGGAACCCGGTGCTGCAAGACAGCTTCGAGATCTCCTCCATGGGGATCCGGGTAGACGCAGAGGCGCTGCGCCGTCAGCTCGCCATCACCGGCGACGAGGATCGCCTGCAGTATGACTGGCATCAGGAGCTGCTGGCAGAGCGCATGCCCCAGACTATCGGCGGCGGTATCGGCCAATCCCGTCTGGCCATGTTGTTGCTGCAAAAGGAACATATCGGTCAGGTGCAAGTTGGTGTCTGGCCGGCCGAGATGAAGGCAGCCGTTCAGGGCATGCTGTAAAGCCAGAGTCATTTCACCTGAACCTTGTGCTGCGACAAAACAGGACACGGTTCAGGTTCAACAAGTGTGTGGTCATCCGGGATGAGAGAGCGCATCTCGGGCAGGCTGTAAGCAGAGCGGCCATCCTGTCCTTCTGCGAAACCGGGGCTTACCCCTGCGACCCGCTCAACCCACGTCAGGTCGCATTGAATACATTCCTCCCGGCAATCCTAGGATTGCCGTTTTTTTATTTCCATTTCATGGATATGACAACGCCAGCCCGAGGGCTGGCGTTGTAAACACGGACAAAGGGGAGGTTACTGGCGCATGGTCAGGCCGTTGCTGTCGGCTCCAAGCACCAGCTTCTTGCCCGGAACGATGCGGCCGGAGAGCAGCGCCTGGGCCAGCGGGTTCTCCACCTTGTGCTGGATCGCCCGCTTGAGGGGACGCGCCCCGTAGACGGGGTCGAACCCGGCGTGAACCAGCTTGGTCAGCAGCTCCTCGGTCACCTCCACCTCGTAACCCTGGGCCTCCAGGCGGCCCATCAGGCTCTTGAGCTGGATGCGAGCGATGGACTTGATGTGCTCCTCGCCGAGGGGGTGGAACACCACGGTCTCGTCGATCCGGTTGATGAACTCGGGACGGAAGCTGCGGGTCAGCACCTCCATCAGCATGCCCTTCATCTCGTCGTAGTCCTTCTCGCTGTGGTGCTCCTGGATAAGATCCGACCCCAGGTTGGAGGTCATGATCACCACGGTATTGCGGAAGTCCACGGTACGTCCCTGACCGTCGGTCAGGCGACCGTCATCCAGCACCTGCAGCAGGATGTTGAACACATCCGGATGAGCCTTCTCCACCTCGTCCAGCAGGATCACCGAATAGGGGCGACGGCGTACCGCCTCGGTGAGATAGCCCCCCTCCTCATAGCCCACGTATCCGGGAGGCGCCCCCACCAGACGGGCCACGCTGTGTTTCTCCATAAACTCCGACATGTCGATGCGCACCATGGCATCCTGGGTATCGAACAGGAACTCGGCCAGCGCCTTACACAGCTCGGTCTTGCCCACCCCGGTGGGGCCAAGGAACAGGAAAGAACCGATGGGACGGTTCGGGTCAGACAGCCCTGCGCGGGAGCGGCGGATGGCGTTGGAGACGGCGTCGACTGCCTCCTCCTGACCGATCACCCGGCTGTGCAGCTGATCTTCCATCCGCAGCAGTTTCTCTCGCTCACCTTCCAGCATGCGAGCGACCGGAATCCCGGTCCAGCGCGCCAGCACGTCCGCAATCTCCACGTCGGTGACCCGGTTGCGCAGCAGGCTGGTCTCCTGCATCTCCGCCTGGGTGGCGAGATCCAGCTGTTTCTCCAGCTCGGGGATGCGGCCGTACTGCAGCTCGGACATGCGGCCCAGATCCCCTGCGCGGCGTGCCACTTCCAGATCCTGACGGGCCTGCTCCAGCGCCGCCTTGATGTGCTGGGTGCCGGCGAGGGCGGCCTTCTCGGCCTTCCACACCTCTTCCAGCTCGTTGTATTCCCGATCCTTTTCACCGATCTCCTGGTTGATGAGCTCCAGCCGCTTGCGGCTGGCGTCGTCGTCCTCCTTCATCAGCGCCTGCTGTTCGAGTTTCAGCTGGATGATGCGCCGCTCGAGGCGATCAAGAGACTCCGGCTTGGAGTCGATCTGCAGCCGGATGCTGGCCGCGGCCTCGTCGATGAGGTCAATGGCCTTGTCCGGCAGCTGGCGATCCGCGATGTAGCGGTGGGACAGCTGGGCCGCCGCCACGATGGCAGGGTCGGTGATCTGCACATGGTGGTGCAGCTCGTAACGCTCTTTCAGGCCGCGCAGGATGGCGATGGTGTCCTCCACGCTCGGCTCCTCCACCAACACCTTCTGGAAGCGACGCTCCAGCGCGGCATCCTTCTCGATGAACTGGCGATACTCATCCAGGGTGGTGGCCCCGACGCAGTGCAGCTCGCCACGGGCCAGCGCAGGTTTCAGCATGTTGCCCGCGTCCATGGCCCCCTCGCCCTTGCCGGCACCAACCATGGTGTGCAGCTCGTCGATAAAGAGGATGACATTGCCCTCTTCCTTGGCGAGATCGTTCAGCACGGCTTTGAGCCGCTCCTCGAACTCGCCGCGGTACTTGGCACCGGCCACCAGGGCCCCCATGTCGAGCGACAATACCCGTTTGTTCTTGAGCCCTTCCGGCACTTCGCCGTTGACGATGCGCTGGGCCAGCCCCTCGACGATGGCGGTCTTGCCGACGCCGGGGGCGCCGATCAGCACCGGGTTGTTCTTGGTGCGGCGCTGCAGCACCTGGATGGTGCGGCGAATTTCGTCATCGCGGCCGATCACCGGGTCGAGCTTGCCGATCTCGGCCCGCTCGGTGAGATCGATGGTGTACTTCTCCAGCGCCTGGCGGTTCTCCTCGGCGTTGGCATCGTCTACCTTCTTGCCACCACGCACCTTGTCGATGGCGGCTTCCAGTTTCTCCTTGGTCAGCCCCTGGGCGCGCAGTAGCTCGCCGAGGGTCCCCTTCTCGTCGAGGGCCGCCAGCACAAAGAGTTCGGACGAGATGAACTGATCCTTGCGCTGCTGGGCCAGCTTGTCACAGACGTTGAGCAGCCGGCCGAGGCCATTGGACAGTTGCACGTCCCCTTCCACACCGCTGACGCGGGGCAGGCGATCGAGCTCTTCACCCAGGCGCGAGCGCAGGGCATTGATATCCATCCCGGTCAGGGTCAGCAGCGGACGAATGGAACCGCCATCCTGGTTGACCAGGGCAGACATCAGATGGACGGGTTCGATAAATTGGTGGTCACGACCCAGTGCCAGAGACTGGGCATCGGAAATAGCAATCTGGAATTTGCTGGTCAGGCGATCGAGGCGCATTGCACTCCCCCTTCAAACAGACGCCGCGTGCGCGGCAAACAACATAACTTTCTGAGATGAAAGATGAGGCCCGTACGGGCTATTTCAAGGGGCAGGAGTGGTTATTTTTTCTGCAAACAAGGGATTGGCGGGATCCCGGCCCCCTCATGAGGAGGGAGCCGGTGAAGCTTTACTCGGCGAGCCAGATAATCGAGGCCATGCGGCCGGTCTGGCCGTCACGACGGTAGGAGTAGAATTGCTCCCCATCGCTGAAGGTGCAGCAGCCACCGCCATAGACGGCGGTCACACCGGCGCGGGCGAGGCGAAGCTGGGCCAGCTGGTAGATATCCGCCAGCCACTTGCCTGCGTTGGCTGAAGGGGTAAAGGCGCTCACCGCCTCAGCCTGCTCCGCCATAAAGGCCTCGCGCACTTCGCCGCCTACCTCGAACGCTTGCGGGCCGATGGCCGGGCCGAGCCAGGCCAGGATCTTGGCAGGCTCGCAGCCCATGGCATTGATGCTCGCCTCCAGCACACCAGCATGCAGTCCGCGCCAACCGGCATGGGCAGCGGCCACCCGGGAGCCGGCCCGATCGCAGAACAGCACCGGCAGGCAGTCGGCTGTCATCACGATACAGGCCAGCCCCGCCTCATGGGCACAGGCGGCGTCAGCATCTGGCGCACGCTCATACCGGCCGCTGACCGGATGCACGGCGGTGCCGTGCACCTGGTTGAGCCAGTTCAGTGGCCCGGGGATCCCGGTCTCTTGTTGCAGGCGGGCCCGATTGGCCTCGACCCGCGCCATTTCATCGCCAACATGGGCCCCCAGGTTGAGACCGGCGAAGACCCCTTCACTTACGCCCCCGTCCCGGGTGGTCGAGAGGGCCCGGACATGGGCCGGTGCCGGCCAGTCGGGTTCAATCCATTTCATCTGTGGCTCCTTTTGCATTCGTTCATATAGAAACGGGGCCCCTGGCTACAAGTCAAGGGGCCCCGTTTAAGCAGGGAACGGCGTCAGCTCATCCCCGCCCTCTTTATCATTATTTCCAGACCAGCTCGTCCGGATTGGCCAGGGTGTCGGCGCGCAGCACCTCCATCAGTTCCACCATGTCCTGGGGCGTGGGAGAGTGCCATTGCATCACCTCACCGGTGATGGGGTGGGCCAGCTGCAGCATGGTGGCGTGCAGGGCCTGACGGTGGAAGTTGCGCAGTGCCTGGGTCAGTTCCGGGGTGGCGTTGCGCAACGGGCGCAGACGACCGCCGTAGGCGGGATCGCCCACCAGCGGGTGCTTGATGTGGGCCATGTGCACACGGATCTGGTGGGTACGACCGGTTTCCAGACGCAGCCGCAGACGGGTGTGACCACGGAACTTCTCGTGCACCCGGTAGTGGGTGACGGAGGGGCGGCCATTGGGCACCACAGCCATGTGGGTACGCTGGGTCGGGTGGCGGCCGATGGGGGCATCGACGGTACCGCCGGCGGTCATGTGACCGATGGCAATCGCCTCGTATTCACGGGTGATCTGGCGCGCCTGCAGCGCCTCCACCAGGTGGGTCTGGGCCGGTACCGTCTTGGCCACCACCATCAGGCCGGTGGTATCTTTATCCAGACGGTGCACGATGCCGGCACGGGGCACCTCGGCGATGCCGGGGTAACGGTGCAGCAGGGCATTGAGGATGGTGCCATCCGGCGTGCCTGCCCCCGGGTGAACCACCAGGCCGGCCGGCTTGTCGATCACCAGAATGTGTTCATCTTCGTAAACGATGTTGAGCTCGATATCCTGCGCATCGAAGCGGGTATCGTCTGCCAGTTCGACATTCACATGCACCTTCTGCCCGGCCAGAATTTTCTCGCGCGGGGTGTTGGCAACCTGACCATCCAGGGTCACTCTGTCCTGTAAAATCCACTCCTTGATACGGGTACGGGAGTAGTCTGGAAACATTTCAGCCAGGGCCTGATCGAGTCGCTGCCCGAATTGGTGATCCTGGAATTCGCCTGTCAGTTCAATATGCTGGCTCATGTAAGGTCTCTTGAGCGGGGGGGTGTTAATTCGAAATAATCCGGGTATTCTAGCTTTTCTTTTAGCCAAGCATAACGGATACTTTGCCAATTTCGTGGAAATGGACCGGATGTTGTTGATGGGAAAGAAGTCTCACCTGCTGATGTCGCTCGCCTTGGTCGCTACCTTGATCACAGGCTGTTCCAGCACCAAACCCAAGGTACCCGACGAGCCGCCGGAGACCCTGTACCAGAAAGCACGGCTGAAACTGGACGTGGGCAACTACGTGCAGGCCACCGAATTGCTGGAGGCGCTGGATTCGCGCTATCCGTTCGGTGCCTACTCCAACCAGGTGCAGCTCGACCTCATCTATGCCTACTACAAGCAGGATGACACCGCCCAGGCGATCGCCAATATCGACCGCTTCATCCGTCTGAATCCGGCGCACAAGAACATCGATTACGTCTTCTATATGCGCGGTCTGACCAACATGGCGGCGGACTACAACTTCTTCCAGGACATGTTCGGGATCGACCGGGACGACAAGGACCCGGCCTATGCCCGTCAGGCATTCCAGGACTTCAAGACCCTGCTGCAGAACTACCCCAATAGCCAGTACGCCGCCGATGCCCGTGCCCGCATGGTCGGTCTGAAGAACCGTCTGGCCCGCTACGACCTGAGCGTCGCCGAGTACTATGTGAAGCGCGATGCCTTGGTGGCCGCCGCCAACCGGGCCAAGCAGGTCGTCGAGACCTACCCCGATACCGCCGAAACCGAGAAGGCGCTGGAGATCATGGTCAAGGCCTACGACACCCTGAACATGCCTACCCTGGCCAAACATGCCCGGGAAGTGCTGGCGGAAAACTATCCGAAGAATCGTCTTGGCCGCAGCTGAGCAGCAAACTTCCAATGAAAAACCGGAGCCAGTGGCTCCGGTTTTTTTATGGGTGATGGTCACCAGGAGTCTTCCTTCCAGAAGGAAAAGCCTTACTTGGCGACATTGCCCGCCACGTTGAGCACATCCCAGGTACGGGAGAAGGGCGGCGCGTAGGCAAAGTCGAGCATGCCAAGCTGTTCCGTGGTGACTCCCATGGTGATGGCGACCGCCAGGGCGTCAATGCGGTGCACCGCCCCCTTGCGACCCAGGATCTGGCCACCCAGCAGGCGCTTGCTGCCCGCTTCATAGACCAGCTTGACGTGGATGTCGGACTGGCCCGGGCAGTAGTTGGTGTGGCACTTGTCCTTGATCACCACTGTGCGATAGTCGATGCCAAGCTGCTGCGCCTCTTTCTCGGAGAGACCGGTACGCCCCGCCTCCAGTCCCAGCACCTGAAGCGCGGCCGAGCCCAGGGTGCCCGGGAAGGCCTGCTCGGCGCCCGCCAGGTTCTCGCCCACCATGCGGCCCAGCTTGTTGGCGATGGTGGCAAGCGGCACATAGACCTGCTGCTGTTTCACGCTGTGCCAGACGCTGGCGCAGTCACCGGCGGCCCAGACGTTTGGCAACGAGGTACGGCCCTGGCGATCCACCTCGATGGCGCCATTCCCCAGACGCGCGATGCCGGTGCCGGCCAGAAACTCGGTGTTGGGCTTGACCCCGGTGCAGACCACCACGATATCGGCCTCGTACTCGCCATGGCTGGTGCGCACACCGGTCACCCGGCCATCCCCCAGCAGGGCTTCTACCCGCTCGCCGAGATGGAGGGAGACCCCCTGCTCGCGCAACTCGGTTTCGATATGCCGGGTGATCTCCTCGTCAAACGCCTCCGGGATAACCCGCTCGGCCAGCTCGATAAGGCGCACCTCCTTGCCCTGATGGACCAGCGCCTCGACCACCTCCAGCCCGATAAAGCCGGATCCGATCACCAAGGCACGGGTGTTGGCCTTGTCCTGCACGGCGGCCTTGAGGGCCAGCCCGTCGACCATCCGGCGCAGGCCGAATACACCTTGCTGCTGCAGACCGGGAATGGGAGGCATCACCTCGCGAGCACCGGTGGCGATCATCAGGCGATCGTAACGGTCGCTGAAGGTGTCGCCCTTGTGCTCCACCAGCAGGGTCTGGGTTGCAGAATCGACGCTCAGCACCCGGTGGCCGGTCTTGACCTCGATCCCCTTGGCAGCGAACTGCGCCGGAGTGAATTCGGCCATGTAGCCCGGCTCCTGGAACTCGTCCCCCACGAAGTAGGGCAGGCCGCAGGCGCCGAAGGAGACCACCTCGGAGGCCTCGTAGACGACAATTTCGGCATCCTTTGCCAGGCGGCGAGCCTTGGCCGCCGCGCTCATACCGGCGGCTTCACCACCGATGATCAGGATTCTCATGCTATTTCCTCGCAATGACGCAGGGAGGGCGAACCCTCCCTGTGATGAATGGCGGGAAGGCTTCCCCTCCCCGCTGCGGATCAGATGGTGGACTCTTCGCCGTCCAGGCTCACTTCATGGTCGCTATTGAACACCGCCATGTCGGTCTGCCCCAGCACGCGACTGGTGACGGTCCCGGCGGTGATGGAGCCGGAGACGTTGAGGGCGGTGCGGCCCATGTCGATCAGCGGCTCGATGGAGATGAGCAGGCCCGCCAGCGCCACCGGGAAATCCAGAGCGGAGAGCACGATCAGCGCGGCGAAGGTGGCGCCGCCGCCGATCCCCGCCACCCCGAAGGAGCTGATGGTGATGATGGCGATGAGCGTCATGATGAAACCGGGATCCAAAGGGTCAATCCCCACGGTCGGCGCTATCATCACCGCCAGCATGGCCGGGTAGATGCCGGCGCAGCCGTTCTGACCGATGGTGGAACCGAAGGAGGCGGCAAAGTTGGCGATCCCCTCCGGAATACCCAGCGACTTGGTCTGGGTCTGCACGTTCATCGGGATGGAGCCCGCACTGGTGCGCGAGGTGAAGGCAAACGCCAGCACCGGGGTGATCTTCTTCAGGTAGCGCATCGGGTTGATCCCCACCAGGCTCACCAGCAGCAGGTGCACGGCGAACATGATGGCGATGGCGCCGTAGGAGGCGAGCACGAAGTTGAGCAGGTTCAGGATGTCGGCATAGTTGGAGCCGGACACCACCTTGGTCATCAGGGCCAGCACGCCAAACGGGGTCAGACGCAGTACCAGGGTCACCATGCGCATCACGATGGCGTGAGCCACGGCGATGAAGTGGCTGAAGCTCTCGAAGATCTCCGGTTTCTTGCGGGCGATGCCGGTGGCCGACAGGCCGATGAAGATGGAGAAGATCACCACGGCGATGGTGGAGGTCTTGCGTGCCCCCGTCATGTCGAGGAAGGGGTTGGCCGGGATAAACTCCAGCACCATCTTGGCAAACGACATGCTTTCAACCGAGCCCAGGGTGGTCTGCAACGCAGCACCACGGGCGCTCTCGGCGGCCCCAGCGGTCAGCCCTTCGGCGGTCAGACCGAACAGGTTGGACATCAGGATGCCCGCCCCGGCGGCGATCATGGTGGTAAAGATCAGCACCCCTATGGTCATGGCGCTGATCTTGCCAAGGGCGGTGCCGCCATTGAGCTTGAGGATGGCGCTGATGATGGAGACCATGATGAGCGGAATGATGATCATCTGCAGCAGCTTCACATAGCCGCTGCCGACAATATCCAGATAGTCGATGGTCTGGGTAATCACTCCCGACCCCGTGCCGTAGAGCAGTTGCAGGGCTGCCCCGAACAGGATACCGAGCCCCAGGCCCGCGAAGACCCGGCGGGTGAAGCTCACGTGTTTTTGCTGCAACCGGTAGAGGAAGAGCAGCAAGAGGGCCGCAATGGCCAGATTGCCGATAACGCTAAGTGTCATGTGATGACTCCCCAAAAAGCGGGCCGTGCCCGAGAAACGAGAGCAGGCCTCATGCCTGCCCTGGCAACCTTGCAGTCAGACGGCGTAACCGTCATGACATGAACAAGGGGGTCTTGCTGCCCCCTTTGTTCGCAAACTTATGACTTCTGCTTTGCGCGCATGATGTTGATGATTTCGATATCCGTGTCCAGCATCCCCTGTCTGGAGAGCTGCCCCAGGTTGGCGATGGTCTGATCCACGTCGTCAGAGACGATCCCCTCGCTCTGGGGAACGCGCAGGTTGTTGATGGCCATCAGCGACGACTTCACTGCCGCCGAGGTGGAAGTGGAGACCTTCATGGAGCAGGCGCTGCCGGCGCCGTCACAGATGATGCCGGAGACATCGCCAATCATGTTGTTGATGCAGTGGCTGATTTGCTCGAACTGTCCGCCCAGCAGCCAGGTGATGGCAGCCCCCGACCCCATGGCGGCGGTGCTGGCGGCACACAGGGCTGACAGCTTGTTCTGATAGGTCTTGATGTAGATGGCCACCAGATGGCTCATCACCAAGGCGCGGGTGAGCTGCTCGTCGCTCACATTGAGGAAGCGGGCGGCGGCAACCACCGGCATGGTGGCGGCGATGCCCTGGTTGCCAGAGCCCGAGTTGGACATGGCGGGCAGCATGGCGCCATCCATCCGCGCATCGGAGGCGGCGGAAGAGAGGCGCATGGCCAGCGTCATCAGATCGTCGGAGAGCAGCTTGCGCTCCACCTGCTCGGTGAGGATCTTGCCGATGCGCAGGCCGTAACCCTGCAACCCTTCGTCCGCCAGGGCCTGGTTCATCGAGGCAGCCTCGCGGATGAAGTCGATATCGGCAAGGGGCACCTGCAGGGCAAAGTCGACGATCTCGCGCAGGCTCATAGTGGGCTTGTCGGCCTTGGCGGGCTGGATCTGCACGCCCGGAGCACTGTCTTGCGCCATCAGCACCTCGCCATCCTTCTCCATCAGGATGATGCGGGTGTGATCGGTGCAGATCACCACCCGGGCGCTGTGGCCGTCTACTTCCGCCAGCACCTCGGCGTAGAGGACGTCAGGCACATCCTTCACATCCACCTTGATGGTCGGCAGCAGTCCCTTGGCCGCCTCGACCTGCTCGGTGGTGAGACCCTTGAGCACCTCCAGTCCGGCATCCGGATTACCACCCGTGATGCCGACGGCCGCCGCGACAGGCAGGCCTATCATGCCGGTGCCGGGTACCCCGACCCCCATGCCGTTCTTGAACAGGTTGCCGCTGACCCAGACGTTGACGCGGGTCGGCACCTGCCCCAGCAACTTGCGGCAGTTGGCAGCGGCCAGCGCCACCGACATGGGTTCGGTGCAGCCCAGAGCCGGCACCACTTCACGCTTGAGCAGGGTAATAAAGTCGGTCCATTGTGCGTTCATTGCTGTATGTCTCATCTTCGTGGTGCCCGCGGGGCAATCTCGATTATTCGTGGCCACCGCCATGCGGCGAGCCTGTTAAAGAGTATGGTTGCTGAAGTCAGGTGATCTCTTGGCCTGCCTGGCCGGAATGCGGATAAACGTTCGTCCCCTGGTGGTGGCAGCGACCATGGCATACGCCATCCGGGTCAGCCCAGCCTAGTCAACCAAAGTTGACTTTACGCCCAATGTATTCAACTAATGTTGAGCCACATCCCCTTTTTGCACGCCATTATGCCCGCCTTTGTATAAAGTGCGACAAAATGTGAAGCATTACACATTTCACTCTGCAAATAACTTAAAACTCAGCATAAAAATTCGCTTACGTACAGGGTGTTCGGATTGCCCCCGGCAATAAAAAAGGAGGCCGAAGCCTCCTTTTATTCTTTTTCTGACAGGCACTTACAGTGCTTTCAGGATAGCCTCGACGCTGGCCTTGGCATCGCCGAACAGCATCTGGGTGTTCTCCTTGAAGAACAGCGGGTTCTGCACACCGGCATAACCGGTATTCATGGAACGCTTGAAGCCGATGACGTTCTGCGCCTTCCACACTTCCAGCACCGGCATACCGGCGATGGGGCTGCCCGGATCTTCCATGGCAGCCGGATTGACGGTGTCGTTGGCACCGATCACCAGTACGGTATCGGTATCGCTGAAGTCTTCGTTGATCTCGTCCATTTCCAGCACGATGTCGTACGGGACCTTGGCTTCCGCCAGCAGCACGTTCATGTGACCCGGCAGACGACCGGCCACCGGGTGGATACCGAAGCGTACCTTGACGCCACGATCACGCAGCTTCTGGGTGATCTCGGCCACCGGATACTGGGCCTGCGCCACCGCCATGCCGTAACCCGGGGTGATGATGACGGAGCTGGAGCTCTTGAGCAGCTCGGCCACGTCTTCGGCGCTGGTCTCGCGATATTCGCCCATCTCCTGGTCGCCGCTGGAGGCAACGCCGTCGGAGCCGAAGCCACCGGCGATCACGGAGATGAAGGAGCGGTTCATCGCTTTACACATGATGTAGGACAGGATGGCACCGGAGGAACCCACCAGGGCACCGGTGACGATCAGCAGGTCGTTGGAGAGCATAAAGCCCGCCGCCGCAGCCGCCCAACCGGAGTAGGAGTTCAGCATGGAGACCACGACCGGCATGTCGGCGCCGCCGATGGAGGCAACCAGGTGCCAGCCAAAGGCAAACGCGATCAGGGTCATCACCAGCAGGGCGAAGGTGGAGCCACCCGCGTTGACGAAGTAGATCATCAGCAGCACAGAGACCACCACGGCCAGCAGGTTCAGCTTGTGGCGGTGCGGCAGCATCAGCGGCTTGGAGGAGATGAGACCACGCAGCTTGCCGAACGCCACCACGGAGCCGGTGAAGGTCACCGCACCGATGAAGACGCCCAGGAACACTTCAACCAGGTGGATGTTCAGCATGGCGCCGGTCAGGTGCTCAACTTGGGCCACGCTGGCCGCCTGTTCGAACGCCGCACGGGCGGCCGCCAGGGTGGCATCCAGGTTGGAGGTGATGGGCACTACCACCTCGGCCGGGGCCGACGGGTGCAGATCGATGAAGCTGTTGAAGCCCACCAGCACCGCCGCCATACCGACGAAGCTGTGCAGCACGGCTACCAGCTCGGGCATCTCGGTCATCTCGACCTTGAGTGCCAGACGCACGCCGATGGCACCGCCGATCACCATGGCCAGAATGATCCAGTGGACACCACTGGTTTCCGGGTTGAACACGGTGGCGAGCAGGGCGATGGCCATACCCGCGATACCGAACAGGTTGCCATGCTTGGCCGTCTCTTGCTTCGACAGTCCCGCGAGACTGAGGATGAAGAGCACGGCGGCAACGATATAGGATGCTGTTACCAGTCCTTGAGACACGTTAAACCCCCTTAATCCTTACGGAACATCTTCAGCATGCGCTGAGTGACGGTGAAGCCGCCGAAGATGTTGATACTGGCAATCAGCACGGCAATAAACGCCAGCGCGGTGACCAGGGTCGATCCTTGCCCGATCTGCAGCAGGGCACCGACCACGATAATGCCGGAGATGGCATTGGTGACCGACATCAGCGGCGTGTGCAGGGCGTGAGAGACGTTCCACACCACGTAGTAACCGACCACGCAGGCCAGTACGAACACGGTGAAGTGAGAGAGGAACGCGGCCGGCGCCACGGCAGCTACCCAGCCAAAGGCGGCGATGCCCAGGGCACCCCAGACAAATTTCTTGTTGGAGGGCTTGGCTTCTTCCTTCTTCGCGGCCGGTTTGGCGGCTGCCGGCTTCTGCGGAGCAGCAGAGACGGAGATGGCGGGCGGCGGGAAGGTCACTTCACCGGTCTGGATCACCGTCATGTTGCGCTGTACCACGTCTTCGAAGTTGATGGCGACGTTGCCGTCCTTCTCCTTGCACATCAGCTTCATCAGGTTCACCAGGTTGGTACCGTAAAGCTGGGAGGATTGGACAGGCAGACGACCCGGTAGATCGGTATAGCCGATCACCTTGACGCCACGATCGGTGACATGCAGCTGGCCCGGCACAGTGTATTCGCAGTTGCCACCGGCCTGAGCGGCCATGTCCACGATCACCGAGCCCGGCTTCATGCTGTCGACCATCTCTTTGGTGATCAGCTTGGGTGCCGGCTTGCCCGGGATCAGGGCGGTGGTGATGATGATGTCCACCTCTTTGGCCTGCTGGGCGAACAGCTCCATCTCGGCCTTGATGAACTCTTCGCTCATCACCTTGGCATAACCATCGCTGGAGGAGCCATCCTCGCCACCGAAGTCCAGCTTGAGGAATTCCCCACCCATGGATTCGATCTGCTCGGCCACTTCCAGACGGGTGTCGAACGCACGCACGATGGCGCCGAGGGAGCCGGCGGTACCGATGGCGGCCAGACCGGCCACACCAGCACCGATCACCAGCACCTTGGCGGGCGGGACCTTACCGGCAGCGGTGATTTGACCGGTAAAGAAGCGGCCGAACTCGTGGGCGGCTTCCACCACGGCGCGATAGCCACCGATGTTGGCCATCGAGGAGAGGGCATCGAGAGACTGGGCACGGGAGATCCGCGGCACCATATCCATCGCCATCACATTGATGTTGCGCTCGGACAGCTTCTTGACCAGCTCGGGGTTCTGGGCAGGCCAGATGAAGCTCACCAGAGTGGCACCATCCTTAATTTGTGCGATCTCGGCATCGGTCGGCGCGTTGACCTTGAAGATAAGGTCGGCTTGCCAGACATTCGGCACCACGCTGGCACCGGCCGCCTCGAAGGCAGCATCATCGAAGCTGGCCAACTGGCCTGCGCCAGACTCGATGGCGACCTCGAAGCCGAGCTTTTTCAGCTGCTCGACGGTAGCCGGGGTCGCTGCGACCCGGGTTTCACCGGCGAGACTCTCTCTCGGTATTCCAATCTGCATGACTATTCCCTGATGGTTAATAAACAATCGCTGCCCAGTGTCTCATTTCTGGCGAAACAAGACAGGACCAAAGTGCAGGTCCAGGGCTCTTTGTTATGAAAATCAGTAGGCTTTACCGCAACCTCCTGTCATGGTCAGGCCCCCGCTTTTCAGGCGCGAAGGTGATTAGTATCAAATTTTGGAGTTTTATTACAACCGCAGTCCCGACGCCGCTCGTACAGAATTCAGCCCATCCCTGGTCGCGATTAAAAAAAACAAACCAAATTAGAGGCTTATACCAGTAAAAACGGCTGAAAAAAGTGATCCAACCAGTCAAAAAAAATGTTTTACCGGCCCTCTATCTTAGCGTTTTTTGTTATTACGAAATCCGGCCGTGTCTCATTTTTCGCAACGAAATGCCATAAAGTAACAATTTAATAACGAAAGAGGGCCATCCGACCGCCAAATGGCGGGCGTCGGCCCCACGTATTCAATCGTTTCGCGCAGATGATGGTAAGGGTATGCCGTTACCAGGCGGCTTCATAAATATGCTGACTTTGCACCAGGTCGATGTCGCCGTGCTCACCGAGCCGGGTCATGCCGTGCTCCGCCAGTTTGCCCAGCAAGGCATCAATATCGAGTGACCCCAGATCGTAATCCCGCAGCCGGGTCTTGAGCCCCATCCGAGTGAAGAAGTCGCGGGTGGCGGCAATGGCCCCGTCGATGCGCTCCACTTCGCTGCCCTCGCGCAGATCCCACACCCGCTCGGCGTATTGCAGCAGCTTGGCGTGTTTCTGCTCGCGCTTGGCCTCGAGCAGGGCAGGCAGCACTACCGCCAGGGTCTGGGCATGATCCAGGCCATAGAGGGCGGTGAGCTCGTGACCCAGCATGTGGGTGGCCCAGTCATGAGGCACGCCGGCACCGATCAGGCCGTTGAGGGCCATGGTGGCACTCCACATGATGTTGGCGCGCACGTCGTAGTTTTCCGGCTCGGCCAGCGCCTTGGGGCCCTCCTCGATCAGAGTCAGCAGCAGCCCTTCGGCGAAGCGATCCTGCACCTTGGCGTTGACCGGGTAGGTGAGGTACTGCTCCAGAATGTGGATGAAGGCATCCACCACGCCGTTCGCCACCTGACGCGCCGGCAAGGTATAGGTGAGCACGGGGTCGAGCACGGCGAAGCGCGGCATCACGAAGGGGGAGAAGAAGTGCTGCTTGTCGCCGGTGCGCTTGCGAGTGATGACGGCCCCCATGTTCATCTCGGAGCCGGTGGCAGGCAGGGTCAGCACAGTGCCGAGGGGGATGGCGGAACGCACCTCGCTGCCGACCGTCTCGAGAATGTGCCAGGGATCCCTGGCCTGATCGTAAGGGGTAGCTGCGGCGATAAATTTGGTGCCATCCAGCACGGAACCGCCACCGACAGCGAGCAGGAAGTCGACCTTCTCGGCACGGGCCAGTTCGACCGCGCCCATCAGGGTCTCATAGGCGGGGTTGGGCTCGATGCCGCCAAACTCGAACAGGGTCATGCCCGCCAGTTCGCTGCGGATCTGCGCCAGCAGGCCGCTGCGCACCACGCTGCCACCACCATAGGTGATGAGGACACGGGCATCGGCGGGCAGCTGCTCGCGCAGTTGGGCGATCTGGCCCTTGCCAAACAGGACCTTGGTCGGGGTATGCAGGGTAAAGTTGTTCATCGGTATCACCTTCTCTGACAGCTGTGCGGCAGGGCCGCGAAATCATGATTGCATTTTTCTCCTGAACAGCCATACCATCAAGGTCACATCCTGCTTTTTTATTGCCTATTTCTGCAAGCGCACCAATTTAAAGAACAAGGGGCTCCATGCCTGACCGTTACACCGACCTGGCCACCAGGCTGACTCGCCACGTCACCGCTCCCGGCATCACCTCCTCCCCGGTGGAGCAGGTGAACCTCATCTATACCACCGAGTACCATGGCCGCACCCCGGTGCTCTACCAGCCGCGGATGATAGTGATCCTGCAGGGGCACAAAGTGGGTTATCTGGCGGATCAGGTGTTTCGCTACGACCCCAACCATTATCTGCTGATGACCCTGCCGCTGCCCTGCGAGTGCGAATGCTTCGCCTCCCCCGAGCAACCCCTCATCGGCTTCACCCTCGAAATCAATCTGGTCACCCTGCAGGAGCTGCTGCTGGAGCTGGGTGATGCCCTGCCCGCGCCGACCCCGCAGAAGAGCGGCGTGCACTCGGTGCCCATGTCGGAGGCCATGTTCTGCGCTGCCGAACGGCTGATCGATCTGATGGACAACCCCCTCCACGCCAGGGTGCTGGGACCACAGACGGTGCGGGAGATGCTGTTCTATGCTCTTGGCGAGGGAGGTGGCCCGGCCCTGCAGGCGCTGGCCAACCGTCACAACCATGTGGGTCAGATCGCCCGAGTGCTGCGTATGATAGAGCAACGTTTCGCCGACAACCTGACCATGGAAGAGCTGGCGCGGGAGGTGAACATGAGCGTGTCTGCCTTCCACCACCACTTCAAGGCGGTCACCTCTACCTCACCGCTGCAGTACATCAAGTCGTTTCGCCTGCACAAGGCGCGCCTGATGATGCTGCATGACGGCGTCAAGGCGGGGGCGGCGGCTGCCCGGGTCGGTTACGAGAGCAACTCCCAGTTCAGCCGGGAGTTCAAACGCTTTTTCGGCAGTACGCCGACGGATCAGGCTTCCCGCTTCCGGGAAGGCCAGCTGCGTATCATCGAAGGATAATAAAGAGAGGGACTACCCATGCGTTCACTGTTTTGTCTGCTTGCCACCTTGCTGCTGACAGCCTGCACCGGCCTTGCCGACGGCATTCGCCCGGTCACCGGCTTCCAGCTCGATCGCTATCTTGGCACCTGGTACGAAATCGCCCGCCTCGATCACGGCTTCGAACGAGGGCTGGAGCAGGTGAGCGCCACCTACAGCCTGCGGGACGATGGCGGCGTCAGGGTGATCAACCGCGGCAAGCAGAGCGATGGCAGCTGGCGCGAGGCACAGGGCAAGGCCTACTTCGTCGATCGGCCGGATGAGGCCCGGCTCAAGGTGAGCTTCTTCGGGCCCTTCTATGGTGGCTACAACGTCATCGATCTCGACCCCGACTACCAGCTATCCCTGGTGACCAGCTACAACCACGACTACCTCTGGATCCTCGCCCGCTCCCCCAATCCGCCCAAGGAGAAGGTGGCTGCGCTGGTCGCCAAGGCCAAGGCGCTGGGCTTTGCCACCGACCAGCTGATCTGGGTCAGGCAGATCCCCTGAATCATCAGGATCAAAAAGGGCAGCCCGCGGGCTGCCCTTTTTCATGAAAATAACCGGGAGGTCAGAGCCGGAAGCGGCCTATCTCCTGCTCCAGCCGCTCGGTCAGTGCCTTGAGCTCGGCCGCCTGGGCTGCCTCTGCACCTGCCTGCTCGGCCAGCTCCTGGGAGACGTGGCGAATGTTCTCGGTGTTGCGGCTGATCTCGCTGGTGACCGAGGTCTGCTCTTCGGCCGCCGCTGCGATCTGGGTCGCCATGTCGCTGATGGAGCCGATTGCCTCGTTGATCCGGGCCAGGCTGTGGTTGGCGGACTCGGCATCCTCCACGCTGGTGCCTGCCAGCTGACGGCTGGTCTCCATGCCGTCGACCGCGCGCCGGGTAGTCTGTTGCAGGGTCTCGATCATCTGCTGGATCTCGGCGGTAGAGTCGTGGGTGCGGCGCGACAGCACCCGCACTTCGTCCGCCACTACCGCAAAGCCGCGGCCCTGTTCGCCAGCCCGGGCCGCTTCGATGGCGGCGTTGAGCGCCAGCAGATTGGTCTGCTCGGCGATCCCGCTGATGGTCGCCAGAATGCCGCTGATCTTCTGGGCATGGGAATCCAGTTCATGGATGACCTGGCTGGCATCGGCCACTTCATCTGCGAGCCCGGTGATGCTGCGCTGGCTCTGGCCCACCTGGGATTGACCGGCGACGGCCAGCTGCACCGCTTCTCCGGCGGTAGTGGCCGCAAACTCGGCATTGCCAGCGATCTCCTGGGTAGCGGAGGCCATCTCGGTCACTGCGGTGGCCACCATGACGATCTCGTCCTGCTGCTGGCGTACCCGCTGACTACGGGCATGGGCGCCGGCGGCCTGGGTGCGGGACTGGCCAGCCAGCTCCAGGGTGACGTCCCGCAGCCGGCTGACGATGCCGTGCAAACGAGCCACAAACTGGTTGAAGCTCTCGGCAAGCTGGCCCACCTCATCCTGACTGCGGGTCTTGATATGAACGGTGAGATCCCCCTCGCCATGGGCGATGTCGTGCAAGGCGTTTGCCACCCGGCCCAGATCCGCAAACAGATATTTGAACAGGGCGGTCAGCAGGGTGCTGAACAGCAGCAACAACACCAGGGTCAACCCCATCAGTTGCCACAACAGGGTAGTAAGTGGCGCTTCCAGCACGTCGCGGTACATCACCATGGCGAGCAACCAGTCGGTGCCTGGCACTGGCTGCACCGCCAGCAATACATCACGACCATCTATGTTGGCGGCATGCAGCTCGCTGTTTTCACGTCCCCACTGCTGGAAGGTGGCGGCCGACAGATCAGGCGCCAGCTCGGAGACCTGCTTGAGCGCCAGCTTCTTGTTCGGGTGGCCGACAATCAGGCCGCTGTTGTCGAGCAGCATGGCGTAGCCTTCCCCCTGCACCTGCATCGCCAGAACTTCATCGATCAGCTTGTCTAGCGCCAGATTCGCCCCCACTGCCCCCACCAGCTCACCCTGATGACGAACCGGCTCGGAGAGGGTCACCACCAGCTTCTGCATGGTGACGCTGACATAGGGGGCCGTGATGATGAGTTGGCCCGCCTTGACCGCATCCTGATACCAGGGGCGCTCGCGAGGGTCATAGTTGCCGGTATTGAGCGAGGGATCCTGGCGGGTCATCACCCCCTGCTCCGAACCGAAATAGGTGAGCCCGAAGCCCCCCGAGGTGAAGGCCTGCTTCAGGTGAGGTACCAGTTCGGCCTGGGGATTGTCGGCGATCAGGCTGACCAGGGCGTGCACCACATTCTTGCGGTCCGCCATCCAGTCACCGATGGCCACCGAATAGGCGTGACCATAGTTGACCGCTTCGCTCTGGATAGCGTTCATGGTCCGGGATTTGAGGGTGTGAAATGCCACCACACCGAGCAGTGATGCCATCAGCAGCACCACGCCAAGGCTGGTTGCCAGCAATTTGCCGCGCAAAGAGAGTGTCATGACTACGAATCCTTGTTGTTGTATCGGGCAGGGAAAGGCCCTACTCATTTGTGGTTATCGGCGGCGAGATGAACAGACTTTAGTGAATCTGTATATTTTCACATCCATCAACAACACAAGGCGCTATCGGTGAGAAAAGAGACAAAATTCCATGCTGACAAGCAGAGGTATGCCGCCAGATTGATGACAGCGACGCAGAGGGCAAATGGGGTCAGAAAGTGCGAATAAGGAAGGTGCAGAAATGCGAAAGGCCAGCTCAATGAGCTGGCCTTTCTGAAAATGGCAGGGGCGGCAGGACTCGAACCCGCAACCATCGGTTTTGGAGACCGCTGTTCTACCAATTGGAACTACGCCCCTGCAACAAACGAGGCGTAGTATACAAAGTGGAGATCAAAGGTAAAGGCTTTTTTCACACTTTCGCTGTGATTGCACAAATCCCGAACAAGTCGCGGTGATTTGCGCAGCAATGCGGGATAACTTGCTGTATTTGCAGCCTCATCAGGGTAGGAATGGGCCATAAATGGGGGTAGGGTAAAGTGTGGAACAGGGAGGTTGTCCATGCTCAATTACCGATTGCTCCAGCAACTGGCGCCGCTCAACTTCAGGGATGAAAGCAAGACGGAGTCGCTGTCCGATTATCTTGCCCGGGTAGCCCCGCTGGTGCCCTTTATTCCGGAAAATGTGCTTTCTCAGTGGATTTATCGCCATTGGCGCGGTTTTGAGTCCAACTGGAGCTTTATCGATCTCGCCAACTACCGCTTCGAGTGCGAGCGCTGGCCCACCGAGCGCCTGATCACGCAAGTCGACTCCCGTCATATGGAGGTGATCGAACGCTGGGGCGAGATGCTGCAAAACAATCGTTACGTGCGTCGCTCCTGGCTAGGTGACTACATGCTGGGCCATGGCACCTGGCCCGAACCCATCATAGTGCTGATCCCGGGGGAAAAGGATCACCACCCGAGTGGACAGCCACTGCCAGGTCCCTGCTGTCTGCTGGAGGGACACCACAGACTCGGTTATCTGCGCGCCATGGCCCGTGACAGAGAGCCATTGCAAAGCGAACACCAGGTGTGGGTTTGCCGGCAACTTCACGACACACAAACGTTTTTCAGCACCAAAAAGGCATCTGAAATAAAATTTTGACAAATAAAAAACCAGCCCTATAATCTTTCCGGTTTTGAAAAAGGTCGGGACATAAGATGCCGTTTTTATTGCAAACAACAGCCTTGCAAACGGGTGGAACACACCAGTGCGGCCCCGTTGTTTCCGGTTTCCGACCCAAAGATCTCCCGTTATTTTTTGAAAAAAGCCCCTGTTTCAGGGGCTTTTTTTTGTGCCTGAAAAACCTTCATTGATGCCAAAGGGAATGCAGACGATGACCAATCCACTCTATAAGAAACATGTCATCTCCATCTCGGACCTGACCCGGCCCGAAATGGAACTGGTAGTCGAAACCGCACAACGGTTGAAGGCTGAACCCAACACCAGCCTGTTGCAAAACAAGCTGGTCGCCAGCTGCTTCTTCGAAGCGTCAACCCGCACCCGCCTCTCGTTCGAGACCGCGGTCCAGCGCCTGGGCGGCAACATCATCGGCTTTGCCGACGGTGGCAACACCAGCGCCAAGAAGGGCGAGACCCTGGCCGACTCCATCAAGATCATCGGCTCCTACAGCGATGCGGTAGTGATGCGTCACCCGAAGGAAGGCGCAGCCCGCCTCGCCTCCGAGTTCTCTCGCGTGCCGGTCATCAATGGCGGTGATGGTTCCAACCAGCATCCAACCCAGACCCTGCTCGACCTCTTCTCCATCCGCGAGACCCAGGGCAAGCTGGATGGCCTCAACGTCGCCTTCGTCGGTGACCTGAAATATGGCCGCACCGTGCACTCCCTGGCCCAGGCCCTGAGTCTGTTCAACTGCCGCTTCTTCTTCATCTCCCCGGAAGCGCTGGCGATGCCGGACTACATCTGCGAGGAGCTGGAAGAGAAAGGCATCCAGTTCAGCGTCCACGAGACCATGGAAGAGGTGATGCCCGAGCTGGACATCCTCTACATGACCCGCGTCCAGAAAGAGCGCTTCGACGAGACCGAATACAAGCACATGGCCGCCAAGTTCGTGCTGGAAGTGGCCACCCTGGAAGGGGCCAAGCCCACCATGAAGATCCTGCACCCCCTGCCCCGCGTCGACGAGATCGATGTGGCGGTCGACAAGACTCCCCACGCCTACTACTTCGAGCAGGCGGAAAACGGGGTCTATGCACGCCAGGCTCTGCTGGCACTGGTACTGAACGAAACTGTCTGAGGGGAACATCATGTCTGAGAAGAACCAACTGCAAGTCGAAGCCATCCGTCACGGCTCCGTCATCGACCACGTCCCCGCCGGCCAGGGCATCAAGATCCTCAAGCTGTTCCAGCTGGTGGAGACCCAGGAGCGGATCACCGTCGGCTTCAACCTGAAATCCGGCGCGCTGGGCAAGAAAGACCTCATCAAGATCGAGAACACCCGCCTGACCGAACAGCAGGCCAACCAGCTGGCGCTGTTCGCCCCCAAAGCGACCGTCAATATCATCGAAGACTTCAACGTGGTGAAGAAGCACCAGCTGGAACTGCCCGAGTTCATCGCCGGCGTGTTCCACTGCCCCAACTCCAACTGCATCTCCCACAACGAGCCGGTGGACAGCTACTTCCGGGTACGCGAGGTAAAAGGTGTGGTCCGGATGAAGTGCAAGTACTGCGAGAAGTCCTTCACCCAGGATATCGTCAGCGAGCGTTATTGATATCTGAATGGGCCCTACGGGGCCCATTTTTGAACCCTGTCACATCACCAGATTCCCAGTCAGTTATAATTTGCCATCCAAAGATGGTTATCCCAGCTCATTCCCTGCCAGCATCATGATTGCCAGTATTTTTTGCTGCTAACCAGCGAATATGGCAGATATCGAGCACTTGTTTCCTGTCATCGTCAAAGGAAGTTGCCGTGGTCAAAACACTCAGCCGCCCCGTTGCCCAGGAGCCCGAACTGGCCCAGCTGGATGCCTGTCGCCAGATCATCGGCCAGCACTGTTACAGCACTCAGGAAGAGATCCGTCGCGAGCTGTCGGAGCGCGGCTTCGCCGATATCAGCCAGTCCACCATCTCCCGCCTGCTGCGCCGTCTCGGCGTCGCCAAGGCGCAAAATGCCAACGGCAAGAAGGTCTACACCCTGGTGGACGAACAGCTGGAACCGGCCGGTAGCACCCGCTCCATCCACGAGATGGTGCGCGCCGTGGTGCACAACCAGCAGATGGTGTTGATCCATACCACCCCGGGCGCCGCCACCGTGGTGGCCCGTCTGCTGGATCGCAATGCCAATCCGGAGATCATGGGCGCCGTCGCGGGCAACGACGTGGTACTGGTCGCCCCCCGCCACATCAGCCGCACCCGCCAGGCCCATGCCGCCGTGGTGCGTACCCTGGAGCAGGCGCGCTAAACCCCTCCCCCGCATGCAGCGAGGCGACCCCAGGGTCGCCTTTTTATTGCCTGCTTGTCGCCGGGAGCGCACTTCCGTTTCACTTGCCCCTACCCTTGTGACCCAAGACCCAGGCGATAGAACCACAGCCGCCTGTTGCACATATAAAAAACGGGAGCCTTAAGGCTCCCGTTTGAATATGGAAAGAGGGTGGTCAGATCAGGGTGCCCACGCTCAGGCAGACCACGATCAGTATGGTCAGGATGCCGAGCAGCGGCGCGACCCACTTCAGCCAGCGCACATACGGCACCTTGGCGATGGCCAGGCCACCCATGACCACGGCGGAGGTCGGGGTTACCAGGTTCACCAGACCGGAGGCGGACTGATAGGCAGTCACTACCAGGTCGCGACCCACGTTGGCGAAGTCAGCCAGCGGCGCCATGATCGGCATGGTCAGCACGGCCAGACCGGAAGAGGACGGCACCAGGAAGGAGAGCACCACTTCCAGCGCGAACATCACGTTGATGAACACCACGGTGGAGAGGCCGGTCACGATCCCTTCTGCGCTGTTCAGGATGGTGTGGGTGATCATGCCGTTGTCCATCACCACCACGATACCGCGGGCGATACCGATGATGAGGGCAACACCGAGCAGGTCACGGGCACCATCAATAAAGTTGGAGGTCAGCTCTTCCTCGCTCATGCGGGAGATGAGGCCCACGATGATGGCGGAAGCCAGGAACACACCGGAAATCTCGGCCATCCACCAGCCCAGTACGGCCACACCGTAGATCATCACGGCGAAGGCGGCGACGAAGATACCAAGCACGATTTTGCGGGTAGTGGTGAACTCCAGCATCTCGTCGCTCTTGTTGCCGAGGAAGTGGGCACGGTTCTCTTCCCACTTGTCAGCCACCAGGGACTTGCTTGGATCGTTGCGCACCATCTTGGCGTAACGCATCACGTAGGCAACGCAGATCAGCCAGCCGGCGATCAGCATGGCCACGCGCAGCCAGATACCGTCGGTGAAGGAGATGCCGGCGGCGTTGGCGGCGATAACGGTAGCAAACGGGTTGATGGTGGAGCCCAGGGTACCGATACCGGCACCGAGCAGCACGGTAGCGGCGGCGACGACCGGGTCAAAACGGGCGGCCATCATCACCGGTACCAGCAGGGTGTAGAACGGCAGGGACTCTTCCGCCATGCCGTAGATGGTGCCCCCTGCGGCGAACAGCGCCATCAGGATGGGGATCATCCACTCTTCGCGGCCGCGCAGGCGATCGGTGACACGCTCGATACCGGCGTCGATGGCGCCAGTCTTGGTCACGATGCCGAGGAAGCCACCGATGATCAGGATGAAGAGGGAGACGTCGATGGCGCCTGCCTCATAGGTATCGTGGTTGTAGAGACCATCGATAGGGGCCAGCAGCACGTCGACGATCCCCTGGGGATTGCTCTCAACTTGCTTGTAGGTACCCGCCACCGGCACTTCCTTGCCGAGGGCTTCGTTCATGGTCATCTCGTATTTGCCGGCAGGCACTACCCAGCTCAGGGCGGCTACCAGGGCGATCAGCACAAACAGTATCGTGTAGGCTGACGGGAACTTGAATTTGGTCATGGTCCAGCTTCCTTCTGTGGTGTGGTATCCATGCTGGCTGCGGGTTGTAGGGTTAGAGGTATTGTTCCGCTGTCACATGGTCGAAAAGCCGGGGGTCACCCCCCGGCACCACTACTGCGACCTTAGTCGCCCAGCGTAGCAACCATCACTGCCTTGATGGTGTGCATCCGGTTTTCGGCCTCGTCGAACACGATGCTGTGCTCGGATTCGAACACGTCCTCGGTCACTTCCAGGCCTTTCATGCCATATTTGTCAGCCACTTCCTTGCCCATGGTGGTTTCATCGTTGTGGAACGCCGGCAGGCAGTGCATGAACTTCACATCCGGGTTCTTGGTGGCGTTGATGACGTCCATGTTGACCTGATACGGAGTCATCAGTTTCACGCGCTGATCCCAGGCTTCTTTCGCTTCACCCATGGATACCCAGACGTCGGTGTAAAGGAAGTCGGCACCCAGCACGCCCTCTTTCACATCTTCGGTCAGGTGAATACGGGCCCCGGTCTCTTCGGCGATCTGGCGGCACTGGGCAACCAGCTCTTCTTCCGGCCAGAAAGCTTTCGGCGCAACCAGGCGGATGTCCATGCCCATCTTGGCAGCACCGACCATCAGGGAGTTACCCATGTTGTTGCGGGCATCACCCAGGTAGGCGAACTTGATTTGATCCAGACGCTTGCCCTTGCCGTGCTCCAGCATGGTCATGAAGTCGGCCAGGATCTGGGTCGGGTGGAACTCGTTGGTCAGGCCGTTCCATACCGGTACACCGGCATAGGCACCCAGCTCTTCCACGATTTCCTGGCCGTAGCCACGGTATTCGATACCGTCATACATGCGGCCCAGTACACGGGCGGTGTCCTTCATGGACTCCTTGTGACCGATCTGGGAACCGCTCGGGCCAAGGTAGGAAACCTGGGCACCCTGGTCGAAGGCCGCCACTTCAAAGGCACAACGGGTACGGGTAGAGGTTTTTTCGAAGATCAGGGCGATGTTTTTGCCGACCAGGTGCTTGCGCTCGTAGCCACCGTATTTGGCTTTTTTCAGGTCGATGGCCAGGTCGATCATGTATTGGATTTCGCGCGGGGTGAAGTCCAGCAGTTTCAGGAAGTTACGGTTACGCAGATTAAAAGCCATGATGAGTTCTCTCTATATTTATTCAGACCAATTTGGGCAGTGTTATTGACTACGCATTCACGGTGCGAGTGGCGACGATATTGGTACCGGCTTCACCCTTGAGGATGGCCAGGCCATCTTCCAGAGAACCGATCCCGACCATGCCACCGGTCGCTTTGACAAATTCACAGGACGCTTCGATCTTCGGCCCCATGGAACCGGCATCGAACTTGACGCCAGCCAGCTCGTCCGGGCTGGTGACCCGCAGCGGGTGCTGGGTCGGCTTGCCCCAATCCAGATAGACGGCATCGGCGTCTGTCAGGATCAGCAGGGCGTCGGCCTTGATCTGCTTGGCCAGGTAGGCGGCAGACATGTCCTTGTCGATGACGGCTTCGATACCGGTCAGAGTCTGGCCGTTCCAGGTCACCGGAATACCACCACCACCGGTACAGATGATGAGGTGGCCCTGGGCGATCAGGGTTTCGATGGCATCGCCTTCCACGATCCGCTGGGGCAGCGGGGACGGCACGACGCGGCGGAAGAACTTGCCGTCAGCCTTGACCACCCAGTGCTTCTCTTCGGCCAGGGTGCGGGCTTCGGCTTCTTCATAGACGGGGCCGATAAATTTGGTCGGATTGGCGAACGCCGGATCCTGCGGGTCTACCTGCACCTGGGTCAGCAGGGCGGTGACGTTGCGGCTCGGCATCAGGTTCTTCAGCTCCTGGATCAGCATGTAGCCGATCATGCCCTGGGACTCGGCGCCCAGCACATCCAGGGGATAGGGAGAAACCTTGGTATAGGCGCTGTTTTGCAGGGCGAGCAGGCCGACTTGCGGGCCGTTGCCGTGCACCAGCACCACGTTGTACTCCTCGGCGATGCGAGCGATGGTCTTGGCGGCAGTTGCAATATTCTTGCGCTGGATGTCGGCTTCAAGCGGCTCACCACGACGGAGCAGTGCATTACCACCCAGAGCGACGACGACAGTTGGTTTTTTCATAGTGGTTGATCTCGTGTGCTTGTCTGTGTGGCGCCAGCCTCTGCCGGCGCCACGCCGTATCATCAGATGCTGTCGCGTTCCATCGGGCAGCTCATGCAGCGGGCGCCGCCGCGGCCACGGCCCAGTTCTTCACCCGGGATGGGCAGAACTGTGATGCCAGCTTTGTCGTACTTCTCGTTGGTGTAGGTGTTGCGCTCGTAACCCACGACCACGCCAGGACGTACGGTCAGTACGTTGTTGGCATCGTTCCACTGCTCGCGCTCGGCCTCGAAGCTGTCGCCACCAGTGGTGATGAGCTTGAGCTGATCCACGCCCAGGGCCTTCTCGATGGCGGTGACGAAGTAACCCTCTTCCTTGATGTTCATGCCGGTAGCACCACCCGGAGTCAGGCTCCAGCAGTTCACATCTTTACGGATGACTTCCGGATAGACGGAGAAGGTGTCGATATCCATGTGGGTCATGACGGTATCCAGGTGCATGCAGCTGCGGTGTTTCGGCAGTTCCATGGCAATGACCTGTTTGGCCTGACCGTGTTTGAACAGGTTGCGGGCCAGGTGCTCAACCCCTTGCGGAGTGGTGCGCTCGGACATACCGATGAGCACGGAGCCGCGGCCGATGACCAGTACGTCACCCCCTTCGATGGTGGAGTTGTCGTAGTCACGCTCCTCGTCACCGAAGTACTTGATGAAGTCCTGACCGGCGAACATGGGGTGCCAGCGGTAGATGGCCTTCACATGGTTGGTTTCGCGGCGACGAGCCGGTTTGGCCATCGGGTTGATGGAGACGCCACCATAGACCCAGCAGGAGGTGTCACGGGTAAAGAGATGGTTGGGCAGCGGCTCGATGATGAAATCGGTCGGTGCGTGCATGCCGACTACCATGTTGACGCCACTGTAAGGCATCTCGGAGTAGGTCAGGCCACCGGAAAGAATGCGGGCCAGTTCGCGATGCGGCATGTCAGCCAGGAAGCAGCGCACATCGTTGGCAAAAGAAGTACCGAGGCGATAGTCGGAGACCTGGTTTTGCAGCAGCCAGGCTTTGGCTTCTGGCACATCCAGGGTTTCGGCCAGCAGATTGGTCAGCAGGAAAACTTCGACATTCTGATCGCGCAGCACCTGAGCGAATTTGTCGTGCTCCTGACCGGCGCGTTCAACAGACAAGACGTCATCAAACAGCAGGTCCTGGCAGTTGGAGGGGGTCAGACGCTTCAGACTGAGGTTGGGGCGGTGCAACATGACACGGCGCAGTTGGCCAACTTCAGAACCTACATAAAATTTGCTCATGATTATATTCCGTTTAGCAGTGGTCCATGCGAGTGATTGAATAGATTCCTTCTATTCATGCTCGTGGCTAAGGCGGGATATTCTTTATGTAGGGTATTCGGCTTGTGTTCTATCCTGCCTTTGCCTTTCGAGAGCGAGGTTAGACCTGCCAATGAAGTTAAACTTAGACATTGATCACATTCACTCAGAACTGAATAAATTCACGAAGAGATCTTTGACTGGGGTAGCAGAAATGGCATTTCCTCATTCAGAGGATATGAATAGATAACTAAAAAAACGCCTGTAAATTTCATAAATAAATCTATTTGATTCAACCGCTCCCTCTCTAAAGGGGTAATCAAAAACAATTAAATTGTTATATTTCAACAAATTAACTTCAACATTAGTTTTAATGTGAATGTTGCATTCACTTTTATGAATAATTCACTGCTTTTATTCCGCTATCGAGAGAAATAAATAGTCATATTTCAAATTCTCACTGCATAAATCTTTTCTTGCTCCAGATCATGGCATTGTCGTCACGCCTCATGAGCCTTGCCTCATATCCTCCTCCTGATGCCTGTCTTGCTCCATGAATATGCACACAGCCAGCATCTTGCCAATCAACCATTCATCCTGCGACAGAGGGACCAGTTCGGCACTTTTTTCATTAATTGAATTTATTCATCCTCCTTGCGCCACTCCAAACCTCGGCTTAACTCAAAAAGTGATTTAGATCACATATAAACGGTGTTAACAAGGAGTCGTTATGAAGATGAGATCTTTACTGCTGCTCGCCAGCCTGTTGCTGCCCGTGGTACCGGGTATCAGTCAGGCGGAGGGAGCCCCAGCCATGCCCCTGGTGGTCTGCCAGGTCGATCAGGCTCCCCAGATGCTGGTGCCCGAGTATGTCTGCCGCTGGCAAGGTGGCATCCAGCGTTACTAGCCCGCTGCGCGAGAGGAGCCATCTCCTCTCGCCTTGTCTTGAAGAAAGCCCCTCCTATACTCAAAACAGCTGTGTCATCAGGGAAAGGGGCGCGACAATGATCCTGCTGGTTGGTGGAGAGAAGGGAGGCAGCGGCAAGAGTTGCCTGGCACAAAATCTGGCTGTCTATCTCAGGACCCAGTTTCAGGGGGAAGTACTACTGGTCGACTGCGACCCGCAGCGCACCACCTCCGACTGGATCCAGGAGCGCAATGACAATCCCGACCTGCCCCAAATCAATTGCGTGCAGCTGTATGGCAATATCCGCAACGATCTCATCAGCCTGAAGAATCGCTACGACTACGTCATCGTCGATTGTGGCGGCCAGGATAACCGGGCATTGCGCTCCACCATGGCAGTCGCTACCCATGCCCTGATCCCCCTTCGCCCCAAACGCCGCGATCTCAAGACCCTGCCGCATATGGAAGATCTCATTACGACCTGCAAGATGGTCAATCCGACCCTCAATGCGGCCGTGGTGCTGACCCAGTGCCCCGCCCTGCCCAACCAGGCAAAGCGTATTCTGGAGGCGAAGGAGGTCTGTGCATCGTTTGGCGTCGATGTACTCAATGCCATTACTTATGGCCGCAATGTCTACGACGACAGCGAGGAGAAGGGGCTCTCGGTAATGGAGATAGAGCCGGATGGCAAATCCGCCGAGGAGATCCGGACCATCGCCAAAGAATTTCTGACATTGGGAGTGTAATATGGGCCTTGCCGACCTGAAGAAAAAGCACCAGCTGCATCACCAGAAGAAATTTACCGTCGACGAGTTCATTGAGGACGCGGAGTTCTATGCCAAGGGGAAACCCAAGGTGGTCAGCCTGGAACTGAGCCTGCACAGGGATGAGGCTCTCTCGGCGTTGGCGTTCATCGAGCGCGGCGACCATCTGAAGCCCAGCTATAAAAAGGCTACCTTCTCCATGAGTACGGCGGCCATCAGCGAGCTGGGCAGCCTGACGCAACAAGATGGCATGAACAAATCCCTGTTGTTGCGTCTTTTCACCCACTACTTCGCCTCCCTTAGCCCTGAGGAGCGCCAGACCATCTATGAGCGACTGAACCAGCAACTTTAATACCCTCTTTCACCTCGCCATTACCTATGGCATCCCTCCTGACTTCATTCCTGGCAAGCCCCCTATCCTGTTGCACCAGCAACCAACCAGCGCATGTAAGAGATCTGCCATACAAGCCGTAAGCAAATGCCGTAAAAGCTCCTCGAAATAATCGGAAAAGGCGATCCTAAAAAATGACAACAACACACTTAATTAATTGTTTTTATACAAAAAATAAAAACATTAGCACTTTCTTAAATTAGCAAAATAAAAACGTTTTTCACCCTGGCGTTGTACGCAACCGGAAAATCCTTATAGTTACTCATGCACGGACGCGATGAAGTCGGTCAGGAAGACTGGCTGCCAGGGTTGGGCAAATGGACTCACCACAGGATGTGGTAAAGGACACCTCCCGGGATGGAGAAAGTGCGGCGAGAAAGGATGACTCGTCAGGCCAAGATGGCTAAAGGACACCCCAAAGGATTGGGAAGGGGAAACCTAAAGGAAGAGGTAAACAGTCAGGGATTGCAGGGAGCAACTTCGTTCAAGGATCTGAGCGATACGACTACCGGGGGCGACGCAAGTCGCCCCCATCTTTTTATCTGCGTTTTCCGCTCACCCCATATCGAGCGTGTTTCCCAGTCGCAAATACACAACGGGCGCCAAAATGGCGCCCGTTGTGTATTGTCAGATCACTCGCGAAAACTGCTGTTGGCGCGCCTTGTTACGCAAGTAGACATCGAAACACATGCAAATGTTGCGAATGAGCAAATGCCCCGTGGACGAAACCTCCAAGCCTTCATCGGTCATACGAACCAGGCCATCGTCGACAAAGGTCTGCAACAGCTTGAGGTCATCGGCGAAGTACTCTTTGAAAACCAGACCATGCTCTTGCTCTATCGCAGCAAAGTTCAGACGAAAATCGCAGATCAGCCGCTTGATTACCTCACGGCGGATTAGGTCATCCCGATTGAGCGAGCATCCCTTCCACTGGGCATGGCCCAGCTCGTTCACTTGGGCGTAATAAGTCTTGAGCTCTTTCTGGTTCTGGGAATAGGCATCGCCGATCATACTGATGGATGAAACCCCCAACCCCAACAGATCACAGTCACCCTGAGTGGTATAGCCCTGGAAGTTGCGGTGCAGCTTGCCTTCACGCTGGGCCACAGCCAGCTCGTCATCAGGCTTGGCAAAGTGATCCATGCCGATAAACTGGTAACCCCGCCCGGTCAGGAAGGCGATGGTGTCCTGCAGCATGGCCAACTTCTCTTGTGGCGCAGGCATATCCTCTTCTTTCAGCTTGCGCTGGGCAGCAAAACGGCTTGGCAGATGCGCATAATTGAAGATGGAGAGACGCGCAGGATCCGTTTTGAGCACTTCTTCCAGGGTGTGATGGAAGCTGCTCTGATCCTGATGTGGCAGACCATAGATAAGGTCGAGGTTGGTAGAACGAAAACCGAGTTCACGCGCCCGCTCCAGCATGGCGCGAATAAAGTCGTTATCCTGTTCGCGATTGACGGCTAGCTGCACATCCTTGTTGAAGTCCTGCACACCCAGGCTGATGCGGTTGAAACCAACCTCCCGCAGTACATCCAGCATGGTGAGTTCGATCTCGCGGGGGTCGACCTCGATGCTGAACTCTCCCTGTTCGGCAAACCGGAAGTGTTCGCGCAACATGCCCATCAAACGACGGGTTTGGGGCTCGTTCAGATAGGTTGGTGTACCACCGCCCCAATGCAGTTGGGTCACCAGACGATGTTTGAACAGGGGGGCCTGCGCCTTGATCTCTTGCTCAAGGTGATCAAGGTATTCATCGGCCTTGTGCTGGTGGCGAGTGATCACCTTGTTGCAACCGCAGTAATAGCAAAGCTTGTGGCAGAAAGGGATGTGCACGTAGAGCGACAGATTGCGCTCGGGATACTGACTGGCGGCCTGGACAAAATCGCCGTAACCAAAGCTCTCATTGAACTCCAGCGCGGTAGGATAGGAGGTATATCTCGGGCCACTGTAGTTGTATTTTTCGATCAGGGCCTGATCCCACACAATCTGTTCTGCTTGCACGCTCGCTTCCTCTCTTCTTGTTATTGATGGCTCACTGACTCAACTGCAGATCTTTCAACTGGGCGACATCCTTGAGGATCTGGGTCTCCAGCTCGGCTTCATAGCCACTGCGTTCAAGATCCAGCTTCATCACTTCGTTGCGTTTGAGCGCACGGCGTGCCTCGTGAGTCGGCATCTCTTTCACCTTCTCGTAGAGACCATAAAGGCCCGGGAATTCAGCAGCAAAAGCGCGTCCTTCCTTGATCTGCAAGGCATCCAGCAGATTGGTCAGGCGAATAGCCCCTTCGGAATAATCACACTGTCCTTCCAACACGGCGTGGGCGATCACTCGCACGCTATCCAGGATCCGCTCGTTACGCGCCTTGATCGCCTGTAACTGCATCTCTTGCTGCCGTTTCAGCCGGGCCAACAGCATGCCGGCATAAATCGCCAGACCTGACAAAATCAGGCCGCCCAACAGGGCGGCCAGCATCCATCCACTCATCACTTCTTCTTCGGTTCGGGTTGATAATCAACCTGGGTGAAACGATCCCACAGCTCCTCTTCAGAGGCCGGCTGTTGAGGTTCATCGTATTCAGCTTCCTCATCGACGAAGGAGAACTCCTCTTCATCCTCGTCGTTGTCGATGATGCCAAGTTCATCCATCAGCTCCTGATAACGATCAACACGCTGATCGACCCAGGCCTGCTCGGCGGCATCCAGCGTCTCACCGGCATCGAGACGATCCAGCAGGGCATTCAGACGATCATCATTCTCGATGGCCGCCAGTTCCTGCTCCGGAGTCATCGCCAGCTTCTTCTCTTTCACCGGCTTGGATGCTGCCGCCTTGATGCTCTTCTCTTCAACAATCAGAGCAATCGGCTTGCGAGAGCCGATACGAGGATCTTTTGCCTGTTTGGCGCCGGATTTTTTGCCTTGCTGTTCGACCTGCTGGCGAGAGCCCGCCTTCAGCCCCTTGCGTTTGGCAGCCCGTTTACGCTCACGACCTTCCTGAGCACTGGCTTCTGATTCTTTGCGCTTGCCAGTAGGCTTGCGAGTGGGTTGTTTGGCAGACATGAATGGCTAACTCCGAAAATAACTTGGTTTGAACCCTATCCGGGGTGATGTCACCCGGTGGGACACGATACGGGGAGCAGTGAGGCTGGAACAAGAGCAGGAACCCGCACCAATCCGGCCTTTTCAGGCCACTGAACACCGCAGGATCGGTATCCTCTGGGCATATTGCTGGTATTTTGACACAGAATGGCGGGCCGGGTTAATGACCCAACAGAAAAAAGGCAGCCGAAGCTGCCTTGATATGTGTATGCGAACACCTCCCGAAATGGCAAGACCGCGTATTTCATCCGTCCGTAACGGCAAATGATCACATCATATCCGGGTAGGGTCTTCCTGACCTTGTTATTGAGTCGTCCTGAATGTGCGTGTGCTTGCTTGACCCACGCCGACAACATCCTGTTATCGCGAAGGAGAATGCGCATCCCGCCCCCCCATCCCGCTCCGGAGATGGTCACCATCCTGATCCTTCAATCCCTTGCCGACTCCAAAGAGCCCATGGCGTCCACCATGCCTGACATCCTGTTGTCACTGCGTCCTGCAATGAGCCTTTTGGAGAAATCCTTTGCATTAATGGTATCAACACCATAAAGCGGCTCAATCACTCAGGGATCATTTCTATGCATCATAAAAGTGCATTTTCAATTTAACTACATGATTAATTGAGGTTATTTGAAAAGACACAGAGATATTTGAGCCTTGGCCGACCCGATAAATGGAAGATCTCTTACAAACAACAAGGACTATTACGAGAATGGGAAGGTGAAAGCAAAAACAACGGGGAGCAGAAGCTCCCCGTTATGCAACCCTACAATGCAATCGTCTAATCAGTGCAGTCCGGCAATATACTTGGACAACACATCGATATCTTGATCGGTCAGTTTCTTGGCCACATCGCGCATCATGCCATTCGGATCGTTATCCCGAGTGCCAGCACGGAACTTGGTCAACTGATCCTTGATGTAAGCCGGATGCTGCCCGGACAAATTCGGATACTTGGCCTGCTCGACTCCGGAACCGCGCGGACCATGACAGGCGGTACAGGCAGCCAAACCACGACTCAAGTCGCCTCCCATATAGAGAGCCTTGCCTGCTTCGACGACATCGTCAGGAACGGCGATCGGCGTCACCTTCTGGCTGGAGAAATAAGCCGCCAGATCATCCATGTCCTGTTCAGACAAAGGCAATGCCATCGGCCCCATCACGGGCGCGACCCGACCAGTTTGGCCGGAAGCGGCTGCCTTGAGTTCAATCAACTGCTTTTTGATATATGATGCGTGCTGACCAGCAATTTTGGGGTACATATCAACCAGGCTGTTTCCGTCCGGTCCATGACAAGCCGCACAAACAGCAGCCTTGGTCTGTCCCGCAGCGGCATCGCCTGTGGCTTGTGCCATCCCCGTTACGCCAACCATCAGAGCAAGAGTAATGACTAGGTTCTTCATGGCGTTCCAACTTTTCGTTATTAGGCTTCCAGATCCCATGCCGCTGAAGGCATGTTAAAATAAACGCGTTTAAGCGACGCCATTTTACACTATTTTACAAAAAAGTAACTCCATAACCCTCTATCTCCATAGGGAATTTACGTTGGATACACAAATTCTGAATTTCAATAAGGTGCATTTTGTGACCAGCGCACCCGACATCCGCCACCTGCCAAATGATGGGGGTGTCGAGATCGCGTTTGCAGGCCGTTCCAATGCCGGCAAGTCATCTGCTTTGAACACCTTGACCAAACACAAGAACCTGGCTCGGACCAGTAAGACCCCGGGCCGTACCCAGCTCATCAACCTGTTCGAACTGGAACCGGGCAAACGTCTGGTCGACCTGCCAGGCTACGGTTATGCCCAGGTTCCGCTGGAAATGAAGCTCAAGTGGCAAAAGTCACTGGCAGAGTATCTGCAGCGTCGTGAGTCATTGAAAGGACTGGTGATCCTGATGGACATTCGCCACCCGCTCAAAGACACCGATATGAATATGCTGGAGTGGAGTACTCACCGCGAGTTGCCGGTAATGTTGCTGCTGACCAAGGCGGACAAATTGAGCCCGGGTCCCCGCAACAATCAGGTGATCAAGGTACGTCAAGCTGTTGCCAGCCTGGGTCCGCAGATCCAGGTGGAAGCCTTCTCGTCACTCAGCAATATCGGCGTAGAAAAGCTGGCGAAGACCCTGACCGACTGGTATCTGGCCGGCGCGGATGAAGGTCTCGTCGATGCCGACGAACAGGAGTCTAGCGAGGAGTAATCCGATCCTCGTCTTTCCTTGCAATTGGCGGAGATCCCCCTCCGCTGATTGAAAGGGTTTCAGATTGATATTTTCTCTCCATTCTTTCTCCTCGCCCCCACCCCTTACCCGCATAAAACAGAGCCATCCTTAATTATCAGATAGATAGATATTTAATTTTCAAAGAGAATTAACATTTCAAAATTCTGATATCGTTTTCACGCAGGTGCGTTCAAGAAGTAATAAAATCACCTAAAACGACAAAACTGTAATTTAATTACGCAGTGCGCACGAGATAGGATAAAAATGAGGCCGAATGACAGTGCTGTCACCCGGCCTGAAACAAGAAGTTAAAAAAAATGGGAAGAAGCTGATTCTTGAGAACCACGACGATAGGTATTTCCTCAAGAAGCACCTCATTCTAACAAATACACCGGCAAATTAAAGTATTTACTCTAAGCGCTGCGCATAAAAAAACACCCCGACGAGAATCTCATCGGGGCTGCTATTCAGCCACATTCAATTACGTGAAATAAAAGGTCTGAAAGATAGAACATCTTACCTCTGTACCCTACGCCGAGAATCGTACAACAAAGCAGCAAAAAGTGAAAGGAATTTATGTAATTAAATTCCAAACTCAAGATTGAACAAAAATTCTTTATTTTTCATTTAGATAAAAAAATCCCCAGTACGAATACCGGGGAGTTATAAAGGTGACTAGCTAGCACTTCCTCAACTATCTAGTTAGTCCACGGCGAGCCATGGAAGTTCCGACGCAAAGAAAAAAAACCTGAAAAAATCAAAGATAGATGGCGCCATCTTCGCCAAACTCTTGTTCTTCAATGAGTTTTTCCGCTATATCCTCAATGTCAAAGCGCACACTTTCGAATGCCCGCACTATGTCATCTTCCTTCGTTAGTACAAGCCCGGTCATTTTCTCCAGTCTGCGGCGGCTGATGTAGCAATTGATCAGCGCACCCATCTGCTGGGCCGGGAAGTGCACCCGCTGCTCTTGAGCTTGCCACTCCATCAAGTCGGGAAAAAGAATACCTTGGTTCATAGGATCCCCAGATTACGCTTCAGCTCTCTCAATACTTGTTTAGTACCTGGCCGGATGCCACGCCACACGGTGAACGCTTCCGCAGCTTGCTCCACCAGCATGCCCAGTCCGTCCATGGTATGACGGGCCCCCTGTTGCCTGGCCCAGGCGATGAATGGGGTGTCCGTAGCACCATACATCATGTCATAGATGGCGATATCAGCATGGATCAGAGCAGGCGACAGCGGAGGCAACTCACCTTGCAAACTGGCAGAGGTTGAATTGATGACAAGATCGAAAGTTCCGCTCAGCTGTTCATAAGTTTGCGCCGTTACCGCGCCCAAATCACTAAACTCGGCAGCCAGCTGTTCGGCTCTGGCGTGAGTACGGTTGGCAATCACCAGTTCGCCTGGTTGTTCTGCCAATAACGGTGCCAAGGCCCCACGAGCCGCGCCACCGGCACCCAGCAACAAGATCCGGCAACCAGCCAGAGACACCCCATGGGATTTCAGGTCGGCTACCAGGCCGGCGCCGTCGGTATTGTCTCCAAGCAACACTCCATCGTCGGTCAGCTTGATGGTATTGACGGCCCCAGCCCGCTTGGCCCTGGGGCTCAGTTGATTCACCAATGCGAACGCCTGCTCTTTAAATGGCACCGTGACGTTGCACCCCTTGCCCCCCTGGGCAAAAAAATCGTGCAAAGCAGCAGCAAATTGATCGACGGCAGGCTCGGCAAGCCCGTACTCCAACTCTTGTTGAGTCTGTCTGGCAAACAAGGTGTGGATGAAGGGAGATTTGCTATGGCGCACCGGGTGGCCAAAAACCAGATAATGATCCATCAAAGCATTCCAGCAGAGAGCGATGTCCCGATTTAACGGGTTTTCCTTCTCAGGGACAAGCCGAATCTCGGCAACAGAAAGGGGCCGCAAGCGGCCCCTTTTGTCACAGCCACTCTCGAGGCGTGAGGTAATCGCTGTAGAGCAGGGCCTCCGGGCTACCTGCAGCAGGCTGCCAGTCATATTCCCAGCGCGCCAGAGGCGGCATCGACATCAGGATGGATTCGGTGCGCCCCCCTGTCTGCAACCCGAACAAAGTGCCACGGTCATAAACCAGGTTGAACTCTACATAGCGGCCACGTCGGTAGAGCTGGAATTCTCGCTCCCGCTCACCATAGTGCAAGGCCTTGCGTCGCTCGACAATCGGCAGATAAGCCTCGAGATAGCCTCGGCCCACCGCCTGCATGAAGGCGAAACAGTCGGCAAACGGCCAACGATTCAAGTCATCGAAGAAGAGGCCTCCTACCCCACGTGTCTCGTTGCGATGCTTGAGATAGAAATAGCGGTCACACCACGCCTTGAACTCGGGGTAAATCTCCTCGCCAAAGGGCTGGCAAAGCTCATGGGATACCTGATGCCAGTGCCACACATCCTCTTCGAACGGATAAAACGGCGTCAGATCGAAACCGCCCCCAAACCACCAGATGGGTTCTTCACCCTCTTTCTCGGCAATGAAAAACCGGACATTGGCATGACTGGTAGGCACATAGGGGTTGTGCGGGTGGATCACCAGCGACACCCCCATGGCTTCGAACCGGCGCCCTGCCAACTCGGGACGATGGGCGGTCGCCGATGCCGGCATCGCATCACCATACACGTGGGAGAAGTTGACCCCACCCTGCTCAATGACGGCGCCATGGCGCAGCACCCGGGTTCGGCCACCGCCGCCCCCCTCACGCAGCCAGGCATCCTCAACAAACTGTCCAGTGCCATCGGCCTGTTCCAGACCACGACAGATTTCGTCCTGTAGCTGCAACAGGAAGGCCTTGACCTCGGCCACATCCGGTTTGCTCATCTTGTCTCCAGTGAGGCAGGATCTGTTCGCCCTGTCCTTGTTATTGTGCGATTGTGGCGCCCTCGACGCCCGTCATAGCCAAGCCAGGTTCCCCGCCCGGGTCAGGAAGCCCGGATGATGGCGCCGGTTCTGGCATCCTTGATTTCTGATGGATTCATCTGACCACCAACCTCTCCGGGTAGAATATAGGCCAGCTGACTTGCCAGCAATTCTCCGATATCCGCCACCCGGCGGGCAGGCTCCTCACCGGTCAGGTTGGCACTGGTAGAGACCAGCGGCTTGCCAAAAGCACGGCACAGGGCCTGCACCTGAGGATGCGCCGTCACCCGAACAGCCAGAGTATTGAACTGGCCAGTCAACCATGCAGGAGTATTTGGTTTGGCGGGCATGATCCAGGTAAAGGGGCCAGGCCAGCTCTCTTCAACCCGTTGACGCTGTTCATCGGTCAGCTGATCCAGGTCGATATAATCCTGCAACTGCGCCAGCTCGGCTGCGATCAGGATAAGGCCCTTCTCCACCGGACGTTGCTTGATGGCCAGCAAGCGCTGGACCGCCGGCTCGGAATCAGGATCACAACCCAAACCAAATACGGCCTCGGTGGCATAGGCAATCACCCCTTCCTGGCGAAGGGCTGCAACGGCGAGTTCAAATTCGTTGGACATAACACATGCGGCAGTCGGGCTGCCACCTCATCATTGGGTTGAACCTGTTACATGACCGCCACCGCTGTGATCGCACTTTCCAGAGAGGAAAATGCGCCCAATCGGATAACAGCCACATCATTTAATCTACGTTGAGTCGTACCTGCAGTGCGGCATCCCTGGCTACCGTCTCCTCGACCTTGAGCTGGCGTTTGGCACACCCTTGGCTGCCCACGCATCATCCCTCACCACCAGCATCTGAGCAACCAGCTCTTTGAGTAAACCACTATCGATGGAAACACCCATCATGGAGCGGGCGCGATGCCGGCAATGGCCTGTCTGATGAACCGCCCGGCCAATGGCACATATTGAGACCCGACAGCCACGGGTCTCTAGGTTGGTCACCAACAGGGAGAGGACTGACGGAGTACGGAGATGACGCTGACTGCAGCCTTGATCTCAAACGAGTTGAGCTTATCGAGAGCACTCTGCATTACGGGAAAGGTTGGATCAGAACCCAGTGATACGGTAACGAAGGGCTATGTATGGCAGGTATTCCCCTACTCCAAGGGATTGAATTTACTAGCAATGCTGCAACCTGGTTGTGCAGCGGACTTATAACCGCTCACTTTGATGACCACATTTCTTTTGCGGGCACACCCAGCGCAACGCCCCTCTCACTTTTTTCTCTACCATGATGCCCCAACCACACTCGGGACATGGCATGGGGATGGGTTTGTCGTTCACCACATATTTGCAATGGGGGTAAGCATCACAGGAGTAAAACTGCTTGCCATAGCGGGAGGTTCGGCTCACCAGATGCCCCTTGCCACAATCAGGACACAGGATCTGGGTGTCATCACTTTCCTGCAGGGATTCGATATGCTGGCAGGCCGGATACTGGGTGCATCCCACAAACAAGCCATAACGCCCCTTTTTGATCGCCAGAGGATGACCACAATCCGGGCAGGCCGAACCTTCGAGCACTTTCTCTATGTCGCGACCGGATGGCGTCAGGGAGCGGATATAGTCGCAGGAAGGGTAGGCGGAGCAGCCAAGAAACAAGCCATGTTTACCCTGACGGATCACCAGCTCGGCGCCACATTGTGGGCAGGGCTCGCGCTCGAACGCATGCTCATGGGCAGAGAAGAGGTGGTGATCGATTTTTGACATGTGCCGCGCCTTGAAATCCAGATGCTCCAGATTCTACCAGCGCGGCGGCGGACTGTCAGTGGATGACGCCGTCTGACTCGTCAAACACCAGCTCTTCCATCTGCTGATAAGCGTTTTCACTGCCGGGGACGTTGAACAGCACCATCATGACAACCCATTTCAGGTCATCCAGCTCGATATCCGGCTTGTCCAGCTCGAGCAGGCGCTCGATGCAGATTTCACGGGTTTCGGCATTCAGTACCTGAGCCTGCTCCAGGAAGAGCAAGAAGCCACGACATTCTGTGCTGAGGCGAGCCAGCTCTTGCGGGGCGTAGATACGCATCGAGCCTTGCGCGCTGGCGGTGACGTACACCTCCCGTTCGCTATCATGCAGATTGGCCAGCCGCTCCAGCCAGCTGAGCGCTTTTTCGATCTCGTCTTTGTCGAAACCGGCACGGCTCAACTCGTCGGTGAGCTCGTCCTGTTCCACCATCACATCTGCATCGCTGTGGATGTAGGTCTCGAAAAGGTACATCAATACATCAAACATGATTCGCCCTCCTCGTTCTGACGTATCCACCGGCTACCGCCATCACTGCCCCGGCCAGTTCCAGCTCCACCAACCTGCCCAGTACCACTTCGACAGGGAGCTGAGCCCGTTCGGCGACGGTATCCACGCTCGTGGTCTCATAACCTACGTTATCCAACAAATCGGCATAAGGCAATTCGCTATTAATCTGTGGCGCAGGAGCCACTCGTTGCCTTTGCCAAGATCCCATCAACATGGGCAGCTCTTCCACTATATCGGCTGCATTCAGCACAAGTTTGGCACCTTGTTGAATTAATCTGTTGCAGCCCGTCGCTTGTTCATTTTGAGGGGCACCGGGAACCGCAAAAACCTCGCGCCCCTGCTCAAGCGCATAACGAGCGGTGATCAGCGAGCCACTCTGCTCGGTCGCCTCCACCACCAGAGTCCCCAAAGAGAGGCCGCTGATAATGCGATTACGGCGAGGAAAATGCTCGGCAAGCGGCCCCTTGTCCGGCGCAAACTCAGAGACAAGCAAACCACCACGCTCCAGAATATTAACCGCCAGCCCCTGATGACGCTTGGGATAGATGCAGTCAAGGCCGGAGCCCAATACGGCAAGTGTGACACCGCCACTCGTCAAGGACTGCTGATGACAGATGCCATCGATCCCCAGCGCCAGTCCGGAGGTTATCGCCAACCCGCACGCAACCAACTCTGCACACAGACGCGCCGCATTGTCTTTGCCGGCATAGGTAGGATGACGGGTGCCGACCATTGCCAGCTGCGGCAATGCCAGGGCTGACAAATCCCCACGACAATAGAGCAGCAAGGGCACCGCCGGGATTTCACCCAGCATGACCGGGTAGGCCGGATGATCACGAGGAACAAGATGATTATCGGGATGGCAGGCCCACCTCAGCCCCTCTTCAACAACCGGTGATGGCCATCTTAACTGTCTGATCTGCTCGGAGGAGAGTCCCATGCCATGCAGACTGGCTTCATCGCTCTCAAACAATGTCACGATGTCGCCACCCACCCGTTCCAGCAAACGAGAAGCCGTCACGGGGCCGATACCCGTGACGGCTTCCAATGTCAGCCAGAGGGCCAACCGCCCGTCGGGATAGTTCACCTCAGAAATGGGTAACCTGATAACCCGAACTCACCATGTCGTTGCTCTGCATGATGAGACCGTAACTCAGCTTGTCATACACCTTGAACAACATGACTCTGGCAATGGCTTCAGAAGGCAGAGCCGCTTTGCGGCTGTTGCTGTGAAACAGCTTGTCATAGACAGAGGAAAACTCTTTGTACTGCACCTTGCCATTCTTGGTCACCAAGCCGGCACCCGGGCGACGTATGTCCAGCACATCCCCTGCCGACAACAGATCCCGGCTTCCCTTGTTGATCAGCACCACGTCAAATTTGCCACCACCACGGGTCTTGTTGGGCAAGTCGATAACATAGCCCGGAGTAATGATCGGCGCCGCCTTCGGCATAAATACCGCTGGCAAATTCTCCTGCTCGGGCAACACCATCACCTTGTCACCCTGCATGACTTCACGCTGGTTATGGGTCAGGGTTGCCTCGGTCCTGTTGCCATCCAGGCGGGCCACGGCACGGATCGTGCCAGCAAAAATCGCTTCCTGGCCAAGCAATTCACCCGTGTCGCGATCCTTGTAGATGACGCCGGGATGATAGATGCCATAATTCTGGCCCGGAACCAGATCCCCTTGCACGTAGAGGGTATCCCCCTCCAGCATGCCAATATGTTTCTTGTCCGACCCCAGCACATAAGGCAGGCTCTTCTGCTGGCGAGTGTCCGCCAGAATATGATCGGTTTGCAGGAAGGGGCCTATCTCGCTGATGGGCAGCGTGGGAATCGGGTTGGCCTTGTTCTCGTAACGGCTCTTGGGGCTGAGGCGGATGACCTGCTTGCCCCCCTGCGTCGCTTTGCCCAAGCGTGGTTCGCCATTGACCCAGCTCAGGTGCAGCACATCACCGGGGTAGATCCAGTGCGGATTGGCAATCTGCGGATTGATGTTCCAGAGACGGGGCCAGAGCCAGGGCTCGGCCAGATACTTGCCGGAGATATCCCACAGGGTGTCTCCTTTCTGCACCACATAGCTCTCGGGGTAGCCTGCTTTCAGCTTCAGCTGATCGGCCAGAATGCCCTGACTCACGGTGGCCAGCAGGCAGGCAAAGATGGTTTGCTTCAGATACATAACACTCCCTGTTACTTCTGCGCGCAAAGTGTTGCTGTTTTTTGTCGGCGTAAATGACTAGAATTACGCCAATATTGACTGCATTTATACGAAACTAAAGAAAAAACTATGGCCATTCTAGATGTATTGCGTTTCCCCGATGAGCGTCTGCGTACAATCGCAGCCCCTGTCGAGACCTTTACACCCGAGTTACAACAGATTGTAGATGATATGTTCGAAACCATGTACGCGGAGGAAGGCATTGGCCTGGCCGCGACTCAGGTCGACATTCATCAGCGCATCATAGTGATCGATGTCTCTGAAAACCGTGAACATCCTCTGGTATTGATCAACCCGGAGATAATTGCGCAGAGTGGCAGCACTGGTATCGAAGAAGGCTGTCTCTCCGTCCCGGGCAGCCGGGCTCTGGTTCCCCGTTTCGAACAGGTCAAGATCCGGGCTTTGGATCGTCACGGCAAGCCCTTTGAACTGGAGGCCGACGATCTGCTCGCCATCTGCATCCAGCATGAGATGGATCATCTGATGGGCAAACTCTTTGTGGATTACTTGTCGCCGCTCAAGCGCCAGCGCATCCGCCAAAAGCTGGAAAAAATGGCCCGAGAAGATCGCAAAGCCCTTTGAGGATCTGCTGCATTGAATAAGTTGAAACTGATTTTTGCCGGTACTCCCGACTTCGCCGCCCGTCACTTGGCGGCGTTGTTGTCTTCCGGCCATGAGGTCGTCGCCGTTTACACCCAGCCGGACAAGCCGGCTGGCCGCGGCCAGAAACTCACCGCCAGCCCGGTCAAGGAACTGGCCATCGCCCATAATCTGCCGATCTACCAGCCCGCCTCCCTGCGCAACGAAGAGGCGCAGGCTGAACTGGCGTCACTGGGCGCCGATCTGATGGTCGTGGTGGCCTATGGCCTGATCTTGCCCAAGGCCGTGCTCGATACCCCGCGTCTGGGTTGCATCAATGTACATGGCTCCCTGCTGCCGCGCTGGCGTGGTGCTGCTCCTATTCAGCGTGCCATCTGGGCTGGTGATGCCGAGACCGGCGTGACCATCATGCAGATGGATGTGGGGCTGGATACCGGTGCCATGATCCGCAAGGTGAGCTGCCCCATCGCAGCCGACGAAACCTCCACCAGCCTCTATGACAAGCTGGCCGAACTGGGCCCGCTGGCGCTGGTTGACACCGTCGATGCCATGGCTGCCGGCAACACGACCGCCGAGCCGCAGGACGATGCTCTGGCCAACTATGCCCAGAAGCTCTCCAAGGAAGAGGCCCGCATCGACTGGACGATGGACGCCGTCGCTATCGAGCGCTGCATCCGCGCCTTCAATCCCTGGCCCATCAGCTGGTGCGAGGTCGCCGGCCAGACCATCAAGGTGTGGCAGGCCGAGGTCATCGAGCACGAACACAGCCAGAGTGCCGGTACCCTGCTCAAGGCCGACAAGCAGGGGATCGATATCGCCACCGGCAAGGGTGTGCTGCGCCTGCTGACCCTGCAACCGCCCGGCAAGAAAGCCATGTCCGTCACGGATCTGCTCAACTCTCGCCGCGACTGGTTTGAACCCGGCACGCAATTGAATTGAAACAAGCGGGGCTCAGGCCCCGACTTGCGCATCTAAGGTAATCATATGAAAACACGTGCACAGGCCGCTCTCGTCATTCAACAGGTGCTGGATCAGGGCCAGTCCCTCTCAGCCGTACTGCCTGCTGCTCAAGAGAAGGTTGCGCCTCGCGATCGCGCCCTCCTGCAAGAACTCTGCTACGGCACCCTGCGCTGGCTGCCCCGCCTCGATGCGGCGGTCGGCGAGATGATGGACAAACCGCTCAAAAACAAGAGCCGCATCTTTCACTACCTGATCCTGGTCGGCCTCTACCAGCTCATTTACACCCGCATCCCGGCCCACGCCGCTGTGGCCGAGACCGTCAATGCCGTCAAGCTGCTCAAGGGTTCCTCCCTGCGTGGCCTCATCAACGGCGTGCTGCGCAACTTCCAGCGCAGCGCCGAAGTCATTCTGCTGCGCATCGACCGCGTCCCCAGCATTCGCCTCGGTCATCCCGAGTGGCTCACCAAGCGGCTGCGTCAGGCCTATCCCGACGAGTGGGAATTCATCATGGAGGCCAACAACCAGCGCCCGCCCATGTGGATCCGCAACAACAGCCAGCGCCAGAGCCGCGACCAGATGCTGGCACGCATGGCCGAAGCCGGCATCAATGCGGTGGCTGGTGAACAGGGTGAGGACTGCATCCTGCTGGAGCGCCCCTGCGACGTGGCCAAGCTACCCGGTTTCGAGGTGGGTGACTGCTCGGTACAGGATGGTGCGGCCCAACAGGCCGCAGCCCTGCTCGACCCGCAGCCGGGCGAGTGGGTGCTCGATGCCTGCGCCGCCCCTGGCGGCAAGACAGCACACCTGCTGGAGCGCCAACCCAAGCTGGCAGGCGTCGTCGCGGTAGATGCCGACGAACACCGCCTGACTCGGGTACGGGAAAACCTGGAGCGCATCGGCCTCACCGCCCAAGTGATCCACGGCGATGCCAGCGCACCGGAACAGTGGTGCCCAGAGGGGCAGTTTGATCGCATCCTGCTGGATGCCCCATGCTCCGCGACCGGCGTCATCCGCCGTCACCCCGACATCAAGTGGCTGCGCCGGGATCAGGACATCCGTGAACTGGCCGAGCTGCAGCGCCGCATCCTCAACGCACTCTGGGCAAAGCTGAAGAGCGGCGGTACCCTGCTCTACGCAACTTGCTCCGTACTGCCGGAGGAGAATCGCGAACAGATCCGCGCCTTCCTGGCGGCGACGCCGGATGCCACCCTGGTACCACTGCACGCAGAGGACACGCCGGAGTGCCCGGGGCGTCAGTTCCTGCCGGGCGAGGCCGAAATGGACGGCTTCTACTATGCCAAGCTGATCAAGCAGTGAGCCCGGCATGTCCAGCATCATTCGGGAGTCCCGCCTGGCCTGTGCTGGCGGCCCCTTTTACCGCACCAACGTGAGTAAACGGTCCGTATGAAGATCATCATTTTGGGCGCCGGCCAGGTCGGCGGCACCCTGGCCGAGAACCTGGCCGGGGAGAACAACGACATCACCATCGTCGACACCGACAGCGAGCGGCTGCGCGAGTTGCAGGACAAGTTCGATCTGCGGGTGGTCAATGGCCACGGCGCCCACCCCAAGGTGCTGCGCGAGGCTGGGGCCCAGGATGCCGACATGCTGGTAGCCGTCACCAACAGCGACGAAACCAACATGATCGCCTGCCAGGTGGCCTACTCCCTGTTCAACACGCCGAACAAGGTGGCGCGGATCCGCTCGCCGGCCTATCTGACCGAGCGGGATCGTCTGTTCTTGCCGGAATCCGTGCCGGTGGATCACCTGATCGCCCCCGAGCAACTGGTGACCGACTATGTGCGGCGCCTCATCGAATATCCGGGGGCTCTGCAGGTAGTGGATTTCGCCGGTGGCCGGGTCGGCCTGGTGGCGGTCAAGGCTTACTACGGCGGCCCGCTGGTGGGCAATGCCCTCTCCACCCTGCGCGAACACATGCCCAACATCGAGACCCGGGTGGCGGCCATCTTCCGTCAGGGACGTCCCATCCGCCCGCAAGGCACCACCATCATAGAAGCGGATGACGAGGTCTTCTTCGTCGCCGCCGCCGGCCATATCCGCGCCGTGATGTCGGAGCTGCAGCGACTCGAGAGCCCCTACCGGCGCATCATGATCGTCGGGGGCGGCAATATCGGCGCCGGCCTCGCTCGCCAGCTGGAGAAGCGCTATAGCGTCAAGCTCATCGAGCGCAACCTGAAGCGGGCCGAGCAGCTCTCCGAGTTGCTGGAAAACACCATCGTCTTCTGCGGCGATGCGGCGGATCAGGAGCTGCTGGCCGAGGAGCACATCGACCAGATCGATGTCTTCATCGCGGTGACCAACGAGGACGAGGCCAACATCATGTCGGCCCTGCTCGCCAAGAAGATGGGCGCCAAGAAGACCATGGTGTTGATCCAGCGCGGCGCCTACGTGGATCTGGTGCAGGGTGGCTCCATCGACATCGCCATCTCGCCCCAGCAGGCCACTATTTCGGCCCTGCTGACCCACGTGCGACGGGCCGATATCGCCAACGTCTACAGCCTGCGCCGCGGTGCCGCCGAGGCCATCGAGGCTATCGCCCACGGCGACGAAAACACCTCCAAGGTGGTGGGCAAGACGGTGGGCGAGCTCAAGCTGCCGCCCGGCACCACTATCGGTGCCGTGGTTCGGGGGGATGAAGTACTGATCGCCCACGACCGTACGCAGATCCAGCAAGATGACCATGTGGTCATGTTCCTGGTGGACAAGAAGTACATTCCGGAAGTGGAGCGGCTGTTCCAGCCAAGCCCCTTCTTCCTGTAACGTTCAAATGCGTACAGACAGCCAAATCCGACCCGGCCAGCTCCCTCCAAGGGAATGGTCCGGGTCTTTTTTTAATCAACGACCAGGTTATCCGGCATGATCAAGCTGCGACCTATCATCTTCACTCTCGGACTGGTGCTCTCCAAGCTGGCGCTCTTCATGTGGCTGCCCACCCTGCTGGCACTGCTGACCGGTTCCGAAGGCTTCGTCGAATTTCTCAAGTCGGTGCTCATCACCCATGGCGCCGCCCTGCTCTGCCTCCACTATGGCCGCAAGGCGGAGTTTCACCTCGGGGTGCGGGAGATGTTTCTGCTCACCACCTCGGTCTGGGTAGTGGCATGCGTCTTTGGCGCCTTGCCTTTCGTCTTCATCACTCACATCACGTTTGCTGACGCCTACTTCGAGACCATGTCGGGAGTGACCACCACCGGCTCTACCGTGCTCTCCGGGCTCGACAACATGGCCCACAGCATCCTGTTGTGGCGATCCATACTGCAGTGGCTCGGCGGAGTCGGTTTCATCGTGATGGCGGTGGCGGTACTGCCCTACCTCAACGTCGGCGGCATGAAGCTGTTCCAGACCGAAAGCTCGGATTGGTCCGACAAGAGCGCCCCGCGCGCCAAGACGGTGGCCAACAATATCGTCGTGGTCTATCTGGTGCTCTCCATGCTCTGCTTCATGGCCTACTGGGCGAGCGGCATGACCATGTTTGAGGCGGTCAACCACGCCATGACTACCCTGAGTACCGGCGGCTACTCCACTTCTGACCAATCCATGTCCCACTTCTCCCCCTCTGCCCACTGGATCGGTACCGTCTTCATGTTCCTGGGCGGCCTGCCCTTCCTGCTTTATGTGCAGAGCCTCAATCACAGGGACTACAGCCTGTTCAAGGATGCCCAGGTACGGGGCTTCTTCTGGTTGGTTGTCTGGGTCACCCTCATCATGACCCTCTACCTGTGGCAACGGGACGTATTCGATTTCTGGGATGCCTTGCGCATCAGCAGCTTCAATATCGTCTCGGTGCTCACCACCACGGGTTACGGCCTCGGCGACTTCGGCACCTGGGGGCCGCTCACCAGCATTCTCTTCATCGTGCTGCTGGCGCTGGGGGCCTGCTCCGGCTCGACGGCGGGGGGCCTGAAGATATTCCGGATCCAGGTTGCCTTTGCCCTGTTCAAGAAGCAGATGCGCCAGCTGATGCACCCCTCCGCGGTGTTTCCACAGAAATACAACGGCCGCACCGTCAATGACGCCATCATCCGCTCCATGATCTCCTTCGTGCTGGCCTACTTCGCCATCATACTGGTGATCGCCGCCTTGCTCGGCGCCATCGGGCTGGACCCGCTCACCTCCATCTCCAGCGCCATCACGGCGGTGGCCAACGTGGGCCCCGGGATGGGACCTGTGGTCGGTCCCAGCACCAACTTCGCCAGCCTGCCCGATTCGGCCAAGTGGTTGATGTCGTTCGGCATGCTGTTGGGGCGCCTCGAGATCCTGACCGTCGCCGTGCTCTTCTTCCCCTCGTTCTGGCGCCAGTAAACGCTACCGACGAGGCAATGAAAAAGCCGCGAGTCTCACGACCCGCGGCTTTTGTTTATCCACTGCCCTGCCTCGCCATCAGTAATGCATAGGTTGAACAGAGCAGTGCCAGACAATAAAAGCGGGCCCAAACCAGAGGTTTGGGCCCGCTTGCCTGCATGGAGTGGCCATGGCCACTCAACGCATCATATCAACCACGACCGGCGCGCTTGCGATCCAGCTCGGTCAGCAACTTCTTGCGAATGCGGATGCTCTTCGGAGTCACTTCTACCAGTTCGTCGTTGTCGATGAACTCGAGGGCCTGTTCCAGAGACATGCGGATCGGCGGAGTCAGCACCTGGGCTTCGTCGGTACCGGAGGCACGCATGTTGGTCAGCTGTTTACCCTTCAGGCAGTTGACGGTCAGGTCGTTGGAGCGGGAGTGGATACCGATCACCTGGCCTTCGTACACTTCGGTCGCGTGACCGATGAACAGACGACCACGGTCCTGCAGACCGAACAGGGCGTAGGTCAGGGCCTTGCCGGTTGCGTTGGAGATCAGCACGCCGTTCTGACGCTCACCGATGTTGCCACCCTTGTGCGGACCGTAGTGGTCGAAGGTGTGGTACAGCAGACCGGTACCTGAGGTCAGGGTCATGAACTCGGTCTGGAAGCCGATCAGGCCACGGCTCGGGATCATGAAGTCGAGGCGAACACGGCCCTTGCCATCCGGGGTCATGTTGGTCATTTCGCCTTTACGCAGACCCAGTTGCTCCATGACGGAACCCTGGTGCGCTTCTTCCACGTCCACGGTGACGGTTTCAAACGGTTCTTGAAGTTCGCCATCGACGGTGCGCAGGATAACTTCCGGACGGGATACCGCCAGCTCGTAGCCTTCGCGACGCATGTTTTCGATCAGGATGGAGAGGTGCAGCTCACCACGACCGGATACGCGGAACTTGTCCGGATCATCGGTCTCTTCCACGCGCAGGGCCACGTTGTGGACCAGTTCCTGGTTCAGACGCTCCAGGATATTGCGGGAGGTCACGAACTTGCCTTCTTTACCAGCGAACGGGGAGGTGTTGACCTGGAAGGTCATGTTCACGGTCGGCTCGTCAACGGAGAGCGGCGGCAGCGCTTCAACGGCACCGGTGTCGCAGATGGTGTCGGAGATCTTCAGCTCGCCCAGACCGGTGATGGCGATGATGTCGCCCGCTTGCGCGTCGGTCACTTCGGTACGGGACAGACCCAGGTAACCCAGCACCTGGCCAACCTTGCCATTGCGGGTCTTGCCATCGGCGCCAACCACGGTCACCTGCTGGTTGGTCTTGACGCGACCGCGGGTGATGCGGCCGATACCGATAACGCCCACGTAGGAGTTGTAATCCAGTTGGGAGATTTGCATCTGGAATGCGCCGTTGGTGTCAGCTTTCGGAGCTTCCACGTTATCGACGATGGCCTGGAACAGGGGTTCCATGTTCTCGGACGGAGTGTCCAGATCCATGGTGGCCCAACCGTTCAGTGCAGAGGCGTAAACAACTTTGAAGTCCAGCTGCTCGTCGGTGGCACCCAGGTTGTCGAACAGGTCGAATACCTGATCCATTACCCAGTCAGGACGGGCACCCGGACGGTCAACCTTGTTGATCACCACGATCGGCTTCAGACCCTGGGCGAATGCCTTCTGGGTCACGAAGCGGGTTTGCGGCATAGGGCCGTCTACCGCGTCAACCAGCAGCAGCACGGAGTCAACCATGGAAAGTACGCGCTCAACTTCACCACCGAAGTCGGCGTGACCCGGGGTATCCACGATGTTGATGCGGTAGTCGTTCCAGCGGATCGCAGTGTTCTTGGCGAGAATGGTGATGCCACGTTCCCGTTCCAGATCATTGGAGTCCATGATCCGTTCCTGACCTTCCGTGGAGCGGTCCAGGGTACCGGACTGCTGCAGCAGCTTGTCCACCAGCGTGGTTTTGCCGTGGTCAACGTGCGCAATAATCGCAATATTGCGTAAATTATCTAACATTCTCGCCTCAATACACCGGGTAAAATTGGGCGCTAATTGTACTCTCGCCTTTGTGATCTGCCTAGCAGAATTGCAGTACATTCGCGCACATCAACGGATCTGGATCATAGACCCGTCCCACAAAGCCTGCTTGGGCGTCTCGTGACTCCGTTATTGCGCACCATTTCAGTGCACCAAAACGATCCAGTGGCGCACTAATTTGATGCATTCCGACGCGAAAGCGCCTACTTTTGGGGAGCCATCCTGCCGGGACTGCCCTGAAATCAAGCTGTCACAAACTTGGCACGATACTGGCTTATGTGAATACGACGACGCATTCACCCAAAAGAGTTTTAACACCGGAGGTTACTTAGCATGTCAGCCCAGAACGTTTTGGCCCTGATCCAGGAACACGAAGTCAAGTTTGTTGATCTGCGCTTTACCGACACCAAGGGTAAAGAGCAGCACGTATCCATCCCTGCTCATCAGGTTGATGAAGATTTCTTCGAAGACGGCAAGATGTTCGATGGTTCTTCCATCGGCGGCTGGAAGGGCATCAACGAGTCCGACATGGTACTGATGCCGGACCCTGCCTCCGCCAAACTGGATCCCTTCACCGAAGAGACCACTCTGAACATCGTCTGTGACGTGCTGGAACCTGCCACCATGCAGGGTTATGACCGCGACCCGCGCTCCATCGCCAAGCGCGCCGAAGATTTCCTGAAGTCCAGCGGCATCGCCGACACCGTGCTGTTCGGGCCGGAGCCGGAATTCTTCATGTTCGACAACATCACCTTCTCCAACACCATGGGTCACAGCTTCGTGAAGATCGAATCCGAAGAAGCTGCCTGGAACTCCGGTACCAACTACGAGCACGGCAACAAGGGTCACCGTCCCTTCGTCAAGGGTGGCTACTTCCCGGTTGCCCCGGTTGACTCCTCCCAGGACATCCGTGCCGCCATGTGTCTGGTGCTGGAAGAGATGGGCCAGGTTGTTGAAGCTCACCACCACGAAGTGGCCACTGCCGGTCAGAACGAGATCGCAACCCGCTTCAACACCCTTACCCTGAAGGCTGACGAAGTACAGGTGCTGAAGTACGTGATCCACAACGTGGCTCACGCCTACAACAAGACCGTCACCTTCATGCCGAAACCCATGTTCGGTGACAACGGCTCCGGCATGCACTGCCACCAGTCCCTGGCCAAGAACGGCGTCAACCTGTTCGCCGGCGACCTGTACGGCGGTCTGTCCGAGATGGCGCTGCACTACATCGGCGGCATCATCAAGCACGCCAAGGCCATCAACGCCTTCGCCAACCCGACCACCAACTCCTACAAGCGTCTGGTGCCGGGCTATGAAGCCCCGGTCATGCTGGCCTACTCCGCCCGCAACCGCTCAGCGTCCATCCGTATCCCGGTGGTACCGAGCCCGAAAGCCCGTCGTATCGAAGTGCGCTTCCCGGATCCGGCTGCCAACCCGTACCTGGCGTTTGCGGCCCAGCTGATGGCCGGTCTGGACGGTATCATCAACAAGATCCATCCGGGCGATGCCATGGACAAGAACCTGTACGATCTGCCGCCGGAAGAAGCCGCAGAAGTGCCGACCGTGGCCGGTTCTCTGGACGAAGCCCTGGCAGCCCTGAACAGCGATCGCGCGTTCCTGACCCGTGGTGGCGTGTTCAGCGACGACTTCATCGACTCCTACCTGGAGCTGAAGCAGCAGGACGTTGACCGCGTACGCATGACCCCGCACCCGCTGGAGTTCGAGCTGTACTATTCCGTCTAAACCCGGACAGTCTGCCCGTTTAAATCCGGCCAGCTTGCCTAATCGTGACAAAACCCGCCATCTGGCGGGTTTTTTCTCTGATAGGATTAAGCAAAATACCGTCAAGGAGAGATGGATGAACAGAAGCTACATCGCATGGACGCTCACCCTGTTGCTGATCACTGCCGGTGCCGAGGCCGCCAAGGTTTATTCCTGGGTTGATGGCAATGGCGTGACCCACTACACGGATGCCCCGCCCCCCGGCAAGAAGGCCCAGGAGGTCGATCTGCGCACGGCCCCCCTCATCGGCAGCTCGCCCCGTTCGGTGCAGGTGGAGAACTTCAACGCCCTGACCGGCGCCGATGCCAAGAAAGAGCAGGAGGCCGCCAAGCTGGTCATTGAGCTGCTCTCCCCCGAACAAGGCAGCACCTTGCGCGACAACACCGGCAACATAGTATTTCAGGGACAGATCACCCCCCAGCCGCCGACGCAATATGACGTACGCCTGAAACTTGATGGCAAGGCCGCTCCCATCGTCAGCAACAGCCTGGCGATCCGGGTTGAAAACCTCGATCGCGGTGCCCACGAGGCGCAGCTCGAGCTGCTCGCCAAAGACGGTACGATCCTTGCTAAATCCACTCCAGTCACCTTTTACCTGCATAGAGCGAGTGTGGCTGCGGCTCCCAAACCCACCCCAAAGGCCAATCAGGGGTGATATAGCGCACCGATGCGGGTAAACTCAATGCACCATATCGGTGCATTACAGGTGTAAAGCACCGTTTTAGGGAGAAACCTGTGCCAACCCGCTCGGATAGTGCCAAGACACTTTTGGATAATTTGCTGACCGCCGTGATCCTCATGGATGAGCGGCTCTGCATTCAATTCGTCAACCCGGCGGCCGAACAGCTGCTCTCCCTTAGCGAACGGCGGCTGATCGGCATCGAACTGCCCCATCTGCTGGAGCACATCTCCCTCGATCTGCAGCGACTCAAGCATTGCCTCATCTCGGGGCAGGGCTTCACCGACAGCGAAGTCACCCTGGTCGTCGAAGGGGAGCCCCGTCTGGTAGAGCTCAGTGCCACTCCCATGGCCGATCATGAGCAGCGACTCCTGGTGGTGGAGCTGCGCAAGATCGATCAGCAGAAGAAGATCAGCCAGGAGCAGCAACAGCACGCCCAGCAGCAGGCGGCCAAGGAGCTGGTGCGCGGCCTGGCCCACGAGATCAAGAACCCCCTCGGCGGCCTGCGCGGCGCAGCCCAGCTGTTGCAAAAGGAGCTGCCCGATCCGGCACTGCGGGAGTACACCAGCATCATCATCGAACAGGCCGACCGGCTGCGGGTGCTGGTTGATCGCCTGCTCGGCCCCCAACGCCCCGGCCGCCATCAGATGCACAATGTCCACTCGGTGCTGGAGCAGGTGCGCCGGCTGGTGGAGCTGGAGCTGCCCCCCTCGGTACGCATCGAGCGAGATTACGATCCCAGCATTCCCGAGTTCGAGATGGAGCCGGACCAACTACAGCAAGCGTTTCTCAACATGGTGCGCAACGCCGCCGAAGCCATCGGCGATCAGACCGGCCTTATTCGCATCAAGACCCGCACCGCCTTCCAGATCACCATCCACGGCCAGCGTTACCGGCTCGCGGCGGAGATCAAGATCATCGACAACGGCCCCGGCATTCCCGATGCCATCCGCGACACCCTGTTTTATCCCATGATCACCGGCAAGGAGGGGGGCACCGGGCTCGGTCTCTCCATCGCCCAGAACCTGATCGATCAGCACAAGGGGCGGATCGACTGCATCAGCTGGCCGGGTCATACCGAATTCACCATTTTTCTACCGCTTCGCAAGTAAGGGACCACCATGACCGCCAAAGTGTGGATCGTCGATGACGACAGTTCTATCCGCTGGGTGCTGGAGCGCACCCTCGGCAGCGAAGGCTTCACCTGCGAGAGTTTCGCCGATGGCGAAGCCCTGCTCCATGCCCTGGAGCTGCGCTCGCCCGATGTGATCCTCTCCGATATCCGGATGCCCGGGATCGACGGCCTGAGCCTGTTGGAGCAGATCCACCGCCGTCAGGCCGACCTGCCCATCATCATCATGACCGCCCACTCGGATCTCGATAGTGCGGTCAACGCCTACCAGCGCGGCGCCTTCGAATACCTGCCCAAGCCGTTTGACATCGACGAGGCCGTGGCCCTGGTTCGGCGCGCCGAGAATCACCTCAAGGAGCAGCGCACCAAGCGCAAGGCACGCCAGCAGGAGGCCAGCAGCCCCCCGGAGATCATCGGCGAGGCGCCGGCGATGCAGGAGGTGTTCCGCGCCATCGGCCGCCTGTCGCGCTCCAGCATCTCGGTGCTCATCAACGGCCAGAGCGGCACCGGCAAGGAGCTGGTCGCCCATGCCCTGCATAAGCACAGCCCGCGCGCCCACAAGAATTTCATCGCCCTCAACATGGCGGCCATCCCGAAAGATCTCATCGAATCAGAGCTGTTCGGCCACGAGAAGGGAGCCTTCACCGGCGCCAACAACATCCGTCACGGCCGCTTCGAGCAGGCCGACGGCGGCACCCTGTTTCTCGACGAGATAGGCGACATGCCCCTTGATGTACAGACCCGACTGCTACGGGTGCTGGCAGATGGCCAGTTCTACCGGGTCGGTGGCCACCAGCCGGTGCAGGTAGATGTGCGGATCATCGCCGCCACCCACCAGAACCTGGAGAAACGGGTCGCCGACGGCGAGTTTCGTGAAGACCTGTTCCACCGCCTCAACGTCATCCGCATCCATATTCCGGCCCTCAAGGAGCGGCGCGAAGACATTCCCCAGCTGGCCCGTCACTTCCTGCTGCGCGCCGCCAAGGAGCTGAACGTGGAGGCCAAGAGCCTGCATCCGGATACCCAGGCCTATATCAGCCGCCTGCCCTGGCCGGGCAACGTCCGTCAGCTGGAAAACGTCTGCCGCTGGCTCACCGTGATGGCCTCCGGACAGGAGGTGCTGGTGAGCGACCTGCCCACCGAGCTGCTCACCCCCATCACCAGTACTGCCGAGCCGGGCCAGCCAGCCCTGTCCGGCGGCTGGCAACAGCAGTTGCAGGAGTGGGTGGCCGCCAAGCTGGCGCTGGGGGAGATCGACATCCTGGCGGATGCCATGCCCCAGTTCGAACGGATCATGCTGGAGACAGCGCTGGAACATACCCACGGCCACAAGCAGGAGGCCGCCCGCCTGCTCGGCTGGGGTCGCAACACTCTGACCCGCAAGCTGAAAGAGCTAGACATCTCCTGAGTCCAGAGGAAAAACGATTCCCATCACGCCTTGGTAAATCATTGCGCAACAAGAGCCCCGTTTGATTTCAAACGGGGTATCTTTTTTGAAAGCCCCCCCTAGAATGGCAGGCTTTCAACCCCGACTCGAAGAAGGCGATATCATGATTGACAGATCTCTCCCCCTGACCGACTTGCACCGCCATCTGGACGGCAACATCCGCCCGCAGACCATCCTCGAGCTGGGACGTCAGTACAATATCCGGCTGCCTGCCGATGAGCTGGAGGCACTGCGCCCCCACGTCCAGATCGTCGAGAACGAGCCGAGCCTGGTCGCCTTCCTGAAGAAGCTGGACTGGGGCGTGGCCGTGCTGGCCGACTATGACGCCTGCCGCCGGGTCGCCTACGAGAACGTGGAAGACCTGCTGCGCGCCGGCATCGACTATGCCGAGCTGCGCTTCAGCCCCGCCTATATGGCGATGGCCCATAAGCTGCACCCGCAAGGGGTGGTAGAAGCCGTCATCGACGGCGTGGCCGCCGGCAGCCGCGATTTCGGCATCAAGACCAACCTCATCGGCATCATGAGCCGCACCTTCGGCACCGAGCAGTGTCGCAGCGAGCTGGAAGCCTGCCTGGCCCATCGCGACAGGCTGGTCGCCATCGATCTGGCCGGCGACGAGCTGGGTTTCCCGGGCGAGCTGTTTACCGATCACTTCCGCCAGGTGCGGGATGCCGGCATGCGCGTCACCGTGCACGCCGGTGAGGCCGCCGGCCCCGAGAGCATGTGGCAAGCCATTCGCGAGCTGGGTGCCGAGCGTATCGGTCACGGCGTCAAGGCAATTCAGGATCCGGCCCTGATGGCCTATCTGGCCGAGCACCGCATCGGCATCGAGTCCTGCCTCACCTCCAACCTGCAGACCACCACGGTGGCGAGCCTGGCCGAGCACCCGATCCGCCAATTCCTGGCCGCCGGCGTACTGGCCTGCCTCAACACCGACGATCCGGCGGTGGAAGGCATCGATCTGCCCTACGAATACGATGTAGCCGCCCCGGCCGCCGGCATGACGGCGAGCGAGATCCGCACCGCCCAGCAAAATGGCCTGACCCTGGCCTTCCTGAGCGATACCGAAAAAGCCGAGCTGAGCGCCCGCGCTGCCAATCGCTGATTAGCTTCCCATTTAAATAAAAACGGCCCACTTCGGTGGGCCGTTTTTATTTGGCTATGACGACTCATAGTTTCAAAAACATCGTGCTCTCCACAAATTCAATATCGACAACATGAGATATCTTGGCCGAGTTTGGCATGAGGGGAGACATAGCCATGGGAAAGAATCTGGATATATTCGGCAAGGCTCTACGAGATCACTACCTGAATCAAGGTAATGAGATGCTACAAATTAATATTGAGGGACAAGAATCATACCGTCTCCCATTATCTATATTTTTTCGACCGGCAGATTACTATGCCATTGATCGTTTAGCCTTGTCCCTGTGTTGTGGACGTATTTTAGATATAGGCGCGGGGGCAGGTGAACACTCGCTATTCCTGCAAAAGCATCGCCGCGATGTGACCGCGTTGGACATATCACCATTGGCTTGTGAAGTGATGCGGTGGAGAGGGATCAACAGGGTCATCAACGCGGACATCTTTTCCGCCCGTTTCGATGCAGAATTCGATACATGGTTGCTCTTGGGCCGTAGCATAGGCGCGGTGGGGAGCCTTCCCATGCTCTCTTGCTTTCTCTCTCTTGCCCATCAATATCTGTCGACAAATGGCCGGCTCATTCTGAACTCGACCAACGGCACAACCAACCTGACGACAATACGAAAACTCTCCTTTGAATATAAAGATGAATGTGATGAAACTGTCAGCTGGCTGGATATCGATCAGGACACATTGCGCCACCAGGGCGAAATATATGGCTTCTCAACTGAAATACTTCATAAGGAGGACGATGGTAATTACTTGGCTATTTTGAAAAAACAGCCATGACTATTTCCCCTGGTAATGAAGACGCTGGCAAGCCATCGCGTATGATTCCACTCCCCTGGAGTGCATAGCGGGCATGGTTGGGCTTGGCTGACGCCGAAGAAAGTGAGCGATTAATCCCGCGCCTGGTCGCGCTCCAGCGCCCGCTCCACCAGCGGCTCGGGCAGAGTCTTGGTTACTTCCACCCCCAGCTCGCGAAAACGCTCGGCCTGGGCGATCAGGTTACCACGACCATTGACCAGCCGCCCCATCGCCTTGTCATAGCTCTCCTGCGCCTTGTGCAGGCTGCCGCCCATCTGCTGCATCTCTTCGACAAACAACCGCAGCTTCTCGTAGAGGCGCCCCGCGCGCTCGGCGATATGACGGGCATTCTGGTTCTGCCGCTCGTAGCGCCACAGATTTTCGATGGTGCGCAGCGCCACCATCAGGTTGGTGGGGCTCACCAGCAGTATGTTGTTGTCGAGCCCGTAGCGCACCAGCGAAGGATCCGCTTCGAGGGCGGTGAGAAAGGCGGGCTCCACTGCGACGAACATCAGCACATAGTCGAGGGTACGCACCCCGGGCAGCTGCTGGTAATCCTTGCGGCCCAGCTCGCGGATATGGTTGCGCACCGAGGCGACATGCTCCTTGAGGGCGACCGATTTCTCCAACTCGTCGTCGCTGTTGTACCAGCGCTCGTAGGCGGTCAGCGACACCTTGGCATCGATGATGATGTCTTTTTCCTGCGGCAGGTGGACGATGACGTCAGGCTGATAGCGCTTGCCCTTGTCCACCTCGATATTGACCTGGGTGTGGTACTCGTGCCCTTCGCGCAAGCCGCATTCGCTCAGGATGCGGGCCAGCACCACCTCGCCCCAGTTACCCTGCTGCTTGCTGTCCCCCTTGAGGGCGCGGGTCAGGGCCGCCGCCTCTTCGGTCATGCGGGCATTGAGCTCGGCGAGACGCTCCAGCTCGAACTTGAGGCTGTGACGCTGGGCCGTCTCCTGGGCGTGGGTTTCCCCTACCTGACGACGAAAGCCCTCGAGTTGCTCTTTCAGCGGTGTCAGCAGCAGATCGAGACTGTTCTGATTCAGTTCGCGGAAGTTGCCCGAGTTTTGCTCGAAGATGCGGTTGGCGAGATTTTCGAACTGCTGGCTGAGGCGCTGCTCCGCTTCCTGCTGCAACTGCAGCTTCTCGGCGGCGGCCAGCCGCTCGCTGCGCAGGGTCGCCTCGGCATCCTTGAGACGGGCGGTGAGCTTGATCAGCAGGGTCTGCTGCTGATCCAGCTTCTGCTGACCCAGCATCCGCTCATCCTGCAGCTCGTCGAAACGATCCTGCAGCGCCTGATAACGCTCCTGAGCCAGCAACAGCTCCCTGGCTTGGGCGGCACTGGCCCGGCGTCCGGCCAGCCAGCCAATCCCCAGGGCCAGCACGGCGGCAGGCAGCAGGATCTCCCAGAGCCCGGGCTCGATCATTTGCGACTCCGTTGACGCAGAAAGAGTTCAAGATAGCGGTTAGCCAGCAACCAGATCACCACATAGAGGAGATAGGCGGCCAGCACCACCCACTTGTGCATGTTGACGCCGGTATCAAGCTCGACAAACTCGATACCCTTGATGCGACAGTAGATCCACATCAGCAGAGGAAACACATACAGCAGGGAGGCACGCCAGAGAAATAACCACATATGTTTTCATTCAGTCACGCAAAAAGACCCGCCTAGCTTACACAAGGGCAACCGCCCTTGCGATCCTGACTGCCGCGATTCTCTGGCTTGCGTCCATAAACTCCGATAAAATTAACCCCTAATAGGTATTAGGGGTGGGCATGACTCATTATTTCCTCCGTTGGCTGACACAAGGTTGGCAGGCTTCCCGCGCACCCGCCGTAGTGTGCCAGGAAGCACGCCCGCCATGGGCCATCGAGGAATCCCAGTATCTCTCCCTCTGTACCCGCTGCGGTGAGTGCTTCAAGGCATGCCCGCGCGGCCTGCTCAAACCCGCCTCCCGGGAAAAATATCAAGGCAGCCCGATCGCCGGCACCCCGGTGCTGGATCTCGAATGCGGCCAGTGCAGCTACTGTGGCAGTTGCGCCAGAGCCTGCCCCACCGGCGCCCTCGACCTGCAGCTGGGACGCCAGGTGCAGACCCGGGTCCAGATCGACGAGGCCAGCTGCCAGGCCCGTCAGGGCTTCTACTGCCTGCTGTGTGAAGATGCCTGCCCCCAGCAGGCGATCAAGGCCACCGCCGATGGAGTCAGCGTCAATATGGAAGCGTGTGACGGCTGTGGCGCCTGCGGACTGGCCTGCCTGCACGGTGCCATCACCCTGATCCGCCAGCCGGGCAACCGCTGATACGAAAAAGGAGCCAGCAAGGGCCCCTCTTATGTCTTGTTCGTTCCCGTTTCGGATCACGCCATCGCCAGGATGGACTCCTGTTCTATACCCAGCAGGTGGCACAGACGGGTAGGATCGCGTACCGCATCGGCCAGGGTGTACTCACCCAGCACTTCCAGGAAGGCGTTCATGGCGCGACGCAGGATCCCCTGAATGCGGCAGCCGCCGGAGAGGCGACAGTTCTCGCGCTTGCAGTCGACCGGACAGAGCACATGCTCCATGTCCATCACCACGTCCCGCAGATTGATGGATACCGCTGCACGGCCAAGGCGGATGCCGCCATGCTTGCCACGTACCGTCTCTATGTACCCCTTGATCCCGAGCTGGTGCACTATCTTGACCACGTGGTTGCGGGAGATACCGAAGGTGTCGGCCACTTCGGTGATGGTCGACAGGCGATCGCTCGGCTGGACGGCCAGGAAGGTCAGGGTACGCAGGGCATAGTCGGTAAATCGTGTCAGTTGCATGGTCGCACTTGCCTCTTACTACAAGCCAGAAATCAGGACGACAACATTGAGCTAAGAGGCAGGAGACAACCGCGTCGCCTGTGCGGGCCTGTCTCTTAATCTGAGTTGCGGAATGACAGGTTAAGAGCAGCACAACCGGGTGTCGATGAAGATGCACATAAATCGACACTTTCTTTGATTGATCGCAAACTTGCCGGGTTATCCCGGCGTTTGGTGGCATTATGGCGGGGAAATTTCCAGAACTTGGCACACTACCAGCTCTCGCGTTCGCCCCTTGTCAGGGGAACTTCAGTGGGGCTGTTTCAGCCATTTCTTGAGGGCAAGGGAAGGGATGGAGCTCTCGGAGGCGACCGCAAAGGCCCCCCAATCCACCGCGCACTGCAGAGCCTCCTCGATTGCCATGCCCCGCGCCAACCCGTGGATCAGGCCGCCGGCGAAGGCATCTCCAGCCCCCGTGGTATCGACCACGGAGACGGGCCGCGCCGCCACCCGGATCTGCTCCTCGTCATGAATGGCCACGGCGCCGGCCTTGCCTTCCGTCAGTACCAGCCACTCCAGCTGCTCACCGGCCAGCTGGCGGGCATGTTGCCAAGGATCGCCCACCTCCCCGAGATCGGAGCGGGAGGCGATCAGCACGTGGCAAGGGCGGCGCACCTGCCCGCCCTTGGGGTACTGGGCTACCACGAAGCTCTTGCCGAGCATCTGGCGCATATAACCCACCATGGCGGTGCCCGGATAGTTCACATAGAGGCAGTCCACCCCCTCCAGCGGCATGTCGCCGGGCAGATCCGGGCGCCGGGGGCGCCTGAGGATGGTGCGCTCGCCGGTGGCATCCACCAGGATCAGCAGTTCACCGGTCTCACCCCCGAAGCGCTCCACGTGGCTGCAATCCAGCCCGTAACCGGCCGCCTGTTCCAGCAGCCAGTCCCCCGTCTCGTCCAGCCCAATGCGGGAGGCGAGGGTCACCTCATGACCGGCCCAGACCAACCCGATGCCGGTGTTGGCGGCGCCGCCACCCAGCCTGCGCCCCTGATCCACATATTGCAGACGGGCACCGGCCACCAGGGGTTCGGAGAGGGAGAGCACATGATCACAGTTGAGATTGGCAAGCAGCAGAATCCGGGACATAGCGACCTCTAACGACGAGTCTGAAAACGGCACAGGCAGAGCCCAGAGTAGAGCTCAGCCAGCCCAGAGGTGCAACCGGCAGAGGGGCAGGATCCGATCCGGATCAATAGATGGGCAGCTCCACCCCGGCCATCAGCTCATCAATGCGCGCCTGGGTCGGCTGCTGCATCACATTCTGGATCACCTCCTTGGTGAGGTGGGGCGAGAAGGAGCTGATGAAGTCATACATATAGTTCTGCAAGAGGATGCTCTTGCTGAAGCAGATCTGCGCCGGGCAGGGTTTGAACAGGTGCTCCAGATTGATGGAGACCAGCCCGGGGCTGTCGGTATCGTTGGCCACCAGCGACGAGATGATGCCGATGCCAAAGCCCAGCTCCACATAACGCTTGATCACCCCAGCATCCATCACCGTCATGTAGTAGCTCGGCGAGAGGCCCGCGGCCTGAAACGCGTCGTCCTGCACCTGACGGCCGGTTGCACCACTCTCGTAGCTGAGGATGGGATACTGGCAGAGTTGCTCCAGAGTCGGCTTCTTCACCCTGGCCAGCGGATGATCCTGCGGCACCACCAGGGAGAGGGTCCAGAGGTAGGCCGGCAGGGCGATGAGCTCCTTGTCGAAGCCAATCTCGTGAGCCACGATGGAAAAATCCGAATACCCCTTGCTGATCTGCTCCTTGCTGGCCGACATCACGGGATGGAGGTGGAACGAGATCTTGGGGTACTTCTTGGTGAAATAGGTGACCGATTTGGGCAGCAGGTAGCGGGCGATGGTGTGGGTGGTGTGAATATTGAGGGTGCCCACGGTCGGATCCAGATACTCGCGAGAGATCGCCTTGATCTTGCTCTCTATGTTGAGCATCGCCTCGGCACACTTGATGATCTCCTCCCCGACCGGGGTGATGCGGTGCAGGTGCTTGCCACGACGCTCGAAGATCCGCACGCCCAGCTCGCTCTCCAGCAGGCCGATCTGCTTGCTGACACCGGGCTGGCTGGTATAGAGCGCATCCGACGCCACCGAGACATTGAGGTTATGGTCCCGGATCGCGATCAAGTACTTCAGTTGCTGTAGTTTCAAGGCTTCACCCTCTCAGGCTGGCGCGGCGTTCAAGCCAGACAAACTGGCCGCCACAAAGGGCGGCCAGTGTATCATTCATGGCCGACATCGCAGCGCTTGATCCTTCATTTTGCTACAAAATCTAGCACTCCAAGGGGGTGGCTGACAAACCGGCCTCAGGCTTCGCCAGGCTGCACCGGCAAGATCCCCAGAAACTGCAACAACCACTGCATCATGGTGGCGGAATCCACTTCCCCCTCCAGCGAGGAGAGGCTGTGTTGATAGCGCTCATCGGGCAGCAAACCGCGCCGGCGCTCGATCAGCGCCCGGTTGTACTCCACCGAAAATTCCGGATGCCCCTGTATGGCGACGATATGATCACCCTGCAAAAACATGAAATTGGGACAAAAGTCATTGCCCGCCAGCCGGGTGGCTCCGGGAGGCAGCAGCGCGACCTGATCCTGATGGCTAGCCAGGATGCGGATCTGCTCGCGCGCCGGCGCCATCCAGGGCGCATCAGCCAGCATGGGATGGACCGAGACCCCCAGCCCCCACCCCTTGGTAGACTTCACCACCTCCCCCCCCAGCGCCTGGGCGATCACCTGATGGCCGAAACAAACGCCGGCCAATTTGACGTCGGCGTCGTGAGCACGACGGATCCAGTCGCGTAGTGCCTGGATCCAGGGAACATCGCTGTAAGCATCGTGGCGGGATCCCGTGATGAGCCAGGCATCGCACTCGCGCAGATCTTCCGGCAATTCGCCATCGAGGGCCGACCAGACCCGAAATTCCAGTTCAGGCGCCAGCGGCTGGAATCCCTTGATAAACATCTCGGAGTAAACGGGGCCAAAACGATCCACCAGATCGGGATCCAGCCGGTCACAATCAAGAATACCCAATCGCATCTGTTATTCCTTTACAAAGTTGCCCCCGCAGATCCATGACCTGCGGGGGCAAAGCGTTAATCCATGGCAGTGGGGCTGAACGTCACTTCATGGTCGGCATGGAGAATTCGGCACCGCTGCGCAGACTCTGGGGCCAGCGTGCCGTCACCGTCTTCATCCGGGTATAGAAGCGCACCCCATCCGGTCCGTGCATGTTGAGCGGCCCGAAGATGGACCGCTTCCAGCCGCCAAAGCTGTGAAACGCCATGGGCACGGGGATGGGAACGTTCACCCCTACCATACCGACCTGCACCCGCGCCGTGAAGTCCCGCGCCGTATCGCCGTCACAGGTGAAGATGGCGGTGCCATTACCATACTCGTGCTCGTTGATGAGCTTGAGCGCCATCTCGTAATCGGGGACCCGCACGATGGAGAGCACGGGGCCGAAGATCTCCTCCCGGTAGATGCGCATCTCCGGGCTCACCCGATCGAACAGGCAGCCACCGATGAAGTAACCCTCCTCATGTTGCAAACCACGGCCATCGACTCGCAGTTGAGCCCCTTCGGCCACCCCTTGATCCACATAACCGCGCACCTTGGCCAGATGCTCGCGGCTGATGAGGGGGCCCATTTCGTTCTCTTGTGCCTGCCCCAGCCCGGGGCCGACCCGCAGTTTCTCCACCAGCGGTGCGAGGCGCGCCACCAGCGCATCGGCGGTTTCATCCCCCACTACCACGGCTACCGAGATGGCCATGCAGCGCTCCCCGGCCGCCCCGTAAGCTGCCCCCATCAGGGCGGAAACTGCCTGCTCGAGGTCTGCATCCGGCATCACCACCATGTGGTTCTTGGCGCCGCCCAGCGCCTGCACCCGCTTGCCGTGGGCCGAAGCGGTCGAGTAGATGTACTCGGCGATGGGGGTGGAGCCGACAAACGACACGGCACCCACTCTCGGATCGGTCAGCAGCACGTCCACCACCTCCTTGTCGCCGTTCACCACGTTGACCACGCCGTCCGGCAGGCCGGCCTCCTTGAGCAACTCGGCCATGCGCAGGGAGAGGGACGGATCCTTCTCGGACGGCTTGAGGATAAAGGTGTTGCCGCAGGCAATGGCCACCGGGAACATCCACAGCGGCACCATGGCCGGGAAGTTGAACGGCGTGATACCGGCGCACACCCCGACCGGTTGCATCATGGAGTAGCTGTCCACCCCGCGCCCCACGTTGAGGGAGTGCTCCCCCTTGAGCAGATGAGGGATACCACAGGCGAACTCCACTACCTCCAGTCCCCGGGTCAGCTCGCCCTGAGCGTCGGAGAAGACCTTGCCGTGCTCGCGGCTGATGAGCTCCGCCAGCTCGTCCCTGTGTTGCTCCATCAGCTCCTTGAAGCGAAACAGCACCCGCGCTCGCACCAGCGGCGGGGTCTGCGACCAGTCAGAAAAGGCCTGCTGGGCCACAGCGATGGCCTCCTGGCACTCCGCCGCGCTCGACAGTCCCACGCTTCCCTGCTGCTTGCCACAGGCCGGATTGAAGATGGCCCCCTGGAGCTCGCTGCGACTCTCCTGACGTACGCCGTTGATAAAATTGCTGACCCTGTATGTCATGTATCCTCCGTGATGGGTAATGGCTGGGTGCGCCCGACCTGCTCAAGGCCCCGCCGAAGCGGGGCCATTGGCGGGATCAGGGCTGGGCCTGCAGGGCATCCTGCAGCAGGGTAAAGAGATCGTCGATCTGGCTGCGCTCTATGATGAGGGGCGGCGACAGGGCGATGATGTCGCCGGTGACCCGGATCAGGGCCCCCTTCTCGAAGCAGCGCACAAACACCTCGTAGGCACGCTTGCCCGGCGCATCCGGCATGGATTCGAGCTCGATACCCGCAACCAGACCATAGTTGCGCACATCCTTAACGTGCTTGCAGCCCTTGAGCGAATGAGCCGCCTCCTCCCAGTAGCCCGCCAGATCGGCGGCGCGGCTGAGCAGGTTTTCGTTGCGGTAGATCTCGAGGGTCGCCAGGCCTGCGGCCGCAGCCACCGGATGACCGGAGTAGGTATAGCCGTGGAACAGCTCGATGGCCCCCTTGCCCGCCGCCATCATGTCGTCATAGATGTGGTTCTGTACCAGCACGGCCCCCATGGGGATAGCGCCGTTGGTGAGCCCCTTGGCACAGGTGATCATGTCGGGGATGACATCGAACTCCTGGGCGGCAAACGGGGAGCCGAGGCGACCGAAGCCGGTGATCACCTCGTCGAAGATCAGCAGGATGCCGTGTTTGGTGCAGATCTCCCGCAGCCGCTTGAGGTAGCCCTTGGGCGGCATGATGACGCCAGTGCTGCCGGCGATGGGCTCGACGATGACTGCAGCAATATTGCTGGCGTCATGCAAAAAGACGATCTTCTCCAGCTCGTCGGCCAGGGTGACATCCTCGTCAGGCAGTCCCTTGGTGAAGGCGTTTTTGGCGATGTTGAGGGTGTGGGGCAGATGATCCACCCCGGTCAGCAGGGAGCCGAACCATTTGCGATTGCCGGGAATGCCGCCCACCGAGATGCCGCCAAAACCTACGCCATGGTAGCCGCGCTCGCGGCCGATGAGCCGGGTGCGGGTCCCCTGACCCCGGGCACGCTGCCAGGCCAGTGCGATTTTCAGCGCCGTATCGACGGATTCAGACCCGGAATTGGTATAGAAGACGTGGCCGAATCCCTTGGGGGCTATCTCCACCAGCCGGTTGGCCAGCTCGAACGGCAGGGGGTGGCCCATCTGGAACGTGGGAGCAAAATCGAGGTGGGAAATCTGCTGGGAGACCGCTTCGGCGATCTCGCGGCGACCATGACCCGCGTTGCAACACCAGAGCCCGGCCGTGCCATCCAGTATCTTGCGGCCATCCTCTGAGTGATAATACATCCCCTCTGCCGACTTCAGGATGCGCGGCGCCGCCTTGAACTGCTGGTTGGCGGTGAACGGCATCCAGAAGGCGGACATGTCGGAGGGGGTATTGATGTCGCTGATCGGTTTCATGGTCACCTCATCCTTAAGGTGTTTAGCAACTCTCGGCTATCGCCTATTAAATTAAACACCTGAATTCCTAAAAAAGGGCTCATTATTGCCCTGTCCGGTGTCACCCCGGCTAGATGGCATGAGCAGGGTGGTATAAGATATTTAACACAAATTTAATAATAGTAAACAGCAAGGAGTGTCTATCGATGGATATCGGTCACCGTCTCAAGGCGGTTCGCACCAAGGCCGCCCTCTCCCAGCGGGAGCTGGCCAAACGTTCGGGCGTGACCAACGGCTTCATCTCCCAGATCGAGAAGAATCAGGTAAGTCCCTCCGTCGCCTCCCTGCGCAAGGTGCTGGAAGGCATTCCCATGTCCCTGGCCAGCTTCTTCACCGACGAGACAGAAATGGACTCCGAGGTGGTCTTTCGCGCCGATGAGATGCCGGACCTCGGCTCCCACCCCATCAGCTACCGCCTGGTGGGCCACAGCCGTGCCAACCGCGCCATCGGCATGCTGCAGGAGATACTGCCGCCGGGCGCCGACACCGGTGACGACATGCTGAGCCACGAAGGGGAAGAGTGCGGCATCATCATCCGCGGTGAAGTCGAGGTCACGGTGGGCGAGCAGATCTACTTGCTGGCGGCCGGGGATGGCTACTACTTCGACAGCCGCACCCCGCACCGGTTTCGCAACGTGGGCGAGCAGGAGTGCGTGCTGATCTCGGCCAACACCCCCGCCAGCTTCTAAACGACGGCGCCTCCTCGGCAGGGAACAGTGTTTAAGAAATTGTTACAAGATTGATTTACAAGTGGCGGGTTGTTTAGCATATTGATACGCGGGAACTGACTTAAGACCGGTTCAAGGAGTGAACATGAGTGACCTGACCCTGGCCCAGTGGCAACACAAGGCCGCCCACCTGACCCTGCCCTCGCAAGCCTTCATCGACGGCAGCTACCGGGACGCCATCAATGGCGCCACCTTTGACTGCATCAATCCGGCCAACGGCCAGCTGCTGACCAAGGTTGCAGCCTGCGACGCCGCCGACGCCGAACTGGCGGTGCAGGCTGCCCGCACCGCCTTCAATGACAAGCGCTGGAGCGGCCTGTCACCGAAACAGCGCAAGCAGATCCTGCAGCGTTTCGCCGAGCTGATGCGCCTCAATCTGGTGGAACTGGCCCTGCTGGAGTCGCTGGACATGGGCAAGCCCATCGGTGATGCCATGGGTTACGACGCCCCTGCCGCCGCCAACTGCATCGCCTGGAACGCCGAGGCCATCGACAAGATCTACGATCAGGTTGCTCCAGTAGAGGAGTCCGCGCTGGCACTGGTGACCCGCGAGGCCCTCGGCGTCGTGGCCGCCATCGTGCCCTGGAACTTCCCGCTGGTGATGGCCTGCTGGAAGCTGGGCCCGGCGCTGGCCACCGGTAACTCGGTGATCCTGAAACCCTCCGAGAAATCCCCCCTCACCGCCCTGCGCATCGCGGGCATTGCCAAAGAGGCGGGCATTCCGGACGGGGTCTTCAACGTACTGCCGGGCTTCGGCCACACGGTGGGCGAGGCGCTGGCCATGCACATGGACGTGGACTGCATCACCTTCACCGGCTCCACCAAAATCGGCAAACATCTGGTGGAGTGCTCCGGCAAGTCCAACCTCAAGCGCGCCTTTATGGAGTGCGGTGGCAAGAGCCCAAATATCATACTGGCGGACGCGCCGGATCTGGACGCCGCCGCCCGAAGCGCCGCCGGGGCCATCTTCTACAACCAAGGCGAGGTGTGCACCGCCGCCTCCCGCCTGCTGGTGCAAAACAGCATCAAGCCGCAATTCATGGAGCGACTGCTGGCCCACGCCCGCGAGTGGATCTCCGCCAACCCCCTCGACCCCACCACCCGCATCGGTGCCATGGTGGACGACATCCAGATGGCGCAGGTACTGCGCTATATCGATATCGGCCAGCAAGAGGGGGCCAAACTGCTGCTGGGAGGCAAGCGCACCAATGAGGAGAGCGGCGGCTTCTACATCGAGCCCACCATCTTCGACGAGGTGACCCCAGAGATGCGCATCTTCCGCGAGGAGATCTTCGGCCCCGTGCTGGCGGTGACCGGCTTCGATACCCTGGAGGAGGCGATCGCCCTTGGCAACGACACCGACTACGGCCTGGCCGCGGCGATCTGGACGGCGGATCTCAACAAGGCGGTCAAGGGCTCCCGCGCCCTGCGCGCAGGCACTGTGTTCGTCAACAACTGGGATGGCGGCGACATGACAATGCCGTTTGGCGGCTTCAAGCAGTCCGGCAACGGGCGCGACAAGTCATTGCATGCGCTGGAGAAATATACCGAGCTGAAAAGTACCTGGATCCAGCTGGAATAATCGCAGAAACAGCTTCCATCTTCGCAAAAGGGGGTTAAAACCCCCTTTTTCATTTTTCCCCTTTCATCGCACGTCTCAATCGATATAATTATCAAACAGGCAAGTCGTTAAATATTAAGATAAAAATGTTATTTTTTCTGGGAAGTGTACTGTTTCTGGTGATCGGCCTACCCCTGCTGTTTTTCGCACTGGGGCATGGTGAAGCCTACGTGACCTGGGGCCCCTGGATCTCGGCCATCGCCCTGATGCTGTGGCTGCTGCGGGACGTCGACAAGATCCGGCGCGGTGGTCGCTAGACGTTAAAACATATCGTCACCATCGATCTTTCCCCATTTATTCGCTTCTGTCCCTCCTAAAGGATCGCTACACTGGTTTTTTTGCGATGCGTTCTCGCATCCGACTCTCCAGTGAAGGTCATCCGCATGCAGCAACAAATTCAGCGCCAGGGCGTCATCTACGCCTTGTGCGCCTACACCCTTTGGGGTCTGGCCCCCATCTACTTCAAGACGATTTCGGCCGTACCGGCCGCCGAGATCCTGACCCACCGCATGATCTGGTCCTGCGCCCTGCTGCTGGTGCTGACCCTGCTCGGCCGCCAGTGGCACAAGGTACAGGCGGTGCTGCGTCAACCCAAAGTGTTGCTCACCCTGGCCTTCACCTCGGTGACCGTCGGCGGCAACTGGCTGCTGTTCATCTGGGCCATCAACAACGGCCACATGCTGGATGCCAGCCTCGGCTACTACATCAACCCCCTGTTCAACGTGCTGCTCGGCATGCTGTTTCTGAGCGAGAGGCTGCGTCGCTTGCAGTGGTGGGCGGTCGGGCTGGCGGCGATCGGCGTCGCCATCCAGATCATCGCGTTCGGCTCCCTGCCCTGGATCGCCCTGGTGCTGGCGGCGAGCTTTGCCATCTACGGCCTCATTCGCAAGAAGCTGGCCCTCGACGCCCTCACCGGCCTCTTGATCGAGACCCTGATCATGTTGCCCCCGGCCGCCTTCTATCTGTGGGGTATTGCCGACAGCCCCACCAGCCATATGACCGAAAACAGCTGGCACCTGAATCTGCTGCTGATCGCCGCCGGCGTGGTCACCACGGCCCCCCTGCTCTGCTTCACCGCCGCCGCGACCCGGCTCAAGCTCTCCACCCTGGGCTTCTTCCAGTACATAGGGCCCAGCCTGATGTTCATCCTGGCGGTCACCCTGTACGGCGAGGCACTGGCGCTGGACAAGATGGTCACCTTCGCCTTCATCTGGAGCGCCCTGGTGCTGTTCAGTCTGGACGGGCTGCGCAGCGGCAGCCGCCGGCCGGTAACACAGCAGGATTGACGGTGTGGCTCGTCGCGCTGCAATAATCTACAAGCCTTGAGCCGGGTTTCAGGTTATCAATAGACGATGAGCACACCCCACTCCCGCATCCACTACTGGCAATCCCGGCTGTTGCCGGGGGTTGAACTCTCCCACTCCCACCACAGGGAGTTCAGCTATGGCCGCCACGTTCACCTGGACTACCACATCGGTCTGGTGCAGCAGGGCGGCCAGAGGTTCATCCACAAGGGCGGCAGCCACAACCTGGTGCGCGGCGAGCTCTCCACCGTCAACCCGGACGAGATGCACGATGGCCTGAGCCTGCTGCCGGAAGGGTACGAGGTGCGGGTGTTCGCCATCGCTCCCGAACAACTGGCCATCTGGCTGCCGGACAGCCCTGAACCCTTCTTCGACAAGGGACTGCAAAGCCGTCCCGACCTCTATCTGGGTTTCGCCCGCCTGCACATGTATCTGGGCGAGGCTCCCGAACCTGACGGCCTGCTGGCGGAGAGCCAGCTGCTGGCCCTGCTCGGCGAGCTGCTGCATCTCGCCCCCGAACGCCACGCCCTGGCCGATACCCAGCTCAGATACCTGCGCGACCATCTGCTGGCCCGGCTGGACGAGCGCCACAGCCTGGAGGATCTGGCCGCCCTGTTCGGGCTGGATCGCTTCGCCTTCCTGCGCCAGTTCAAGAAGAAGACTGGCATGACCCCCTACGCCTGGCTCAAGCGACTGCGACTGGAGCGAAGCAAGCGCCTGCTCGGCAGCGGCCTGCCGGTGAGCGAGGTGGCGCTCGCGGTCGGCTTCTTCGATCAGAGCCACTTTCACCACGGGTTCCGGCAGGCCTTCGGCCTCACCCCCGCCGACTACCGCCAGCAGATGCGCCCCGTCTCAGACGTACCGGGCTGATGACGGCCACTGGCACGGACTGATCCGCGGCGATCGGTGCAATCTTTTACAATCAAACCGGCCCCGCTTCCTTCATCCTGTGACCTCATCATGTCGTTGAGGTTATGCCCATGTTTACCAGCCTGTTTCTGACCATAGGTCTCATCCATCTCGTTGCCCTGGCGAGCCCGGGCCCCGACTTCGCGCTGATCCTGCGCACCAGCCTGCACAGGCCCACTGCCCTTGGCGCGGCGCTGGGCATCGCTCTCGCCATCTTGCTGCACGCCACCCTGAGCCTGACCGGCATCAGCTTGCTGATCGCCGAGCATTACTGGTTGTTCATGGCGGTGAAGATGGTCGGCGCCCTCTATCTGGGCTGGCTCGGCTGGGGGGCGCTGATGGCCGCCTGGCAAGGGGCGGGTGAGCTGGCTTTCAAGGCCGGTGGCGAGCGCGCCGGTTGGCGCAAGGGGGTGCAGAGCGGCCTGGCCACCAACTTGCTCAATCCCAAGGCGCTGTTGTTCTTCATGGGGCTGCTGGCCGCCATGGTGACGCCCCAGGTGGACGGCCTGACCCGAGGCTTGCTGGTGCTGGAGCTGTTCCTGCTGTCGCTCTTCTGGTTCGGAGCCCTGGCCTGGAGTCTCTCCACCGTCCGGGCACAACGCCTGCTCGGCCGGGTTCAGCGCCCCCTCAACCTGGTGACCGGCCTGCTGTTTGGCGCCGTCAGCCTCTCCATCCTGGGTGGCATGCTGGGCGAACTCTCCCGCGCCTTCTCCTGATCAGTGAAGCGCCGCCCCCTGTCGTGCTGGCCCCTGTTGTGCACCATGTCGGCAGACTAGCCCCACTCTGCTGTTCACCCTGCGAGCAAGCCGCACAGTAAATTGATCTGGATGGGGTTTTCTTTTCACTTTCAACGCAAAGCTCCAATCAGAGCTGGCCCCGTTTGTCGTGGAGGAATAGGATGCTCGGCTATCTTCCATGACACATAGGAAACAACATCATGAATCGAAAATGGTCGCTCCCCATCGTGGCAATCGCGGGGGGAGCGTTACTCTGGCTAGGCAACACCTTTGGTATGAAATGGGCTCTGATGGCCCTGATTGGATTCGGTTTCGGCTTTACTCTCTCCTTCAGCCGCTTCGGCATCGTCTTCGGTTGGCGTGAAATGCTGACCAAACGCAACAGCTACTACGTGCGGGTACACCTGCTCACCATCGCCATCGAGATCCTGCTGTTCACCACCTTTCTCTCCTTCAGCCACGCCCTGTTTGGTGATGCTATGGTGGGCAACGTGATGGCTATCGGCATTCCCTTCATCGTCGGCGCCTTCCTGTTCGGTATCGGCATGCAGCTGGCGGGCGTCTGCGCCACTGGCACTCTCTACTGCTGTGGCGAGGGGCAACCTCGCTTCTGGCTGGTGCTGATCTGCTACGGCATCGGCACCCTCATCAGCAACCAGTTTCGCCCCGAGCTGGAGGCCACCTTCTCCAGTCAGGTCGTACTGGCCAAGGATCTGACCGGCAACCTCTGGAGCGGCATGCTGCTCAACCTAGCGCTGGTCGCCGTGCTGTTCCTGCTGTTTCGCAAGAGCGAGCGGCAGTACACCGGCGAGATCAAGCCCATCTTCAGCGGCGGCAACCTGTTCTGGCGTGACGGCCGCTTCACCGTGCTGACCGGCGGCATCATCATCGCCCTGCTTAACTCCAGCGTGGTCGCCCTGCACGGCTCGGCCTGGACCATCACCGGCGCCGTCTATGACATGGCGCTGCGCGGCGCCTCCCTGTTCGGCCTGTTCGAGGGGAACCCGAAACTGGCCCAGCCGCTGTTCATCAACCCCATGGTCGGCATGTTCTGGCTGGGGATCCTGGGGGCCATGCTGGCGCGCTGCATCAGCGGTGGCGGCAACTTCGCCCCGATCCGCCTCGGCAACAGCATGGCGGCCATTCTCGGCGGCCTGCTGATGGGCATGGGGGCCATGTACAGCGCTTGCAACCTGGGCGGCTTCTTCGATGGCACGGCGTCGGGCAGCCTGCACGGCTGGGTCTGGATGCTGATGGCCCTCGCCGGCAGCCTGATCGGCATCCGCCTGCGGCCGCTGTTCGGGCTCTGATCTGCCACACGAAACACCATAAAAAAACGGGAGGCCAGGCCTCCCGTTGTCATCTCTGCGGCTGTTACTGCGCCGGCTGAGAGACTCCTTCCAGATGGATTTCTACCCGACGATCCGGCGCCAGACAGGCGATCAGCTGCTGCCGGGACTGGCTGGCACAGCTGTCACCGGTCACCGGATTGGCCTTGCCACGCCCCTCGACCCGCACCTTGTCGGCATACAGACCCTTGCTGACCAGATAGTTGGCCACGCTTCTTGCACGCTGTTCGGAGAGAGAGAGGTTGTAGGTGTCGGAACCGATGCGATCCGTATAGCCCACCACGGTGGCCTCCCCGTCTTTCGGATTGGCCGCCACTATCTGGCTGAACAGGTTGTCCAGTGCCTGGTTGGCTTCCGGCTTCAGGGTTGCCTTGTTGAACTCGAACAATACGTCAGAGCTCAGGCTGAAGGTCTTGGGCGCCACCACGGGCGCGGGTTCGGCAACCACGGGGGCCGGTGCCGGCGCGGCGACCGTATCGCCGACCTGACCGAAGCGATAGAGCATGCCGACGGAGAGCAGGCCGTTGTCCAGCTCGATGCCGGACTCATCCAGCGAGGTCTTGCCAAGCGGCGTGGTGTACTGGTACTCGAGGCGGGCGGCCCAATCCTTGTCGATGGCGTATTCGATACCCAGCGCCCCGACAAAGGCCGCACCGTGATACTTGTTGCCCTTGCTCGAACCGGAAACTGAATTGGTCCCATCGCTGATCCAGGCATCGAGTGAACTCTCGGTCCAGGCATAGGCGCCCCCCAGACGGCCATAGATATCCAGCGCCGAGGTGGCCGGGAAGCCAATCTTCATGGTGGCCTGCAGCATCTGGGCCTTGGCTTCACCTTCCAGTCCGGCATTGATGCCATTGCCAGAGTAGTGCTGATCCACCTTGTACTTGCCAAGCCAGTCGTAGCCAAATTCGAACGCCACATTCTGGTTCAGCTGATAGCCGGCAAAGGCGCCAAGGCCAAGTTCGTTCCCCTTCTCGTTGGCATCCACCGCATCCAGCACTTCCTTGACCTGCTGGTCGTAGTCAACGCCATAGAAATTGGACCAACCGGCCTTGCCGCCGACATACCAGGTGTTGTCCTGGGCGGCGGCCTGTACCGCCCCCGTTGCCAGCAAACCACTGACCAGAACGGCAAGCATCGATTTCTTCATTTTTAGCCTCTGCAATAAGTCGTTATGGGCGCCTGAGTGCGCACTCTCCCTGTGTGAAGCCGTCAGGCGGCCTCGCCGTCACTCAGGGTATCCCATCCCGAAGAAGCCTCAAATGACCAGCAGGTCAGGAGTGTGAACTTGGCTGCATTATCGCCGCATCGTCGACCAAAATGGCCTGTGCCAGCGCACGAGCCTGCTCCAGCGCCGGCGGCTGCTGATAGCTGTGCGCCATCACTATGGCCCCCTCCAGCAGCAGGCAAAGCCCGGTGGCCTGCGCCAGATTGCAGTCGAGCCGGTGCATCACCCAGTTCAGCAGCGCCTGCTTGTGGGCCACCACCAGCTTGCGCACCGGATGGCGCGGGTCGGCAAACTCGGCGCTGGCGTTGATGAAGTTGCAACCATAGAAATCGCTACGGCCGAACCACTCCCCGAAGCCGTCGAACAGCGCCTGCAGGCGAGCCTCGCGCCCCGTTAGCCCGGCCAGCCTCTGGTCGAGCAGGGCGAAGAACTCCCGGTCACGGGAGATCAGCACCTCCTCGATCAGCGCGTCCTTGGTGGGAAAGTGGCGATAGAGGGTACGCTTGGTGCTGCCTGCTTCGGCCCAGATGCGATCCACACCGGTGGCATGAAAGCCATGGCGGTTGAACAGGCGATAGGCCGTCTCCACCAGTTGCTGACGCTTTTCACTCATGATTGCCTCTTGAAGTACACCGATCTGTCTACCTAATGTGCCTAATCACGACTGACAAACCAAGAGGGAACTGCAATGACAAGATGGTATGGCTCACTATGGGCGGGAAGCGGGGCGGCGTTGGCGATCGGCCTGTTGGGCTGGATGAACCTCAGCTGGCATGCGGCGCTGGTGATGGCGCCTTTCGGGGCAAGCTGCGTGCTGCTGTTTTCACTGCCACACAGCCCTCTCGCTCGTCCGAAGAACGTGCTGGGCGGCCACCTGCTGGCGGCTTGTGTCGGTCTGGCCGTCTCCTGGCTGCCGTTGCCGGTGGAGCTACAGATGGCATTGGGGGTGGGGTTGGCCATCGCCCTGATGCAGCAGCTGGATATCATCCACCCTCCGGCGGGCGCCAATCCCCTGTTGATCCTGATGACGGGACTGGACCTGCCCTTCCTGTGGCAGACCGTGCTGCCCGGCACCCTGCTGCTGATTGCGCTGGCCTACAGTTTTCAGTGGCTCAGGCGGCCCCGTCCGCAAACATCCTGAATGAAAAAGGGAGGCTGACGCCTCCCTCTGTTTTGCTCTGCCGTCAGCTGGCCAGAAACAGCCGGTAGGCGGGGTCGTCGCTCACCTCTTTCCAGCCGTAGCCAATCTCGTGCAGATAGTCGTGGAAAGACGCCACGTCCTCGTCCGGCAGCTCGAAGGCGCAGAGCACCCGGCCATAGTCAGCGCCGTGGTTGCGATAGTGGAACAGGCTGATGTTCCAGCGACACCCCAGGGTCTCGAGGAAACGCATCAGGGCGCCAGGTTGCTCCGGAAACTTGAAGCTGTAGAGACGTTCACCGAGGGGCCGGGCCGGGCGGCCGCCAATCATGTAACGCACGTGGTTCTTGGCCAGCTCGCTCTCGGTCATGTTGACCACCGGATAGCCGTTGCCGCCGAGCTGATCGATGATCTGGCCGAGCTCCTCGTCACCGCCGCTGAGGCGCACCGAGACGAACAGCGACGCCTGCTCGGCATCGGCGTAACGGTAGTTGAACTCGGTCACCATGCGCGGCCCCAGATTGCGGCAGAAGTCGAGGAAGGCCCCCTTGCGCTCGGGGATGGTCACCGCCAGCATGCCCTCGCGCTTCTCGCCGATCTCGCAGCGTTCCGACACGTAGCGCAGGCTGTGGAAGTTGACGTTGGCGCCGGAGAGAATGGCCGCCATCCGGCCCCCCTTCACCTGCTCCCGCTCGCTGTAGGCCTTGAGGCCCGCCAGCGACAAGGCCCCCGACGGCTCGGCGATGGCACGGCAATCGTCGAAGATGTCTTTCAGCGCGGCGCAGATCTGGTCGTTGGAGACGGTCACCACCTCGTCCAGATACTGGTTGCACAGGCGGAAAGTCTCCTCGCCGATGCGCTTGACCGCCACCCCGTCGGCAAACAGCGAGACCCGCTCCAGATTGACCGGCTCGCCGGCCGCCAGCGCCGCCTTGAGGCAGGCGGAGCCCTCCGCCTCTACCCCGATCACCTTCACATCCGGCAACAGCTGTTTGATATAGACCGCCACCCCGGCGGCCAGGCCACCGCCGCCCACCGGCACGAAGACATGGGTGAGGTGGGTATCCTGCTCCAGCAGCTCCTTGCCGATGGTGCCCTGGCCGGCGATCACCTCGACGTCGTCAAACGGCGGGATCAGGGTGTAGCCTTCCAATTCAGCGAGGCGGCGACTCTCGCCGTAGGCCTCGTCGAAGCTGTTGCCAAACAGCAGCACGTTGCCGCCCTGGCGGCGCACCGCGTCGATCTTGATGTCCGGCGTGGTCTTGGGCATCACGATGATCGCCTTGATGCCGAGCCTGGCGGCCGACAGGGCGACCCCTTGGGCGTGGTTGCCGGCGGAGGCGGCGATGACGCCGCGCTCCTTCTGCTCCTGGGTCAGGGTGGCAATCTTGTGGTAGGCGCCGCGCAGTTTGAAGGAGTGGACCGGTTGCAGGTCCTCCCGCTTCAAGCTGACGTGATTGCCGAGCCGCTCGGAGAGTTTTTTCAGGGTTTGCAAAGGGGTGACCCGCGCCGCCTCGTAGACGGGGGAGAGCAGCACCTTGCGTAGATAATCCGCCGCAGAGACCATGATTTATTCCCCCAACAAGGTGCGATCACGCACCGCACCCTTGTCGGCACTGGTGGCAAACATGGCGTAGGCGCGCAGGGCAAAGGAGACCTGACGCTGGCGATCGAGCGGCTTCCAGCCACGGGCGTCGACGGCCACGCGACGGGCGGCCAGCACGCTGTCGGCCACCTCCAGCACCATGCTGCGAGCCGGGATGTCGATGTTGATGATGTCGCCATCCTCCACTAGACCGATAGTGCCGCCAGAGGCCGCCTCCGGTGAGACGTGACCGATGGAGAGACCCGAGGTGCCGCCGGAGAAGCGGCCGTCGGTGATCAGCGCACACGCCTTGCCCAGGCCCATGGATTTCAGATAGGTGGTGGGGTAGAGCATCTCCTGCATGCCGGGGCCCCCTTTCGGGCCCTCGTAGCGGATCACCACCACTTCACCCGCTTTCACTGTGCCGTCCAGAATGCCGGCGACAGCCGTGTCCTGGCTCTCGAATACCCGGGCCGGGCCACGGAAGGTGAGGTTCTCCTCGTCCACCCCGGCGGTCTTGACGATGGCGCCGTTTAGCGCCAGGTTGCCGGCCAGCACGGCCAGGCCGCCCTCCAGGCTGTAGGCGTTGTCCAGCGAGCGGATGCAGCCCTCGGCGCGGTCCAGATCCAGCTCGGGCCAGCGACAATCCTGGCTAAATGCCTTGGTGGTGCGGATGCCGGCCGGGCCGGCGCGGTAGAAGTCCACCACCTCCTGGCTCGGCTGGCGGCTGACGTCATACTCGGCCAGCAGCTCCACCAGCGAGGTGCCCAGCACGTTGCGGGCGTCGCCGTGCACCAGGCCCGCTTTTTCCAGCTGGCCCAGGATGGCGATGACGCCACCGGCGCGGTGCACGTCTTCCATGTGATATTTCTGGGTAGAGGGCGCCACCTTGCACAGCTGGGGCACCTTGCGCGACATGCGGTCGATGTCGGCCATGGTGAAGTCGACACCCGCCTCCTGGGCCGCCGCCAGCAGGTGCAGCACGGTATTGGTGGAGCCTCCCATGGCGATGTCGAGCGCCATGGCATTCTCGAACGCCGCCTTGGTGGCGATGTTGCGCGGCAGGGCACTCGCATCATCTTGTTCATACCAGCGTTTGGCCAGGGTCACGATGCGCTGGCCCGCCAGCTTGAACAGCTGCTCACGGTCTGCGTGGGTCGCCAGCAGCGAGCCGTTGCCCGGCTGGGAGAGGCCCAGCGCCTCGGTCAGGCAGTTCATGGAGTTGGCGGTAAACATGCCGGAGCAGGAGCCGCAGGTCGGGCAGGCGCTGCGCTCCACCTGTTCGCTCTGGGCATCGGAGACCTTGGGGTCGGCGCCCTGGATCATGGCGTCCACCAGATCCAGCTTGATGATCTGGTCGGAGAGCTTGGTCTTGCCCGCTTCCATCGGGCCGCCGGAGACGAAGATCACCGGGATGTTGATGCGCAGGGCGGCCATCAGCATCCCCGGGGTGATCTTGTCGCAGTTGGAGATGCAGACCATGGCGTCGGCACAGTGGGCGTTGACCATGTACTCCACCGAGTCGGCAATCAGCTCGCGCGACGGCAGGGAGTAGAGCATGCCGCCGTGGCCCATGGCGATGCCGTCATCCACGGCGATGGTGTTGAACTCCTTGGCCACCCCGCCGGCGGCTTCGATCTCCCGCGCCACCAGCTGACCCAGATCCTTGAGGTGAACGTGGCCCGGCACGAACTGGGTGAAGGAGTTGACCACGGCGATGATGGGCTTGCCGAAATCCTGATCGGTCATGCCGGTGGCACGCCAGAGGGCGCGGGCCCCGGCCATGTTACGTCCGTGGGTGGTGGTGGCGGATCTCAACTTCGGCATTGTCTCTACTCCCTGAATGCCCAGCGGGCTCATTATCTTTGGAAATGAAAAAGTGACTCTCGGATCGGGAATCGATCCTGGTGAGGGCACAGCGCAGTGCCCTGACCGGAAGCGACTCGGGGAGGCATGACACCTCCCCTCTCTCATCAGTCGTTGACGGGCGTCAGCCAGCCCCACTTGTCTTCGGTCTGGCCGTTGAACAGGCCGAAGAAGGCGTTCTGCAGCTGCTCGGTCACCGGGCCGCGGCAACCGGCGCCCACCTGCATCCGATCGACGGAGCGCACCGGGGTCACTTCAGCGGCGGTGCCGGTCATGAAGATCTCGTCTGCCACATAGAGGGCTTCACGGGGCAGCGCCTGCTCGCGCACCTCGTAACCCAGATCGCGGGCCAGCGTCATGATGGTGTCGCGGGTGATGCCGGGCAGGATGGCGGCGGTAGCGGGCGGGGTGAACAGCACGCCGTTCTTCACCAGGAACAGGTTCTCCCCCGCCCCTTCGCTCAGGTAACCGTTCACGTCCAGCGCCAGCCCCTCGGCGAAGCCGTTGCGCTTGGCCTCGCGACTGATCAGCTGGGAGGAGAGATAGTTGCCGCCCGCCTTGGCACCGGTGGGAATGGTGTTGGGAGCGAGCCGGTTCCAGGAGGTGACGCACACATCCACCCCGTTCTTCAGTCCCTCTTCCCCCAGATAGGCGCCCCAGGGAATGGCCGCAACGATCACGTCGGCCTTGGCATCCTTGGGAGGATGCAGGCCAAGGCCCACGTTACCGATGAAAGCCAGCGGGCGCAGGTAGCCGCTTTTCAGGCCGTTCTCGCGCACCACGGTGCGGCAGGCTTCGTTGATCTCGGCCTCGTTGTAGGGAACCTCCATCCAGTAGATCTTGGCGGAGTCGAACAGGCGGCGGGTGTGCTCCTGCAAACGGAAGATGCAGGTCCCCTTGGGGGTGTCATAGGCGCGAACCCCCTCGAACACCGAGGAGCCATAGTGCAGGGCGTGGCTCATCACGTGCACCTGGGCATCCTGCCAGGGCACCAGTTTGCCGTTGAACCAGATGTATTGGGGATGAGTGGCGGATTGGGAAGGCTGTGACATTGGCTTGGCTCCTTAAGCTCTTATCCGGGGTTGCTGTTCCAGTGCATCGACCCGGGAGACGTCCACCAGCTTCACCAGCTGGCTCCACAACTGCTGGATGGGACGCACCGACTCGACAGTAACCGTGATCCGCAGTTGTTGGCAATCCTGCTCCATGCTGAGGGCGCAGAGGTTGAAACCGCGGTGACGCACCACCCGCAGCACCCGCTCCATCACTTCGGGTCTGGGCTGGGCATGGATTTGCAAGGTATTGAACTGACTCATGGGCGTTGCTCCATCATCTGGTGGTTGGCGACTCCTGGCGGAACCAGGGGCCAGACGTTTTCTTCCTCTGAAATGGCCACATGCAGCAGATAGGCGCTCTCACTCGCCAGCAGGCGGTCGAGGGCCGGGGCTATCTCCTCCTTGCATGTGATGGTCTCGCCCGGAATGCCGAAGGCGGCGGCCAGGGCGACGAAATCGGGGTTGTCGGAGAGGATGGTCTCGCTGTAGCGGCCGTCGAAGAACAGCTCCTGCCACTGGCGCACCATGCCGAGGCGCTGGTTGTCCAGCAGCACCATCTTCACCTTGAGCTGGGCGCGGCGGATGGTGCCGAGCTCCTGCACGTTCATCATGAAAGAGCCGTCGCCGCTCACCAGCACCACTTCATCTTCCGGGCGCGACATCTTGGCGCCGATGGCGGCCGGCAGACCAAAGCCCATGGTACCGAGGCCGGCGCTGGAGAGGTGGTTGCGCGGGCTGGTGAAGCGCATGTGCTGAGCCACCCACATCTGGTGCTGACCGACGTCGCAGGCCACCACACTGCTCTCCGGCAACCTGGCGGAGAGCTGCTTGAGCAGCGCCGGAGCATAGATGGGCTGGCCGGGATGGTCGTAGCGGAAGGCGTACTCGCGGGCCATGTTCGCGCAGTGCTCACGCCAGGGCTCGATGGCCAACGTCATGGCGAGGTGCGGCAGCACCTGTTTCAGATCCTGGGTGATGCCCACTTCGGCGGCGCGGCGCTTGCCGAACTCGGCGGCGTCCACATCCAGGTGGATCACCTTGGCCTCGGGGGCGAACTCCTCCAGCTTGCCGGTCACCCGATCATCGAAACGGGCACCCACCACCAGCAGCAGGTCGCACTGCTGCACCGCATAGTTGGCGGCCTTGGTGCCGTGCATGCCAAGCATGCCCAGATAAACGGGGCTGTCGGGGTCGAGTGCACCTATCCCCTTGAGGGTGGTGACCGCAGGCATGCCAGTGGCGGCGGCAAAGTCGCGCAGCTGCTGCTCGGCATTGGCCATGCCCACCCCGCCACCGACGTAGAGCACCGGGCGCTCGGCGGCTGCCAGCAGGGTACGAGCGGCCGTCAGCTCGGCCGGATTGAGATGCTCGGGCTCCGCCACCGCAAACAGCGGGCTCTGGGCCGGCACCTCGGCCAGTTGCACGTCCTTGGGCAGATCGATCAGTACGGGGCCGGGGCGCCCCTCGCTGGCGATGGCGAAGGCCTCGGCGATCACCTGAGGCAAATCCGCCACGTCCGTCACCATAAAGGAGTGTTTGGTGCAGGAGAGAGACATACCGAGCACGTCCACTTCCTGGAACGCATCGGTCCCCACGGCGGCGCAGGGCACCTGACCGCTGATGGCCACCAGCGGCACCGAATCGAGCAGCGCCTCCGCAAGGCCAGTCACCAGGTTGGTGGCGCCCGGACCCGAGGTGGCGATGCAGACCCCCACCTGACCGGAGGCGCGGGCAAAGCCCACCGCCGCCATGGCGGCCCCCTGCTCGTGGCGGCAGAGCTGGTGCGCCAGACCGCCGTCATACAGGGCATCGTAGACCGGCATGATGGCCCCGCCCGGGTAACCAAACACCTGGGTCACACCCTGTTTCTTGAGAGCCTGTACCAAAAACTGCGCGCCGTTCATCTGGAAAATCCTGTCCTTTGGTCGAAAAAAAACCCCCGGGCCGTGAGGCTCGGGGGTCGCTTGTTTCGTTCTGTCCGGTGGTGGGTCTATCCCTTGTTCCGTGCAGCTAAACGAGCCCCGAGCGGTGAGATAATAATCACCACTAGGACCACAATAATGCTGACGAAACGGTAGGCCATGTTCATAGTTACAACCGGAAATCCTGTGAAATTGGGGCGGTTTTTACCGCGAATGGCTATTAGAACTAGCACGGTGAATTTTATTGGGCAAGCGTTTTTTTAGATGACAACCCTCTGATTTTGGCTATTTAGCAGCCGACGGATTGGGATAAAAAACCACCAAAGAGCAGTTAACCAGAACATATACCAACTCAAGGACGAGATTTATGTCATTAGCTGTGGTTTATAGCCGTGCCAGCTTAGGTGTCGCGGCACCGCAAGTCACGGTGGAAGTTCACCTCTCCAACGGCCTACCCGCCTTCAACATGGTGGGATTGCCGGAAACCTCGGTGAAGGAGTCGCGGGATCGGGTGCGCAGCGCCCTGCTTAACGGCAATTTCGAGTTTCCGTCCAAGCACATCACGGTCAATCTGGCCCCCGCCGACCTGCCCAAGGAGGGGGGCCGTTTCGATCTGGCCATCGCCATCGGCATTCTCGCCGCTTCCAAGCAGATACCGGCAAAATACCTGCTCGATCACGAATTTTTAGGGGAGCTGGCCCTGACCGGCGAGATCCGTCCCGTGCTCGGGGTGCTGCCCGCCGTGCTCGCCTGCCGCGATGCCGGACGCACCCTGCTGGTTCCGCGGGAGAACGGCCCCGAGGCCTCGCTGATCCAGGACGCCGAGGTGCGCACCGCCCACCAGCTGCTGGCCGTCACCGCCTGGCTGGCGGGCCAGTACGAGCTGCCGCTGCCGGATCCCCAGAGCACGGAGAGCCTGCCCGACGTGCCGGACCTGCAGGACGTGATCGGCCAGTCCCAGGCCAAGCGGGCGCTGGAGATCGCTGCCGCCGGCAGCCACAACCTGCTGTTCATTGGCCCGCCCGGTACCGGCAAGAGCATGCTGGCCAGCCGCCTGCCCGGCATTCTGCCGCCGCTGAGCGAGCAGGAGGCGCAGCAGACCGCCGCCATCCACTCCATCGGCGGCCTCACCCCGCGCGCCGGCCACTGGCACCACAGGCCCTATCGAACGCCCCACCACAGCGCCTCGGCGGTGGCACTGGTGGGCGGTGGCAGTCACCCGCGTCCCGGCGAAATATCCCTGGCCCACAACGGGGTGCTGTTCCTCGACGAGCTGCCTGAGTTCGAACGCAAGGTGCTCGATTCCCTGCGCGAGCCGCTGGAGACGGGCCACATCACCATCAGCCGGGCCGCCCGTCAGGTGGACTTTCCCGCCCGTTTCCAGCTGGTCGGCGCCATGAACCCCAGCCCCTGTGGCCACTATGGCGACGGTCAGACCCGCTCCAGCCCGGATCAGATCCTGCGCTACCTCGGCAAGCTCTCCGGCCCCTTCCTCGACCGCTTCGACCTGACGGTGGAGGTGCCGCTCTTGCCCAAGGGGAGCCTGACCGGCAAGGCGGAGCGGGGGGAGTCGAGCCAACAGATCCGCGAGCGGGTGCTGGCGGCGCGCGAGCGCATGCTGAGTCGCAATGGCAAGCTCAACAACCTGCTTGATAGCCGTGAAATCGAAAACATTTGCCGATTATCGCCACAGGATGCCGAATTTCTGGAGAACGCCATCCAGAAGCTCGGGCTCAGCATCCGGGCCTGGCACCGCATCCTGCGGGTGTCGCGCACCATCGCCGATCTGGCGGGCCAGCCTGCCATCGGCAAGGAGCACCTGATCGAGGCGCTCGGCTATCGCGCCATGGACCGCCTGCTCTCCAGGCTGCGCAGCGGCTGAGCTGAGAAAGCGTCTCACCAAGGGCCTGTCCGTGGTCTTGGGAAGCATCGGCTGATATTATGGCCACAGATCTGACCACTTGATGCGTCGCTACAGACTGCAAGACGGACCCGAATCATGCCCAACAAGCTGATAGAGCGACTGCGCGGCAGCCTCTCCACCCTGCTCTACTTTTTCAATACCCTGTTCTGGTTTATCCCCGTGCTCTCCCTGGGTCTGCTCAAGCTGTTGCTGCCCGTCAGGGGCTGGCGAACCTTCTGCAACTGGTTGCTGGATGGCTGTGCCGGCTGCTGGATCGGTTTCAACAACCTGATCCAGAAAACCATCATCAGAACCCCTTTCGATGTGGTCGGAGTGGACAAAGGGCGCCGGAATGAGTGGTATATGGTGATTGCCAACCATCAATCCTGGGTCGACATACTGGTACTACAGCGGGTTTTTAATCAAAAAATCCCCTTCCTGAAGTTTTTCCTCAAGAAAGAGCTGATTTGGGTACCTTTTCTCGGTCTGGCCTGGTGGGCGCTCGATTTCCCCTTCATGCGGCGATATTCCAGAAAATTTCTGGAAAAGAACCCCCATTTGAAGGGGAAAGACATTGAAACGACGCGTAAAGCCTGTGCCAGATTCCGCCACATTCCGGTGAGTGTGATGAATTTTGTCGAAGGCACCCGTTTCACCCCGACCAAGCATCAGAAGCAAGGGTCACCCTACCGGCACCTGCTCCATCCAAGGGCGGGTGGCATCGCCTTTACCCTGGCAGCCATGGGTGATCAGTTGCATCAACTGGTGGATGTGACCATCGCCTATCCGGACGGCATTCCCAGCTACTGGGATTTCATGTGCGGTCGGGTCGGGGAGATCAAGGTCCAGATCCGCTATTTGCCGATCGACCGCAAGCTGGTGGGGGACTACTTCAATGACCCCGACTTCCAACAAGAGTTTCAACAGTGGCTGAACGGGATCTGGCGCGAGAAAGACCAGACCCTTAACCAGCTGCTGGCAACCAAGGCGCAGTAAACACCCATGTTATCCCTGCTTCCCGGCCCGCTGGTGCTACTCATCAGCGCCGGCCTGACCATTCTTTTTACTGCCTTGTGCGCCAGCCTGATCCTGCTGGTTTCGCTGGCCAAACTGCTGCTGCCCGTGCCGGCCTTTGGCCGCGCCTGCAGCCGGCTCAACAACCGCTTCATGCGCCTGTGGCTCGGCTGCAACGCCCTGGTGATCCGCCTCACCACCCGCATCGACTGGCAGGTCGAGGACGACACCCGGCTGCGCAAGGATGGCTGGTATCTCATCATCAGCAACCACATGAGCTGGGCCGACATCGTCGTGCTGGGCCATCTGTTCCGGGACAGGCTGCCTGTACCCAAGTTCTTCATGAAGCACGAGCTCATCTACATCCCGCTGCTGGGGCTCGCTTGCTGGGGGCTGGATATGCCCTTTATGCGTCGCTACTCACGGGAGTTTTTGCTGCGCAATCCGCATCTGCGGGGCAAGGATATCGAGACCACCCGCAACGCCTGCGAGAAGTTTCGCCACATCCCTACCACCGTCATCAACTTCGTGGAGGGGACCCGCTTCACCGAGGAGAAACGCGACGCCTCCCGCTCCCGCTTTCGCCACCTGATGCCGCCCAAGGCGGCCGGGCTCGCCTTCACCCTGGCGGCCATGGGCGATCAGTTCGACAGCCTGATCAACGTCACCATCAGCTACCCGGACAACACCGAGACCCCCTTCAAGGACTTCCTGATGGGGCGGATGAAACGGATCCGGGTGCGGATCGAGGAGCTGCCGATCGATGAGGCACTGATCGGCGATTACTTCAACGACAAGCAGTTCAAACGCGGCTTTCAGGAGTGGCTGAACCAGCGCTGGCAGGAGAAGGACGCCGTGCTAGCCCAGTGGCAGAAGGATGATATGACAACTGGGTCCAGTCAGGTTACCGACAAGGCAAGTGCCGAGGCCAGCTCGGGCAGCTGATCCTCGCTGAACACGACGATGCCGTGGCGGCGCAACAGGGCAGTGGTCATGCCCTCGCCCGCCACGGATTGCCCCTCGAAGCGGCCGTTGTAGATGCGGCCGCTGCCGCAGGAGGGGCTCCCCTCTTTCAGCAGGGCAAAGCGAATCCCCTGCTGCTGACAAGTCGCCAGCGCCAGCACGGCGCCGCACGCAAACTCCACCGTCACATCCAGCCCGCTTGCGGTCACCACAAGCTCCCCCTGCCGCTCGGCAGGTGGGCGCGGGGTCGGCAGGCCGCCCGCCACCTCGGGACAGAAGGCCAGCACCCGCCCCTCGGCTCCCAACTCTGCCAGCCAGTCGCTGACAATGCCCTTGCTCTGGCCGTCGTAACGCACAGGCTGTCCCAACAGGCAGGCACTCACCAACACCTTGTGTACCCTCGTATCACTCATGCTTCCGCTCCATTCATCACCTGATTGAACATGACGCAGCAGGGGCTCTCCAGCCGGTAGAGGATGGCCGGACGCTGCTTGCCGGTCCGTTTGCGGCCAGTGTCCGTCAGTATCTCGGCGCGATGGATCCGCTTGCGAAACGCCGCCGTGTTCATGGGGGTCTGCAGGATGATCTCGAAGGCGCGCTGCACCTCGGAGAGGGTGAATTCCGTCCCCAGCAGTTGCAGCGGCAGGGTGCTGTAGCGGCTCTTGATCCGCAGCCGCTCCAGCCCTCTGGCGATGAGTTGGGGATGATCGAAGGCGAGGCTGAGGCCGGGCAGGGCCGAGAGCGGATGCCAGCAGCCGCGCGTCACTTCGACATCGGGCTCGGCCAGACAGAGATAAACGAGCGTGGTGGACCAGCCGCGGGGATCCCGCTCCAGATTGCCGAGGGTGCAGACCTGCTCGCTGTAGCAATGGCCCAGCCCCCATTCTGCCAACAAGCGGCGCAGGGCGGCGTCCAGATCCCGATCCCGCGTCTCGTCGATGCGCAGGGCAGGCAGTTGCCAACAGTGGGCGAAGGGGGGGCGATCGCGGGTCTCCAGCAGCAGTTCCAGCCGCTCGTCACGCAGTCGCAACACCACCATATCCAGACTCATTCTCAACATGTCGATCGCCCTGCTCGCCTTCCATTAATGTTTGGTAGATAATATCACACGAATAATATGTGCAGGAGCCACTCATGGGAATCATCGCCAGCCTGGATATTGATGCGCAGAAGGGATTCACTCCCCTCTGCCCGAATGAACTGCCCGTCGCAGGGGGGGATGATATTGTGGCTGCGCTCAACGCCCAGGCCGCTCTCGCCTCGCTACGCATCGGCAGCAAGGACGCCCACCCCGCCAATGCAGACTGGGCAGTCTCCGATCCCGCCGGCATGCTGCTGCCGCTGGATTTGCCCAACGCCGACCTCACCTGGCCGGTGCACTGCGTGCCGGGCACCCGCGGCTTCGAGCTGCTCGACGGCCTGCCGGCCCCGGTCGATTATGACTTCTTCGTCTGGAAGGGGGTCGAGCCGGATCTGCATCCCTATGGCACCTGTTTCCACGATTTGGCGGAGCGGCGCAGCACAGGGCTCATCGAGTTTCTGCAAGCCCGCGGGGTCGATACCCTGCTGGTCGGCGGCCTGGCCACCGACTACTGCGTCAAGACCAGCGTGCTGCAACTGCGCCGCGCCGGTTTCCGGGTGATCGTCCACCTCGATGCCTGCCGTGGCATCGCCGCCGGGACGGTTGCCAGCGCCTGCACCCAGATGATCGAGGCTGGCGCCGAACTGGCCCAGACCCTGACCGATGTACAACGCCTGCTGGACGCCTGATATGTCCCCGACCCTCAAGGGTCTGCCCGACAGCGGCGTCTGCAAACTACCTATGCAGCAGGGGTGGGCCATGTGGCTCACCGGCCTGCGGGGATACTGATATGCTGCCCATACTCAACAGCCTGCTCGACACCGATGCCTACAAGCTGCATATGCAGCAGGCGGTGTTCCATCGCTATCCGGATGCCGAGGTGGTGGCCGAATTCCACAGCCGCAACGAAGAAGACCTGTTGCCCATGATGGGCCAGATCGAGGAGCAGCTGCGCCTGGCCGGCTCCCTGCGGCTGACCAGACCCGAGCTCGACTTCCTGGCCGAGCGCCCCTTCTTCACCACCGATTATCTCGATCACCTGCGCCGCAAGCCGCTGGATGCCTCCCTGCTCAAGGTGTTCGAGCAGGATGGCCGCATCAATGTGCGGGTCGAAGGCACCTGGCAGGACGTGATCCTGTGGGAGATCCCGGTGCTCGCCATCATCAGCGAGATGCGCAACCGCTTCCGCTACCCCCAGTTTGGTGTCAGCCAGGCGCTGGAACGCCTCGACCAGAAGATCGACAAGCTGGAGCGGGATCTCAGCCCGGAAGAGATGAAGGAGTTCAACCTCATCGACTTCGGCACCCGCCGCCGCTTCTCCCACGCGGTACAGGATGCCGTGGTGGGGCGCCTCAAGGAGCGCCTGCCGGCGTTTCGCGGCACCAGCAACTACCAGTTGGCCCAGAAATACCGGCTACCGGCGGTGGGCACCCAGGCTCACGAGTGGTTCCAGGCCCACCAGCAGCTCGGCTTCCCGCTTGAGCACAGCCAGCGCGCCGCCCTCACCAGCTGGCTGGACGAGTTCACCGACCATCTGGGGATAGCCCTGACCGACTGCATCACCATGGATGCCTTTCTGCGTGACTTCGACTTCGAGCTGGCCAGCCGCTATCAGGGGCTGCGCCACGACTCCGGCGACCCCGTGGTGTGGGGCGAGAAGGCCATCAGCCACTACCAGCGGCTCGGCATCGACCCGACCGAGAAGACCCTGGTCTTCTCCGACGGTCTCAATCTCGACAAGGCGGTGCAGCTGATGCGCCACTTCCGCGGTCGCATCAACACCAGCTTCGGCATCGGCACCAAGCTCACCTGCGATCTGCCCGGGGTCACCCCGATGAACATCGTCTTCAAGATGATGGAGTGCAACGGTGGCCCGGTCGCCAAGATCTCCGACAGTCCGGGCAAGACTCTGTGCCGGGATGCGGACTTCATCCGCAACCTCAAGCAGGCCTTCCACGTCGGGGTGTAGCCCCCATTTTTGCGGGGAGCATCTTGCGCCCGGGGCCGGTGGCCCCCTACCATGACCTCCCTGATAAGGTCCGACTCGTGTCGGGCCTTTCTATTACCCGAACGACAGACCACAAAGGAATGCACCATGACCCGTAAATGGATCCTCGCTCTCACCACCTTGTTCGCCAGCCTGAGCGCCGTCGCCGCCGAACCGCTGCGGGTCTCCGCCATCCCGGACGAAGCCCCCACCGAGCTGCAGCGCAAGTTTGCTCCGCTGGGTGACTACCTGGCCGAGAAGACGGGCCGTGAAGTAGTGTTCGTGCCGGTCAACGACTACGCCGCCGTGGTCGAAGCGCTGGCCGCCGGCAAGCTGGACATGGCCTGGCTCGGAGGCTTCACCTATGTGCAGGCCCACCGCCGTGCCGACAAGGTGGTACCGCTGGTGCAGCGCCAGGAAGATGCCCAGTTCACCTCCAAGTTCATCGCCAATGCCGACAGCGGCATCAAGACCCTGGCCGACACCAAGGGCAAAGATTTCGCGTTCGGCTCCCCCTCCTCCACCTCGGGTCACCTGATGCCGCGCCACTTCCTAGCCGAACAGGGCATCAACCCGGAGCGTGACTTCGCCCACGTCGCCTTCTCCGGCGCCCACGACGCCACCGTCGCCTGGGTCGCTTCCGGCAAGGTGCCGGCTGGCGCGCTCAACGCTTCCGTGTGGGAGAAACTGGTGGAAGAGGGCAAGGTCGACACCGCCAAGGTCAAGGTGATCTGGACCACCCCCACCTACTTTGACTACAACTGGACCGTGCGCGGCGACCTGGATCCGGCCCTGCAAGAGAAGATCAAGCAGGCCTTCCTCAGCCTGGATCCGGCGGTACCCGCCCAGGCCGAGATCCTCAAGCTGCAACGCGCCAGCCGCTTCATCGAGACCAAGCCCGAGAACTACCTGGGCATCGAAGCCGCCGCAACCCAGGCCGGCCTGCTGAAGTGATCGCCGTCGCGCTGGACGGGGAAGGTCTGCGGCTCGGCCAGAGCCGCATCCTGCAGCCGTTTCGCCTGCAGATAGCGGCGGGCGAGTGCGTGGCCGTCATAGGGCCAAGCGGCGCGGGCAAGACCAGCCTGCTGCGGCTGATCGGCACCGAACTGCGCGGCGAAGGCAGGCTCGCCCTCTGGGATCAGGATCCCTGGCCCCTCTCCACTCGGGACCGCCAGCGGCTGCGCAGCCGGATCGGCATGATCTGGCAGCAACCGCCACTGCCCGCCTCCCAGCAGGTGGTGACCGCCGTGCTGGCCGGTCGGCTCGGCCAGTGGTCTCTCGGCCGTTCCTTGCTCTCCCTGCTGCGCCCCTGCGACCCCGCAGGCGCGCGAACCGAACTGGCCCGCCTCGGCCTTGCCGACAAGTGGCAGCAACGCTGCGGCGAGCTCTCCGGTGGCCAGTTGCAGCGGGTCGGCATCGCCCGGGTGCTCTATCAGCAGCCGGATCTGATCCTGGCCGACGAACCCGTCTCCGCCCTCGATCCCGTGCTCGCCCAGAACAGCCTGGATGCCCTGCTGACCCAGGCCCTAGCCCGGGGCAGCACCCTTGTCGCCAACCTGCATGCGGTCGAGCTGGCGCTCGGCCGTTTCCCCCGCATCATCGGCTTGCGCGAGGGGCGGGTGCAGTTCGATTGCCCGGCGGCAGCCGTTACCCCGGCCATGCTGGCCGACCTCTACGCCGGTGATGACGAGGCGGCGGCGTGTTCAATTTGACTACTAGCCGCTGGCGCCATCCCCTGCCCTGGCTGTTGCTGCTGATCGGCTACAGCCTGTGGCAACAGGCCGATGGCTGGCTCGGCCTGTTCGACGGCCAGAGCTGGCGGCAGATGGGCAACTTCCTCGCCACCAGCTGGCCACCCCGCGTCGATCGGGACTTTCTCGCCCTGACCCTGACCGCGACCCTGGAGAGCCTGGCCGTCGCGACCCTGGGGCTGGCAGGTGCCCTGCTGCTCGGCGTGCCGTTTGCCCTGCTCGGCTCGCGCGCCCTGTCGCTGGCCGAACTGGGCCCGGTTCCCAGTCCGCTGCGCGGCGCCTTGCGGGGCCTCTCGCGCCTCGTCGCCATCGTGCTGCGCAGCCTGCCCGAGCTCATCTGGGCGCTGCTGTTCGTGCGCCTGTCGGGGCTCGGGCCGCTGGCCGCCATCCTGGCCATCGCGGTCAGCTACGGCGGCATGCTGGCCAAGGTCTACAACGAGATCATGGAGAGCTGCGCCCTGCAACCGGCCCGCGCCCTGCTGCTCGGCGGCAGCGGCCGGCTGCAGGCACTCTGGTATGGCGTGCTGCCTGCGGTGCGCCAGGAACTGCTCTCCTACACCGTCTATCGCTGGGAGTGCGCCCTGCGCGCCTCCGTCATCATGGGCTTCGTCGGGGCCGGCGGGCTCGGTCAGCAGCTCGAGCTCTCCTTGCGCATGTTTGCCGGTGGCGAGGTGGTGACCCTGCTGCTGGCCTTCATCCTGCTGGTGACCCTGGCGGATGGCCTCAGCGCCTGGCTGCGCCACAGCCGATCTCCCGGCCTGTTGTTGCTGATCTGCCTGGGGCTGGCCGCTGCCCTCGCCCTTTATCAACTCGACTGGCGCATGCTGAGCTTCTCCCTGAGCGGGCTGGGTTCCTTCGTGGAGGAGTTTTTGCGACCGGACTGGTCATGGCCCTTCCTCAAGACTGTGGCCAGCGGCCTGCTCGATACGGTGCAGATGGCGCTGTTGAGTACCCTCTTCAGCGCCCTGCTGGCCCTGCCGCTCGCCTGTCTCGCCCGCCACTGCTGGCCGCTGCGCCTGCTGTTCAACCTGCTGCGCTCCGTGCCCGAGCTCATCTTCGCCAGCCTGCTGGTGATCGCGGTCGGACTGGGCCCAGTGGCGGGCATACTGGCGCTGACCCTGCACACCACGGGTGTGCTGGCGCGGCTGTTCGTGGAGACCCTGGAGAACGCGGATCCCGCCCCCCGCCTCGCCCTGCAACTGAGCGGAGCCGGACCCATCACCAGTTTCTGGTACGGGCTGTTTCCGCTGGTGACGCGCCAATGGCTGGCCTACAGCCTCTATCGCGGCGAGATGAACCTGAGGGCCGCCACCATACTCGGCGTGGTCGGTGCCGGCGGCCTGGGGCAGCAGCTCTATGTCTCCCTGAGCCTGTTCCGTTACGATCAGACTGCCACCCTGCTGCTGGCCATTCTGTTGCTGGTCTGGCTGGCGGAGGCCATCAGCCGCCGCACCCGCTTGCCGCGCCCGACCCCCACCCAGCGGGATTGCCAGATCTGACGCAGGCTCCTGATAAACAAAAAGCCCGCCGGTTTGCACCGGCGGGCTTTTTTCATCGGGTCACTCTGGATCAGTCTTTCTTGGCCAGCAGGAATTTCACTAGCTGGTTGAACTGTTCCTGGGAAGTAATGGATTCGATTTTCACCATGTACTTGCCGTTTACCAGGAAGGCTGGCACACCGCGAATGTTGTAGCTCTCGGTGTTGCGGTCAAACTGGGAAACCATGCCGGAGACGGCGAAGCTGTCGACGGCACCATCAAACTCTTCGGCCGGTACGCCGTTGTCCACGAAGATCTGCTTCACGTCATCGCGGCTCATCGGCGGTTTGCGCTGGGTATGGATCTTGTTGAAGATGGCCGGAGTCAGCTTGCCTTCAACGTTCAGCAGGGTCGCCAGCGCGTAGGCACGCTGCATCTCCGGGCCCATTTCACGGCCCAGGAAGGCAACCGGGTTCTTCTTGAGAGGAACGCCCTGCGGCAGATCCTGCTTCAGCTGTTCCACGATCGGTTCGAAGGTCGAGCAGTGAGGGCAGTAGTAGGAGAAGAACTCCAACACTTCCGGCTGGGCGGTGCCAGTCTGCTTGACCACGTCATAGTTAACGCCTTCCTTGAATTCGGGGGCGGCGTGAACCATGGGCATCATCAGCATGGCAGCGAGGAAAAATAGGATTTTTTTCATGATGTTTCCTGTTAAGGGATCACTGTGAGGCACGCCCGGCGAACCGAAGCAGTGCCAAGCCTATTGCGTCCCCCCTTCGCCGTCAATGGCAAAGAAGTGACCAGGGATCCCTCCTCCCGCGCTCGTCACCAGCCGGGTTGCGCCCCGATCACCAACCCGGCGTCAGAGTCAGGGGCGGCGCCTTGAGCGCCTCCAGCTGGTCGTGCAGGGTTGCGATCTGCTGACGCCAGTAGTGCTCGGTATTGAACCAGGGGAAGTGACGTGGGAAGGCGGGATCTTCCCAGCGCCGTGCCAGCCAGGCCATGTAGTGGACGATGCGCATGGCCCGCAGCGGCTCGATGAGCGCCAGCTCGCGCGGATCAAACTCCATGAACTCCTCGTAACCCGCCAGCAGGGTATCGAGCTGGACCAGCTGCTCGTGGCGCTCGCCGCTCAGCATCATCCAGAGATCCTGGATGGCGGGACCGGTGCGGCAATCATCGAGATCGACGAACAGGGGGCCATCGCGCCACAGGATGTTACCCGGGTGGCAGTCGCCATGCAGGGAGATATGGGAGACATCCAGGCTCATGGCATCGCCCACATGCTTGATCAGCTCGTCGAGCACGCCGAAGAACTGTTTGGCCAGCCCGCCCGGCAGCCACTCACCGGCCGCCAGCAGCTGCCGCGGCTCGTGCAGCATGCTCTCCACATCCAGCCGGACGCGATGGTGAAACGGCTTGCTGGCACCAATCTGGTGGATGCGGCCAAGGTAGCGCCCCACCCACTCCAGCTGATCCAGGTTGTCCACCTCGAACTGGCGGCCACCGACGCTCTGCCAGATGGCGAACGGATAGCCCTGATGCTCCAGCAGGGTCTCCCCCGCGAAGGAGAGAGGAGCGGCGACCGGGATCTCCGCCTCGGCCAGGCTGGCGGCGAACGCGTGCTCCTCCAGGATCTGGGCCCGGCTCCAGCGGCCGGGGCGGTAGAATTTCACCACATAGCGGCGACGGTCCTCGTCCTGAAACTGGTAGACCCGGTTCTCGTAGCTGTTGAGTTCGATAAGGCCGGAGTCGAGCCGCAGACCGCTGAGATCCAGCGCATCCATGATGAGGTCGGGTGTGAGATCGGAATAGTTGAAACGCATGTCATCCACCATGAGAAAGGGGCGCCGTAGCGCCCCATTCTATCACCACTCGTTGATATGGATGCCTGAACCGGGCAACCACTTTGATGAGTGCTGACTGTCCCCCCTGCCGTTATAGCCGGCTGATAAACTTGCTGGCCTGACGCAGGGTGCCCTTGCTGTCATCGTCAGCAGCGCCTTCGCGTTTGAGCACGAACTGGATGTCCAGGGCCGGCCGCTTCAGGTTGTAGGGGTCGACCGCCAGACTCACCGGCAAGGTATAAATTTCTCCCGCCTTCAGGGTCACCTCGCGCGGGCCGAACCACTCGTGCTCCGGCAGCCCCTCCACGTCCAGCTGATAGGTCTGGGATTGCAGGGTCTTGTTGAGGATCTTGAGGGTGTAGGTGTTCTCGATGAACCCTTCGCTGTTCTCGCGGAACAGCTGGTTGCGATCCCGCAGGATATCGAGCCCCATCGGCATGATGGACATGGCGTTGTAGACGAAGACCCCCAGCATGATGGCCATCACCAGGCCGTAACCAATCAGCTTGGGCCGCGCCACATGGGTGGAGTCGTTGGCCAGCTTGTGCTCGGTGGTGTAGCTGATGAGCCCCTTCGGATAGCCCATCCGCTCCATGGTCTGGTCGCAGGCATCGACACAGGCGCCGCAGTTGATGCACTCGTACTGCAGGCCGTCGCGAATGTCGATGCCGGTCGGGCAGACCTGCACGCAGAGATCGCAGTCGATGCAGTCCCCCAGCCCCAGAGCCTTGTGGTCCGCCTTGCGGGCACGGGCACCGCGGGTCTCGCCGCGCTTGGTATCATAGCCGACGATGAAGGTGTCCTTGTCGAACATAGCGGACTGGAAGCGGGCATAGGGGCACATGTGGATACACATGATGGCGCGCATCCAGCCGGCGTTGCCGTAGGTGCAGATGGTGAAGAAGATCACCCAGAACATCACCCAGCCACCCGCCTGCAGGGTCAGAACGTCGGGCACCAGCTTGGTCACATCCTGGAAGTAGGCGACGAAGGTAAGGCCGGTCGCCAGCGAGATGACCAGCCAGGCCAGGTGCTTGGCCCCCTTGCGGGCCAGCTTCTCACCGCTCCAGGGCGCCGCATCCAGCTTGCGCCGCTTGTTGGCAGGCCCTTCCAGCTTCTCTTCAAACCAGATGAACATGAAGGTCCAGACCGTCTGCGGGCAGAGATAGCCACACCAGACCCGGCCGAGGAAGGTAGTCACGAAGAAGAGCGCGAAGGCCGCGATCATGAAGATCCAGGCCAGCAGGGTCAGGTCCTGCGGCCAGATGGTGGCACTGAAGATGTGGAACTGCTGGTGAGCGAGATCGAACAGTATCGCCTGGCGCCCCTCGTAGCGCAGCCAGGGCAGCAGCACGAACAGGGCGACGAAGAACCATCCCATTCCCTTGCGTACCCGCTGCCAGTACCCGGTCTGGGCCCGGACATAGATGCGGTTGCCGGGGTTGAATCTGTCGTCGCTGGCTTTGAACGTGTTGGGGTTGAAAGTCCCGGTTACGCTCTTGTCGGTGACATCCTTGATATCGATTTTTTCATGATCGGCCATTGCAAGACATCGCTCCCTTATTTGTTATGGAGCGGATTATATCTTAAACAACCTGCTAATTGTGTGGATTAGATGTATCTAATATTGGCGATCGATCGCAAATTTCGGTAACAAAAAAGGCGTTTCGCCCATTGACGAAACGCCTTCAAAGAGATTCCACTGAAACTAGGCCAGGTGTCCAGCACACCGCCCGGGGTCACTTGATGCCGCGCGCCTTGAGCAGGGCTTCCTTGAAATCCGGCACATGATCCTTGGCCAGACCGGGGATCATCGCCTGCTTGTCGGATTCCCGCATCTTGAGGTGATAGATCAGCATGTCGTCGGTCAGCTCGGACAGGGGGCCTTCAAATCCCGCTTCTTTGGCCAGTTTGGCAACAAACTGCACCAGGCTGAGATCCTGTTCCTTGATCCAGGCAGGCTGCAACAACTCCAGCAGCTCTTCGATACGATGACATTGCATAGACAACCTCTTCAATCTGTCACGTTAAACTCAGGCAACCTTACCCATCAAGGCCACTTCGATTCGATCCCGCCCATTATGCTTGGCCTGATAGAGGGCCGCATCCGCTTTTTGGATCAAATCGGCAATTTTCATGCTGTTGTCCGGGATCAGGGTGGCCACGCCAAAGCTGCAGGTGACCCGGCTCGAGACCAGGGACTTCTGATGGGGAATGCCTAATTCCTTGAGTGCGGTGCGTATCCTGTCCGCCACCTGCAGTGCCCCCTGCATGCCGGTACAGGGCAGCAGCAGGGCAAACTCTTCGCCCCCATAACGGGCCGCCAGATCATCTTCCCGCCGCTCGACCCCGGCCAGCAGTCTGCCAACCTGTTGCAGGCAGCCATCGCCCAGCTGGTGACCATAGAAGTCATTGAACTGTTTGAAATAATCCACATCCAGCAGGACCAGCGAGAGCGGCGCCCTGGCACGATGACAGCGCCGCCACGCCCGTTCGAGACAGTCATCGAGATGGGCACGATTGGCAATACCGGTCAGCCCGTCTAGGCGGGAGGTGAGGCGCAGATGCTCCGACACCGCCTTCAATTCGGCCACCAGATCGGCGTTGGAGAAACGGTGATAGAGGGAGGCAACCTGATCCCGGCGCAGGCGGCGCAGCAGGGTCGGCAGAAAGACGAACAGGTAGCCGGCCAGCATGGTGGACACGATCCGCTCCTGCTCGTTGCCCACTCCAAGCTCGAACAGCATGGCGAGCCCCAGGGGCAGCACGGCGCCATAAACGATGCGGCGAGAGCCAAACAGCATGATGGCGCTGCCGGTGAGGATCAGGCTGGTCAGCATCATCATGGCGGCACGATAGGTATCCGGCAGCTTGTCCATGTAGAGCAGCACGCCGAGCGCCCAGATGATGGAGGTGACGGTCACCCCGATGAACATCTCCCGCTCCAGGACAGGTACCGCCGTTCGCTGCAACGCGGGCTGGCGCCAGCGCAGATGCCAATAGCGAAACAGCAGCAACAGGAACACTGCGGCCAACCAGCCCAGCGCCTCGCTGACGGGCAGATAGTCATGAAACAGCAGACTCCAGCCAAACGCCAGCAGGCCCAGACAGGGAAGACTGAACAAGGCGTGAGTATAAAGCTGAACCATGATGGCCTGCTTCACCTGGTGTGTCACACTCTGGGTCAACTGAGTACTCCTGTACAAGAGCCGAACAGTCTACCATCCCCCCCAGTGAGCAACAATAAAGCGCCTTTTATTAAGAAGTTAGTCAACTTTGCCGCAGCCGGATGCCGACCAAAAAGAGGGAGGCAAGCCGTTCACAAACGACCAGCCTCCCTCTTTTTTCCATCATGACGCCGGCGTCTGCCGGGCCGGATTTCAGCCTTTTTCCAGCTCGTCGAGGATCGGGCATTCAGGATTTTCATCCCCGTGACAGCAACCGACCAGCCCCTCGAGGGAGCTGAGCATGGCCTGCAGACCGGCAATACGGGCACGCAGATCGACGATCTTCTCCTGGGCCAGCTTCTTCACCTGGGCACTGGATCTGTGCTCATCCCGATAGAGCGCCAGCAGCTCCTGACACTCCTCCAGATTGAACCCGGTCTCCCGTGCCCGCTTGACGAAACGCAGCTCCCGCAGCGATCCCTCGGTATAGCTGCGATAGCCGTTGTCGCTGCGGATCGGCGCCGAAATCAGGCCGATGCTCTCGTAGTAACGGATGGTCTTGGCGGTCAGCCCAGTGGCTTTGGCTACCTTGCTGATGTTCATGGATGACTCCTTACATGTCTGTTCGGGTGCCAGCATGGTTGCCCGCCTTGGGCTGCCAGCGTTTCAATAACAGGGAATTGCTCAATACCGTGATGCTGCTCAGGGCCATGGCCGCCCCCGCCAGCTCGGGGCTGAGGTAGCCCAGCGCCGCCAGCGGAATACCGATGATGTTGAATACGAAAGCCCAGAACAGATTTTGCTGTATGGTGCGCCAGGTGGCCGCCGAGATGTCGATGGCATCGGCCACCAGCCGCGGGTCAGATCGCATGAGCGTGATGGAGGCGGTCTCCATCGCGACGTCCGAGCCGGAGCCCATGGCGATCCCCACGTCCGCCGCGGCCAGTGCGGGGGCATCGTTCACCCCGTCCCCCACCATGGCTACCAACCCCTGGGTACGCGCCCGCAGCGCCTCGACTTTCTCCACCTTGCCGGCTGGCAACACTGAATCGAACGCCCCGTCCAGCCCCAGCTTGGCGGCGATATGGGCCACCGGCGCCGGCGCATCGCCGCTCACCAGCCAGCTGGCGATGCCGCGCTGGCGCAAGGTGGCGATGGCGGCCGGGCTCTCCGGTCGCAGGGTATCGGCCAGGGCGGCGATGCCCACCGCCACTCCATCAATGGCGACCCAGACCCGGGTTGCCCCGTCAGCGGGCTGTTCATCCTGCTGCGGCTGTGCAATGCCAAGCTGGGTCAACAGGCCGGTGTTGCCAATGGCGACCGTATGGCCCGCCACCTGACCCATGATGCCAGCGCCAACCCGCACCTCCACCGCTTCCGGTTGGGGCAACACGGCGTCCTGACCGACCGCCTCGCGCATGGCTTGCGCCAGCGGGTGCTCGCTCGCCTGCTGCAGGGCCGCGGCCAGGCGCAGCTGCTCATCGGTGCCGCTCCAGCTCGCCAGCACAGGTCGGCCCTGAGTAAGCGTGCCGGTCTTGTCGAAGATAAGCGCCTTGATGGCGTGAGCCTTCTGCAGGGTGTCCACATCTTTTATCAGAATACCGTGGCGCGCCGCCACTCCGGTGCCGGTCACGATGGCCGCCGGCGTCGCCAGACCCAGGGCGCAGGGGCAGGCAATCACCAGCACGGCCACCGCGGCCAGCAGCGCCTGACCGAAGTCACCGCTATAGGCATACCAGGCCAGCAGGGTGAACAGGGCGATGGCCATCACCACCGGCACGAACACGGCGGAAACCTTGTCCACCAGTTGTTGCAGCGGCGCCTTGCCCATCTGGGCATTTTCCACCAGGGCAATGATCTTGCTGAGGCTGGAGTCCTCCCCCACGGTCGTGGCTTCGATCTCCAGCACCCCTGAGCGGTTGATGGCCCCGCCCAGCACGCTCTCCCCCAGTCCCCGCGGCACCGGCAGGCTCTCACCGGTGAGGATCGACTCATCCAGCTCGCTCTCGCCGCTCAGGATCTTGCCATCCACCGGTACCCGCTCCCCCACCAGCACCCGTAGCCGATCGCCGCGCAGCACATCATCGATGGCCACGCTCTGCCAGCTCTCGCCGCGCCAGACGGTGGCGGTGTCCGGGCGCAGCGCCATCAGCTCGCGAATGGCGGAGCGGGTGCTGCGCTTGGCCCGGGCCTCAAGCAATTTTCCGAGGGAGATCAGGGTGATGATGATGGCGCTCGCCTCGAAATAGAGCTTGCCGCTGGCGGCCATCCCCTGCGTCAGCAACAGATAGAGGCTGTAGAAATAGGCGGCGCTGGTACCGGTCGCCACCAGCACGTCCATATTGGCGGAGCGGTTCTTGATGGCGAGCCAGGCGCCACGATAGAAGCGTCTGCCTACCCAGAACTGCACCGGCGTGGCGAGCACCAGCTCCAGCCAGGCGGGCAGATGCCAGGGCAGCAGGCCAGCCATGGCGAACATGCCCACCAGCAGCGGCAGGGTCAGCAGCGCCGAGACGATAACCTGGATCAGTGCCTGGTGGGCGGCGGCAGACTCCTGCGCCTCTCGCTCCAGCAACTGCTGGCGGCGAGCACTGGCGGAGCCTTGCGCCAACTGGGCACCAAATCCGAGCCCCTCGATCTGCTCGCGCAGGGAGGCTGGGGTCTGGATACCGGGCACCTGGGTGATGCGGGCCTGTTCGATGGAGAAATTGACCTCGGCCGAGAGCACGCCGGGTAGGGCTGTCAGCATCCGTTCGAGGCGGGCCGAGCAGCCTGCGCAGGTCATGCCGCTGATCTGGAAGGTAAAGGATTCACTGCCGTAGTCGTAGCCCTGCCCCTTGATGCTCTCCAGCACCGCAGGCAGCCGGCCCGGATCGTCCAGCTCGATGGCGGCCTGCTCCAGCGCAAAGTTGACGGAAGCCGTCACCCCTTCAAGCTGATTAAGGGCGGCGGAGATGCGGCTGGCGCAATTGGCACAACTCATGCCCGTGAGCGGCAGCTGCAGATGGATGGGTAATTGAATATGAGTGGTCATCTTGTTCCTCCCCGGAACCAATCGGCCAAAATGGCGCCGATGACCAAACCATAACCTTTACTGTAAGGGTAAACTCAAGCCACATGATCCACTTTTTGCAGATGAAAAAACGGCGCCCGTTTGCTACCCAGAAGCAAACGGGCGCCACATTCAGCTATTGCGTGGGATGAACGGCAGCTCAGATGCCGTACTGGGCGCGATAGGCTTTCATGGCGGTCAGTTGCGTAGCCAGTTCCGGCTGCTCGACCTGCTTCTCTTCCAGATAGGCGATGAGATCGCTCATCTGGATGATGGCGATGATGTGGGCACCGTAGTCACGCTCCACCTCCTGAATGGCGGAGAGCTCGCCCTTGCCCTTCTCCTGGCGGTCCAGCGCGATCAGCACGCCAGCCAGGGAAGCGCCGTTGGCCTGGATCAGGTCCATGGATTCGCGAATGGCGGTACCGGCAGTGATGACGTCATCCACCAGCATGATGCGCCCCTTGAGCGGGCTGCCCACCAGGTTGCCGCCCTCACCGTGATCCTTGGCCTCCTTGCGGTTGAAGCACCAGGGCACGTCCACGTCGTGCTGCTCCACCAGCTGCACCGCAGTGGCGGAGGCGATGGGGATCCCCTTGTAGGCCGGGCCAAACAGTACGTCAAACTCGATGCCCGCATCCATCAGGGCGGCGGCGTAGAAGCGGCCGAGGCGGGCCAGATCGCGGCCACTGTTGAACAGGCCTGCGTTGAAGAAGTAGGGGCTCTTGCGACCGGATTTCAGGGTAAATTCACCGAATTTGAGGACCTGCTTCTCCAGGGCGAACTCGATAAATTGACGCTGGTAGGCTTTCATTCTGGCTCCTTGCTTGGCTTGTTGTTGCGTTCTATCGGGTATAAAAAAACGCGGACAATGCCGCGTTTTTAAAATCAGGAGAGCGACTGCTTCTGCAGCGCGATAATCTCTTCGATGCCGCCCTTGGCGAGCGCCAGCATGGCCAGCAACTCCTCATGGGTAAAGGGCTCGGCCTCTGCGGTGCCCTGCACCTCGATGATGCGACCATCTTCGGTCATCACCACGTTCATGTCGGTCTCGGCGGCGGAGTCCTCGATGTACTCCAGATCGCAGATGGCTTCCCCTTCGTACATGCCGACGGAGACGGCCGCGATCATCTGCTTGAGCGGGCTCTGCTTGATCAGTCCCTTCTCCACCATCCAGTTCAGGGCATCCACCAGCGCCACGCAGGCACCGGTGATGGCGGCGGTGCGGGTGCCACCATCGGCTTGCAACACGTCGCAGTCCACCGTGATGGTGTGCTCGCCGAGCGCGGTCAGATCCACGGCGGCGCGCAGGGAGCGGGCAATCAGACGGGAGATCTCCAGGGTGCGGCCGCTCTGCTTGCCGGAGGCTGCTTCGCGGTTCATCCGGGAGTGGGTGGAGCGCGGCAGCATGCCGTACTCGGCGGTCACCCAGCCCTGGCCCTTGCCCTTCAGGAAGCGCGGCACGCTGGTGTCGACGCTGGCGGTGCAGAGCACGCGGGTATTACCGAACTCCACCAGCACCGAGCCTTCCGCATGCTTGGTGAAATGACGGGTGATGGTAACCGGGCGAACTTGCGCGGCGGTGCGATCGCTGGGACGTGGCATGGGACGGACCTCTGGGCTGGCTGAATTGGCGCAGGAGTATAAGTGATCCTGCCCCAAATATCAGCCGCTAAAACCAAGGCAGCGGCTGACGGCACCAGCCTGGCTGGGTATACTGCCCCCACACTTCATCAAGCCCGGAACAATCAATGATTCACAGCATGACCGCCTACGCCCGCAAGGAATTCAAGGGCGACTGGGGCACAGCCGTTTGGGAAATTCGTTCGGTCAACCAGCGCTATCTGGAAACCTACATTCGCCTGCCGGAACAACTGCGCAGCCTGGAGCCGGTACTGCGTGAGCGTTTCCGCGCCAAACTGCAGCGTGGCAAGGTGGAGTGCAACCTGCGTTTCGAGGCCGCTCAGGCCGCCGCCAGCCAGCTTCATATCAATGAAGAGCTGGCCAAGCTCATCATCGACAGCGCCAGCTGGGTAATGAAAGAAGCAGGCCAGGGCCAGCTCAACCCGGTCGACGTGCTGCGCTGGCCGGGTGTCATGGCCGCCGCCGAGCAGGACATGGATGCGGTCGCCACCGAACTGATGGGCGGTTTCGACCTGACCCTGGACGACTTCCTCGCCTCCCGCGCCAGTGAAGGGGCCAACCTCAAGGCACTGATCGAGCAGCGTCTGGCCGGCATCCAGGTGGAAGTGACCAAGGTGCGCGCCCACCTGCCGCAGATCATCGAGTGGCAGCGCCAGAAGCTCACCGACCGTCTGGCCGAAGCCAAAGTCGAGCTGGATCCGGCTCGCATCGAGCAGGAGATCGTGCTGCTGGCCCAGAAGATCGACGTGGCCGAAGAGCTGGATCGTCTGGAGATGCACATCAGCGAGACCAACAAGATCATGAAGAAGGGTGGCGCCTGTGGCCGTCGTCTCGACTTCATGATGCAGGAGTTCAACCGCGAATCGAACACCCTCGGCTCCAAGTCCATCAACGCCGAAGTGACCCAGTCCGCCGTCGAGCTGAAGGTCCTCATCGAGCAGATGCGCGAGCAGATCCAGAACATCGAGTGATGCCTCGCAAGGCGAGCCTGTCGCCACCGTAACCGAGTGAGAGAGCCCTTGAATTTCAAGGGCTTTTTATTTGTCCGGCCAGCGCGGCCCAGGAACAAGCTCCTGGCGGCCTCCCCCTAGCCTATCGGCCGGGTCAGGGCCGGTTGCTGGGGGGCGCCGAGCCGCTCGGCCAGATAGTCCACCAGCAGCCGCACCTTGGGCGAGAGGTGGCGGTTGTGGGGATAGAGGGCCCAGATCCCCTCCGCCGGGGCCCGCAGCTCGGGCAGCAGCTCGATCAGCTCCCCGCTGGCCAGATGGTCGCAGACGTAGTAGTCCGGCAGCTGAATGATGCCGATCCCCTTGAGCGCCGCATCGAGCAGGGCGTGGCCGCTGTTGCACTGCAGCAGGCCGTGCACCCGCATGCTGTGGGAGCGGCCATCCAGGGTGAAGTACCACTCGTCGCTGTTGCCCACCAGACAGGTGTGACGGGCAAGCTCCGAGAGACTGTTGGGCATGCCGTGGCGGGCGGTGTAGGCGGGCGAGGCACAGACATAGGGCACCCGCTGCGCCAGCTTGCGCGCCACCAGGCTGGAGTCCTTGAGGTGGCCGAGCCGCAGTGCCAGATCGTAACCCTCGTGCACCAGGTCCAGCAGCTGGTTGGTGAGGTTGAGGGTCACCTCCAGCTGGGGGTAGCGCACCATGAAGTCGTTCACCAGGGGGGCGACCCGGCTCTCGCCGTAGGAGACGGGGGCCGTGATGCGCAGGGAACCCTGTGGCACAGCCTGATGGCGCCCCACCGCCAGCTCCGCCTCGTAGAGGTTGTCGAGCAGCTGGCGACAGTGACGGTAGTAGATCTCGCCGAGCTCGGTGAGTCGCACCTGACGGGTGGTGCGCAGCAGCAGCTTGGCCTGCAGCCTGTCTTCCAGCTGCGCCACCTGGCGGCTGACCTGAGCCACCGACACCCCCAGCTTGCGGGCCGCCGGGGTAAAGCCCCCCTGCTCCGCCACGCTGACAAATTCACAGATCCCTTCCCAACCGAACATTATTACCTATGTGTAAAAGTGATTTGAGATTTCGCCTTATTATCACCAAATCGGCGGGAAACTACACTGGATGTCCGAACCCAATTCCGTTCACCCTGCTCAACCATAAGGACATCATTCATGGCACAGGTTCAAAGCATCAAGTGTAAGGCCGCCATCGCCTGGGGCCCGGGCCAGCCCCTCTCCATCGAAGAAGTCGAGGTCATGCCGCCCCAGGCTGGCGAGGTACGGGTGCGCATCGTCGCCACCGGCGTCTGCCACACCGACGCCTTTACTCTCTCAGGTGAGGATCCGGAAGGGGTCTTCCCCTGCATTCTCGGTCACGAGGGGGGCGGTATCGTCGAGTCCGTCGGCGAGGGCGTCACCAGCGTCAAGGTGGGGGATCACGTGATCCCGCTCTACACCCCGGAGTGCGGCGAGTGCAAGTTCTGCAAATCCGGCAAGACCAACCTGTGCCAGAAGATCCGCGCCACCCAGGGCAAGGGGCTGATGCCGGACGGCACCACCCGCTTCTCCAAGGATGGGCAGCCCATCTATCACTACATGGGCACCTCCACCTTCAGCGAATACACTGTGCTGCCCGAGATCTCCATCGCCAAGGTGGATCCGGCCGCCCCGCTGGAAGAGGTCTGCCTGCTCGGCTGCGGCGTCACCACCGGCATCGGCGCCGTGATGAACACCGCCAAGGTGAAAGAGGGTGAGAGCGTCGCCATCTTCGGGCTGGGCGGCATCGGCCTCTCCGCCATCATAGGCGCACGCCTGGCCAAGGCCGGCCGCATCATCGCCATCGACATCAACGAGAGCAAGTTCGAGCTGGCCCGCAAACTGGGGGCCACCGACTGCATCAACCCGAACAAGTTCGACAAGCCGATTCAGGAAGTGATCGTCGAGATGACCGACGGTGGCGTCGACTTCTCATTCGAGTGCATCGGTAACGTCAAGGTGATGCGCGCAGCGCTGGAGTGCTGCCACAAGGGCTGGGGCGAGTCTGTCATCATAGGGGTGGCCGGCGCGGGCCAGGAGATCAGCACCCGCCCGTTCCAGCTGGTCACCGGCCGGGTCTGGCGCGGCAGCGCCTTCGGCGGCGTGCGCGGTCGCAGCGAGCTGCCGAGCTACGTGCAGCGCTACATGCAGGGTGAATTCAAGCTGGACGACTTCATCACCCACACCATGCCGCTTGAACAGATCAACGAAGCGTTCGATCTGATGCACGAAGGCAAGAGCATCCGCACCGTCATCCACTACTGAGCATGATCACCCCGCCCGCCACTGCGGGCGGGGTGCAGGAGTTCCTTGATGAATCTGGACATTATCAGCAGCAACAAGAGCTTCGATGGCTGGCACAAGCGCTACCGCCACAGCTCCACCGTGCTCGGCTGCGACATGCAGTTTGCCATCTACCTGCCACCCCAGGCCCTCATCGGCCAGAAGGTGCCCGTGCTCTACTGGCTCTCCGGCCTCACCTGCACCGACGAGAACTTCATGCAGAAGGCGGGCGCCCAGCGTATCGCCGCCGAGCTCGGCATCGCCTTGGTGGCCCCGGATACCAGCCCCCGTGGCGAGGGTGTGGCGGACGATCCCGGTTATGACCTTGGCATGGGTGCCGGTTTCTACGTCAACGCCAGTCAGACCCCCTGGCGCGATCACTACCAGATGTACGACTACGTTACCCGCGAGCTGCCCGAAATCATCGAGACCCACTTCCCGGTCTCGACGAAACGTTCCATCAGCGGCCACTCCATGGGGGGCCACGGGGCGCTTATCGCCGCCCTGCGCGAGCCTGGTCGCTACCGCTCGGTATCGGCCTTCAGCCCCATCAGCCATCCGAGCCGCTGCCCCTGGGGCCAGAAGGCGCTCGGCGCCTACCTCGGCAACAACCCCCTGCTGTGGCAGGAATGGGATACCTGCCTGCTGCTGCGCAATGAGCCGGTCAAGCCACTGCCGACCCGGGTCGATGTCGGGCTGGACGATCCCTTCCTGGCCGAGCAGCTGCATATCGATGCCCTGGCCGATGCCGCCGCTGGCAAGGGGTGGCCGCTGGAGCTCAACCGCCACCCCGGCTACGACCACAGCTACTACTTCGTGGCGAGCTTTATCGAGGCGCACCTGCGCTTCCATGCCCGCCATCTGGGTGAACCGGCCCAGGAGTGACGACTCGCCATCAGATACATACCCGGTGGCCGCCGTGATTCGGCGGCCCCGAGACACAAGGAACGAGAAACAAGGATGCCTCTCTTCACCATATTGCTGGCCATGCCGGATCAATTTGAGCAACTGCTGGCACAAGTTCCAGCCGACTATCTGGACTGGGAGCCGGCCAACTGGGCCGGCATTCCCTCCGAGCGCTTCAGCGCCCGGGGCCACCTCTGCCACCTGCTGGACATCGAAACCCTGGGCTATCAGGTGCGCTTTCGCCGCACTTTGGAGGAGAGCCTGCCCGAGCTGGCTTCTCTGGATGGCTATCAACTGGCACAAGACAACCAGTACCGGCAGCAGGATCCCGCCGTGCAACTGGCACGCTTTCGCTCCGCCCGCAGCGAGACGGTTGACTGGCTTAAGGCCCTGCCCTCCCCGGCTTGGCAGCGGCGCGCCCGCTATGGCGGTTATGGCGAGGTAACCCTGGATGGCCTGGTTCGCCTGCTCGTCAGCCATGACCTCCAGCATCTCGCCGGCATGCAGTGGCTGTTGATGCGGCTGAATGCGGATCTTCGTCTCGCGATCCCGCTCGCCTGAGGCTGCAGGCCCCGACAACCCGACATGACAAAAGGCCCCTGAGGGGTCTTTTGTCATCTGTCATCACGCCGGGCAACTGCCCTGCCGACTCACCACGCCGGAACCCACGAGGCTGACGATCAGTGCAAGTTTTTGGTTGCTGCGCCGGTCTGTTGAGCCAATAGTGATACTTTGTGCCCACAGAGCTCGCCAGCGCGGTAATGGATTTACCACCGCCTTGTCAGTCTTCACTGCCAACAAGGAGTCAAAGCGTGACCCAAGCCAGCCCCCTGTTTTCCACCGATGTAGGTCTGCCCGCGCCAACCCGTACTCCGCTGCTGACCGGCAGCGATCCCGAGCACAAGCGCCGCGAGCTGCTCGATTACTTCTGCCAGACCTTCGATCTCTACGACTCCCTGTTCGACTGCCTGGCCGACGAGCGCGCCTGGTTTGACAAGGCGATCCCCCTGCGCCACCCGCTCATCTTCTACTACGGCCACACCGCCGCCTTCTTCATCAACAAGCTGCTGGCGGCCCGCCTCATCGAGGGGCGACTCGACGCCCGCATTGAGGCCATGGTCGCCATCGGGGTGGATGAGATGAGCTGGGACGATCTGGACGAGACCCACTACGACTGGCCCTCCGTCAGCGAGCTGCGCGACTATCGGGGCCGGGTGCGCGCCCTGGTGTGTGATTTCATCGAGCGGATGCCGATCGAACTGCCTATCCATTGGCAGAGCCCGGCCTGGGTCATCCTGATGGGGATAGAGCACGAACGCATCCACCTCGAGACCTCCAGCGTGCTGATCCGCCAGCTGCCGCTGGCCTGGGTACGCAGCCAGCCCCAGTGGCCGGTCTGCCCCGAGGCGCGCCATCGCCGTGACGAGGTGCCCGCCAACACCCTGCTGCCGGTGGCCGGCGGCCGGGTACGGCTCGGCAAACAGGATGCCACCTACGGCTGGGACAACGAATATGGCGAGCGCCACATCGAACTGGCCCCCTTCCAGGCCAGCCGCATGCTGGTGAGCAACGCAGAATTTTTCGACTTCGTGCAGGCGGGCGGCTACCAGACCCGCGCCTGGTGGGATGACGAAGGCTGGGGCTGGCGCCAGTATGCCGGGGCCCGCATGCCCACCTTCTGGGTCGGCGACCCCCTCGAACCCGAGCAACTGCAACTACGGCTGATGACCGAGCAGGTCCCTATGCCCTGGGACTGGCCGGCGGAGGTGAACCAGCTGGAGGCCGCCGCCTTCTGTCGCTGGCAGGCGGCCCAGACCGGTCTGCCCATCCAGCTGCCTAGCGAGGCGGAGTGGATGCTGCTGCGCGAACAGCTGACCGGCGATCAGCCGGACTGGATCGAGGCGCCCGGCAACATCAACCTGGCCCGCTTCGCGTCCTCCTGTCCGGTGGATGCCTGCCCGCAGGGCAGCTTCTTCGATCTGGTGGGCAACGTCTGGCAGTGGACCAGCACCGCCATCGACGGCTTCGAGGGGTTCAAGGTGCACCCCCTCTACGACGACTTCTCCACCCCCACCTTCGATGGCAAGCACACCCTCATCAAAGGGGGCAGCTGGATCAGTACCGGCAACGAGGCGCTCAAGTCCTCCCGCTACGCCTTCCGTCGCCACTTCTTCCAGCATGCGGGCTTTCGCTATCTGGTATCCCGCCATCAGGAGCCCGTCATCGTGAATCCCTATGAAACCGACACGCTCGTCGCTCAGTACCTCGACTTCCAGTACGGGCCGAGCCACTTCGGGGTCGCCAACTACGCCCAGGCTCTGGCCAGCCTTGCCAGCGAGCTGTGCAGCAACCACCAACGGGCGCTCGACATCGGCTGCGCCACCGGCCGCGCCAGCTTCGAGCTGGCGCGCCACTTTGCCCACGTGGACGGGGTCGACTACTCGGCCCGCTTCATCGACGTGGCGCTGGCGCTCGCCAGCCAGGACAGCTTCCGCTACGCGGTGCCGGTAGAAGGGGAGCTGGTGGAGTATTGCGAGGCGCGGCTCTCCCGCCATGAGCTCGGCCGCGAGCAGGCCGACCGCGTCCACTTCAGCCAGGGAGATGCCTGCAACCTCAAGCCCAGGTACGGCGACTATGACCTGGTGCTCGCCTCCAACCTCATTGACCGGCTGCGGGAACCCGCCCGCTTCCTGCGGGACATTGCTCCCAGGCTGCGCAGCGGCGGCCTGCTGGTGCTCACCAGCCCCTACACCTGGCTGACGGAGTACACCCCCAAGGCCAACTGGCTCGGCGGCATCCGCGAAAACGGCGAGGCGCTCACCACTTATCAGGCGCTGCAGCGGCTGTTGACGGCGGAGTTCGAGGAGCATATTGCGCCGCGGGAGGTGCCCTTCGTCATCCGCGAGACCGCCCGCAAGCACCAGCACACCGTGGCCCAGCTCACCGTGTGGCGCAAACGCTGACGCGGCGACAAAAGAGAGGGAGGCCAACTGGCCTCCCTCTCTTTTGCACTGCCAGAATGGCTTATCCCGCCTGATGTGAGACCCGGGACTCGGCGCCCTGCTCGTGGTAGCGACGGGCCAGCACAGCGCACACCATCAGCTGGATCTGGTGGAAGATCATCAGCGGCAGCACCATGATCCCGACGCTGGCAGCCGGGAACATGACGTTGGCCATGGGCACCCCGTTAGCCAGGCTCTTCTTGGAACCGCAGAAGACAATGGTAATCTCGTCCGCCTTGTTGAAACCGAGGCGGCGGCTGATCCAGACGTTCCAGCCCAGCACCAACGCCAGCAGCACACAGCTCAGCAGCACGATACTGGCCAGATCGTACCAACCTACTTGATGCCAAATCCCCTGCACCACCGCCTCACTGAAGGCGACGTAGACCACCAGCAGGATGGAGCTCTGGTCCAGCTTGCCGATCAGTGGCCGGTGGCTGTCGACCCAGCGACCGATGAGCGGGCGCGACAGGTGGCCCACCACGAATGGCAGCATCAGCTGCACCATGATGGCCTGAATGGAGTGCCAGGTGTCGATCCCCTCCCCCTGAACCTGGATCATCAGCCCCACCAGCACGGGGGAGAGGAAGATGCCGAGGATGCTGGAGGCCGAGGCGCTGCACACCGCCGCCGCCACATTGCCGCCGGCCATGGAGGTGAAGGCGATGGCCGATTGCACGGTGGCGGGCAGGGCGCAAAGGTAGAGGAAGCCGAGGTAGATGGCCGGACTCAGCCATTGGGGTACCAGCGGCGTGAGCAAGAGCCCCAGCAGCGGGAACAGCACGAAGGTGCTGAGCATCACCACCAGGTGCAGCCGCCAGTGGCCCAGCCCCGCCAGCAGATTCTGGCGCGACAGCTTGGCGCCATGCATGAAGAAGAGCAACGCCACCGCCAGCTTGGTCAGCCAGCCAAACCAGACGGCCACTTGCCCCTCGCAGGGGAAGAAGGAGGCCAGGGCGACCACCAGGATCAGCACAGAGGTAAAGGGATCCAGACGCACGAACCGTCTCCGGCAAAGAGGCAGGCCGTCACCATGGGGTGAGCGGGCGCCAGGGTGGCAAAAACACAGCAGGAGGTGTTTGACACCTCCTGCTGCAACGAGTCCCCAGCTTACCCCGATCACTTGCCGGCGCAAAGCCGCACCGTGACCGGCCTTGTCAGGGGTTATCCCCTCGCACGGGCATGGTTCAAGGTTGGCGGGCCAGATTGACGCCATCAGCGGACTTGCCGGCCGCCAGTTTGCTCGCCTGGCGCTTCTCGAAGCGGGAGATCCACCAGTAGGCCAGCGCCGAGAAGACAGCCGTCATGAAGACGTTGATGAAGAAAGCGCGCACCAGATCCACCCCGGTCGGGAAGGCCGAGGCACTCATGCTCACCACGAAGATGGCGATCAGCACCGACACCACCGCCATGCCGAACTTGCGCGATCCCATGCGGAACTCGCGGGGAGTGTCGTCATGTTTCCAGCGGAACACGAAGTAGGCCACCATGATGAAAATCGGCGGCAGCATGGCCGTCCCTGCAGTGAGATTGATGGCGGTGTTCATCATCTGCTGCACAGATTCGGAGCCAAAGCCGTTGACCACCAGCATCGCGAATACGAAGACAAACTGCCACCAGGCGGCGCGCACCGGCACCCCGTGCTGGTTGAGCTCGGTGGTCTTCTCGCCATAGACCCCCTTGGGGATCTCGGAGAAGTGGATCTTCACCGGGGCCGAGGTCCACATCATCATGGAACCGAACATGGCGATGAACAGCACGACACCGACGAAGCGGCCCACCAGGGTCTCGGAGATCTGGAAGTACTGGGCCATGCCGGTGAAGATCTCCACCATGCCGCCGGCATAGGTGAGGCTCTCGCGCGGCACGAACACGTTAACCAAAAGGGAACCGAGGGCATACATGGCACCGATCACGATACCTGCGCTGATGATCACCTTGATGAAGGACTTCTGGCCGCCCTTCACGTCATTGAGGTAGGCCGCCGCCGTCTCGGCGCCACCGGCCGCCTGGAAGATCCAGCACATGATACCGAGGGTTGCCCAGTTGACGGTGGGGGTCATGGCCTCCAGGGTGATGGGCTGGGCCGGCACATGGTCACCGCCAAGCGCCATCAGGGCCCCCAGCACATAGATGGCGAACAGAGCAAAGACGCCGTAGGCCACCAGCTCGGCAATCTTGCCCAGCCAGCTCGCCCCCTTGGTGGAGATGTGGGTCGCCGCCGCAAACAGTACGATGGAGATGACTGAGGTGACCATGGGCGAGAAGCTGTACTCATACCCCAGCATGGCGTAGGAGGCGTAGGCGATGACGTTCGGCAACAACGACACGAACCAGAACAGGTTCACGAACCAGTAGAGAAACGAGCCGAGATAGGCCATCCGGGTACCGAGCGGCTTTTTCAACCAGTCATACATCCCCGACTCGGAGTTTTTGTTGGCCGAGACGAACTCGGCGATGATGAAGACAAACGGGATGAAGTAGACGATGGTCGCCAGCAGGAAGATGGGGGCGGAGCTCAGCCCCAGCTCGATGTTGTTGTTGACGATGTTGCGCACGTTGAACACGGCGGCAAAGGTCATCGACAACAGGGCAAACTTGCCTATGGTGCCGCGTACGGATTCAGACATGATGTCCTCCAATGGAATCGCGCCTCCTCTCTGAGGCGCTGATGACTCTGAATGTGTTCGGCAAGGGTCTGTCGGCCCCGCCCTTTACTCTCTTGTTATGGTCAAACTGGCCGTCTGTGGCGGCCTTGCGGCAAGCCGGCGCGCAGTGGTCGCGCCGGCGCCGGCAATCACTCATACAATCGGGGTACCCGGCGCCATCGGCACCCGGGGCTGCAGCAGCACGCTCTGGCTCTCGTCCGGGGTCTCGGCGCAGAGCAGCATGCACTCGGAGCGCTCACCGCGCATCTTTGTGGGTTTGAGATTGGTCAGCACCACCACCTGGCTGCCCAGCAGCTCAGCTTCGCTGTAGTAGGGCACCAGGCTGGTGACGGTCTGCAGGGGGCGCTCGCCACCCACATCGATCTGGACGATATAGAGCTTGTCGGCGCCTGGGTGGCGCACCACCTCCAGCACCTTGCCCACCTTCATCTCGACTCGCTTGAATTCGGCAAACTCGATCACCTCGCTCATTGTGTTCTTCCTTTTCTTGTTGGGTTTAACGGGGTACGGGTGGCCATCGGCCACCCGCTTTGCTTGTGTTGGCCCCTCGGGCCTGTCTGTTCAGGGACGCGGCTCATGACGCCTGGAGCGACACCTGCGCGGCCGGCTGGGCCTCTTTGGCGCGCGCTTCATCGCTCAGGGAGGCTTCGTATTTGTTGTATTTCCACCAGGCGAAGCCGAGGAAAATCACAATCCCGCCCACGTTGTAGAAGACGATGGTCATGATGTCGGCGCCGGTCGGGAAGGTGGAGGCCAGGAAACCCACCGAGAAGATGGCGATCAGCACGGAGACCACGGCGATGCCGGTGGTGCGCGAGCCCATCTTGAACTCCCGCGGCAGGTGATCCAGCTTCAGACGCAGATTCAGGTAGGCCAGCATGATGAACAGGGGCGGCAGCATGGAGGCGGCGGCGGTCATGTTGATCACGGTATTCATCAGGTCTTGCGCGGTGTTGGAGCCCAGGGTCGGGATCACCATCAGCGGCAGCACGATCAGGTACTGGATCCAGGCCGCACGAGCCGGCACGCCGTTCTCATTCAGCTCGACCGTCTTCTTGCCGAAGATGCCGGCCGGGATCTCGGAGAAGAAGATCTTCACCGGAGTCGCAGTCCACATCAGCAGGGAGCCGAACATGGCGGTGAAGGAGACCAGACCCACGAAGCGGTTCACCAGGATTTCAGGCAGACCGAAGTAGGAGGCCAGCCCCTCGAACACCTGCACCGAGCCGCCGGTATATTTCAGGGTATCGCTCGGGACAAACACGTTGATCAAGAGCGATGCGATGGAGTAGAGCACACCGATGAAGATGCCGGCGACGATGATCACCTTCACAAAGGATTTGGAGCCGCCCTTGACGTCGTTGACGTAGACCGCCACCGACTCGGCACCACCGGCCGCCATAAAGATCCAGGTAGTAATACCCAGGAAGGCCCAGCTAAAATCGGGAACCATGGCTTCCACCGTGATGGGGTCGGCCGGCTGCACGCCGCCGATCAGGGCCGCGCCCGCCAGCAGAATGTAGGAGAGGGTCAACAGCAGCATCAGGGACGAGGTCACCGAGGTGATGGGGCCCAGCATCTTGGCGCCGTTGGTAGAGACATAGGTGGCAAAGGCGAACAGGATCATGCTCAGGCCCGTGGTGGCCAGCGGAGTGAGGATGTACTCGTAACCCAGGAAGGCGTAAGAGGCGTAGGCGATGACCCGCGGCAGCAAGGATGTGAAGAAGAAGAGGTTCACGAACCAGTATGTGTAGGCGGAGATGAAGGCCCAGCGACCGCCAAGGGAACTCTTCACCCAAGCATAAACCCCCGCTTCGGAGTTCTTATTCAATGACACAAATTCCGCAATGATCAGGCAAAACGGAATGAAGTAAAAAATGGTGGCCAGAAAGAACATCGGGGCTGACGCCAGACCGATCTCGATGTTGTTGTTGATGACGTTGTTGAAACTGAATACCGCCGCAAAGGTGAGCGACAGCAAACCGAACTTGCCTATCGTATTCCGTTTGGAATCAGACATGGTGCATCTCCAGACCTGTAGTAGTTGTCTGCGAAAGGGCGGGGCCTGAGCTGTAGGGTGAGCCCCGCGCCTTCCGGCTTTTTATCAGTACAAAATCAGCGGCTTGTTATTTGTTTTTGAAGTAGCCGCCTTCGACGGTGACCTTGATGATCACCTTGCGCACCGGGCCGTCGCCTGCGAACCGGTAAGCCTCATCGTTCTCGAAGATCACCACCTGGCCGTTGCCCACCTTCTGGCGCTCGCGCACCTCGCCGGCCAGCCACTCGCGGTCTGTGGTGTCGTCGTAAGCCTGTTCGACCCGCAGCTCATTCTTGGCAGCCCACTCCACCGTTTCCTCCCCTTCCAAGTAATAGTGGACGTCGAAGTAACGACGTTGCCCCTCGAACAATGAGGTGGCCGGGCTGGCCCCCTCCTGCAAGCGGTAGGTGAGGGAGTCACCGATGGAGTGGCAGATCCCCGGCTTGAGGTTGCCAACGTTGTTGATGGCCTCCACGCAGCGGCCCCACTTCTTGCCCTCCCGATAGATGTTTTTGAACAGGGTCAGGTTGTCCAGGGTGATCATGCGAGGTTCCTCCCGCCGTTGATGGTGAGATCGAGCCCGGCCAGCGCAGCCGGATGGAGGTTGCCACGGGCGATGGGCAGCAGGGTCAGGCCGAAGCTGAACGGCTCGAAGCGTACCCGCCAGGAGTCCAGCACCTCGGAGCCCCAGGAGTTGGAGCCAAGCCCCAGCACCTTGTGATCCAGATTGAGGGTGAGATAGCCACTCGGTTCCAGCTCGTTGATGTGCTGCGCCGCGTGGATGTGCTCCCAGCTGTAGGGCCAGACGCTCAGGTTGATGGGGGCATCGGGCCGCACGTAGAGACCGACACCGTGACGGTTGGTCAGGGTTGCCCAGCGCACCTGCTGACGGTTGCCGTTGTCCTGCGGGAAGGGGTAGTGCTCCCACATCTCGCCCACAGTGCTCTGGAAGCAGTCGATCCAGTTGCTCTGGCGGCTGTCCTGATAGTTCTCGCCCGGGCCCATACCGTAGTAGTGCACCCGATCGAGATCCTGGCGAATACCCAGCTCGAAACCGATCTTGGGAATGATGTCGTCATAGCTGCCGTAGGGCTGACCGGAAAGGGCCACGTGCAGCTGACCGTTCGGGCTCAGGGTGTAGACGTAGCGGCAACGCATACCGAAGTCGAACACCGGCGGGGCGATCAGGCTCTCTACCGTCACCTCGACCGCGTCACCCAGCTGACGCCAGCTCAAGCCACGGAAGTGCTCCTGCATGATCTGCAGGTGGTTCGGATGCCACAGGCTCTCGTACTCCTGCTTGTGGTTGTCGATCATCGGCTTGAAGAAGGTGAGGCGCGGCGCCCGTTCAATCAGTTCGATGCCATCCTGCTGCCAGCTCACCAGCTTGCCGTCGAGGCGCGAGAAGCGCAGGGCAAAGCCGCTGCCGCTCAAGGTCAGCGCGAGCCGCTCGTCGGCAATCTGCAATGCAGTGGCGTTGGGATTGGCAAAGGGTTGCAGCTGGCGAGTCGACTCTTTGAGCTGGAACTGGTACTGGCCCAGCTCGTGCTCCGCCGCGCTGTAACGGGTGGCGGTGGCCTTGATGACCCGCAGCTGGACGAAAGTCTCCCGCTCGTCGAGGGTCGGCAGCGCCAGTTGCAACTCTGTGGTGGCGCCGGGGGCAATACCTTCCACCCGCAGCTGCTGGCTCGCCAGCAGTTCGCCTTCCGCCTTCACCTCGACCAGCAGGCGGATGTCGTCCAGGTTGGAGAACCAGTAGCGGTTTTCCAGCTCAAGCTTGCCGCTCGCCAGATCCAGCGCCCGCACCTTGACCGGGCAGAGCACCTGCTTGTATTCCCGCAGGCCCGGCCCCGGGGTCTGATCCGGGTAGATGAGGCCATCCATGCAGAAGTTGTAGTTGTTGGGATAGTCGCCGTAGTCGCCGCCGTACTTGTAGACGGGGCGCCCCTGCTCGTCCTGATCCAGGATGCCGTGATCGCACCACTCCCAGATGTAATGGCCCTGAATGTGGGGGTGGCGGTCGAACACCTGCTGGTATTCACTGAGGCCACCCGGGCCGTTGCCCATGGCGTGGGCGTATTCGCAGAGGATGCGCGGCTTGGTCATCGGGAACTCGCCAAAGCAGTTCATCTGGGAGACGCGGGAATACATGGTGCTCACCACGTCCACCACCTCGGCGTCGCGATCCTCTTCGTAGTGAACCAGTCGGGTCGGGTCGATCGCCTTGCAGCACCGGTACATGGCCCTGATGTTGCAGCCGTAGCCAGACTCGTTGCCGAGCGACCAGATGATGATGGAGGGGTGGTTCTTTTGGGCGTGAACGTGGCGTTCGATACGATCCACGAACACCGGCTCCCAGAAAGGATCGTCGGTGATGCGGCTGAGGTCGCCGACGTTGGCAAAGCCGTGGGTCTCCACGTCAGTCTCCGCCATCACGAACAGACCGTACTGGTCGCACAGCTCGTAGAAGCGCGGGTCGTTCGGGTAGTGGGCGGTGCGCACCGAGTTGAGGTTGTGCTGCTTCATCAGCACGATGTCGCGCTCCACCCGGTCCATGCCGACGGCGCGGCTCTTGAGGTGGTCGTTGTCGTGACGGTTCACCCCGTGCAGCTTGAGATAGCGGCCGTTGACGTAGAAGAGGCCGTCCTTGACCTTGATCTCGCGCACCCCGACCCGCTGCGGGATCACCTCCAGCAGCACCCCCTGACCGTTGTAGAGGGAGAGCATCAACTGATAGAGGTAGGGATCCTCGGCGCTCCACAGATGGGGGTTGGCCAGATCCAGCGTGAAGCGGCAGTCGAGCTTGCCGTCGATGGCGAGATGGTCGAGTGAGCCGCTGGCGATCTCGCTGCCCTGATCCAGCAGTGACCAGACCAGACGGTGATCCTTGGCCGACTCGCCCAGGTTTTCGAGCTGGATATCACAGCTCAGGGTGGCGCTCTGGTTGTCATCCGCCAGCGCGGTCTGAATGAAGAAGTCCTGCACATGGACCGCCGGTTTGCCCACCAGGTAGACGTCGCGGAAGATCCCCGCCATCCACCACATGTCCTGATCTTCGATGTAAGTGGAGTCGGCCCACTGCATCACCCGCACCGAGAGCAGGTTCTCGCCGGTCTTGGCATAGGCGCTGATGTCGAATTCGGCGGTGAGGCGGCTCCCCTTGCTGAAGCCAACATAGTGGCCGTTTACATAGACCTCGAAGTAGGTCTCCACCCCGTCAAACTTGATGATCACCTGCTCGCCGTCCCAGGCCGGGCTCAGCACGAAGCTGCGCTGATAGGCGCCGGTGGGGTTGTTGGTCGGCACGAAGGGCACATCGATAGGGAAGGGAAAACCCTCGTCGGTGTACTGCAGCTGGCCATGCCCTTCCATCTGCCACATGTTGGGCACAGTGATCTGGCCCCAATCGCTCATGGGGCTGTGATAGAAGGCCTCCGGCACCTGCAGGGGATGCTCGAAGTAGTGGAACTGCCACTGCCCGCTCAAGGAGAGGAAACGGCGGCTCAGCTCGCGCTGCATGGTAGCCGCCAGAGAGCGGTCGGCATAAGAGAAGAAGTAGGCGCGCGGGGCCAGCCTGTTTTCACCAACGAAGTGGACGTTTTCCCAGTTATTCACATGTCCTCCCGGAACAAGACAACATAGACTGGGTAAACTTTAGATAAACATTTACTAAATATCAGTTTGAGATCGGTAAAGTTTTAACCTGATCACACAGAAGAGTCTGTTTTGTGAGCGAGATCAGATGTGGCGGAGAAAGGATGAACCAGTCCATCCGAATGGCATGGATGTTGATATGAAAATCAAGGGAATGAACTATATCTCTATAAAACAGAGATATGAATCATCCTTAAATGGAGAAAGATCTGAAGGGATCGATGTTGTCGCGCCATAAGGGTATGACGCGACTAAAACAAAAATATATTTTACTAAAATTAGCGTGTTGTACCACGCAGGGTCAACCGGCTCGGCACCAACACCCGCAATGGAATATCCCGCTCGTCACGTAGCCGCTCAACCAGCAGGTTGACCCCCTGGGACCCCATCAGCTCGGAGTGAATGCGCACCGTGGAGAGGGGTGGGAAGGTGAACTTGGCGGTCGGGATATCGTTGACGCTGATAAGCTCGATCTGCTGGGGAATGGCCAACCCCTTCTCGTGAATGGCCCGCAACACGCCGATGGCAATGGAGTCGGAGGCCACGAACAGCGCCTTGGGCCAATCCCCGGCCAGCATCTCCTTCGCCAGCCGATAGCCGGAGGCACTGGAGAAATCCCCGCGATGGAGATCGCCCTCTTGCACGACACCCAACCGCTGGCCGTAATCGAGAAAGGCGAGTTCGCGCAGATCCGGGCTATCGTCCTGGCCCCCGATATAGCCGATGCGCTTGTGCCCCTGCGCGATGAAGTAGTCGACGACCTGCTGGCTGATCAGGGCCAGATCCACGTCGACCGAGTCAAACTCCCCCTGGGAGCGACAATCGATGAAGACCAACTGGCTTGAGCACTGCTGCAACTGAGCCAGGCGCTCGGGAGTGAGACTTCCCACTACAAGGATGCCATCCACAGCGGTCAGATCGCGTCCTTCAGCACAGTTGTAGAGATGAGTCAGCTCGATGTTGAGGCGCGCGCTCTGGGTTTCGATGCCGTAGCGTATGGCCAGATAATAGGGGTCGTTGACTTCTGTACTCTGGGGATAGGCATAGACCACCAGGAAGTGCAGCTTGCTCTTGTGGACGCCCTTGCGGGCGCTGCTGGTCTTGTACTCCAGCCGCTCGGCAATCTCGAAGATCCGCTGCTTGGTCTCTTCCTTGACGCTCAGGCTGGGATCCTCGTTCAATACCCGGGATACCGTGGCGAGAGAGACTCCCGCCTCCTGTGCAATTTCCTTCAACGTGGCCATCAATACCTCTCTGGCAGCATCAACTGTTAATCGACAACGGCTAAAGAGTAACGGTCAATGTCTTGATAGCCCAGCATTTTTACTAAAATGTCAGCGGTGGATTGTGATTTTGCGAGCCGGAAATGCAAAAAGGCCTCCCGATGGGGAGGCCTCTTCTGAATAGGTGCCTGACAGTGTCCTACTCTCGCATGACGAATGCCACACTACCATCGGCGCTACCGCGTTTCACTTCTGAGTTCGGCATGGGATCAGGTGGTTCCACGGCGCTATTGCCGTCAGGCAAAAGCTTTTAAAACTAACTTGAAAATGGTGCTGATACCCAGAATCGAACTGGGGACCTCATCCTTACCAAGGATGCGCTCTACCGACTGAGCCATATCAGCACACTAACCGGTAAAGACCACGCTCACCGCGTAATCTAAAATTGGGTGCCTGGCAGTGTCCTACTCTCGCATGGCGAATGCCACACTACCATCGGCGCTACCGCGTTTCACTTCTGAGTTCGGCATGGGTTCAGGTGGTTCCACGGCGCT
>NZ_JBGLRE010000010.1:0-169084 GCF_041403185.1 Aeromonas sp. S9(2024)
TGATGGTAAACACCGGCTGGTCGGCTTCGCTCACATCGCCATTGCTCTCGATGGTCACCGATACCTGGTCGCCCTGGCCCTGCGGCTCGTCGGTCACCGTGGTGGTCACCGTCTCCTGGCCCAGGGTCAGCTGCTCGAAGTTGTCCGCGCCGCTCACGCCGGTCAGTTTGGCGCTCAGGTCCGCCTGGCCACCGCTGTAGACGTCATCCCCGGCGGTCACTGTCACGCTGCCGCTGGTCTGGCCGGCAGCAATGGTGATGGTCTCGCCGTTGCTCAGGGTGAAGCTCAGGCCGTTGTGGCCATTCACCGGCAAACCGTCTTTGCTGGTCAGGGTCACGGTGTAGGTCACCTCACCCCCTTCGGCCACGGTAGTCTTGTCCGCCGTCAGGGTCGCCACCACCTCGCTTTCGGTGTCGCTGATCTGGACCCTGGCGTCGCCACCGAGCGTCAGGTTTTCAAAGCTCTTGCCGTCAACCACCGCCTCCTTCAGGCCCACGGTCAGGGTCTCGCCGTCCTTGAATACGTCGTCACCCTGCGCGTCCGGGCTGTAGGTCGCGCTGGTCTGGCCCTTGGCGATCACCACCTGTGCGCCGTTGCTCAGGGTGACGGTCAGGTCACTGTCCAGTGCCTGGCTCACCTTGATGGTAAACACCGGCTGGTCGGCTTCGCTCACATCGCCATTGCTCTCGATGGTCACCGATACCTGGTCGCCCTGGCCCTGCGGCTCGTCGGTCACCGTGGTGGTCACCGCCCCTGGCAGCGCTGGCGCCTGCTCGTAACCGCCGCCACTGGTCTCGCTCACGCTCACCCGGAACTGCTCGGCCGGCTCGGCGTAGACGTCATCCAAGGTCGCTACATCAAAGCTCACCGAGGTGGTACCCGCCTTGATGACCAGGTCGCGGGTCACCGCCTGCACATCCCCCTCGTTGGTGGTAATGTGACCCACCACCACCTTGACGGTCAGATCGGTTTTCGGCGCGTCGCTGATGGTCAGGGTGTAGTTCGCCTTGCCCCCCTCGACCACATTGGCATCGCCGGTCAGGGTCAGGGTCGGCGCATCCTGATCATCCACCACGGTATTGGTGATAGTGCCAGTGGTAACCACATTCTCGTAATTGCCGCCACTGGTCTTATCGATAGTGACGCTCAGTGACTCTTCACCTTGCTGATAAATGTCATCACCACGTACCGGCACCGGATCGCTGCTGGCGCTGCTGGCTCCCACCGGGATGGTGATGACCACGCCGTTGGAAAGGATCACGGTCAGCGGGCTGCCGCTCACCGGGTTGTTGACGCTGGCGGTGTAGACGATGCTGCCGCCCTCGACCACCTCCTGGCCGGCGGTGGCCGAGCTCAGGGTCACTGTGGTGGTGTCCACCGTATCGGCCACCTCGGTGGTCACCGTGCTGCTGGTATCCAGTTTTTCGTAGTTGCCGCCGCTGCTGCCAGTGATGCTCACCGTCAGGTTGCTGCCATCTTTGTAGACATCGTCGCCAGGCGCGGCGACCGTCACGCTGCCACTCAGCTCGCCTGCCTTGATGGTGATGCTCGCCCCGTTCGACAGGCTCAGCACCAGATCGCCTTGCGGCGCGTTGTTGACGCTGGCGCTGTAGGTGATCTGGCTCCCTTCATTGACCTGCGCCGGAGCGCTCAAGGTCACTGTGGTGGTGTCGACGGTGTCGTTAATCTCGGTGGTCGTCGAAGGACCGGTAATGATCTGATTGAAGCCACCACCCTGGGTGCCGGTGATCGCGACTGTGATGGTTGACGGATCGACATAAGGACTATCGCTGGGGGCTGCAACGGTCACTGAACCCGAGCTCTGGCCGGCTGGGATAGTGATAACGGCACCGTTGGAGAGAGTAACTATCAGATCGGTACCAAAAACCGGTGTATCCACTGACGCAGTGAAAGTGATAGTGCCACCTTCATTCACTTGAGGTGCTGCTGAGAGTGTCAGGTTGGTGGAGATAAATGTCTGCTCTTCCCCTCCCAGCGCATCGCGCGGGGGTTCAGCATTGGTGTTGTAGGTCGTGTCGAAACCGGCCTGGGAGATGGTGGTATCACCGGTACGGTCGATAGTGACGAAGCCACCGTTGCCGCTGGCACCGGCCACACCGCCCACGCCACCACCGGCGGCAGGAGCCCCGCCAGCAGCCGAGGCTTCAAAGGTCTGGGTCGGGTCGGCGCCCCCCAGGATCGCTTGTTGCAGCGCATTGATATCATCCGGCGCACCGGCTGTTCCATTTTGCGCCAGCAGGGTTTCTGCCTCTTGGACTTGTTCACGGGGTTCTTCTGCGGGGCTCAGGGTGAACTGTTGCTCCCCCCCGAGAAAACTCCCCCCCTCCGGAGAGATGATCACTGCACCTTTTGGCACTACATCACCTTCAGCCAACAGCTTGCGGCTGCCATCTGCGGCCAGCAGATAGACCTCTCCTTTCAGCTGGGTAACGGTTACGCCCTGTGCCAAGGTAATGCTATTGGTGATCATTTTCACTCCTGAGTCCTGTTTTTGGCATACAAAAAACCACAGCGTACTTTGCTCCTTGATGGTGCAAATAACCAGTTCGAAAATTCGAACAGATGGACCGATTTAAACCTCGAATTTTCAGCCAGACAGAAGGGTGTTGCAAAGCGGAGGTGTGGCAATAAAAGTGTTTTTTATCAATATATTGCAGATGATGATGGTAGGAGCCTGATCAGGCGGGCTCCCACCCGGACGGAATACTAGGCACCAGCCCAGAGGATGATGGCAAGCAGCTGCGGCGAGATGATCCGCAGGAACATGACCAGAGGGTAAACGGTGGCATAGGAGAGGGCGCTGGCCCCGCTGGTCGGATGCATGGCGTTGGCAAAAGCCAGGGCGGGGGGATCCGTCATGGAACCCGCCAGCAAACCGCACAGGGTGAGGTAGTTCATTTTGCCATAGAGGCGAGCAAGCACGCCGACCACCAGCAGCGGGATCAGGGTAATGGCGGCGCCATAGAGCATCCAGGCCGGGCCATCACCATTGATCAGGGTATCGACAAAGCCGGCACCCGATTTGAAGCCGACCACTGCCAGAAACAGCACTATGCCAATCTCTCGCAGCGCCAGGTTGGCGCTAGGGGGCATGAACCAGTAGAGCTTGCCGATGCTGCCGATCCGCGACAGGATCAGCGCCACCACCAGCGGCCCGCCCGCCAGCCCCAGCTTGAGGGCAGCGGGGAATCCCGGCAGATAGAAGGGGATGGATCCCAGCAGCACGCCGAGGCCAATACCGATGAACACCGGCAGCATCTGCACCTGCTGCAGTTTTTGTTGCACGTTGCCCACCACATTGGTGACCGCCTCGATGGCGTCGAGCCGCCCCACCAGGTTGAGGATGTCACCGAACTGCAGGCTGGTCTGACTGGTCGGCACCAGTTCGATACCAGCCCGGTTGAGGCGGGAGATCACCACATCGTACTTCTGCTTGATGTCGAGATCGCGGATCTTCTTGCCGAGCACCTGCTCGTTGGTAACCACTACCCGCTCCACCCGCAGATCGGTGCCACGGGTCGAGAGAGAGGTCTCCACCTCCTCTCCCAGCACCAGCAGCACTTTGTGCAGGGCGTGGCGTTCGCCAACCAGATGCAGCAAATCCCCAAGCTCGATGCGGGACTCGGGCTTGGGCACCATCAGTTCCTCGCCGCGCTTGAGGCGGGAGCAGATGACATCGGACTCGTCGAGGCTGGGGATCTCGCTTAGCATCAGACCATGCATGTTGGGGTTGCGCACCGCGATATTGATGGTCTGCAGGCTCTCCTTGGTCTTGCCGGTCTGCTGTTCGAACAGGGCGGCTTCATCGTCGATCTTGATGCGAAAGAAGACTCTCACCAGCCACATGGTGATCAGGATGCCGCAGATGCCGAATGGATAGGCCACCGCATAACCCATCCCCATCAGGCCGGTCGAACCGGGCGCGGCGCCGAGTTCGCCCAGGATCTGCTGACCGGCACCGAGTGATGGAGTATTGGTGACCGCGCCAGAGAAAACCCCGAGGATCACCGGCAGCGGCACATCAAACAGCTGATGCAGAACCACCGCCACCACGCAGCCGAGCAGCACCAGCAGGGCGGCAAAGCCGTTAAGCTTGAGCCCGGAGCTGCGCAAGGAGGAGAAAAAGCCCGGACCGACCTGGATGCCGATGGTATAGACAAACAGGATCAGGCCAAATTCCTGAATAAAATGAAGGGTCTGCGAATCCAGCGCCAAGCCGGAGACCCCTGCGAAGTGGCCCACTATGATGCCACCGAATAGCACCCCCCCTATTCCCAATCCAACGCCATAGACCCGCCAGTTGCCCAGCCACAGCCCCAGCACCGCCACCAGCGACAATATGCTGATGGAAAGCGCGATATCACTCATCTTGTGCATCCTTTGCGAATTGAAACTGTGACTAGCTTGTCAGTAAAAGCCGGGGCCAACTGTGTGATACCGCACGAATTTATCCTTTAAAACGGTGATAAATACCAATTAAGAGCTAGTCAGCAACATAACCATAGATGGCCGCAAAGTGACAAATGCTGCCCCCCAGCACGAACAGATGCCAGATGGCGTGGTTATAGGGAATGCGCTTGGCCACATAGAAGATGACCCCCAGGCTGTAGACCAGTCCACCCAGGGCGAGCAGCAGCAGGCCGGCACCGGCCAGGTGAATATAGAGCTGATAGATGACCAGCAGCGACAACCAGCCCAGCATCAGATAGGTAAAAAGCGACAACCGCTTGAATCGGTTGATGAAGACCAGCTTGAACACCACTCCCGCCAGCGCCAGCCCCCAAATAACCGCCATCAAGCCACGCGCCAGCGGCGTATCCAAAGTCACCAGCAGAAAAGGGGTATAGGTGCCCGCGATCAGCAGATAGATGGCGCAGTGGTCGAAGACCTTGCACCAGCGCCTGGCTTTTCCCTCCGCCACGCTGTGATAGAGGGTCGAGGCGAGGTAGAGCAATACCAGACTGCCCCCGTAGAGGCCATAGCTGACCAGCGCCCGGGTTCCCTGTTCCCATCCCTTGACGAGCAACAGCACCAGACCGACGATCCCCAGCAGCAGGCCCGCCCCATGGCTCAGCCGGTTGGCCAGCTCCTCCCGGGGGGAGTAATCCATCTCACCACTCATATACGCACTCCACGATAACTGGCTCCACTCTACCCAGCCCATTTTCAGTGTACAAGTGTTAGCTTAAAAAAGGGGATGGCTGTCCCCCTCCCCCCCTATGGTGTATGCTCTGCCGCCGACGCCCGCGACAAGGGACATGCACACCGACCCCGGTGATCTGGTCTGGAGAACCTGATGAAGCTGACTGAGCTGTTTACACAACCGACCCCGGCCTTTGGCGAGGCGATGACCGCCCTGCTGGAGCATTTTCACCACTCGGATGACAGCCAGGCTCCCTACCAGCGCAATCAGTTCACCCACCAGCTCGATCAGTCCCGCATGCCGACCCAGGGCATCAGCATCGACGACTATCTGGCCCGGCTGGCCATCCTGGTGCCCGGCGCCTCCCACCTCACCTCGCCACGCTACATGGGGCACATGACGGCACCATTACCGGCCTTCACCGCCGAGCTATCGCGCCTGCTGGTGATGCTCAACCAGAATCCGATGAAGATGGAGTCCTCCCGTCTGCTCAGCTTTCTGGAGCGGGAGGTTCTGGCCAAGCTGCACCGCCTCATCTACCGCGCCGATGACGACTTCTATGGCGAGCAGATGCATGCCAAGGATGCCGCCCTCGGCGTCATGACCAGCGGCGGCACCATCGCCAACGTCACCGCCCTCTGGCTGGCACGCAACCGAGCCTGTGGCGACAACCTGTTCGCCCTCTATGAGCAGGATTATCGCGGCGCCGTGATCCTGGGCTCGCGGCTGATGCACTACTCCTTCGACAAGGGGATGGATCTGCTGGGGCTGGGGGCCAGAAGCGTGTGGCGCCTCGACACCGACGAGCACAACCGGCTCGACCTGGCGGCGCTGGAGCAGGCCCTTGCCCGGTGCAAGGCACAGAAGCTGAAGGTGCTGGCACTGGTCGGCGTCGCCGGCAGTACCGACTTTGGCTCCATCGATCCCCTGCCGGAGCTTGCATCCATCGCCGAGCGCGAGCAGATCCACTTTCATGTGGATGCCGCCTGGGGCGGTCCGACCCTGTTCTCTCCCCGTTATCAGGGGCTGCTGGAGGGGATCGAGCGGGCCGATACCGTCACCCTGGATGGCCACAAGCAACTGCTGGTGCCGCTCGGTACCGGCATGCTGCTCTGCCGCCAGCCGGATCTGATGATGACGGTCAAGCGCGAGGCCCCCTACGCCATTCGTGCCAGCTCCTTTGATCAGGGACGCTTCACCCTGGAAGGAACCCGCCCCGCCAACGCCCTCTATCTGGACGCCGCCTTCCAGCTGTTTGGCCAGCAGGGCTACGCCAGCCTTATCGAGGCCAACTACGATCGGGCACGCCTGATGGCGGCGCTCATCGATGCGGATCCCGCCTTCGAGCTGATGTCGGCTCCCGTGATGAACCTGCTCTCCTATCGCTGCATTCCGCCCCATCTGCAGGGCAAGCCCCTGAACGAGGCTGCCAACGCGCAGATCAACGCCTTTAATGTCGCCCTGCAAAAGGCCCAGCGGGCCGAGGGGCACAGCTTTGTCTCCCGTACCCAGCGGGCTGTGGTGCGCTACGGTGTCCAGCCCCTCACCCTGTTGCGGGCCGTGCTGCTCAATCCGCTTATCGAAGAGCGCCATATTCGCGAGCTACTGGCGGATCAGAAACGCCTCGGCGGCGAGATTGCCGGCCAGATGTTCGACCAGAGTAGCGACAGGGAACCGGATGCAAAATGAGCGGTCTTATTCATTTGCCGTTATCCACCTTGCAGGTAAACTGAACCAAATTTTGAGGGCAATGGGCCAGACATGAAGCAATTTATTGAATTTATTCCACTTATTGTATTTTTTGCCGTATACAAGTTCTACGACATCTATATGGCTACCGGCGCCCTGGTGGTGGTGACCGGCCTGCAGCTCATCTATGGCTGGGTGCGCTATCGCAAGGTCGAGAAGATGCAGCTGTTCACCTTCCTGCTGGTCGGCTTCTTCGGCGGTCTCACCGTCTTCTTCCACGATGACGCCTTCATCAAGTGGAAGGTGACCGTGGTCAACGCCCTGTTTGCCCTGGGGCTGCTCATCAGCCGCTACGGCTTTGGCAAGAACCTGATCAAGCAGATGCTGGCCAAGGAGCTACAAGCCCCAGATGCCATCTGGGACAAGGTCAACCTCGGCTGGGTCGGCTTCTTCACCGTCTGTGGTCTGCTCAACCTCTATGTGGCATTCAATCTGCCGCAGGAGATCTGGGTCAACTTCAAGGTATTCGGCCTGCTCGGCATGACCCTGGTCTTTACCCTGCTAAGCGGTGCCTACCTCTATCGCCACCTGCCCGCCGAGCAGAAAGGCGAGCTGAAAAAATAATCGCATCAAGAAAAGGACGCTCTCATGTGGTATCTCATCTATTCGGAAGATGTTCCCAACAGCCTGCCGCTGCGCAAACAGGCTCGCCCCGCTCACCTGGCCCGTCTGCAGGCACTGCAGGATGAGGGGCGCCTGCTGACCGCCGGCCCCAACCCGGCCATTGATGCTGAGGATCCGGCCGATGCCGGCTTCACCGGCAGTACTGTCATCGCCGAGTTTGCCAGCCTGGCAGATGCCCGGGCCTGGGCCGATGCCGATCCCTATGTGGCGGCCGGCATCTATGCCAGCGTCACGGTCAAACCGTTCAAGAAGGTCTTTTAAGAGACCGCTGCCGCAAAGGATGGATGCAAAGAGGCCGGACACTGTCCGGCCTCTTTTTTCTGCCTCGGCTGCCGGCAACGCCCGATCAGGCCTTCGCGACAAACCAGGGATTGAGGATATCCGGCTTGTTGTAGACAAGGGGCTCGCCATCGAGCCGGGTCACGCTGCCGCCGGCCCCCTCCAGTACCGCCTGGGCGGCCCCCGTGTCCCACTCGCAGGTAGGCGCAAGACGGGGATAGAGCTCGGCGCCCCCCTCGGCGATGATGCAGAACTTGAGAGAGCTGCCCATGGAGACCAGCTCAATCTCGCCCCGTTCCATGTCACCAAAGCGTGCCAGATAGTCGAGGGTCTCCCGGGAGAGGTGATTGCGGCTGCCCACCACCCGCCAGGGGCTTCCTTCCCGGTGTGGGCGTGTCTGGATGGCCTCACACTTGCCATCGGCGATGCACCAGGCACCGAGTCCCTTGCCGCCATACCAAAGCTTGTCCAGCACGGGAGCGTAGACCAGCCCCCAGCGCGGTGCCCCCTCTGCAATCAGCGCGATATTGACGGTGAACTCGCCGTTGCGGGAGACAAACTCCTTGGTGCCATCCAAAGGATCCACCAACCAGTAGCGCCGCCACTCCAGCCGCTCGGCCATCACTTGCGGGCCCGACTCCTCCGACAGCACGGGGATATCCGGCGTGAGCTTGGCAAGCTCTCGCACTATCACCTCGTGGGCCCCCTTGTCGGCGGCAGTGAGCGGGCTCTCGTCACTCTTGTACTCTACCGCAAAGGGCTGGCTGTAGATGGCCATGATGGCCTCCCCCGCGGCGCGGGCAACGGGTTCAATCTCGGCAATCTCGGGTCGGTACATAAGGGGCTCTTCCAGTGTGCAGGCCAGTCAGTGTAACCCTTTTGACATCAATCGCTTATAGCTTATTGCTCTGAGCTATGTCCTTCGGTTGCGACCTTGAGCTGGTATGCATCTGCGTGCAATCAAGAGTCAGGAACCACCTACATGGCGCACGCTAGAGGCCGCTTCTCCCGGGATGGCATCATAGGTATTCAGAGTAATGAAGCGACGCTTTTCAGCTATTTGCACAGACTCTTCTGCCGAAGCGATGTGTTGAAACAAAGATTTCATTTCGTTTCCATCCATCATGATTCGATGATAAAGCCACAACAAAGCCTTTCTCCTGTGCAAGAGAACACAGTGACTCGCTACACATAAATCTCAAAAAACTTCGATACCTTTCTTTTTGTGATCTTACTCATAGAGCAGGCTGCACTCTGTTTTGTTGTGCAGGCCACAAGCATATGGTTTTGAAACGGATCGAAACTTTTTCTGATGACCAGACGGGCAAGGGTGGTGGAATGAAAGGGATGCAGGGTCTTGTCCTGCGAGATAAACAGGAGAGCCACCTGTATCAACTGGTGGCTGACAGCCACTTTCCGATACGCCACCTTGGGTTTGTTCGAATCTCCCCATCCACAAGCCACAGGAGGCAACCCGCCGGCACACCATTCTGACCTTTCCACAACCGCACGGAGACAACCATGCACTCACGTACCGCGAGCATGACGCTGCTGGTCATGCTGACCCTACCCACCTTCGCCCGAGCCGAGGTGATGTCGCTGGAGGGAAACCAGTACCGCATCACCGTCGAGACAGCGGCCGACCAGTTCCGAGAGATCACCTTCACCAATACTGCCAACGGCGATCTCATCCGCTCGAACAACCTGTTTGATATCAAAGGTATGGATGATCGGCTGACCTCATCGGCCGACTTCAGAGTCACGGCGTTCGCCAAGGTGCAAGACCATATCAACATAGAGTTGAAAAACGCCGACTTCGTGGTCAAAAGCGCTATCCGGCTGCCCTCGAACAAAAGCTACGCCAGCATTGATTTCTCACTGGGCACTCGGCAAAACGACCTGCGGATCAACGGTTTTTCTATGCTGCCATTTTGCACCCAGGCCCCGTTCGTCTATGGCGCCATCAACAGCTCCCCCATCATCAGCGACAGCTTCTTCATCACGCCGCAGAATCCACTGGTCAACACCCGTGCCTACGAGGGGGGCGTCAGCCAACTTGTCTCCCTCAAACTCCCCCTCTCGCAGGACAAACCGCTCAGCTATCGCACCTATATCGGCACTTTCGGTGAGGGCCAGCTCAGACGCGACTTCAACCGCTTTATCAATGACGCCCGCGACAGACCTTACGCCCCCTATCTGCACTACAACTCCTGGCTCGACATAGGCTTCTTCACTCCTTACACCGAAGCCGAGGCACTAAAGCGTATCAACCAGATTGGCGAGGCGTTGGTCAAACAGCGTGGGGTACCCGTAAACGGCTTTCTGTTTGATGATGGCTGGGACAATCGCAAGGGCAACTGGGCATTTAGCAAGGACTTCCCCGACGGTTTTCACAAACTGAAAAAAGCTGCCGAAAAATACCATGCCCAGCTCGGGATCTGGCTTTCCCCTTGGGGCGGCTACAACAAGCCAAGGGATGAGCGGATTTCCCATGCCGCCGAGTTCGGGTATGAGCTGAGCGATGGCAAGTTCGCCCTCTCGGGCCCGATCTACTATCAAAACTTCCACCAGAAGGTGATGTCGCTCATCAAGGAACAGGGGGTTACTCACTTCAAGTTCGACGGGACCGGCAATGCGGACAAGCTGATCAAGGGGAGCCGCTTCACCAGCGACTTCGATGCCGCTATCAATCTCATCGCGGATGCGCGGGCCACCAACAAGGATGTGTTTATCAACCTGACCACGGGTACTACGGCCTCCCCCGCCTGGCTGTTCTTCGCCGACTCCATCTGGCGCGGCGGCGATGACATCAACTTCTACGGTCCGGGCTCCAAGGTTCAGCAATGGATCACCTATCGGGATGCCGAAACCTATCGCTCTATCGTCAAAAACGGTCCCCTGTTTCCGCTCAACTCCCTGATGCTGCACGGATTGGTCTATGCCAAGCAGGCCAAACATCTGGACAAGCAGTCACCGCAGGACTTTGCCGATCAGGCCTGGAGCTACTTCGCCACCGGTACCCAGCTGCAGGAGCTCTACCTCACTCCCGAGCTGCTGACCGGTGAGAACTGGGATCTGCTGGCCAGGGCGGCGCTCTGGTCACGCCAGAACCAGGACACTCTGTTTGATAGCCACTGGATCGGCGGCGATCCCACCCTGCAGGAAGTCTACGGCTGGGCCGCGTGGAGCCCCGACAGAGCATTTATCACCTTGCGCAATCCGTCGAGCCAGCCTCAACAATTCCTGCTGGAACCACAGCGTCAACTTGAGATCCCGTCGGGGGAGGCAAGCTACTTCGAGGTTCGGTCACGCTATGGCAACAACCCGACCGTCCCCTCTTCGCTTGGCAATGGCGCCGTCATCAAGCTGGCACCGCTGGAGCTCATTACCCTTGAACTGACTCCCTCCATTGAGCTGGCCCCCGCCAGCTAGCAAACCACAGGCCAGGCACAATTCAGCATGCCGGGCTGCACTGATAAAAAGGGACGCCGCAGCGTCCCTTTTTATCTCTTGTCAGTCTCGGCCGATCAGATCCCCTGACGGGCTTCCTGCATCAGTGCACGCATATCGCTGACCGCCTTGGCCAGGCCGTCGAAGGCGGCGCGACCGATAATGGCGTGGCCAATGTTGAGTTCATAGAGCTCGGGAATGGCGGCGATGGCCTTGACGTTGTGATAGTGCAGGCCGTGGCCGGCATTGACCTTGAGTCCCTTGCCGGCGGCATAGGAGGCACCGGCGGCGATACGCTTGAACTCGGCGTTGCGCTCGGCATCCGTGATGGCATCGGCGTAGCGACCGGTGTGGATCTCGATAAAGGGAGCGCCGCTCGCGGCGGCCGCATCGATCTGGACCGGATCGGCATCGATAAACAGCGACACCTGGGCACCGACGGCAGAGAGGCGAGCCACCGCATCGGTCACCTTGTCCAGCTGGCCGGCTACGTCCAGGCCACCCTCGGTAGTCACCTCGGTGCGCTTCTCCGGCACCAGGCAGACGAAGTGAGGCTTGATACGGCAGGCGATGCCGATCATCTCCTCGGTCACAGCCATCTCTAGGTTCATCCTGGTCTGGATCGTCTGGCGCAGGATCTCCACGTCACGGTCGGTGATGTGGCGGCGATCTTCCCGCAGGTGCACCGTGATGCCATCGGCACCGGCCTGCTCGGCCACGAAGGCTGCCTGTACCGGATCCGGGTACTGGGTGCCGCGGGCATTGCGCAGGGTGGCGATATGGTCGATGTTCACACCCAGGTAGATTTCACTCATGACGACTCCTTGAAACACTTCATTTGTTGACTGTGCGGCTGCCGCCTTGGCGCCAGCTCCGATATCCGTATGTCAGCCTTGCATGCTGGCTTTGCGTTTCAAAAACAGCTCCCGGCTCTTGAGTTGGCGTTTGCCGAGATAGGGTTGCAAGGCCAGCCGGCTGAAACGCTTGGCCGCCTGCAGCAGGGGGGGAGTATCGAAACGTCCCTCGGCGAAGGCCAGCAGGTGGGCACCGAGGAACAGGGTACGGGGATCCGGCGCTCGCTCGCAAGCGACAAAGCCCAATTCGCGCTCGAAACCGTAGAGCAGTTCGGGCTGGATCGGCGCATCGTCGTCGGCGGCATATTCGAAGTCCACCGCATAACCGAGGGCCTGCAACAGCAGGAATTCGAAGCGTCGCAAGGGCAGCTCCGGGGTCTCGCCATCCGCCAGCGCCATGATGGCACGGGCATAGGCATCAAACACCTCGGGGAAGGGGGTATGGGCTTCCAGCAGGTAGTAGACCAGCTCGTTGAGATAGAGGCCGTAGAAGAGGCGATCGCCCCCTAAGCGCAGGGAGTGATCCGGGCACTCCACCTGGGTGAGGTTCTTGAGATCTCCCTTGCCACGCCAGGCGATGGTGAGCAGGGTAAAGGGCTGCAGCAGCCCCTTCAGAGGGGAGCGTGGCCCGCGGGAACCGCGAGCCACCAGGGTAAAGCGACCACTATCCTGGGTGAATACCTCGACCAGCTGGCTGGTCTCCCGATAGGGCCGACTGTGGATGACGAAAGCCGGGGTCAGCAATCAATCGTCACCATACCCGAGACTGCGCAGGGCGCGCTCGTCATCGGCCCAGCCCGCCTTGACCTTGACCCACAGCTCCAGGTGCACCTTGTTCTGGAACAGCCGTTCCATGTCGAGGCGTGCTTCTGTGCCTATGGTCTTGATCTTCTCACCCTTGTTGCCGATGACCATCTTCTTCTGGCCATCGCGCTCCACCAGGATCAGGGCATTGATGTGGAAGATGCCGCTCTCTTCAACCTTGAAGCGCTCGATCTCCACCGTCACCGAGTAGGGCAGCTCCTCGCCGGTGAAACGCATCAGCTTCTCGCGGATGATCTCGGAGGCCATGAAACGGGAGGAGCGGTCTGTCACGTAATCTTCCGGGAAGAAGTGCACATTCTCCGGTAGCAGATCCTTGGCCCACTCGCGGATCTTGGCCACGTTGGTGCCCTTCTGGGCGCTAATGGGCAGGATGTGGGAGAAGGCCATCTGCTGACCCAGCCACTCGAGGTGGGGGAGCAGTTCTTCCTTCTCCTTGACGTTGTCGACCTTGTTGACCGCCAGCACCACAGGGCACTTGAGGTGGCGCAATTTGCCCAGCACCATCTCGTCATCCTTGGTCCAGTGGGTACCGTCGACTACGAACACTACCATGGCCACGTCTCCCAGCGAACTGGTGGCGGCGCGGTTCATCAGGCGGTTGATGGCCCGCTTCTCTTCGATGTGCAGACCCGGGGTGTCCACATAGATGGTCTGGTAGTTATCCTCGGTGTCGATCCCCAGGATCCGGTGACGGGTGGTCTGGGGCTTCTTCGAGGTGATGCTGACCTTCTGGCCAAGCAGCTTGTTGAGCAGAGTGGACTTGCCCACGTTGGGGCGGCCCACGATGGCGACAAAGCCGCAGTAGGTAGTATCTGTCATGACAGTTTTTCCAATGCCTGTTGTGTTGAAAGACCGCGGCCTCTTGCATCAATAGCAGTCATGACAGTCTTTCCAATGCTTGCTGCGCCGCGGCCTGTTCGGCCTTGCGGCGACTGGTGCCGACCCCGACCAGCGGACCATCCAGACCTTCCACCTCGCACTGCACGGTGAACTCCTGGTTGTGGGCCTCGCCCTTGACATTGGTCACTGTATAGGTCGGCAGGGATTTGCGGCTTCCCTGCAGAATTTCTTGCAGACGGGTCTTGGGATCCTTCTGCTCTATGCCCGGCTTGATCTCCTCCAGGCGGCTGGCATACCAGCCCAGCAGCAGGGTCCGGATCGTCTCGAGATTGGAGTCCAGATAGATGGCGCCAATCACCGCCTCGACCGTGTCGGCCAGGATGGACTCACGGCGAAAACCGCCGCTTTTCAGCTCACCCGGCCCCAGGATCAGGTGATCCCCGAGGTCGAACTCCCGGCCCAGCTCGGCCAGGGTCTTCTCGCGCACCAGGGTGGCACGCATCCGGCTGAGATCCCCTTCCGCCGCTTGCGGGAAGCGGTGGAACAGATCATCGGCAATCACCAGACTCAAAATGGAGTCCCCCAGAAATTCCAGTCGCTCGTTGTGACGGGAACCGGCGCTGCGGTGAGTCAGCGCCCGGGTCAGCAATTCTTGATCCTGAAAGACATGCCCGAGACGGGACTGCAGTCTGTTCATCTTGATATTCATTTACTTGATTCCGCCAATGCGGTTGAAGCGCACCCCTGTCGGTACCCAGCTTGGCAGCAGGGAGCCTTCTTCGCGCTCAAATTCAAAACTTATCCAGATAGCGACCGCCTTGCCGACCAGATTCTGCTCGGGCACGAAGCCCCAGAAACGGCTGTCGGTACTGTTGTCACGGTTGTCGCCCATCACGAAGTATTGCCCCTCCGGCACCACCCATTCGTCTGGGTAGGTGCCCGGCTGGCGATAGTAACGGCCGACCATATCGGGCATCAGCGGATTGCGCAGGGTCTCGTGGGAGACGTCGCCCAACTGCTCGGTATAGCGGTCAAGGGGGATCCCCATCTGGGTAAATTCACCTCTTTGTTCAAACTTGATGTCGAGCTTCTTGAAGCCCGGGCACGTTTTCCCTTCCTGCTCCTCGCACTTGGGCCGGATCATCAGCTCCTTGTTGCGATAGATAACGCGATCCCCTGGCATGCCGACTACCCGCTTGATGTAGTCCACCCGCGGTTCGAGCGGGTACTTGAACACCACCACATCACCGCGTTTGGGCTCACCGGTCTCGAGGAACTTGGTGTTGGTCACCGGATCCCGCAGACCGTAGGCAAACTTCTCCACCAGGATGAAGTCGCCCACCAGCAGGGTGGGCATCATGGAGCCTGACGGGATCTGGAACGGCTCGAAGATGAACGAACGCAATACCAACACGAAGGTGATGACAGGGAAGATCCCGGCGGTCTGTTCGATCCAGACCGGCACGGGAGCGACCTTGGCCAGGGTCTTCTCGTCCAGATTGGCGCCGCCGTGGGCACGGGCCACGGCGATCTTGGCCGCGCGCTGCTTGGACCAGATCATCTTGTCCAGGCACCAGATAACACCGGTGATCGCGCAGACCACCACCAGGATCAGGGAAAACGTGCTAGCCATCTATCAATCCTTTCCGACGTGGAGAATCGCGAGGAAAGCCTCCTGCGGCACGTCGACACGGCCCAGGGACTTCATCCGCTTCTTACCTTCTTTCTGCTTGTTCAGCAGCTTTTTCTTCCGGCTCACGTCACCACCGTAACACTTGGCGGTCACGTCCTTGCGCAGGGCCTTGACGGTGCTGCGGGCGATGATCTGGTTGCCGATGGCAGCCTGGATGGCGATGTCGAACATCTGGCGCGGGATCAGCTCGCGCATCTTCTCCACCACCTGACGGCCGCGATACTGGGCGTTGTCCTTGTGGGTGATGATGGCCAGGGCGTCGACGCGCTCGCCGTTGATCATGATGTCCAGACGGACCATGTCGGAGGTTTCGAAGCGCTTGAAGCCGTAATCCAGGGAGGCGTAGCCGCGGCTGGTGGACTTGAGGCGGTCGAAGAAGTCGAGCACCACTTCCGCCATCGGGATCTCATAGGTCAGCGCCACCTGCTTGCCGTGGTAGACCATGTTGGTCTGCACGCCACGCTTCTCGATACAGAGGGTAATCACGTTGCCCATGTACTCCTGCGGCAGCAGGATGTGACACTCGGCGATCGGCTCGCGCATCTCCTTGATGCTGGTGATGGCAGGCATCTGGGCCGGGCTGTCGATGTGGATGGTGGTGCCATCGGTCTGCTCAATCTGGTAGACCACGGTCGGCGCCGTGGTGATCAGATCCAGATCGTATTCACGCTCCAGACGCTCCTGAATGATCTCCATATGCAGCATGCCGAGGAAGCCGCAACGGAAGCCAAAGCCCAGCGCGGTGGAGCTCTCCGGTTCATAGAACAGGGACGCGTCGTTGAGCGACAGCTTCTCCAGCGCATCGCGGAAGGACTCGTAGTCATCGCTGGAGATGGGGAACAGGCCCGCATAGACCTGCGGCTTCACCTTCTTGAAACCCGCCAGCGCCTTCTCGGCACCGTGCTTGGCCAGAGTCAGGGTATCGCCCACCGGCGCGCCGTGGATGTCCTTGATGCCGCAGACAACCCAACCTACCTCGCCACAACCCAGGCCGTCGGTATCCACCTGCTTGGGGGTGAAGATACCGATGCGATCGACGCCCCAGGTCTGGCCGGTGCTCATGACCTTGATCTTGTCGTTCTTCTTGAGCGAACCGTTCTTGATCCGCACTAGGGAGACGACGCCCAGGTAGGAGTCGAACCAGGAGTCGATGATCAGCGCCTGCAGCGGAGCGTTCGGGTCACCTTCCGGTGCCGGGATCCTGGCCACGATCTCTTCCAGCACCAGATCGACGCCGAGGCCGGTCTTGGCGGAGCAGCGCACCGCATCCACCGCATCGATGCCGACGATATCCTCGATCTCTTCGGCAACACGCTCCGGCTCGGCAGCCGGCAGGTCAATCTTGTTCAGCACCGGCACCACTTCCAGATCCATTTCCATGGCGGTGTAGCAGTTGGCCAGAGTCTGTGCCTCAACCCCCTGGCCGGCATCCACTACCAGCAGTGCCCCTTCACAGGCCGCCAAAGAGCGGGAAACCTCGTAGGAGAAATCCACGTGGCCCGGGGTATCGATAAAGTTCAGCTGGTAGGTGTTACCGTCTTGTGCCTGGTAGTTCAGGGTCACACTCTGCGCCTTGATGGTTATGCCGCGCTCGCGCTCCAGCTCCATGGAGTCAAGCACCTGAGCCTGCATCTCGCGGTCGGAGAGGCCGCCGCAAGTCTGGATCAGACGGTCCGACAGGGTCGATTTACCGTGGTCGATGTGCGCAATAATCGAGAAGTTACGAATGTGTTTCATCGAGCAAGAGTCACTCAAAATTGGTTTAAGGTCGGTTATGGAGGCGCGATTTTACTGGATAACCCGGCTGACGGCCATTCTTTAGTCGCCAGCGCCCGTCAAATAGCACCCACCGGGTCAAGAGAGATTGCGGACAGGAACCACCACTCCGATCATCCGGGGACCGTAGCGCCCCTGATCTAGGCGGTTGGAAAAGTAACGAACCAGTAAAAAGCCGAGCACGCCCCCCAATACGCTGAAGAGAATGGTGATCCCCTCCCCCCCGGCGAGCAGCGGCGCCAGCCAGAGCTGGCCCAGCAGAGCCCCCGCCAACAGGCAGAAGAGCGGCAGCACATAGACCAGTGCGGCACCGCGCAGCAGGCTCTCCTGGGGGATACCGAGCCTGATTTGCTGGCCGACGCTTACCTCGGCAGTCAATCGCACCCGCAGACGCGGCGCCTTGAGGGGAAACGCCTTGGCAACCGTGCCGGTGCCACAGCTGGATTGTTGCTGGCAACCGCTGCAGGCGGAGCGCCGTTCGCACTCCACCCAGGCATGGTCGCCCTCAATGGCAACAACCGTCGCCAGCTCTTCACTCATCTCGTTCACGGCAACACCTCGGGCTTGCAAAGCACAGGATCTGAACACGCTTTGCCAGGTTCGGCAAGCGCCCTTCCCCTCTGTGCCAGCGTTATTGTACCGCTTCGTTGCGGGCCAGGGGCTGGACCGACTCGGCGATCCGCTTGGCCGTCTCGGCAGGCACTTCCCCCACGACGGTGATCTCGACCCCCACCTCGTTGACATAGCTCACCAGCGAAGTGGCTCCCTGGCGGATCAGCTGCTGGCGCACCGCCTGCTTGGGATCGACCCGGGCCACATAGACGGAGAGGTCCACCAGACCATCGGAGAGCATCATGTAGTCCACAGGCAGACTGGTGGTCACCAGCTGGTGTTTGTCGCGAGAGAGCACCTTGAAGCCATCCGGCAGCCAGGTGATCTGCCAGCTCAGCACCTGTTGTGGGGCAGGATAGGCATCTTCCAGCGCCAGCGCCTCCGGCAGCTTGCGCTTGGCTAGGGCAACCAGCCAGGGTGCCGGCTTGCTCTGCAGCTCCAGATCGACACCCAGCACCTGCTCGACCAGATTGCCTTCCCGCTCCACCATGTCGACCCGCAGCAACAGGTTGCTCTGCTCATCGATCCAGAGCACGAAGCCATACTTGTCTGCTTCTTTTGGCACCAGTCTGACGACCTGGGCCACCACACCAGCTACCCGGCTGCGACCGGCCAGCACGGCGTCATAGCTTTCCATCACCCGGGAAAGCGGCATCTTCACCAGGGTCGACCAGACGCCCGGGAAGCGTGCCCCCTTCAGGGTGTAGGGTTCATGACTGTTTTCAAAAAAGGTGAATTCATCCTGGCGCTGCAGATACTCGATGGCCTTGCCGTCGAGATAGCTGAGATGAGCGACCTCCTTGCCATCGATCACGGCATGACTGATGCGGATCGGCTCAAGGCGCCCCTGACGGGCTTTGACCATGGATAACTCGAAGTTTTGCTGCTGCACGGCACTCTGCATCTGCTGCAACAAGGCCTCGGCCGACTTATCGTCGGCCGAGGCCTTGGCACTGATCAGCAGGAGAGAGGCCAGCAAAATACGGCTGGACTGGCGCACGTTGTTGGTATCCCTGACGACTCGTTATTGTTGAATTTGCCTGTCTTGCAGCAGACGTTGCTGCAACTGGTGGTCACGCAGGAAGGCGTTGATCCGTTCCCGCTGCTCCTGCATCTGCTGCTCGGTCAACCCTTGCTGGCGATTGCGGTTACCCTCTTGCGGATAGTGCACGCTGACCGGGGCCGCGCTGCCACCGATAGGGATGGTATTGAGCACAGGGTTGGTCGGCACGCCGTCCTGTCCCTGATACTGCTGTACCCCGAAGATGACCGCCGCGGCGACCGATGCCGCAATGGCGTATTGGCCAAGTTGCTGGCCGATACGGCGGAACAGCGGCACCACATTGGAATCTGTCTTGGCTGGTTCCATTTCCGGTTGTGCCTGAGGCGCAACCGGTTTGGCCTCGACCGGCTTGGGTGCCAGTACGGTGGGCTCATCTTCCAGTGCGGCCATGATGCTGTCGCTGAGATCCAGCTGCAGATTGACCGGCAGGTCCCCCCGCATGGCATCGCCGATCAGGTGGTAACGACCCCAGGTATCTTGCAAGTCGGAGTCCAGCTCCAGCTCGTTCAGTACTTGTGCGTCACTCAGGTCACCATCCATCAGGGCAGAGATTTGCTCTTTATTTGCCATAAGTTAAACCCGTCTTTCCCCAGTTAGTTCTCGATCAGAGGTTGCAGCTTTTTGTCGATTGCTTCCCTCGCCCGGAAGATACGGGATCTGACCGTACCCACAGGGCAATCCATGATTTCGGCAATCTCTTCGTAGCTCAGCCCTTCCAGTTCACGAAGGGTGATCGCTGTCCTCAGGTCTTCCGGCAAGGCCTCTATGGCGGCAAACACGGTGCGCTTGATCTCGTCGGTCAGCGCCAGGTTTTCAGGGGTTGAGACCTCTTGCAAGGCTTCACCACCACCATAGGACTCTGCTTCGTCAGCCTCCACATCACTGCTGGGCGGCCTGCGCCCCTGGGAGGTCAGATAATTCTTCGCCGTGTTGACGGCAATTCGGTACAACCAGGTATAGAAAGCACTCTCACCACGGAATGTCGGCAAAGCCCGGTAGGCTTTGATAAAGGCCTCTTGCGCCACATCGGGCACATCTCCGGGATTGTTGACATACCTGGCCACCAGGTTGACCACCTTGTGCTGGTATTTTTTTACCAACAGGTTGAACGCTGCTTTGTCGCCACGCTGGACACGTTCAACCAGCTGTTCGTCCAGTAGATTCTGGTCGCTCATTGGAGCCGTAAAACCCCCATCAGGTTATCGTTTTTCTTTTCCGGCCCTTCCTAAGCGCACAAGTTCAGACAGGGAGAATCAGAGAAAGTTCGCTTGCATTGAAAAAAATGTGATGCAGGCTGCATACACGCCCCCGCTTGGGCTACCATGGTGCCAGTTCTTAATCCAGGCCAATGATACTTATGAAAGCAAGTGTTGAATACCTTTGCGACGTACTGATCATTGGCAGCGGTGCCGCCGGTCTGTCTCTCGCATTGCGATTGGCGGACCAGGCCAAAGTCCTGGTTCTGAGCAAGGGGCCCATCAGTGAGGGGGCCACTTTCTATGCGCAAGGAGGCATCGCTGCCGTGTTCGACGAGACCGACAGCATCGAATCCCACGTGAGCGACACGCTCAATGCCGGGGCAGGATTGTGCGACCCGGCCGCGGTCGAGTTCACCGCCCGCAACGCCCGCAACTCCATTCAGTGGCTGATCCAGCAGGGGGTCCCTTTCGATCAGGAAGAAGACTCCGAGGGCGAATCCCACTATCACCTGACCCGCGAAGGGGGCCACAGCCATCGCCGCATTTTCCACGCGGCCGATGCCACCGGCAAGGCAGTGCAACTGACCCTGATCGATCAGGTTCGCGCCCACCCCAACATCCAGTTGATGGAGCGCTTCAACGCGGTCGACCTCATCACCACCCGCAAGCTGGGTCTGCCGGGCAACCGGATCCTCGGCGCCTATGTCTGGAATCGCAACGCCGAGCAAGTCGAAGTTGTTCGCGCCCGCTTCGTGGCGCTGGCAACCGGTGGCGCCTCCAAGGTGTACCAGTACACCTCCAACCCGGACGTCAGCTCCGGGGACGGCATCGCCATGGCATGGCGCGCCGGTTGCCGGGTGGCCAACCTGGAGTTCAACCAGTTCCACCCCACCAGCCTGTTCCACCCCGACGATCCAAACTTCCTGCTGACCGAAGCCCTGCGCGGCGAAGGCGCTTATCTGCGCCGCCCCGACGGCAGTCGCTTCATGCCGGAATTTGACGAGCGTGCCGAGCTGGCACCGCGGGATATCGTCGCCCGTGCCATCGACCACGAGATGAAACGCCTCGGTGCCGACTGCATGTATCTGGACATCAGCCACAAGCCGGCGGAGTTCATCATCAAGCACTTCCCGACCATCCATGAGCGCTGCCTCGCGGTCGGCATCGACATCACCAAAGAGCCCATGCCCATCGTGCCCGCAGCTCACTACACCTGTGGTGGGGTGATGATCGACAACAACGGCCAGACCGACATTCCTGGCCTCTACGCCATCGGCGAGGTGACCTACACCGGGCTGCACGGCGCCAACCGGATGGCCTCCAACTCCCTGCTCGAATGCGTGGTCTATGCCCATCAGGCGGGGGCCGACATCCTGGCCAAGCTGCCGATGAGCGTGGAGCCGCCCCGTCTGCCGGTGTGGGACGAGAGCAAGGTGGAAGATTCGGATGAGCTGGTGGTGATCCAGCACAACTGGCACGAGCTGCGGCTGATGATGTGGGACTACGTGGGGATAGTGCGTACCAACAAACGTCTGGCCCGTGCCAAGCGCCGCATCGACCTGCTCAAGCAAGAGGTGCAGGAGTACTACGCCAACTTCCGCGTCTCCAACAACCTGCTGGAGCTGCGCAACCTGCTGCAAGTGGCCGAGCTCATCGTCAACTGCGCCCTGCAACGCAAAGAGTCCCGCGGCCTGCACTACAACCTGGACTATCCGGACATGCTGCCGGATCCCAAGCCCACCGTACTGACCCCGGAGCGGGATTGAGCCCGGCCTGGCAAATGCCCATCCGTGACCCCGCTTAAGGCGGGGTCACTCTTTTTTGGCAAAGCGACAAGCAGAAAACAACATCATCACGGACTGCCAACCTGACAATGAGGCTGCGACAGCGGCGAATGAAAGTGCGGCATTCAACGTCCGCTATCAGACGACAGGAAATGGATAGCCCGGGCCAACAGGCGATAGTGTGCGGGGGGAAGCGAGTCGGAGCAGAGCCACAGGGTACGAGGAGCACCTTGCTCGGGCAGAAGAGAGAGCCTCAGCACCCCGGGCAGAGTGCGACTCCCGGGGCCCAGCTGATAGCGGGCGCCTTGCCACGACAGCCAGCGGCCATCCCACTCCAGTACATAGTCATGGCGGGGCAGCGCACGCAAACCCAGCACCAGAGCGGCCAGCCAGCAGGGAATAAACAGGGCCCAACGCCAACCATCGATCAACATGGCCACAGGCCATAGCAACAACAGAAAGAGCGCCAGCAGCCAGATCCGCTGATGGCGGGAGGGGTGAACCGTCATGCTCACCCGCGCCACCGGATCAGCCCTGGCGGTCGTGACGGGCCTGGTTGCGCTCCAGGATCATCGGGATCATGGCGGCAAAGGCGGGGTCTTCGGGGATACCATGACCCATGCACCACTTGAACAGGTCCGGGTCATCGCACTCCAGCAGGCGGATAAAGGTCTGCTGATCGGCCTCGCTCAGGGTGTCGAATTCGTGTTCAAAAAAGGGCATAAAGATCACATCCAGCTCGAGCATGCCACGACGGCAGGCCCACTTCAGGCGGGATTTTTCAACTGGGCTCAACATGGAACTCTCCTTACAAAGACCGTGGGATGGTACCAGCTGGATTTTCCGGCTGACAAACATTAGTTACGTCTTTACCATGCAGCTCACATACTTTCTCTCTGGGATACCATCGTGAGCCTGCAACCACCTGTTTTTCCTGCCGAGCCGACCCGCTTTGCCCTGACCAAGATCGCCATCACCCGCATCGCCGGCCAGGATCGCGTCAAATACCTGCAAGGTCAGGTCACCTGTGACGTCAATGCCCTGCAACCGGGACAAAATACCCTGGGTGGCCACTGCGATCCCAAGGGCAAGCTGTGGAGCAATTTCCGCCTGCTCTGTCTCGAAGAGAGCCTGCTGATGCTGACGACCCCCTCCGTGCTGGAGCGCCAGCTGCCGGAGCTGAAGAAATTCGCCGTTTTCTCCAAGGTGGAGATCGCCGCCGACGAGCGCCACGCCACCGGGATTGCCGGCATCGGCAGCGACGCCTGGATCGCCGATCACTTTGGCCTGGTCCAAAGCGGGCTGGTCGACGGCGGCATGGCGGTGAAAATTGAGCAGGATCGCTGGCTGCTGGTGAGCGACCAGCAAGCCGATACCCTGCCGGCGGGCGACGAATCCCTCTGGTGGGGGCTCGAGATCAAGGCGGGTCTGCCGCACATGGAAGCGGTGCATCAGGGGGAGTTCATTCCGCAGATGCTCAACCTGCAGGCCCTCGATGGCATCTGCTTTACCAAGGGTTGCTACATGGGTCAGGAGACGGTGGCGCGCGCCAAGTATCGCGGCGCCAACAATCGTGCCCTGTTCCTGCTGGCGGGTGTTGCCAGCGAGCCTGTGGCCAGTGGTGATACGCTGGAAATCCGGCTCGGTGACAACTGGCGTCGCAGCGGTATGGTGCTCAACGCCTGGCAACAGGATGGTCAGGTGTGGCTCACCGCTGTGCTGCCCAAAGACACCGAGGCCGACGCCCTGTTCCGTCTCAAGCAGGATGAGAGCGCCAGCCTCACCCTGCAGCCACTGCCCTACTCCCTCGCCGACTGACCCGCAATCCGGACTAACGAGGCACGCGCGCCAGCAGTGCCTCCTTCAGCCAGCGCCCCGCCTGCCCAAGTGGGCGGGCGCGGTGCCACTGCAGCTCCAGCACCAGTTCATGCCTGGCGATAAAGTCGGGGTTGAGCACCACCACCTCCTTGCGCGCCAGGGGCCTGTCCAGCAAGAACTCGGGCACCACGCCCCATCCTAGCCCGCGCTTGACCAGCTCCAGCACGCCGAGATCTCCCTCGACCCACCACACCTGAGAGGCAATGCGAAAGCGCTGACGCTCGGGGCCATCCCGCCGCCCGGTGGCAATCAGCTGGCGCGCCCCCTGCAGATCGACCTCTTGCACCAGCACCCTGTGCGCCAGCGGATGATCCGGCGAGACCACCAGCGGCATGGCCACTTCCCCCAGAGTACGGGTGACTATCTCCCGCTGGGGAACAGCCTGCTGGTAACTGATGCCAAGCTGGGCGCGGCCGCTGACCAGCATGTCGGTCACATCCTCCATCAAGGGAAAGAGCAGCTCCAGCTCGACAGCCGGGTAACGGCGGGCAAACTCTTCCAGCAAAGCGCCCAGCCAGGGGAGATGGGAGTCATCGTCAATGGCCAGGGTCAGCCGTGACTCCACCCCTGCCGCCAGCTCGCCGGCGATGGCCTGCAGGCGCTCCCCCTGCGCCAACAGTATGCTCGCCTCCTGCACCATACGAACCCCGGCCGCCGTCAGCCGGGGATAACGGCCGGTGCGGTCGAACAGGGTCAACCCCAGATCGATCTCCAGATTGGCGATGGCAGTGCTCACCACCGACTGCGCCTTGCCCAGCTTGCGCGCCGCCGCCGAAAACGAGCCGGCCTCGGCGGCGGCCAGCAGTATATTGAGTTGTTCCAGTGACGGCCCCATCCCGGAATTCCTGTTTGCTTATGATACTTGTCGACCAACCTATCTGATTTGCAGATAGATAGTAACGTGAATACATCAATTTTTATCGATAGATTGGCCCGATATTCGTGAATGAACCTGATTGAGAGAGTGATTTATGCGAACCCGTAACGATCGCCTGCGCCATGCCATCGGCTTTGAATTGATTGGCCTGCTGATTGCCGCCCCGTTGGCGAGCTGGGTCACCGGAGTCGGGCTCAACCACATGGGGCCACTGGCACTGTTCTTTTCGGTGCTCGCCACCGTCTGGAACTATGTCTACAACATCGGCGTCGACAAGCTGCTGATGAAGTATCAGGGCCACACCCACAAGAGCCTGTGGCAACGGATCGTGCATACCTTCGGTTTCGAGGGGGGGCTACTGACCGTCGCCCTGCCGGTGATGTCCTGGTGGCTGGACATCAGCCTGCTGGAGGCGCTGGTGCTGGATCTGGGCTTCGTAGCCTTCTATCTGGTCTACGCCTTCGCCTACAACTGGGGCTATGACAAGGTATTCCCCATCCCCCAACCGATGCCGCAGAAGGCGCTGGGCTAATCGGCAAGGCCTCCAAAAAAACAGGGCACCATCATGATCGCAATGATGGTGCCTGAGAGAACAAAAGCGGCTAGCGGGGAGAGAGAAACGTCAGGCTTGAGCCTTGAGCTCAGCACCCTCTTCATCGGTGGCATCAGCCTCTTCGGGTTGAGCCTGGGCTAATTGCAGGGCTTCCAGCTCGCTTTGGTATTCACCAAGCATCTGCTGGGCCACCGCCATATCCCCTTTGTGCTTGCGCTCGAACAGATGGTGCTGCACCACGCCATTGAGATAATCCACCGTGATGGGCTGCTCCAGGAAGCTCTGCAGCCCCTCTTTTTCCAGCTCGGCATTGATTTCATCGGCAGTGGTACGCAGCAGACCGGCGAGTTGAACCAACATGCGGCGCTCACCTTCGCGCAGCAGGCTCAACATGCGGTTTCTCTGCTGCTCATTCTGTTGGGTCATACATTTCCTTACGTCTAATGGGAACAAGCTCGCTCATTCTGCCCTGTCCCCATGGCAGCGTCTATCTCATGACCCCCACAAATTTTTGGCGCAGGTTCACAAATGGCGACAGATGATATTAAGGGCGGCTCTGGGGTATAGTAACCGCTGATTTTCGGGGCATTTCATTAACAAAAATGTCCCCGCCGGTTTACCCCACCGAGGTGAAGATCCCCCTTTATGACTGACGCCATTGTGGTGCTCTGCACCTGCCCAGACCAACCCAGTGCCGACCTTGTCTGCGAACAGCTGCTGACCCGGCGACTGGCCGCCTGCATCAACCAGCTGCCGGGCGTGACCTCTGTCTATCGCTGGCAAGGCAAGGTGGAACAAGCCACCGAGATCCAGCTCATCATCAAATCCCGGATGCCGCTCTTTGCCGAGCTGCAACAGTGTATCCTCACCCACCACCCCTACGAGGTGCCCGAGTTGCTGGCGCTGCCGGTCAGTGCGGGTCTACCCGCCTATCTCGACTGGCTGAAGGAGGAGACCCCATGAGTCGCGCTCGCCTGCGCTACCTGCTGCCCGCCCTGTTCACCCTGCTGCTGGGCCTGTTGTTCACCCCTGTCCAGGCAAGCAGTGATCTGCTGGGGAGCCTGGGCATTCAGGCCAGTGCCAAGCCCGCCTTCCTGAAAGTCGACGAGGCATTCACCCTGGAGAGCGAGCAGCAGGGCAACCGGCTGCTGCTGCGACTTCGCATCGCCGATGATTACTATATTTATCGCCACAGCCTGCACTTTCAGGGCAACGACCTCACCTTCAGCGAGCCCGTCCTGCCCGAGGGAACCGAACACGAAGACGACTTCTTCGGCAAGACCCGGGTCTATTACCAGGAGGTGGAGATACCCGTCACCCTGACCGAGGCAGGGCAACAAGCGAGCCTCAAAATCAGCTACCAGGGCTGCACCGTGGGGCTCTGTTACCCGCCGACCACCAAGGTGGTCGAGGTGCAGTCGCTGATGGCCACGTCGGGTGATAACGAGGCGGCGCCGACTGCACCGTCCAGCCAACAGGATAAACTGGCCGCCGCCCTCGGCAGCCAGGGCTTCTGGCTCAGCATCGCCGCCTTCTTTGCGCTGGGGCTGGGGCTCGCCTTCACCCCCTGCGTCTTCCCCATGTACCCCATCCTGACCGGCATCATCGCCGGTGCCGGCCATCGTCTCTCCACCCGCCGCGCCTTCCTGCTCTCCTTCGTCTATGTCCAGGGGATGGCGCTCACCTACACCCTGCTCGGGCTGGTGGTGGCCTCGGCGGGGCTGCAATTCCAGGCGGCGCTGCAGCACCCCTATGTGCTGATCGGCCTCTCGGTGATGTTCGTGCTGCTGGCTCTCTCCATGTTCGGGCTCTACACCCTGCAGCTGCCGAGCAGCTTGCAGACGCGCCTCTCCGGCCTCTCCAACCGCCAGCAGGGCGGCTCGGTGGCCGGGGTCGCCATCATGGGGATGATCTCGGGGCTGGTCTGCTCCCCCTGCACCACGGCACCGCTCTCCGGCGCCCTGATTTACGTGGCCCAGAGCGGCGATCTCTGGCTCGGCGGCGCGGCGCTCTACGCCCTGTCGCTGGGGATGGGGCTGCCGCTGCTGCTGCTCGGCACCTCGGGCGGCAAGCTGCTGCCCAAGGCCGGCGCCTGGATGGATGTGATCAAACAACTCTTTGGTTTTGCGCTGCTGGCGGTGCCCATCCTGCTGCTGTCACGGCTCTGGAGCGAGCAGGCTACCACCCTGGCCTGGCTCGGCTGGGGGTTGGCGCTGTGCGCCTACTTCTATCACCACAACCAGCATCAGCCCCACTCCATCGGTAAGAGCCTGCGCGGTTTTGTGCTGCTGCTGGCGATGATCAGTGCCGTGGTGGTGGGAAAGGATCTGCTGCTGCCTCCCTCCGGCGCCCAGACCAGTGCCGAAACCCGGGCGCCGCAGTTTATTCGCATCAAGACCCAGGATGATCTCAAGACCCAGCTCGCAGCCGCCCGCGGCAAACCGGTGCTGCTCGACCTTTATGCCGACTGGTGCGTCGCCTGCAAGGAGTTCGAGCACAAGACCTTCAGCGATCCCGATGTGCGCGAGCGCTTTGCCGACATGGTGCTGTTGCAGGCGGATGTCACTGCCAATGACGACGCCGATGTCGAGCTGCTCAACGGCCTCAATGTGCTGGGCTTGCCCACCCTGATCTTCTTCGATCGCGCCGGCAATGAACTCACGGGGCAAAGAGTCACCGGCTTTATGGGCCCGGCCGAGTTTCTGGCTCAGCTCGACAAGCTGCCATAGATGGGAATTGGCCTGGCGCACCGCTGGGCCATCCCCACTGTTACTCGCTGATTTTTCTGGCAATCCCTTGTATATGAGCGACACCGTGGCAAAATTTGCCCTCCATTGTTTCGCCCGTCCGGAGTTTTGATGAAAAAGTGGTTCATCCCCCTGCTGGCCCTCTGGCTCTATGGCTGCAGCGCGGGCCCCGGTGAAGAGGTGATCCGCCAGCAGGTCAGTGACAAGCTGATGGCGGAAACGGACGCCAGCCTGTTCGAGATCAGCGACTTCGCCATCCTGGACAAGGAGGAACGCATGGAAGGCGTCTATCTGGTCAAGGTCAGCTACCAGCTCCACTTCAAGCAGGGGCTGGCTCAACTGCAGGTGCTGCACGACGAGGATCTGGTCTACGACAAGGTCGGTCCCTTCCAGCAAGAGATGGGACTGATGGAGCTGGAGCGCAAATATGGCGAGTTCGAGGCTGGCCAGGTGCTGCCCCAGCAAGCCGAAGTGTGGATGATGAAGACGGAGCAGGGCTGGCGGCTGGCCGAGCCCGCCCACTAATCCTGCTCAGGAGCATGCCCGCCCCGCCTGCGCTATAGTAAATCCTTCATCCGGTGCCACAGCATCCCGAGCGCCAGCAGCGGGGAGCGCAGGGCAGGGCCACCGGGGAAGGTGATATGGGGCACGCTGGCAAACAGCTCGAAACCCCGACTCTCCCCCCGAATAGCCTCCGCCACCAACTTGCCCGCCATGTGAGTGGCATTGACCCCATGCCCCGAATAAGCCTGGGCGTAGAAGACATTGGGATGCTGCTTGAGGCGGCCGATTTGCGGCAAGCGGTTAGCGCCTATGCCTATCATCCCCCCCCACTGGAACTCGATGGCAGTCCCGACCAGTTCGGGGAATACCCGCAACAGCTTGGGCAGCATAAAGGCTTTTATATCGCGAGGATCACGGCCGGAATAGTTGCAGGCACCGCCAAACAGCAGGCGGCCGTCGGCGGAGAGGCGGTAGTAGTCGAGTGCCACGTTCTGATCGCACACCGCCATGTTCTGCGGTAGCAAGCGCTGGCGCAGCCGCTTCTCCAGCACCTCGGTGGCGAGGATGTAGGAACCTGCCGGCAGCACCTTGCCCCCGAGTTCCGGATTGAGTTCGTTGAGATAGGCGTTGCACCCTATCACCAGATAGTCGCTGCTCACCCGACCGTGGGCCGTGGTCACCTCCACCCGCTTGCCGTAGTCGATGTGGGTTACCCTGGATTGCTCGAACAGGGCGACGCCCAGCCCCTGGGCGGCGCGCGCCTCGCCAAGGGCCAGGTTGAGGGGGTGAAGGTGCCCTGACCCCATGTCGATGAGGCCACCGATGTAGCGATCCGAGCCCACGACCGTGTGGATCTCCTCGCGCGGCACCAGCCTCACCTCATGCTCGTAGCCCAAGCTCGCCAGATGTTCGAGCTCTTCCTCGAAACCGGCCAGATGGCGCTGACGGGTAGCGAGATCGCAATAGCCCCAGGTGAGATCGCAGTCGATGCCAAAACGCGCAACTCGCTCGCGCACCAGTTGCACCGCCTCCAATCCCATCAGATCCAGCTCACGCACGCCTTCTTCACCAATCCAGCGGGCAAACTGGCTGGTGTCGTGGCCAATGCCGCGAATGAGTTGGCCGCCGTTGCGCCCGGACGCGCCCCAGCCGATGCGGTTGGCCTCCAGCAGTATCACCTTGTAGCCGGCATCAGCCAGGTTGATGGCGGTATTGAGGCCGGTAAAGCCACCGCCAATGACACAGACATCCGCCTGATGTTCACCGGCCAGCTCGGGCCACTCCTGCGAGTCGTTGCGAGTCGCGGCGTAATAGGAGGCCGCGTGTTCCTGATGTGCGTTGTGCTTTCCTGCCTGCATGCTCAGCATCCTGCCTTGGTTGCAAATTGTTTAATAAAATAAGCAGATTTGTTTCGATAATACCCAGCTCACTCACTGCAAACCAGTCGCACCGGATCACAGAAATGCAAAAGGCGCCCCGAAGGGCGCCTTTTCATGCAATCAAGGTACGGTAACGAATTACAGTACGTCGATGGCGTTCAGGTCGGAGAAAGCCTGTTCCAGACGCTTGATCATGGAAGTCTGACCGGCACGCAGCCATACGCGCGGATCGTAGAACTTCTTGTTCGGCTTGTCGGCACCTTCCGGGTTGCCCAGCTGACCTTGCAGGTAGGCTTCGTTGGTCTTGTAGAAGTCCAGAATGCCTTCCCAGGTCGCCCACTGGGTGTCGGTGTCGATGTTCATCTTCACGACGCCGTAGGAGATGGATTCGCGGATCTCTTCCAGAGTGGAACCTGAGCCACCGTGGAATACGAAGTCCAGGGACTTGGCCGGAATACCGAACTTCTCGGAAACGTACTTCTGGGACGCATCCAGGATGGACGGGGTCAGCTTGACGTTACCCGGCTTGTATACACCGTGTACGTTGCCGAAGGAGGCAGCGATGGTGAAACGCGGGCTGATCTTGGACAGACGCTCGTAGGCGTAGGCCACGTCTTCCGGCTGGGTGTACAGAGCGGACTGATCCATGTGGCTGTTGTCGACGCCGTCTTCTTCGCCACCGGTGCAACCCAGTTCCAGCTCCAGAGTCATGTTCATCTTGGCCATGCGGGTCAGGTACTCGCAGCAGATGTCGATGTTCTCTTCCAGAGACTCTTCGGACAGATCCAGCATGTGGGAGGAGAACAGCGGCTTGCCGGTCTCGGCGAAGTGCTTCTCACCGGCGTCCAGCAGGCCGTCGATCCACGGCAGCAGCTTCTTGGCAGCGTGGTCGGTGTGCAGGATCACGGGAACACCGTAGGCTTCGGCAACGGCGTGAACGTGCTTGGCACCGGAGATGGCACCCAGGATGGCAGCTTGCTGGCCTTCCAGCTTCAGACCCTTGCCGGCAGTGAACACGGCACCACCGTTGGAGAACTGCACGATGACCGGGGCTTTCACCTTGGCAGCCGCTTCCAGCACGGCGTTGACGGAGTCGGTACCGACGCAGTTGACGGCCGGCAGAGCGAAGCCGTTTTCCTTGGCGATGGCGAACACTTTCTGAACGTCATCACCAGTGATCACGCCGGGTTTTACGAAGTCGAAAATTTTCTTAGACATGTTTAATCGTCCTGTCTCGTATGCCGTTAATAAAAAGTGGGGGGTTCATCATGAACCGGCACAGCGGCCACATGATAAACGAAACGGGAGGCTTTTGCCCCCCGTCCCGGGTCAATTAGGCTTTGGCGCGCTGTTCCAGAATCGCGACAGCCGGCAGTACCTTGCCTTCTACGAACTCCAGGAAGGCGCCGCCGCCGGTGGAGATGTAGGAGACCTTGTCGGCGATGCCGAACTTGTCGATGGCGGCCAGGGTGTCACCACCGCCAGCGATGGAGAAGGCCGGGGAAGCGGCGATGGCTTCGGCGATCACCTTGGTGCCTTCGGCGAACTGATCGAACTCGAACACGCCGACCGGGCCGTTCCACAGGATGGTCTTGGCGTTCATGATGATGTCGGCCAGGGCCTTGGCGGAATCCGGGCCGATGTCGAAGATCATGTCACCGTCGGTCACGTCGGACACGGACTTGATGGTGGCCGGGGTGGACTCGGAGAACTCGGCACCGACAACCACGTCGGTGGTCACCGGGATGTTGGTTTCGGCAGCCAGTTTCTTGGCGGTGTCGATCAGGTCGTGCTCGCACAGAGACTTGCCGACGTTGTGACCGGCAGCAGCGATGAAGGTGTTGGCGATGCCACCACCGACCACCAGCTGGTCAGCAATTTTGGAGAGGGATTCCAGCACGGTCAGCTTGGTGGAGACCTTGGAGCCGCCAACGATGGCAACCATGGGGCGCTCGGGCTTCAGCATGGCTTTGCCCAGGGCTTCCAGTTCACCGGCCAGCAGGGGGCCTGCACAGGCGATCGGGGCAAACTGGGCGACACCATAGGTGGAACCTTCGGCGCGGTGAGCAGTACCGAATGCATCCATTACGAAGACGTCACACAGAGCGGCATACTTCTTGGCCAGCTCTTCGGCGTTCTTCTTCTCGCCCTTGTTGAAGCGGCAGTTTTCCAGCACAACCAGCTCACCGGCAGCGACTTCCACGCCATCCAGGTAATCCTTGGCCAGGCGAACCGGGCAGGACAGAGCGTCTTTCAGATAGTTGACAACCGGCAGCAGGGAGAACTCTTCGTTGTACTCGCCTTCGGTCGGACGACCCAGGTGGGAGGTGATCATCAACTTGGCGCCCTTTTCCAGAGCCAGCTTGATGGTCGGCAGGGTAGCGACGATACGTGCATCGGAGGTGACCTTGCCGTCTTTTACCGGCACGTTCAGGTCAGCACGGATCAGAACGCGTTTGCCCGCCAGATCCAGGTCAGTCATCTTGATAACAGACATATTCAGTCCTCTATATTTTCCAGGTAATGTTAAAAACAGTAACCTTTCGCCCGGGGCAGGCTCAGCCTGCAACCATCATGGCCCGGGTAGTATCCAGCATCCGATTCGCGAAGCCCCATTCGTTATCGCACCACATCAACATCTTGACGAGGTTGGCATCGCTCACCCGGGTCTGGGTACCATCAATGATGCAGGAGTGTGCATCATGATTAAAGTCTACGGAGACCAGCGGTTCTTCCGTGTAATCCAGAATACCTTGTAATGTACCTCTGGATGCCCGTTGCAGGGCTTGATTTACGTCACTAACTGTCACTTTTTTACGAACAGTAATACTCAGATCCATCGCTGTTACATTGATGGTCGGTACCCGTACCGCGATCGCCTCGAACTTGCCGGCGAAGTGGGGCAGGATACGCTCCAACCCCTTGGCCAGCTTGGTATCCACCGGGATGATGGACTGGCTGGCGGCGCGAGTTCGGCGCAAGTCGCCATGGTAGGCATCGATCACTTGCTGGTCATGCATGGCCGAATGAATTGTCGTAATAGTACCACAATTTATTTCGAATTCTCGATGCAATGTTTCTATGACGGGGACCACGCAGTTGGTGGTACAGGAGGCGTTCGAGACGATCCGCTCACGTCCGGTCAGCACCTGGTGATTGACCCCGTAGACGATGGTGGCATCCACATCCGCATCGGCCGGATGGGAGAAGAGTACCTTGCTCGCCCCCGCCGCCAGATGCAGCTCGGCATCGGCGCGCGATCCGAACACCCCGGTGCAGTCCAGCACCACATCAACCCCCAGCGCCCGCCACGGCAATCTGGACGGGTCTTTCTCGGCAAACAGGGAGATGAGGTCTTCGCCTACCTGCATGCTGTTGCCCGCCAGTTGCACCGGATAACGGAAGCGACCGTGGCTGGTGTCAAAGCGGGTCAGGTGCACCATGGCCTCCGGCGCCGCCAGTTCGTTGATGGCGACGATCTTGATGGTCTTGTCGCGCCCGCTTTCATAGAGGGCCCGCAACACGTTGCGACCGATCCGTCCGTAACCATTGATGGCAATCTTGATCATCTGGGATGCATTCCTTACCAGCAAAAAGGGGTGACCCTTGGGCCACCCGACACCCGGCTCACGACAGCAGGGCATCCTTGAATTCACCGCGCGCCAGCAAGGCCGCGCCAAATACCCCGGCGCTGTCGCCAAGGGCTGGTGCAATAATGGGGGCCCGGAAGCGGGGATTAAAGAGGAAGGGCAAAATTGTCTCCCGCCCGGCGCGATAGAGGCTCTGCACATTGCCCACCCCGCCACCGATGACGATGACATCCGGATCCAGAATGTTGACCACGTTGGCCAGCGCCTGGCCAAACAGCAGGTGCAGCCGGTCGATGGTGAGCTTGGCCACATGATCGTGGGCGCTAGCTGCCGCAATCTGGGCGAGCGAGAGGCGGCGCTTGGCCTTGGCTTCGTACCAGGCCTCCAGCGCCGGGCCGCTGATCAGGGTCTCGACGCAGCCGCGCTTGCCGCAGTAGCACTCGGGGCCATCGGGTGAGAGCACGTTGTGGCCCCACTCACCGGCGATGCCGTGGTGGCCGTTGAGGATGCGGCCATTGATGACAATGCCCGAACCCACGCCGGTGCCCATGATGATACCGAACACCACTTTCGCATCCGGATGATGCTGGCGCACCGCCCCGAGATGGGTTTCCGCCAGGGCGAAGCAGTTGGCGTCGTTGGCGATGAGTACGGGTACACCGAGCCTGCGCTCCAGATCTTCCTTGAACGGCTTGTCGTTGAGCTCGGTCGTATTGCAGTTCTTCATCAGGCCGGTTTGCGGATCCCGCGCTCCCGGGGTGCCCATGCCGATGATGGCCGGGCGCTGGCCGAGTTTGGCGGCGCACTCCTCTACCAGTTTGGCGATCTGGCCGATCATATGCTCATAACCGCCCTGGCGCTCGGTGGGGATGCGATGACGCAGCAGCACCTCGTCCCCCTCCAGCACCACGCACTCGCACTTGGTACCGCCCAGATCGATACCCCAATCCAATACTCGTTTGCTCATCCAGCCTCCAGCCATGACCAGGGAAACCTGTCTGGGAAACGAGACTCATGCCCGCTCCCATCGTTGTTCCCACAAGGGATGCAGTGTAACCCGAGCGACAACCGGGATGCAGCCCCGCCACCAACGAAACGGGGCCCCAAGGCCCCGTCGTCACGATAAAACGCGCCGCTATCAGCGCTTGTGGTATTGAGCCGAGAGCTCGTGTACCGCGTTGACGAACACGCCCGCATGCTCCGGGTTCACATCCTGATGGATGCCGTGGCCCAGGTTGAAGACGTGGCCATTGCCATGACCGAAACCGGCCAGGATGGAGGCGACCTCTTCGCGGATGCGCTCGGGAGAGGCGTAGAGCATGGAAGGGTCCATGTTGCCCTGCAGCGCTACCTTGTCGCCGACCCGACGCTTGGCGTCCGCGATGTCGGTGGTCCAGTCCAGCCCCAGCGCATCACAACCGGTGGCGGCGATCTGCTCCAGCCACTGGCCGCCGTTCTTGGTGAACAGGGTGACCGGCACGCGGCGACCGTCGTGCTCGCGGATCAGGCCATCGACGATCTTGTGCATGTACTGCAGGGAGAAGTCGCGATAATCGCGCGGGGTGAGCACGCCGCCCCAGGTGTCGAACACCATGACCGCCTGGGCACCCGCCTTGATCTGGGCATTCAGATAGGCGATCACGCTGTCGGCCAGCTTGTCGAGCAGCAGATGCAGGGTCTGCGGCTCTGCGTACATCATCTGCTTGATCTTGGTGAATGCCTTGGAGCTGCCCCCCTCCACCATATAGGTAGCCAGGGTCCAGGGGCTGCCGGAGAAGCCAATCAGCGGCACCTCACCCTTGAGCTCGCGGCGGATGGTGCGCACCGCGTTCATCACGTAGCCAAGCTCGTCTTCCGGATCCGGCACCGGCAGCGCCTGCACGTCGGCCATGGAGGTGATGGGACGCTCGAAACGCGGGCCTTCCCCCTGTTCGAAATAGAGACCCAGCCCCATGGCGTCGGGCACGGTGAGGATGTCGGAGAAGAGGATGGCGGCATCAAGCGGATAGCGGCGCAGCGGCTGCAAGGTGACTTCACAGGCCAGCTCGGCATTGCGGCACAGGGACATAAAATCCCCCGCCTGGGCGCGGGTCGCCTTGTATTCCGGCAGATAACGGCCTGCCTGGCGCATCATCCATACCGGGGTCATGTCCACTTCCTGGCGCAGCAGGGCACGCAGGTAACGATCGTTCTTCAGCTCTTTCATCCCAGTTCCTGAATTCATATCACGCATAAAATGGCGGCCATGATATCACTTTGCCCGCCGGAACGGACTGCCCAATGGGTGGCAAATCCAGGGCCGGTTGCAAAGATGTGAAGGGACGCAAACAAGCGTCCCTTTTACAACGAGGAAATAACGACTCGCCTCAGGCCTCGCCCGCCAGGCAAAGCTCGATGAGTCGCCGCGCTATGGTGCCGTGGGGAGGCAGCCTTGGCAGACAGTCAGCTTCGAAGAAGTCGGCGGCCACCAGCTCCTCGTCCTGTATCCGGATCTCGCCGCTCTCGTAGTCGGCGGTGAAGCCCATCATCAGGCTGTGGGGAAAAGGCCAGGGCTGGCTGGCCACATAGCGCACGTTGCGCACCCGGATGCCGCTCTCCTCGAACACCTCCCGCGCTACGCACTGCTCAAGGTTCTCCCCCGCCTCCACAAAGCCCGCCAGCACGGTATACATGGGATCCTCGACCTGATGGTGACGGCGATGGGCAGCCAACAAAATGGCCGGCCCCTTGCGCACCGCCACGATAATGCAGGGGGAGATGCGCGGATAGACGATGTGACCATGGTGACACACCTGGGCCCACTCCCCCGCCTTGGGCGCCATGGGGGCACCACACTCGCCACAGAAGCGGTGGGTGCGGCGAAAGGTCGCGAGCTGCCAGGCGCGCCCCGCCAGATGAAAACCCGCCTCATCCCCCGCCACCATCAGCTGGCGCAGGGGGGTCATAAGAGACGCCTCGGCCTCCTCCCCCAGATCCAGCAGATAGCAGGGCAGCCCCTCCCACTCGTCGAAACGCTCAAATGACTTGGCGTGCAAAAACGCGGGCAACTGGCTCAACGCCCCCTGCGGAATATGGCCCTGCTCGTCGAGCAGCACCAGATGATCGCCCCCCAGTACGAACCAGCGGGCCTGTTCGGTCAATGACATAAGCATCCAGGCTCTGTATAGCAAAGGTGCGCTCGGCACCGGTCGAGGCTCTCATCTTACGACCAGCGCGAAAAGATGACGACCCCCATGCAGCTAGCGCGACTCTCCGGTACGAGCCACCCCGAAATAACAAGGTCGCCCGCAGGCGACCTTGGTGTTATCTCGTTTTCACCAGAAAGACTCGATGTCAGGCATCCCCCATCGCCAGCAGGGAGGCGTTGCCCCCCACCGCCGTGGTATTGATGGTACGGGTCTTCTCGGTGACAAAGCGGCTCAGATAGTGGGGACCACCTGCCTTGGGACCGGTGCCGGAGAGGCCCTGGCCACCGAACGGCTGCACCCCGACCATGGCGCCGATCTGGTTGCGGTTGATGTAGACGTTGCCTACGTTGATGCGGCTCGCCAGCTCTTCGGCGTGGGATTCGTTGCGACTGTGAATGCCCAGCGTCAGGCCGTAGCCGGTACCGTTGATGTCGCTGATCACCTGCTCCAGATCCCGCGCGGCATAGCGCACCACGTGCAGGATGGGGCCGAACTGCTCGCGCTCCAGCTCTTTGATGGAGCGGATCTCGAGCGCGGTCGGCTGGACGAAGTGTCCCTCCTGGGTCGCCTTCGGCATGGGGGCCTGGGCGATCAGGCGGCTTTTCGGGATCATCCTGGCCAGGTGCAGATCCAACCCCGCCTTGGCCTCGGCGTCAATGACCGGGCCCACGTCGGTGTTGTGCTCGGCCGGGTTGCCGACCTTGAGCTCCTGCATGGCACCGGTGAGGATCTCCAGCACCCGATCGGCGATCTCCTCTTGCAGGAACAGCACCCGCAGGGCGGAGCAGCGCTGGCCGGCGCTCTGGAAGGCGGCGCTGACCACGTCGCGCACCACCTGCTCCGGCAGGGCGGTGGAGTCGACGATCATGGCGTTCTGGCCACCGGTCTCGGCAATCAGCGGCAGGATGGCGCCGTCACGATTGGCCAGAGTCTGGTTGATGAGCTTGGCGGTCTCGGTGGAACCGGTGAAGCAGACGCCGCCGATGCGGGGATCCGCTGTCAGCTTGGCGCCCACCGTGGCACCGTCGCCCGGCAGCAGCTGCAGCACGTCACCCGGGATGCCAGCCTGATGGGCCAGGGTCACCGCCAGATGGGCGATGAGGCCGGTCTGCTCAGCCGGTTTGGCGATGACGGTGTTGCCGGTGGCGAGCGCCGCCGCGACTTGCCCCAGGAAGATGGCCAGCGGGAAGTTCCACGGACTGATGCAGACAAACACACCGCGCCCTTGCAGGAGCAGCTCGTTCTGCTCGCCGGTGTAGCCGGGCAGCAGGGTCGCCTGACCCATCATGCTGCGAGCCTGCACCGCGTAGTAGCGACAGAAATCCACCGCCTCGCGGACCTCGTCGATGCCGTCCTGAAGCAGCTTGCCCGCCTCACGGGTACAGAGCGAAATAAACTGGCTACGGTTCGCTTCCAAAAGATCTGCCAGCTTTTCCAGCGCGGCAGCACGCTCGGAGACCGGCGTCTCGCGCCAGCGCGGGAAGGCTGCATGGGCAGAGGCCAGCGCCTGCTCCACCGCCTGCTCATCGGCCCAATGGATCTTGCCGACGGTCAGACTCACGTCCTGCGGGCTCACCACCACGCGGGCTTCATTACGCTTGAGGGTCTCGCCATCGACGATGGGGCCGGCCAGCCACTGCTTGCTCTCCAGCTCCTTGAGCCCGGCGAAGAAGGGGCGCTGGATGGAGACGATGTTCATGTTCACGCCACTGGAGTTCTTGCGATCACTAAACAGGTTCACCGGCTGCGGGATGCGGTCGTTGGCAAAGCTCGAGTAGCGCTTGAGGGTACGCAGCGGGTGCTCGGCCAGACTGTCCACCGGGGTGTTGGGATCCACCAGCTTGTGCACAAACGAAGTGTTGGCGCCGTTTTCCAGCAGACGGCGCACCAGGTAGGGCAGCAGATCCTTGTGGGCGCCGACCGGTGCATAAATGCGGCAGTGCAGGCCCGGGTTGTCATTGAGCACGGCGTTGTGCAGCTCCTCCCCCATGCCGTGCAGGCGCTGGAATTCGAACTGGCGATCGCCGGCCATCTCCAGAATGCTGACCACGGTATTGGCGTTGTGGGTGGCAAACTGGGGCGCGATGAAACCGCGGGTCGGCTCGCTCAGCAGGTAGCGGGCACAGGCGAGGTAGGAGATGTCGGTACCGGCCTTGCGGGTAAACAGCGGGTAGCCGGGCAGACCGGCCTGCTGAGCATATTTCAGCTCGCTGTCCCAGTAGGCCCCCTTCACCAGACGTACCGGAATGATATCCCCCTGCTCGCGGGCCAGGGCGGTGAGCCAGCACAAGACCGGCAGGGCACGCTTGGAGTAGGCCTGCACCACCATGCCGAGCTTGCCCCAGCCACGGTTCGCCTCGGAGCGGTAGAGCTGCTCGAACAGATCCAGCGACAACTCGAGGCGGTCCATCTCCTCGGCGTCGATGCTGATGGCCACGTCCTTATCGCGGGCCAGACGCACCAGCCCCACCAGCCGCTCGCACATCTCGCCGAGCACCCGCTCGCGGTTGGCCACGTCATAGCGCGGATGCAGCGCCGAGAGCTTGATGGAGATGGAGGGAGCCGGGCCGCCGTCGCTGATCCGCTCGCCGCCCACCGCCTCGATGGCGTTGTGGTAGTCGGCCAGATACTTGTCGGCGTCCTGCATGGTCAGCGCCGATTCACCCAGCATGTCGTAGGTGTGGGTGTAACCCAGCTCGCGGGACTTGCGGCTCGCCTTGAGAGCCTCCTTCATATCGCGACCCAGCACGAACTGCTTGCCCATGATCTTCATGGCGGCGTACATGGCAGAGCGCACCACGGGTTCGCCCAGCTTGTTGACCATCCGCCCCAGCAGGTTGGCCGGATTGCCGTCGAGCTTCTTGTCGAGCTTGATGATCTTGCCGGTCAGCATCAGGCCCCAGGTCGAGGCGTTGACCAGGGTGGAGTCGCTCTTGCGAAAATGAGAGGACCAGTTGGCGCCGGAAAGCTTGTCCTTGATCAGGGCGTCTGCGGTCTGGGCATCGGGGATGCGCAGCAGCGCCTCGGCCAGACACATCAGGATGATCCCCTCTTGGGTATCCAGGCTGTACTCCTGCAGGAAGGCGTCGATACCGTCGCCGGAACCGCTCTCCTTGCGCACCTTGGTCACCAGGGTGCGAGCCCGCTGGGTTACCTGTTCCAGCGAAGCGCCATCTCCCGGCAGCATGGCGGCAAGCTCTGCCAGATAGGCATTTTCATCCACCACATAGTTCTGGGTGATGGCTTCGCGCAGGGCGGCCAGATCGGAGGGAATATAGTCAGCTGCAAGCACTTGAGTCGCTTTGAACATATGGGGTCTTCCTGTACGCCCTAGGGCTGATATCGACGAAGGCGGCCGTGCCGCCGAAACGCCGATAATGTATACAATATTGCACCCTATATGAAATAAATTTGTTGCCTTGTTTTAACAAAAATCGCTGGCATGGGAGTTTTATGGCTATCTCAGGGTGAAAATGCCCTTTTCAGGCCAGCTTCACATCTTGTTTTGTATACAATTCCTCTCTCCCTTTATGCCCCCTCCAGCCCTGCGTCAAACGACAAAAACAGAGAAGGGCCGCCATGGCGACCCTTCTGCTCAGTCAGACAATTTTTGTCAATTCATCCAGCGATCGCTGCGGCTGCGGCGACGAGGCAGCATGGGCAACAGGATGCCGAGCAGGATGCCGGCCCCCACCATGGCACCGCCACGGATGAACCAGTCCATCTGCATGTCGTGTTCCCGGTTGTCATAACTCTGGGTCAGGGCATCGTTCTGCTCCTTGAGATTGCTCATCTCCTCGCCCTGGCTGGCGAGCTGGGCCTTGAGCGATGCTATCTCATTGCTCTGCAGTTCAATCTGGCCATCCTTCTCGGCAAAGCGTTTCTCGTTGTCGCCGTTGAGGTTCTGCAGGCGGCTCTTGAGCTCATCCCGCTCCTTCTCGACCTGGGGCAGGCGCTCGCGCAGGCTGGGCTGGCTCTGCAGCTCGCTGCTCTTGATCCACCCTTCACGGCCACGGCCGTCCACCACCTGAGTGAAACCGGCTTCGCCGTTCACCGACTTTATCTCCAGCGGCTCACCCGCCTTGACGCTGCCCAGGATCCGGTACTGGGTCCCCGGGCCATTGTGGATATAGGTAAAGATGTTGTCTGAAACATAACGGGTCTCGGCCAGTGCCTGGCCGGCACACAAGCAGATCAAAATCCCGAGAAGGGCGCGCATGGTCGATCGGTTCTCTTTTCAGTTTTGGGTAAGAGGCTGAATGTTAAGCCGCCGGCAGGTTAAAGGACAAGCAAAGAAAACGCTTCCCCTGGGGGCACTCCCTGCCCTGCCATACATGACTTGGCCACTTTTTGACCTCATCATCACTTGTTTCTCAGCTCCCGTACCTCGGCCCGCAGCGCTCGCAACTCCTGCAACAACTGCTCCTGCTGGGCATTGTAGTGATGACGCCACTTCTCGGTGTCGTTATCACCGCGATTGGGCTGCAGAAACAGGCTGGCCATGAAACCGCTGAGCGCGCCAAACAGGCCGACCCCGAACAGGATCAGCAGGCTGGCCACAAAGCGCCCCTCCTCCGTCTTGGGCACCAGATCCCCGTAACCCACGGTGGAGAGGGTCACCAGGGTCCACCAGAACGCATCATAGGGGGTCTCGATTTCACTGCCCGGTTGGCCAGATTCAATCCAGTACATGATCCCGGAGCCAAGCCCCAGCAAGAGGACGAACAGGAACAGGATGCCGGAGATGGTGGTTTCGTTTCGCTCGCGACGAAACATGGCCAGCAGGTCCGGCTGGCTGCGCAGCAACTGATAGACACGCCACAACTGGATCAACCGGGCCCAGCGCAGGGACTCCACCATGGGCAGACTGCCCGGCAGATAGAACCAGTTGGCCTTGAAGTAGGCCTTCCTGTCCGGGGCGCGGGCCAAGCCATAGGCGAAGTGGGCGAGAAAGAAGTAACAGATCAGGCTGTCGAGGTCATAGAAGAGTTGCAGTGTCTGGGAAGTCAGGGTTTCGTGCCCCCACCAACGGGCCGTAACCAGCAATACCGAGATAACGGAGAGGAAGGCCATCAGCAGATCGGTGGCCCGCAGATGAGTTAAGTGATGTCGCATACATTTTCCAACTTTAAACACAGTGCAAATTAATAAAAGGGAAGATAATGCCGATAGCCCTGAGGACAAAGGAAAAAGCAGTTTTTTAAAGGAGAAAAAATATGCAGCTAAACCTGCTAGAGAAGCGGATGAGTGATATACGGCTGGTACCCAAGGTAGTACTGCTGATGGTATTCAGTACCTTGTTGTTGCTCACCAAGCTCTGGTTCGATGCCAACAATCTGGAAGCCACCCTGCTCAGCGAAGGGCTGGATCCGGACAAGGCAAACGCCATTGCCGACCGCCTGCTCTGGACAGGTCTGATGGAGACGGCCATCATGGGGCTGCTGTTCGTGATCCTGCTGCTGACCGGCTCCCGTCTGATGGTGAAGCAGGTGCACTATCTGGTCGGCCTGCTGGAGCGCTTCGCCAAGCGGGATCTCAGCCACAAGGTGCTGCTCCACTCCCGCGATGAGTTCGGTGACATTGCCAAGGCGGTCTCCCACTCCCAGGAAAACCTCAAGGCGGTGTTTGGCAACCAGCGTGCCGCCTGCAAGGAGCTCAACGAGATCGCCTCCCAGGTCACCCTTTGCATGGAAGAGGCCAACGAGGCGATCAATGAAGAGTTCGGCCAGATAGAGCAGCTGGCCAGCGCCATGAGCCAGATGGTCGGCGCCATTCGTGAAGTGGCAGCCCACGCCGAACAGGCCTCCCACGCCACCACAGAAACCAGCCAGCTGGCCGAAGAGGGCAGCCGCTGCGTGGCGGAAACCGTCAACACCATCGACACCCTCTCCGGCAACATCCAACGCTCCGCCACCGTGGTCAATCAGGTGGAACAGGGAGTGGATCGCATCGGCTCTGTGGTCGACACCATTCGCGGCATTTCGGAGCAGACCAACCTGCTGGCGCTGAACGCCGCCATCGAGGCAGCCCGCGCCGGTGAGGCCGGTCGTGGCTTTGCGGTAGTCGCCTCCGAGGTACGCGAGCTGGCCAACCGGGCCCAGGCGGCCACCGTCGAGATCCAGAAGATGATCGAACAGCTGCAGGGCAATGCCGCCCAGGCGGCCGAGCTGATGTCCCAGAGCGTGCAACAGGCGGACAAGGGAGTAGAGCAGGTCACTCGCGCGGGGGATCAACTCGCCACCATAGTGCAGCGGGTGCAGGGGGTGGCCGACATGAACCGCCACATCGCCGCAGCCTCCGAGCAACAGAGCTCGGTGGCCGAAGAGATGCGCGGCAACCTGGAGCAGGTCAAGCAGATCGCCGAAGGCTCCGTGGTGGTGCTGCGGGAGCTGCAGGAGGCCTCCGAGCTGGTGGAGCAACACAGCAAGGATCTGGACAGCCAGATCAACTCCTTCAAGCTGACCTGATCCCGATCCGGAGCCTGCTCAGCCAGGCTCCGCCACACAAAGCTACGACCATAAAAAAATCCGAAACATGGCGTTTCGGATTTTTTATATCTGGTGTCCAGCCGGGCAGGTATCCCGCCCGGCCTGACGATGGCCTGCTTACTCGGCGGCCATGCGCGCTTCGATATACGCCAAAGCGCGATCGATGCGGGCGAGCACACGCTCCTTGCCCACCAGCGCCATCACGGCATCAATAGCCGGGGCAATTTACCCAGACCGATGACGGCAATGTGCGACGGCAAGCTTACTCAGCGGCCATACGCGCTTCGATATACGCCAAAGCGCGATCGATGCGGGCGAGCACGCGCTCCTTGCCCACCAGCGCCATCACGGCGTCGATGGCCGGGGACTGACCCAGACCGGTCACCGCCACGCGCAGCGGCATGCCGACCTTGCCCATACCCTGACCCAGCTCGGCGGCAGTGGCTTCAATCAGCTCGTGCAGCGCTTCGGTAGTCCAGGTATCCAGGGCAGCCAGCTTGGCCTTGGCCAGGGCCAGGGGCTCGGCGGCGACGCCGCGCAGATGCTTCTTGGCAGCCGCTTCGTCGATAGCGTCATACTCTTCGAACAGATAGCGGCTCTGGGCGGCCATCTCCACCAGGGTATTGCAGCGCTCGGCCAGCAGGGTCACCACGTCGGCCAGGGCCGGGCCATTGCTGGTGTCGATCTTCTGGTCGGCCATGTGCCAGGCCAGGTGCTTGGCCACATAGGCCGGATCCAGGCTGCGCATGTAGTGGTTGTTCAGCCACAGCAGCTTGTCGGTGTTGAAGGCCGAGGCGGACTTGGAGATGGCATCCAGACTGAACAGCTTGATCATCTCTTCCAGACTGAAGATCTCCTGATCGCCGTGGGACCAGCCCAGACGCACCAGATAGTTCAACAGGGCTTCCGGCAGGTAGCCGTCGTCACGGTATTGCATGACGGAGACGGCGCCGTGGCGCTTGGAGAGCTTGGCACCGTCGTCACCCAGGATCATGGAGACATGGGCAAACTCCGGCACCGGCGCGTTCAGCGCCTTGTAGATGTTGATCTGGCGCGGGGTGTTGTTGATGTGGTCTTCACCACGCACCACATGGGTGATCTCCATGTCCCAATCGTCCACCACCACGCAGAAGTTGTAGGTGGGGGCACCGTCGGTGCGGCGGATGATGAGATCGTCGAGCTCGGTGTTGGCGAACTCGATGCGGCCACGTACGTGGTCATCAAACACCACGGAGCCTTCGGTCGGGTTGCGGAAACGGATGACGTGGGGGGCATCGGCCGGGTGATCGTGATCACCATGACGGCACTTGCCGTCGTAACGGGGCTTCTCGCCGTTGGCCATCTGGCCTTCGCGCAGCGCTTCCAGACGCTCCTTGGAGCAGTAGCATTTGTAGGCGCGACCGTCGGCCAGCATCTCGTCGATCAAGGCGTTGTAGCGATCGAAACGCTTGGTCTGGTAGTAGGGGCCCTCATCCCAGTTCAGCTCCAGCCATTCCATACCCTCGATGATGGCGTCGATCGCCTCCTGGGTGGAACGTTCCAGATCGGTATCCTCGATACGCAGCACGAACTCACCGCCCTGATTCTTTGCAAACAACCAGGAATAGAGTGCGGTACGGGCACCGCCGACATGCAAAAAGCCGGTCGGGCTGGGAGCAAAACGGGTTTTGACTTTCATCTTTAAGCCTTGTGTAGAGGGCCTTGGGCCAATGCGTTAAAAAAACCGTCGCATTTTAGCACCGACAGTGACGGATGGGAAAACCATGAGGGTGCCGGACAAGAAATAAGCGGTCGATAGGGCATGCCCATCAATTTTTGAAGAGGATCGCAAAACCGTTCAGTTTTTTCCGCTTTGCTAGGCAGCATTGCTGGAGAAGCCTCCCGCCCTGCCGATAATTCAAACAACTTTCCACGTCACAAGGAACGCACGATGCAGTTTCGTTCTATCCAGAATCGTATTCTGGTAATGGCCGGGATCGCCATGACCACCGCCCTGGTGATCCTGATCCTGCTCAACCACTACTCGGGTCAACAGACCCAACAACTGACCATCAGCTCCAGCCGCGCCGCCCTGCAACAAGAAGCCTGGCAAAAAGTCAGCGCCAACGCCCGTGCCGAAGCGGCCGCCATCACCCAATTGCTGCAAAAGGGGCTCTCCTACACCCAGCAGATGGCCAGTGCCCTCGCCCTGCAGCAGGAAAACAAGCTGCCTCTGACTCGCCAGCAGGCAACCGATCTGCTCAAGGCCCAGCTCGCACTCGAGCCGCAACTCTATGGCGCCTTCGCCGGCTTCGAGCCGAACGGCTTCGATGGCCAGGACGCCAGCTTCGCCGGCCAGAGCGCGCTCGGCAGTGACGACAAGGGTCGCTTCGTTCCCTATTTCTATCGTGACAAGGATCAGATCGGCACGGATCTGCTGCTCTCCATCGAGAAAACCGACCCCGACGAGTTCGGCAATCCGGCCAACGACTACTACTCCTGTCCGAAACGGGAGGGACGCTCCTGTCTCATCGATCCCTTCAAGGTGGACATCAACGGCCAGCAGGTGCTGGTCAGTACCATCACCACCCCCATCATGGTGGGTGGCCAGTTCAAGGGGATCGCCGCACTGGATCTGGCGGTAGACTCCATCAGCCGCCAGGCCAAGACCCTCAACAGCAACATCTATGAGGGCAAGGGCGAAACCCTGATCGTCAGCGCCGCCGGTGTCATCACCGGCACCAGCGGGGATGCCAGCCTGCTGGGTGGGCGGGCCGACAAGGTGCTCGGCCAGCAGTGGCAACAATATCTGAAGCCGGAGGTTCAGCGTCAGGAGCTGAACGATTCATTCCGCATCTCGGTGCCCATCATGGTGCCGGGCATGGCCCGCAACTGGGCCATCATTGTCACCCTGCCCTACAAGGTGGTGCTGGCGGGCGCCGATCAGCTGGAAGCCCAATTGAGCGACATGAACCAGGCCGCCATGACCCAACAGCTGGTGGGTGCGCTCATCGTGCTGGTGCTGGCGCTGGCCACCATGCTGGTGATCGCTCGCAGCATCACGGGCCCCATCCGTCAGATGGTCAGTCTGGTGGATGACATCGCCGACGGCGAAGGGGATCTCACCAAGCGCCTCACCACCCGCTCGGTGGACGAGCTGGGGGATCTGGCCAAGGGCATCAATCGCTTCATTGACAAGCTGCAGGGGCTATTGGGCGATGTGCTGAAAACTGCCAGCGAGGTGAACCGTCACGCCAGTGACACCGACCGCATCGCCGGCCAGACCGACAACAACCTGCAGCATCATCAGGCAGAGATGGAACAGATGCTGACCGCAGTGCAGGAGATGTCCTACGTCAGCCAGGAGGTGGCCACCCACGCCAACAACACCGCCGACTCGGCCAAGCAGGCCCAGAGTGCGGCGGATCAGGGCAAGGTGCGCTTCCAGCAGGTGATCCAGTCGATGCACAAGGTCGCCGCAGAGGCAGGGAAAGGGGCCGAAGTAGTGGAAGGGCTGGCCCACGACAGCGAGCAGATCACCAGCATCCTCACCGTCATTCAGGGCATTGCCGACCAGACCAACCTGCTGGCGCTCAACGCGGCCATCGAGGCGGCGCGCGCCGGCGAGCAGGGCCGTGGCTTTGCGGTGGTGGCCGACGAGGTACGCAAGCTGGCAGGCAACACCCAGCAGGCGGTGCAGAACACTCAGGAGCTGATCGAGAAGATCCGTCACAGCTCGGCCAACGCGGTCAATGCCATCAACCAGAGCCAGCAGCTGACCCACCAGGCGGTAGGCGAGGCGGATCTGGCGGAAGAGGCGCTCGGCAGCATCTATCAGGCCATCTCCACCATCAACGACATGACCTACCAGATCGCCTCCGCCGCCGAGGAGCAGAGCTCGGTTTCCGAGACCGTCTCCGGCAATCTGTCAAAAACCAACGCACTGGCCAACGACATCGCCCTGGATGCGACCGAAACGGCCAAAGCCAGTCAGGCTCTGCGCCAGGCCGCAGAGCGATTGCAGCAATTGTTGGGACAATTTCGTCTCAGCTGATAATTTTCCTCTCACGGACTCTCCCCCTCGGGGGCGAGTCCGTTTACCATAGGCAGCGTATTTGCCTGATGGCAGGCAATGTAGTGAGAGGTAAATGCCGTGCCCACCCCGGACCGTCGCCCACGTGGCCATAACAGACGAGCCCAGCAGCGTCGCCAAGACGAATCACAAGGATCCCTGCTCCATCGTATCAATGCCGCAACCCTGCCCCTGCGCCAGCTCATCGGCCAGGGTATGAGCCGCTTCGGCAAACGTAGCCAGGAGCCCAAGGCCACCAGGTTCAAGCTGAGCAGCCCGCTGCCCCGCAAAAACACCATAGGGCTGCTGATCCTGACCCCGCTCTGGTTGCTGGTGCTGGCCTGGGAGCCGGCCCCCAGTGCACCAACGGTGGCCCCGTCAGGTTCACTCGATATTCCCCTTGCCGTACCCAGCCAGGCACTGACCGTCGGCAGCACCTCTTCAGCAGTTGCCGCCAAACCGGCGGTGGAAGAAAAGGTCAACGGTACCTGGTTGCAACACGAAGTCCAGGCTGGCGAGACCCTCTACTCCATTTTCCGCAAATTCGAGCTGCCGGGGGTGGAACTGAGTCGCCTCATCGCCATCGAAGGGCCGGATCGTCCGCTGACTCGGCTGCAATCCGGCAAATCGGTTTTCATCCTGGTAGACGAAAATCGTCGCATCCAGCGGGTGGAAATTCGCTCCTACGGCCAGGCCATCTATCGCTACGATCGGCAGGGTGAGGGGTTTGCCCTCAAGGAGTAAGAGAAGCGGGAGGCCAGGCCTCCCGTTTTTTTATGCCGTTTTCCCTCAAATAAGCCGCTGACTTCACAATATTTTTAGCTTGTTCAAAAAACGAAAGGGGCAAAATTGACAAGGGTAGGTGCTAACGTACAATCGTTTTTGCTTTAGACAGGGATTGTTCTGCGTGCTACTGGGACAATGAGACGTGGTCAGTCATGAGCCAACCCCTGCAGCAAGGCAAATGCAGCCCCACCGGGCTTAGTTTCATATTGTTATAGATAGGATTTAGCACATGTCTGACATTCGCACCGGCCAGGTCAAATGGTTCAACGAAACCAAGGGTTTTGGCTTTATCGAGCAATCCCAGGGTCCGGACGTATTCGTTCACTTCTCCTCCATCCAGAGCGCGGGTTTCAAGACCCTGGCTGAAGGTCAAAAAGTCCAGTTCACTGTGACCCAGGGCAAGAAAGGCCCGCAGGCCGAGAACGTCACCGTTATCTAAGCCCGTGCCAGCGAACCCGTAGGAGGAGCCGCCGCCCCTCCTATTTTTTTGCCCGTCGTTTTCCGCTCCCCCACCACGGGTCATGATCCCGTACCCTACGACCAGCCACGTACAAACTCGGTTTGCAAAAAACGGGAAAGCCGATCTGGGCAAATGCCAGATACGAGAAATCATCGCAGCGCGATGTCATTGATAAATCAGAAGGAGTGGCAAGACTTCGAGGAGAGATTGGAGCGGGAAACGAGACTCGAACTCGCGACCCCGACCTTGGCAAGGTCGTGCTCTACCAACTGAGCTATTCCCGCAACAGGATGTCATCTGAAAGTGATTGGAGCGGGAAACGAGACTCGAACTCGCGACCCCGACCTTGGCAAGGTCGTGCTCTACCAACTGAGCTATTCCCGCAACGGAATGTCACTTACAAACTTTTGGAGCGGGAAACGAGACTCGAACTCGCGACCCCGACCTTGGCAAGGTCGTGCTCTACCAACTGAGCTATTCCCGCAACAGAATGTCATCTGCAAGTGATTGGAGCGGGAAACGAGACTCGAACTCGCGACCCCGACCTTGGCAAGGTCGTGCTCTACCAACTGAGCTATTCCCGCATCGGAATATCACTTACAAATTTTTGGAGCGGGAAACGAGACTCGAACTCGCGACCCCGACCTTGGCAAGGTCGTGCTCTACCAACTGAGCTATTCCCGCAACATTAGGTTGTCTTGAGGCTGGCTGATGATTGGAGCGGGAAACGAGACTCGAACTCGCGACCCCGACCTTGGCAAGGTCGTGCTCTACCAACTGAGCTATTCCCGCATCGGGCTGGTTTGCACCAGTGTCATCATCAAATTTTGGAGCGGGAAACGAGACTCGAACTCGCGACCCCGACCTTGGCAAGGTCGTGCTCTACCAACTGAGCTATTCCCGCAACTACCTTAAAACAGACCGTACAGCATTTGGTTGCTTGCGCTACTGTACGGGAGCCGAATTATAAGAGCAGTCATTCCAATTGCAAGGGCTTTTTTGTCTGGTTGCGCGCGTTCGCTCAAAAGCTCACCGAACTGTCGATTTTAGCAACCAGAGCTGGGCAATCCCTTGCCTGGGCATCAGATCTTGAAGACGTGACTGCGGTAAAACTGCAGCTCGGCAATGGATTCGCGGATGTCGTCCAGCGCCTGGTGGGTACCGCTCTTCTTGAACTGATCCAGCAGCTCCGGCTGCCAGCGGCGTACCAGCTCCTTGATGGTACTGACATCGACGTTGCGATAGTGGAAGAAGGCTTCCAGCTCGCCCATGTGCTTGACCATGAAGCGGCGATCCTGGCCGATGCTGTTGCCGCACAGGGGGCTGGTGCGCTCCGGGACCCACTGGCGAATGAAGTCGAGGGTCTCGGCGACGGCTTTCGCCTCGTCGTGCTGGCTCGCCTTGACCCGGGCCACCAGCCCGCTCTTGGTGTGAGTGTTGACGTTCCAGTCGTCCATCTTGGCCAGCTCTTCGTCGCTCTGGTGGATGGCGATGACCGGCCCTTCGGCCAGCACGTTCAGGTCCTTGTCGGTGACGATGGTGGCGATCTCCAGTACCACGTTTTCCTCAGGGTCAAGGCCCGTCATCTCCATGTCGATCCATACCAGGTTCTGCGCGCTGACTGTCATGATTGCTCTCTCTATTGGGAGGAATGGCGGAATTTTGCCAATTTGCATGTATCATACTGGCTTTGGATCTGTTCATAAACTGGCGAATCGAGTGGCAAAGAAAGCAAAACTCAATCTGGGTCAACAAAGGCGCGTCCAGGCCAACCGCGAGCGTCGGCTGCAAAAAGAGCACACCACAGAGGTGGATGACACCCTGTTCGGGCCGGCCATCGAAGGGGTGGTGATCAGCCGTTTTGGTCAGCACGCAGACGTCGAGGCTAGCGATGGCACCATCCACCGCAGCAACCTGCGGCGTAGCAGCATCAGCAGCCTGGTGTGCGGCGACAAGGTGGTGTGGCGTCCCGGCCTCAATGCCGCGACCGCCGGCGTCATCGAGGCGGTGCATCCGCGTCACTCGGTGCTGACCCGGCCGGACTTCTACGACGGGGTCAAACCCATCGCCGCCAACATCGACCAGATCATCATCGTCTCGGCGGTGATGCCCGAGTTCTCCACCAACATCGTCGACCGCTATCTGGTGGCCGCCGAGGATGTGGAGATCCGCCCCCTCATCGTACTGAACAAGGTCGACATGCTCGATGATGCCGCTCGCGCCCGCATCGAGCGCCAGCTCGAAACCTACCGCAAGCTCAATTACGAGGTGCTGCTGGTGAGCTGCGAGAGCGGCGAAGGGCTCGATGAGCTGAAAGCCGCCCTGACCGACAAGATCAGCATCTTCGTCGGCCAGTCCGGGGTCGGCAAGTCGTCACTGACCAACGCCCTGATGCCGGGGCTGGATGTGCTCACCGGCGAGATCTCCGAAAACTCGGGGCTCGGCCAGCACACCACCACCACGGCGCGGCTCTACCACTTCCCGAGCGGTGGCGATCTCATCGACTCCCCCGGGATCCGCGAGTTCGCCCTCTGGCATCTGGAGGCCGACCGCATCACCTGGTGCTTCGTCGAGTTCCGCGATTATCTGGGCGGTTGCAAGTTCCGCGACTGTACCCACAAGGACGATCCCGGCTGTGCCCTGCGCGCCGCGGTCGAAGCGGGCGCCATCAGCGCCGATCGCTTCCACAACTATCACCGCATCCTGGAAACCATGCAGGAAGCCCGTCACGGTCGCCAACAGGCACGCCTGTGACCCTGTTTAACCTACGTTGATGATGAACATGAGCATTACTGACAACCTGAAAATTGCCGGTCAATACTGTCTGCCCAAACACGCCCTCTCCCGCCTGGTGGGCAAGCTGGCCGCCGCCGAAGCGGGAAACCTCACCACCAAGGTGATCGAGGCCTTTATCAAGCAGTACCAGGTCGACATGAGCGAGGCGCTGCACGAGAGCCCTGCCCACTACAAGAGCTTCAACGAGTTCTTCACCCGCGAGCTCAAGCCCGGTATTCGCCCCGTGGTGGAAGACGCCATGACCCTGGCGCTGCCGGTGGATGGCACCGTCAGCCAGCTCGGCCCCATCAGCCAGGGCCGCATCATCCAGGCCAAGGGCCACGACTACAGCGCCCGCGAGCTGCTGGGCGGTTATGAGGATCTGGTGGCGCCGTTCAAGGATGGCGACTTTGCCACCATCTATCTGGCGCCCAAGGATTACCACCGCATCCACATGCCGCTGGACGGCGTGCTGGAGAGCATGGTGTTCGTGCCGGGGGATCTCTTCTCCGTCAACCCGCTCACCGCCGAGAACGTGCCCAACCTGTTTGCCCGCAACGAGCGGGTGGTGGCCACCTTCCGCACCCCGCACGGCCCCATGGCGCTGGTGCTGGTCGGTGCCACTATCGTGGCCAGTATCGAGACCATCTGGGCCGGCAACATAGCGCCGACCAAAGAGAAGAAGGTGGTGCGCTGGGACTACAGCGGCGACGAGGCCATAACCCTGCAAAAAGGCGCCGAGATGGGCCTGTTCAAGCTGGGCAGCACCGTCGTCTGTCTGTTTGGCCCGGGCATGCTGGCCGGGTTCGAGCCCCATCTGGCCAACGGGGTCACCACCCGCATGGGTCAACCCTTTGCCAAGCTGGCGGAGCAGGCATGAGCGAACGGCCCGCCTCTTCACAGAAGAACAACCCGCTGCATGGGCTGACGCTGGAAGCCATCGTCACTGCCCTGGTGGCCCACTACGGCTGGGAAGAGCTGGGCCGGCAGATCAACATCCGCTGCTTCACCCATGAACCCAGCATCAAGTCCAGCCTGAAGTTTTTGCGCAAGACCCCCTGGGCACGGGAGAAGGTAGAGAGTCTCTACCTCTACGTCCAGCGTAAGCAGGCCAAAGCAAAGGAATAACGCCATGGCGTTCAAGATTACTTACACCTACAAGAAGCAGGCCAGGGAGATCGGCTACGCCAACGACAAGTTCAACAGCATCTATGATGCCGTTGCCGCCGCCGAAGGGATCGATCTCGCCAGCTTCCACGCCATGGAGGCACAACTGGCCCAGGTGTGCCGGCGCGACAAGAAGAGCGTGAAGGATTACCGCGAGAACTACTTCAAGGAGCTGGGCTTCTCCAACATCGTGATCGAGCGGGATCCCCAGGAATAAGTACCCGGGCGCGATGCCGGGAACCTTCCAAAAATAAAATGCCGACCCCGGGGTCGGCATTTTCATCTCTGGCGCCAGGACACATCAGGCGCGGCTCAGATAGTCCGCCTGGCCCACCCACTTGTAGCTGGTGAGCTCGGTGAGCCCCATGGGACCACGGGCGTGCAGCATCTGGGTCGATACCGCCACCTCGGCCCCCAGACCAAACTGGCCACCGTCGGTGAAACGGGTGGAAGCGTTGACATAGACCGCTGCCGAACCGGCGCCGTTGACGAAACGCTCGGCATTGGCCAGATCGTTGGTGAGGATGGCGTCCGAGTGGCTGGCATTGTGCTCGCGCATATGGGCCAGCGCCTCGTTGACGTCCGCCACCAGTTTGATCCCCAGGGTCAGCGACAGCCATTCGGTGTCAAAGTCCTCGGCACCCGCTGCGCGCAGCTGTTCGGCACCGGCCAGCAGGGGCATGGCCTCCGGGGTGGCCACCAGCGCCACCTTGCGCTCGTTCATCAGGTTCACCAGCTGAGACAACAGACGTTCGGCAATCTTCTCGTGTACCAGCAGGGTATCGAGAGCGTTGCAGGCGGAGGGGCGCTGCACCTTGGCGTTGTCGATGAGGGGCAAGGCACGCACCAGATCGGCACTCTCATCCACGAAAATATGGCTGATGCCGAATCCGCCGATGATGACTGGGATGGAGCTGTTCTCCTTGCACATCTTGTGCAGCCCGGCACCGCCGCGGGGGATGATCATGTCCACGTAGCGGTCGAGGCGCAGCAGCTCACCCACCAGAGCCCTGTCCGGGTTGTCGATGTACTGCACCGCCGCCTCGGGCAAACCTGAGGCGGTCAGCGCGCTCTGGATCACCCGCACCAGCTCCAGATTGGAGTGGAAGGTCTCGCGGCCGCCGCGCAGTATGCTGGCGTTGCCGGTCTTGAGGCAGAGGCTGGCGATATCGATGGTGACGTTGGGGCGTGCCTCGTAAATCACGCCGATGACGCCGATGGGGACCCGGCGACGGGAGAGCCTCAGGCCGTTCTCCAGTACCCTGCTGTCGATCTCGGCCCCCACGGGATCATCCAGGGTGATCACCTTGCGCACATCCGCCACGATTCCAGCCAGCCGGGCCGGATTGAGCAACAACCGATCCAGCATGGCCTCCGACAGCCCCGCCTCGCGCCCTGCAGCGATGTCCTTCTCATTGGCAGCCAGGATCTGGGCGCTTCGCGCCTCCAGTTCGTCGGCGATGGCAGCCAGCGCCCGATTCTTCTGCGCCGTGCTGACGGTGGCCAGCTGATAGGCGGCCTCACGGGCCGCCTGCCCCATTTTTTCCAGACTCATGACTGTTCCCTTCTGTTCATGCGGGTGCTGCGATCACAACAGCACCATATCATCCCGATGAATGGCCACGGCGCCATAGCCGTAACCCAATACCTGTTCAATCTGATCCGAATGGACGCCCTGCAGCTTGTCGAGCTCTTGATGGTTGTAACGGCAGATGCCGCGCGCCAGCTCGGCGCCCTTGGGTCCCAGGATACGCACCACGTCGCCGCGCACGAAATCCCCCTTGACCGCGACGATCCCCTTGGGCAGCAGGCTGGAGCCTTTCTCCTGCATGGCGGCCACGGCCCCCTGATCCACATGCACTTCGCCGTGGGGAGGGGGGCCTGCCAGGATCCAGCTCTTGCGCCCTTCCAGCGGGGTAGCCAGGGCCGGGAAACGGGTGCCGATACGCTCGCCCTTGGCCAGGCGCCCCACTACCTCCGGCACCTGGCCGGTGGCGATCACCACGTCGATACCGGCACGGCGGGCCACGTCGGCCGCCTGCAGCTTGGTGGCCATGCCGCCGGTGCCAAGGCCGCTGACACTGCCACCCGCCAGCTTGCGCAGAGTGTCGTCTATGGTCTGCACCTCTTCGATCAGCTGGGCATCCGGGTTGGTGCGTGGATCGGCGGTAAACAGCCCCTTCTGGTCGGTAAGCAGGATCAGCAGATCCGCATCGGCCAGGATGGCAGCACGAGCCGAGAGGTTGTCGTTGTCCCCCACCTTGATCTCGGCGGTGGCCACGGCGTCGTTCTCGTTGATGACCGGAATGATGCGGTGATCGAGCAGAGTACGCAGGGTGTCGCGGGCATTGAGGTAGCGTTCGCGATCCTCGAGATCGGCGCGAGTCAGCAGCATCTGGCCGATATGCAAACCGTAGAGGTTGAACAGATCCTGCCATACCCGGATCAGCTGGGTCTGGCCTATCGCCGCCAGCATCTGCTTGTTGGGCAGGGTTGGCGCCAGTGGCGGGTGCCCCAGGTGCTCACGCCCGGCGGCAATGGCCCCCGAGGTGACGACGACGACGCGATGGCCGTGACGGTGCAAGGCCGCACACTGTCTGACCAGCTCGACCATATGGGCACGATTGAGCTGGGAAGACCCCCCTGTGAGCACGCTGGTGCCCAACTTGACGACTATGGTTCTGTTTTCCATGGGAGCATAAAGGCTAAAAAGTAAGGAATCCCTTTATACCCACGGCCATCAGGCCCTGCAAGGCAATTAACGTCGGAAGAAGGGGCGAAAATCCGCGAAGGGGAGAACAAGAATAACCCTGCGAGGGAGTGAGTCCCTCGCAGGGTATCGGGGATCAGGCGGCGGTGACCGCCAGTTCGTTGGTTACCTGCTCAGCCGGCTCCAAGTGGCACTCAAGCACAGTCAATCTGTCCACCAGAAGCTTGTAGAAGTGATTGAGGGTCCGTTCCACTTCTGCCTGGTGTTTCTTGGGGACGGGTTTGTCGAGCCACACCCCGTCTGCATCGTAGAAACCGAGCTGATAGTAATAACGGAAGTGATGGTCATCCTGCTCCAGTACCAGCCACCAGCCCCAGAACTCCCGCTTGTCCGGTGCCGGCTTGGCGCTGACACAGACGGACAGACAATCGAAACGGTAACGCCCCTCTTCACACAAATCCTCGCGCAGATAGGGGCCTATGGCAGCGAATTGCCTCAGCAGTCGCTTGTAGGTCACTCTTTCAGACATGTTAACCTCCCTGTTAAACAAGCCGCGCCACCTTGTGATGGCATCAGATTTTTAGCGCGACATCAGACACACAGATGTCGTTTCAACCACTCGACAATCTCCTCCATGGCCTGGTCATACACCTCCAGCAAGGGTTGCTTGTCGAACACGACCGCCTTGCCATTGCGGCTGGCCGCCGCCAATGCCCGGACATCGCTCTCGGGACAGATGAAATCTTTCTTGTGCCCGATACTTAATATCGGCACCGAGGTGCGAGTCCCCAGCAATCCTTGCGTTTTGAGTGAAAATACCTGGCACTTGGTGCGCATGGTATCCCACTGGGCTGCATCCTCTCCCAGCCGGTTGGCCAGGCTGTCTCGCATCATGCGAGGGCATTTTGCAAAAAGCTCAGGGCTGGTGAATACCTGATTGACCCCCGCCCCCACACACACCACGGTACGCAGCTTGAAAGGCTCGATGAAGGCCAAACGCGCAGCAATATTCCCTGCAAGGCGCATGCCTACCATGGCGATGCGCTGGTGATCGACCCAGGCCACCTCGGAGAGATACTGCAGCACCGCCTGATGGAGGCGACTGGTGTCCTGCACCAGCGGCCAATGTTCGGCATAGCCGATCCCCGGCATGTCCAGCGAGAGCATGCCGATGCCGTTGGGTTCCAGCCGCTTGAGATAGAAGGCGAGGAAATCGAGCTGCAGGGAGTCGATCCCACCGCTGATGATCACCAGAGGCACCGGCTTGTCGGTGGTCGGCAGGTGCAGATAGCCCTGAATATGCTTGCCGCGAAACGGCACCTGGATCTCTTTGAGCGGCACCTTGAACAGCCGGCCCGCCTCGCGATAGGCCATGTTGCCTAAAAGCTGGGCTTGATCCGCCAGCTCGTCATTCTTGAGGTGTGGGTAGCTGGCGATGGAGTAGTAGCGCACCGCCTTGAGCAGTTGCTTCAGCGCAGCCGCCGAATCTCCCTGCTCGCGCAGTTCGCGTCCCCGTTTGAAATAGGTGCCGGCCACCTGGCTCCACTCATAGATCCAGTTGCCCGGCACATAACCCTTGATGGTATCGAAGTAGCAATCATGGGTTCGCTCCCCGGTCGCCATGGCGATGCGCGCCAGGGTCTGCTCCACTTCGACCGGATCGGCGCCCTGCCAGGCCCAGGAAGGGCGCCGCAGCAGACGATACCAGCGATTTGACAGGGAGCCATCGATAAACATCTCCTCTGACTCGCCCTCTTCCGCCGCCGGACTGGTATTGGATATCTCGGAAGTCTCCAATACCTTCTTGACGCGGGTAAACAGTCGGTCGGTCAGGTTGAGGTCGTCGTTCAAGTCCAAGGTAAAATCTCATTCATGATCAGGCAATGGTTCATCTTAACCAGATTTGTCGTCACACAGCCACCCCAGGCCCAATTGACAGACAAAAAAACAGGGCTCCGAAGTGGAGCCCTGTGAAACTGTTATTTTTCGTCGCAGATTGGCGTGGTGAACTCCAGCGCCATATCCCAAGGTTGTTCAATCCAGGTATCCTGCGGAATGGCAACCTCGAAGTCATCTACCAGCGGCTCGCCCATCGGCTTGGCGAAGATGGTGATGAACTTGGCGCGGGGATAGAGTTCGCGGATCGCCTTGGCGGTGCCACCGGTATCCACCAGATCGTCCACCACCAGCCAACCTTCACCATCCCCTGCGGTGGTCGCGGCCTTGACCACCACCAGCTCGCGCTGGTTGTCATGGTCATAGCTGGAGATGCACAGGGTCTCCACGTTGCGAATGCCGAGTTCACGGGCCATCAGGGCAGCGGGCACCAGGCCGCCACGGCTGACCGCGATGATCCCTTTCCACTGGCTGACTGGCAGTTGACGACGGGCCAGACGGCGCGCTTCACGTTGCAGGTTGTCCCACGATACATAAAACTTCTTCGGCATGTTATCGATCTCGAATAGTTATTTAAAACAATCACTTAAAATGATGGTAACCGGGACGCTTCCCCGATAACCAAGCAATGACGGCCCTTGCTCGACTGAATTCAGATTGCACTTTGGCTGCCTCAGGGCTAAGCCTCGGCAGCGGATCTATGGCAGTGGAAGCAAGATGGGCATATCCGGCGATCGGTTGCATGGAGTGCCAACACCGCGGACAGGCTGTTGGGCCGGTATGATAGCACCGTTTGCAGATAAAATGACTGGCAAACGTATGCCAAATGAAGGAAAGATCGTCCAGATTATCCCCAGATGACTCATATAAAGAGCCAAATGACCAAGCGACTACCCGTCCGGTTGACGCAAAATCCATCACAACGCCAAACAGCAGATAAAAAAATAGCAGGGAGGAGGATTTACCTCACACACCTGCTGCTTTCTCGTCATGCCTGTTTGTCACAGGCGGGTTGTCCGTTTGTTCGGACAGACCGTCTTAGCGACGGGTGACGAAGGGGTTAGGGTAGCTGAAACCCTGGGTATAGAGAGACGGGGCGAACCAATAGGTTGAGTTGCTGCCTGGCATCTTTAAACTCCTGATTGCTTAACAAGTTACGTACCTTTAATGCGGGCTCAAATCCTTGAACGAACACTCGGTTCCATGGAGGCGCACTTGTCTTTGCTTCGGTTCCCTGGAGGCTTTCATCGTCATCCTGACGGGTGGCGAACCACGGGAGCTAATTTACCAGTCGGCGCCATAAATTCAACTTTTTTGTGAGATGCGTCACATAATTTCTTTTCCACCAGCCAGCCCCCCTCGAACCTGATCATTGCCTGCCACAACCTTTCCCAGCAGCATAACCGACCCGAGATTTACGCTGTCTGCTCACATTTTTCTGCGATTGGCTGTATTATCGTTATCCACTTCCCGGGCCCGTTGACGGGGCCTCTCACTATTCCGTGCTGGTAAGGAGTCCTGACGTGGCACAACTGAGTTCCCTCTCTCCCACCCTGGTGTGGCATTTCTTCGAGAAAATCTGCTCCATCCCCCACCCCTCCAAGCACGAGCAGGCGCTCGCCAGCTGGATCACCGAGTGGGCCAGCGCCGAAGGGCTGGCGGTGAAGCAGGACAAGGTCGGCAACCTCTTCATCAAGAAGCCCGCTACCCCGGGCATGGAAAACCGCAAGCCGGTAGTGCTGCAGGCGCACCTCGACATGGTGCCCCAGGCCAACGCCGATACCCCGCACGATTTCACCAAGGACCCCATCGATGCCTACGTGGACGGTGAGTGGGTCACCGCCCGCGGTACCACCCTGGGCGCCGACAACGGCGTCGGCATGGCCGCCTGCCTGGCGGTGCTGGCCGACAAGAGCCTCAAGCACGGCCCGCTGGAGGTGCTGCTCACCTCCGACGAAGAGACCGGCATGACCGGCGCCTTCGGCCTCGAGGCCGGCTGGCTGGAGGGCGAGCTCCTCATCAACACCGATTCCGAAGAGGACGGTGAAGTCTACATGGGCTGCGCCGGTGGCGTCGACGCCAACATCCGCTTCCCCCTCGAGCTGACCGCTGCCCCGGCGGGTGAGGCATTCGAGCTGCAGGTGAAGGGGCTGGTCGGCGGCCACTCCGGCGGCGATATCCACCGCGGCCGCGGCAACGCCAACAAGCTGCTGGTGCGCCTGCTCAAGGCCGCCCAGGCCCTGAATGTGGAGCTCGCCGGGATCCATGGCGGCACCCTGCGCAACGCCATCCCCCGTGAGGCCCGTGCCACCTTGGTGGTGCCGGGTGCCAACGTAGCCGAGTTCAAGGCCCTGGTCGATCGCTTCACCGGCATCTACCAGACCGAGCTGGCCGCCACCGAGCCGCACCTGACCCTCCTGCTGACCCAGACTGCCGCCCCCGCCAAGGTGATGAGCGCCTCCCTGCGCGATCGCCTGCTGGATGCCCTGATGGCCTGCCCGAACGGCGTAATGCGCATGAGTGACAGCATGACCGGCGTGGTCGAGACCTCCACCAACCTAGGCGTCATCAAGACCCTGGACGGGGAAGTGTACGTCCAGTGCCTGATCCGCTCCCTCATCGACTCGGGCCGCGACCAGATTGAGCAGATGACCCGCTCCCTGTTCACCCTGGCCGGCGCCAGCTGCGAGTTCACCGGCGCCTACCCGGGCTGGGCCCCGAACGTCAACTCCCCGGTGATGGAGCTGGTGCGCGGCACCTATGAGGAGCTGTTCGGCAGCCGCCCCAACATCATGGTGATCCACGCCGGCCTCGAGTGCGGTCTGTTCAAGAGCGCCTACCCAGAGTGGGACATGGTCTCCTTCGGCCCGACCATCCGCGGCGCCCACTCCCCGGACGAGAAGGTGCACATCGTCGCGGTCGAGCGCTTCTGGCAGCTGCTGACCCGCGTGCTGGAGCAGATCCCGGCCAAATAAACGGCACCAGCCATAAACAAGAAAGCCCCGCATCATGCGGGGCTTTTTTGTCATCGACGAGAACAGGTCATCGAATGCCGCGGGCTTCGCGGATCCACTCCCAGGCCTGCTGGATCTCCTGGGCCTTCTCCTTGGCCATCTCCATCATCTCGGGTGGCAGCCCCTTGGCGGCCAACTTGTCGGGGTGGTGCTTGCTCATCTCCTTGCGATAGGCACGCTTGATATCCTGATCGCTGTCACTCTCGTTCACCCCGAGCAGCTGATAAGCATCCTTGAGACGATCGGCTGACGGTGCTTCCTGACGATACTGTTGGCCACCCGCACCACCGCCCTGGTACTGGCCATGGGCGCGATTGAAGAAGTTCATCTGCGCTTCGGCCATGGCCAGGATCCGGGCCAGCTCGATACGGCTGAAGCCCAGCTCGTCGGCGATGGTGTGCAGAATAGCACGTTCCCCATCCTCAACCCGGCCATCGGCAAACGCGGCCTGCAGCTGTACTTCCAGAAAGAAGCGCAGAATGTCCCGCTGCCCCTGGCTGGCACGACGAAACTCGGCCAAGGTCTCGCGCAGCGGAAAACCGGCCTCCTTGCCCTGACGGAACGACTCCTGGGCGCGGGCTCGCTGCTCCCCTGCCAGTCGCATCCGATCCATCAGGTTGGAGGCCACCCGGATCTCCTGCTCGGTCACCTGACCGCTGGACTTGGCAATGTGCCCCATGACGGCGAAAGTGGCATGAAAGAAGACCGCCTGCTGCTCCTGAGTCGGCCCACGGCGAAACGCACTTTGCAATCCCATGCCCCGATCGAAACGGTGGCCAATCCAGAGGCCGATGAGGGCACCAATCAGGTGGCCGAGCAGAAAACCGAAGAAGGCGCCGAGCACCTTACCCCAAATACGCATGGTTCAAGACCTCTTGATGTTAATGAGTGCGAGCCAGAAGCAGATCATCCAGCTCGCGCAGTCGCGGGACTGTGCCTATATCACGCCACTCGCCGGCCAGCAGGCTGCCACCCACTCGCCCTTGTGCCATCCACTCCCGCAACAGGGGAGCCAGCTTGCGCGCGCCGCTCGCCAGACTGGAGAATGCTGCCGGATGATAGAGCCCGACGCCACTGAAGGTAAACCCGGGAATATCGAGCACCCGCCCCTCTTGCAGGGAAAAATCCCCCTGGGGATGCTGGGGGGGATTGGGCACCAGCCAGAGATGGGCCAGACCTTCCCCCAGATGCTGGGTAACCAGGGTGCGGTAGTCCAGATCGAGCCAGGTATCCCCGTTGATCACCAGAAAGGGGTCGCTCCCCAGCAGCGGCAGTGCCTGCACTATGCCCCCTGCGGTCTCCAGCGCACTCTCCTCTGCTGACCAGTGGATGGTCACCCCGAACTGGCTGCCATCCCCCAGCACCTCTACCAGCTTGTGGCCAAGCCAGGCGTGGTTGATGACCAATTCGGTCACCCCTGCAGCTTTAAGCTTTTCGATATGATGCACAATGAGGGGCTTGCCCCCCACTACCAGCAGCGGCTTAGGCAGGGTATCGGTGAGCGGGCGCATCCGCTCGCCACGTCCTGCCGCCAGGATCATCGCCTTCATGCCTGCTCCTTCGCCACCCGGGCGAGTCCCGGCAGCACCACCTGCTGCAACCAGTCGCCAAAACGGGCGAGCACGGGCTCGCTGGCCCCGTGCAGCTGGCAAACATCCACCACATATCCCAGGGTGCGGGGAATATCCTGGAGGTAACCTGACTTGCCATCCCGATGATAGAGTCGGGTGAAGATGCCGGCGGCTTTCAGGTGACGCTGCATGCCGGTGAGATCCGCATGGCGGCGGAAGCTGGCATAATCGAGATCGCCGAGCAGCCCCGCCTGCTGCAGGGTCGCAAAACCATGGCACATCCCCTGTTCGATCACCTCGTCCGGCCAGCGCACGTAGCAATCCTTGAGCAGGGAGACCAGGTCATAGCTAAGGGGGCCGATGACCATGTCCTGAAAATCGATGATGGCAAGATCGCTGCTATCGGGGGTATTGCCACCACATACCATCAGGTTGCGGCTGTGAAAATCCCGGTGCATCACTCCCTGCGGCTGGGCCAAGTTGCTGGCGGTCAGGCAGGTAAAGGTATCGTCGAGCAGCCGTTGTTCTGCCGCGCTCAGGGTCAGTTGAAGATGGTGGCCCAGCAGCCACTCGGGGAAGATGCTGTTCTCCCTGGCCATAAAGGCGGCATCAAAAGGCTCCAGGTCAAGCTCAACCGCACCAAGGCGAGGCAACAGCCCGATGGCCTTGTCATACCAGGCCTGTACGTTGTCGGCATTCAGGCAGCCAATAAGCTGGGTATCCCCCAGATCGGTGACCGCCAGCAGACCGAGTTCATAGTCCACCGCCTTGACCTCGGGCGCCAGCAGCTGACGCGCATGCAAGGCCGCCGCATTGCGAACAAATTCATGATTTTTTTCGGTTTTAGGATTGGCATCCACCCAGATAAGGCCACCGCCACGAAAGTAGCGGCGGAAACTGGCATCACCGGAAATAAGGGTAAGATGGAGGCAGGCATCACCGGAGAGTCGGCGTGCCCACTGCAGAAGCAGGGAATCGCGATCGTGCATAAGTCGAGGACCAAGGTAGAAAGCAGCACTTGGCTGTTAGCCCTGGCCGCAATAATGCTTTATCATTGCCGGCTAACATAAAGCAATGACATGCAATGTCAAATACGCAGTTAGGATAACTTGTTGAAATCCTTATAAATCAGCATCTTATGGTGTGATTTGTGCTATGGATTGGGTCATTACACTGACCCTAAGATAACACATAGGGATCACAGGATGAAGTACCTCCAACTACGTCGACGACGCTACTACCTCCACTGGAATGTCCCCGCCGAACTAAGGGATCACCCCTTCTTTGGTGGACGAGCCATCTACACCAAAACCCTCGAAACCAGCGACCTTCAGCAGGCTCGAAGGATGCGCGATACCATCGTTGCAGAATTCAATGAGTTGCTAGAGCGTGTTAGGACAGCACCTCGCCGCCATCGCTTCAATCACTTGCTTACCGAAATCCGTGCAGCCATCGAAGAGAGCAACCGCTATAGCAGCCCCAACGATGACGACGAACACCTCTTCCATGCGTATGACGTGGAAGCGGCAGTCGCATCAGGGGACCTTGTGAAAGCCGATGCAATCAGGGTGGCTCTACATGGTGATACCTCACTTGCCAAAGACTACGCAATGACCCTGCTCGAAGCGGTCGATGGGTTTGCCAATGAGCACAGCCGAACCGTCAATAAAGCGGTCATCAGCAAAGCTCGTCAGGGAGCTAAAAGCCTTCTTAGTGTTTTGAAGGTAAAGGACATCACTCTGTCTAAGATCGAACCTCGGGACGTCACACGGTGGCTCCAGGCGATCAGCACAGAGAAAAGCGACTGGACACGCAAGGGCTACCGCTCTGCACTCTCCTCCTGCTGGGAGTGGTGCTATCTGCACAAGGAAGTGGACGGGACGAACCCGTTCACTGCTTCTCGCTTCAAATCAGGGATCGCCCCTCAGAAGTACAAGCCATTTACCTTTGAACAGCTCAAGGTCATGGCCGAGACGGCTACCCTTCCCTTGCGCCAGCTTATGAAGTTCGGGCTTGTGACTGGGTGCCGTATTGGAGAGCTGGTCTCCCTCACACCTGAAGACTTTGAGGTGAAAGGCGGTATTACTCTCATACGGATCAAAGACGGCAAGACAGCCAATGCCATCCGTGGGATCCCTCTGCCGCGATACCTTTGGGAAGAGCTTAAAGGACACGTCTGCTCCGGCCTATGGCTAGACCGACACGGCAAAACGTCACCTTCAGGGTGGTCTTCGAAATTCAGTGCTTTCAAAGGGAAGATAACTGGCGAGCGAGAGAAGCAACAGTGCTTCCATAGCTTCCGTGGAATGACGATAACCGCTTACCAAAACGCAGGGGTACAGGAGGGCATGACCTCTCAGATCGTTGGGCACAGCAAGCAAGGCTTAACGTTGTCATACGGGCTCTACTCTTCCGGCTACAACTACACCCATCAGCTTGAAGCCGTCGAGAAGATGCTGGCAGAGGAAACCATGTCCCAGTTTCTCAAGTTGTTCGATAAGTAACCACCTCGAAAAAAAGCCCCCTCGGTGAACATCAAGTAGTCCTGAAGTCCGCCAAGGGGGCTTTGTCGTTTGGTTGTCAGGTAGTCTTCTGAATTTCAGAGGACATAGTTACCAAGAGCTGAAGGCTGACTGATGCTTTCGCAGCGATTTCTTGAAGTCCTGCTCGATGCGGAAGGCTTCGTTGAAGATAGCCTTGGCCTCCTTCTCATAGCAGGCCTTGAAGGGCACCTTGTAGAGGGTCAGTTGCAAGGCGAACTCCTTGTAGAACGCCAGTATGTCGTCCTTTCCACGATGCTTGGTGATCGCTTCGGCGGCACAGTAAGCCAGCCCAATGTCATTCCATTGCTTCTTGGTGTAGCTCGTCTTGGCATGGCATACGCTGGCGATACGACTCTCTATAGCCCTCACAGCGCTTAGTGTGTCAGCCGCTATCTCTGCTTTAGCCAGTTCAGGCAAAGACTCCATGCCAGACGCATAGACACCATACTTGCGGATTGACGGAAGGACTGTCTTAGTGACCCAGCGTTTGAACACTTTGGCCCGCTCAAGGCGAGAGCCCATAACGAGTGAGTACAGGCCGGACTCGTTGACGCAATTTACCGCTTGAATACCGCCTTTGGTAAGGATGTCGCGTTTTGCTACGTCCTCTTCATCTACGTGCTTTGCAATAGTATCGCGGGCGTTGCTGTACCCCAGCGCATCTGCCACGTCCTTAGCGACGAACCACGGCTCCCCATCGCGGAGAACCACGCGGATGTCGAAGGACAGTTCATCGGTGACATTGAAGGTGTGTTTGGTAATTTTCATCGATGGGTTTCCTTATGTTGTGCCTCTCCTGCCGTCCTCTCTCCGGTAGGCAAACTGGAACAGCAGAGGCACGACATAAAGGCACTGATGTTTGAATGAAAGTGACCGAAGGGCGGTCAGAGATCTTGCTTAGGTCAGTGAAAAGGAAGGGGGAGTGCTAGTGGGTCAAGTGTCAGAAAGCAACAAGAGTAGAAGGAGACCGATCTGTCACAACTCAAGGGCTGTTGATAGGTCTTAAACCTTGATAAAAAAAGCACCAGATCGCTCCAGCGCTTTCATCTATCTGTCCGTCAGCTTATTCCGCCAAGATGACACCCATTTGAGCCGCCGCTTTGCGCAATTTCTCTTCTTGTCGTTCTATTTTGGCCTTTGCTTTCTGGTGTGCTTTCCACGCCTCTTGCAGTTGTTCAGAGGTCATGTCCTCGGGTTTCACTGGTTTGGCATGGCGGGTTTGGTCGGGTTTGTAGCCTGTTGCTTTATAAACATCAAAAGGCTCGTCCGACTTTTCGGTAGGTGCGGAAGTGTCATCAAGAGAGCTGATGGCACGGGGAATGTGGGTGTCTGCATCCACGCGGGTTGTACTACGATCTGAGGCGTCAGCCATTGGGATTACGGAAGACGCAACATTCTCACTGTTGCCCTGGGAAGCGCCAAGTTCTGTTTCATCGTTCTCATAGATGTGGGCCATTTGCTGAAATAACCACACCTCATTCTCACTATACCCATGCTCAGCGGCGCGAGCGATGAGTGCAGCCTTTTCCGCAGCTGCTTGCTCCTCCCTCATGCGCTCATCCTCAGCCCACTTCGCTTCGGCGTCACTGATTACCTGAGCTACCGTCTTGGGGCTCTTGATGCGATACTTTTCTGCAATAGCGTTTGCCGTTAATCCATCGCAATAGGCTTCAATAATCGCTTCATTGCGACGAGTCTTACATTCCACAGACAAGGTGGGATGTGGGTTGTCCTTGAAACCTGTGAATTTGTTGTAAGCCACTTCCAGCACAGTCTTGGAGGTGCCAATGGCCTTAGCTATAGCGGGGATGTCTGGCTCGAATGCGTTCTTCATTAATTCGCGGGGATAGCCCTTCTCCACGATTTTCGCGATGATGTTACGATAATCGGCAGCACTGTTTCGCTTCCCGTGTTTTGTATTAGCTCCCATTGCATGTAATCGTACGTCTACGCTCGAATCAGCTTCCTCAATAGAAAAGTGATGAATCGGAATCTCGGTGATGCCTAACCGTTTGAATGCTTCCATCCGGTGAAACCCATCTACTAAGTACAGCTGAGACCCCCAAAGACACTGTAGACGGATAGGTGTAGCGAAAGGGACTCCGTCTTGGATCAGCGTGGCAAGATACGCCACATTGTTATCGTCCAAGGGGCCAACACGGTACTGATACTCTGGACTGATGATAATCGTGGATGCGTTGATGGTCTTTTGTGCCCTGATTTCATTGATAGCACTGTATGGGTTTAGCTCGGTGGGCTGCTCAATAGCATCAGTAGGAACAAGAGCTGGGGAGAGGATCTCGATCTTATCAGTTGTCATAGCGTTCTAGTTTGGCAGTTGTTGAGTTGGTATTTCCCGTAAATTTCGGATTTTACCAATTTGATCAGATTCACGACCCCATGACAACCATACGTTGGGATTATCACTATTCGTCGGAATTCTGAATTGGTTGGTTAGGAAACTGCAGTGATGTCCTTAAGCGGATCACCATAACAGCAGTGCTGATAGGTCTTCCCTGCATCTTCCCTGACAAGTGGTTGTATTGGCGATTCATGGGGTTACTAAACAATGGCTGCATGGCAGACAATGGATCGCTCTGAAGATGATCTCTGATGAGACCATTGGTAATCTTGAAGATACCTGACATAAGTAAGGTAAGAGAGAAGTTATCTGGGGTGTCTTAAAGATGTCTTTTAGTATTGGTCTTTTCGTATCCCCCCCTATGGTCAGGGAAAATAGATAGCCTCATTCATCACTGTTCTTGATGGCGCTCTTCGGAGGCCTCGGAACAAACAGGGGCACTCAGACGAACAAGCCCAGAGTCGGCCCCAGGCTCCCCCTCTGGTCCCTTCCAGATAGCCCCTCAGACGATCTCTCTGCTCACCTTACGCATTCCCCCATGTAACCCCACACGCTCACCCCTGCACGATCTCACAGGTCCACAGAGAAAGCATGAAGACAGCAGGGACAAGGATGGAAGGGAAAAGGGAGGCAATGAGAAAGGACCAGAGGGACAGGCGCAGGGTCATCGTCGAGTCCTCTCAAACGACAAACCCCCAAGGTGTCGCAGTGAACAGCCTCGGGGGGCGATTGAAGGATTCGATCAAAGTTGGCTACTCGATCAATCCTTTCTATTGGTCAGGGTAAATTAGCTGTCTCTAATGTTACTCGGGACAGTCCCAGTAATCGATCCTTTCGATGGTCTCAGACTCAACCTATAGACACACTCGATCAATTCAATTCCCCATCCTCTCGCATCCTTGTTGATAGGCGATGGACAGTCGCTCGGCTGACTCCATGAAGCGTAGCGATTTCCCGCAGAGACTTGCCGCCCTCCAGCAGGGTCGCCTTGATTGCACCCTCGTCGATACTCTTGGGCCTGCCGGTGTACTTCCCCGCAGCCTTAGCTTTGGCGATCCCTTCCATCTGGCGCTCCTTGCGTAGAGCCGTCTCGAATTCAGCAAAGGCACCCAACATGGTGAACATCAGCTTCCCTTGGGCAGTCGTCGTCTCTAGGTTTTGGTCCAAAACACGCAGGGTCACGCCCTTGGCTTCCAGTTGCTCCGTAATGTCCAGAAGGTCAGCGAGAGAACGGCCCAGACGGTCCAGCTTGGTGATCACCACCTCGTCCCCCTCTCGGACATACCGCAGGAGTTCGGCTAGTTGCTCACGGCCATCTATGCTGGTCCCTGAAACCTTCTCTTGGTACACACGCTCACAACCGGCCTTTGTCAGCTTATCCAGTTGAACATCCAGCGATTGACCGACAGACGACACACGTGCATAACCGATAACCTGTCCCATCACTATCTCCTACTCAATCCACCAATGCCCAAGCTGTCATAGGGACTTTCCCCGCGTCGTAATGCTTTCCTGCCGCTATCTCTGCTTGCCGGTGGTCAATCGCAGCAATGACCTTCAGTTCCTCTTGGAGGCCCGTAGCAGCAGCCTTATCAAGCATCCTTGGGGCGACTCTATCCAGTGACTTCCTGTCCTTGAATCGGCGAAGCCTGATAACCAAGTCATTCATGCGGAAATCTCCTTCATCTTCTTCCTATTGCTTCAACGTGAGTCCTTGTCGGTGTCACGCCGTCACATTAATGTCTTAACCCGATGGGACTTAGATTATGAAACAGAAATGAGACAGTCAATGCCCCGTGTGAAAGAAGTCCATTAGGGTATACCTAATGGGACGAAGGGAAGGGCAGAGAGACACAGTAGGAGGAGATAGGAAGACGCAGGGGCTCGCCTATGTGTTAGCAAGGGGATGGCTGGGGCATGGACAAGGAGAGGCACAGGCAGGCGCTCAGGCGGTGAGAGAAAGAGGACGGCAGGGCTACCGGCTGGCTGTTTCTGAGGGGGTACGGGGGGAAATCGCGGGCGTTAAATCACTGAAGATGGCATTCAGATTTTTTCCAGAATTTACCCTGGGGAGGGTCTAGTGGCGCGTAATAATACTGATCTTTTCTCAGAGTGCAACTTTGATGCCCTCGTCAAAATTCCTTTAAAAACATGTAGTTGCAACACTCCTTGATTTGATGGATAGTAGTTGTGTGGAAATCAACCACATCAACTTAGAGGCTCCGCTTATGCTCCAGAACTTCAGAAAGCACTTCCCACAATTCTCCGATACGGAGACGTACCCTGATGTACTTATTGAAGTCGCAAGGCAGACGGCTTTACCGGAAGTAGGTGGAAAATGTTGGACGGATGAGCGGAGGCAGAGAGGGCTGTCTTTGTTAGTTGCTCACTACTTGGCATGTGACCTGAAATTTGGGCCTGCATCCTTTGAACAAAGCCGGTACGGGCAAGAGTTCAAGCGCATCCGTCCCAAACATGTGGCACTGGTATTGTGATCAACCGAAAAAGAGAGGCGACAAGATGATGTACTGCACCCCGCACAATGTAGAAATCAGAAAACCTGATGGAAGATTAAGTGGTCAATTTAAAGCTGCGATTAATACAACGTCACGCACAATACGTTTTGAGGCAATACAGCTCCCAACCGATGTTGGTGACTTCCAGATTGACGTTGGTGACGTAGTGATACATCACATAGGGAATGGTACAGAAAAAGAGTACCGCATACATGATCTGGGCTGGCGGGCTAGTTCTGGGTATCACCTCCCAGAGAGATACATACTAAAAGTTCAGCAATTGCCCTAACTCAGCGAGTCGTGTGTGAGTAACCGCACTCCTACGTGAAATCATGGCCCCTCTGGTACACGTAGACCTAAAGATTTCACGTAGGAGCGCATCCCCCAAAGGTATTTTTCGCACAACAGCTCAAAAACCATTTCAATCATTGATTTGATCATCTATGATTTCATGCATGGTTTTTTAGATGATTTGTGAGTGGAGAGAAAAGATGCCAGTATCAATAATGCTATCTGATGAAACTTTTAAGCGGCTGGAGAAGTTGGCAGTTGGGTTTGATACCCCCGAGCGGGTGATAGCACGGCTTCTTGATGGGGTGAATGCTGATAGCGCGAAGTCCGCAGATGCCAGACCAACGCTAACATTCTTGCCTGATGAGACTGCATTCAAAAATGAGCTATTAGCCAGAAAGATCGCCCAAGTGGTGCTGTATTTTCAGGATGGTGAGCGGGATGTGCTTCACTGGAATGCATCCAGATTACAACCTAGCTCAAAATTGAGAGCTAACTTGTGGTCAGGTTTCCTGCGTAATTGGAAAGAGAGAGGGATCATTGCCGCTGAACTCTCGGTTCTTCCCAGAAGCACTAACCAACCTGATGATGACACGGCACTACGCATAGCTATCGCTGGTGAAGTTCATTGGACGTTAGAGGAAGTTAATGATTACTACGTTGATCATGAGTTAGTGAGTAGTGATGACGATCAACCGTACTATTACCTTGTAACCTTCTCGGAAGACACACCAACTGAATTGGTGAAGATCGCTGGATTGAATAGCTCATTCCAAGCTCACTTTGATCTAAATTTCATGCCTAGTAGCGATGAATACGAGAACTCATAACTGAGAAGTACCAAATGAGGTTAACGCTTGGCCCCTGTAGGCTCATCTTATGATGCTCGGGGGGCATTATTTATTAGTCATAGCCCCAAACATCGGCCCATTCTTCCAGCTCTGAACACGCCCAGATCGCTTGCTGATCTTTCTGTAGCTCCCGCCTAACAGAATCTCCCAGACAGACCCATTCTCTCCTAGCACGGGAAATACCTGGCCCTCGGTTATCCCAAGTCCAGCCTCTATGCATACCAGCTTTTTCTGTCCGTTCATCGTTGTGCCCTCAGTATGTCCTTGAGCTTCTCAAGGGCGCTCCTGTTGTTCTCTAGGCTGGCTTTCTTGTCAGCTTCCCATTCCTCCGGTGTCTTAGTGACCCGCTTCCGGTCGAACATGGCGAACTTACCCACAGACGAAGAAACGGGAGAGCGATCCTTGTTACTTTGTTTCTGTTTAGAAGAAGTCAAAGACTTAGCCGGATGCTGGGGGCTGGAGGTACGGAAAAGGACTAGGAGCGCAGACCCCAAGCGGTACACAGAGGCCAGATTCCAGTTGGCTATCTGGTCATGCTTCCGGAACTCGGTCTTTATGAAACCAAGGGTTTCCAAGCGGCGCAGAGCGTTGCGGACAGTTCTGGTCGTACAACCAATGGCCTTAGCGATTGTCCTCAGATAGAGACACGCAGCCCAGCCTTGAGCCTTGTTCATGTGGCGGGCAATAACGAGAGCAACCTCCTTGGTATAGGAGGTCCCGAAAGAGGATACGGGGAGCTTGGCGAGAGTAGCGACAACTTGATCGCTGTGTGATAGTCTTGTCGGCTGCATGGTGTGCTTTCCGTGCTATGAAATTTGGCAACACACACACCGTAAGTATCTGATTTTTAATAATTAAACCAACCAGTTCCCGACATGCAATGTCAACTCGATGAAACCTGTCGTAAAATGCATGCCCTGGATCAACCGTACCTATCACGGATTGCACGAGTCTTTCACATGACAAAATGGACACTGGGATACCGCTATCCCATCGCCCTGACTATCAGCCTGGCACCGGCCCTGACCTCCATGATGGTGCAGGCGGCCCCGTTCAATCCGCCGCCTGCGACCGGTATTCTCGACAGCCTCTGCTATGACTATGTCCCCAAGGTCGAAAAGCCCTCTTCGGCAGAAGATGCCAATGCCCTGCCGGTCGAGGTCGACGCCGATCGCCTTGAGGCCAAGCAGGGCGGCACCGCCGTCTATGAAGGGGACGTCAAGGTGCGTCAGGGGGTTCGCAAGTTTGACTCCGACTATGCCCAGCTCGATCAGAAGAGCCGGGATGTCATCGCCATCGGCAACATCTATTACAACGACGGTCAGGTGACCGTCACCAGCGACAAGACCCTCAAGTCCAACCTGGATACCAAGAATTCCGAACTGGAAGAGGGCAAGTATCAGGTTCATGGTTCACCGGTGCGCGGCTTTGCCAAACGGGTCACCATGACCAACAACAACCAGAACATCACCATGGAGGGCGCCCAATACACCACCTGCCCCCCCGGTCAGGAGGTGTGGACCCTCAAGGCGGGCAGCATCGACATCGATCAGAAAGAGGTGTTCGGTGAAGCCTGGAACGCCAGCCTCTGGCTCTATGACTATCCGGTGTTCTATTTCCCGTACATCAACTTTCCCATCAAGGATGAACGCAAGACGGGTCTGCTCTATCCGGGTTACAAGCAGAGCTCCGGCAACGGCATGGAGATCACCCAGCCCTTCTACTGGAACATTGCCCCCAATTATGATGCCACCATCACCTCCCACTTCATGGACAAGCGCGGCCTGATGGAACAGGTGGAGTTCCGCTACATGCCGGACCCCGCCCACGTCGGCACTCTCTATTTCGAAAACCTGGCGGATGACAAACAGTACAGCCCGAGCAACCCCAGCCTGGCCGGTTTGTCTGACGGCCATCGCTATATGCTGAACGTCCGTCACGGCTCCAGCCTGATGGACGGTTCCCTGCACTTCGGGCTCGACTACACCAAGGTGCGGGACAGGGACTACAACTACTTCAACGATTTCAGCCCCCAGGTGGGCACCCAGATTGACAGCCAGTTGCAACAATCCTTCACCGCCGGCTACTACCAGAAGAACTGGAACCTCACCTCCGAGGTGCGCCGCTACCAGATCCTGAGTCCCTATGCGCTGCTGCCGCACGAGATGCTGCCGCGCATCGACTACAACTACTATCGCCAGGGCAACTGGTTCGATCTGGCCTGGAACAGCGAGCTGACCAAGTTTGGCTATGACAGCGGCAATGCCAGCAGCTACCAGTCGGGAGAGCGCTATACCGCAACCCGTTTACACATGGCCCCGACCCTGACGGTTCCCTTGGTGGATGCTCCCGGTTACTACCTCACCAGCCAGTACAAGCTGATGTTTACCTCCTACAATCAGGAGGTACCAGACACCCTGGTCGGTACGGATCGCGCTCGCTTCACCGATGCAGAGACTGGCAAGCTGACCCTCAAGGATGGCACCATCAATCGTCTGCTACCCTCTTTCCGCCTCAAGGGTGGCCTCAACTTCGATCGCTCGGTCGACTGGTTTGATGGCAAGGGAACCCAAACTCTGGAACCCGAGTTCCAGTATCTCTACATCCCCTACGAGAACCAGGACGATATCGGGGTCTACGACTCCACTACTACCCGACAGGACTACTACAGCCTGTTCAGCGATCGCCGTTACGCCGGTCTCGACAGGATCAGCGATGCCAACCGGATCAGCGCTGGTCTCACCAGCCGGATCTATGACAACGTCGGGGATGAGCGGCTGCGTCTCGCCGTCGCCCAGGCGTTCGAGCTGACCTCTCCCAAGGTTCGTCTCTATTCCTCGGATCCCGAGAGCACCAACGCTCGTTCTCTGCTCTCCTTTGAGGGGGATGCCCGGATCACGGATCAGTGGTTCGCCCACGCTGGCGCCCAGTACGATACCGAGGAGGGTGCGTTCAGTTCAGGCAATGGTGCCGTGGAATACCGTCATGACAAGCTGGTTACCCAGCTCAACTACCGCTTTATTCAGGATGGCAACCGGGATTACCGCTACCCGACCAACGCCGCCCTGGCAGAGGACCTTAGCCAGGCAGGTCTGGTAATGATGGCGCCGATTGCCGATCAGTGGCAGGTTTACGGCGGCTACTATCGCGATATCAAGCAGGATGTGAACATTGACCGCAAGATCGGTGTCAAATACGACTCCTGCTGCTGGAGCATCAACCTGAGCCTGGAGTGGCACAACCAGCCTGACAACGTCACCCTGAGACCCACTTCGGAGAAATCGATCGGTCTGCAGTTCGAGATGAAGGGGCTCGGCAGTGTCGGTACCGGTGGCCGCAGCGTCACTCTGGATACCGAACTGTTGCCCTATGTTCGCCCGTTTAATCTGAAAGACCAGCAATGATGCTGGTCCAGCCTTGAGAGATGGATATGAAAAAGACCCTGATAGCCCTGCTGACCGCGGGAATGTTCGGCGCCATGAGCCAGGCCGCCATGGCGGCCCCCGAGCTGATGGACAAGGTTCTGGCCGTGGTCAACAAGGACGTGGTACTTGCCAGCCAACAGGATGCCCTGGTCAACAAGGTCAAAATCTCCGCCCAGGAGAGCGGCCAGTCTCTGCCTGACGACGCCACCCTGCGCAAACAGGCGCTGGATCGCCTGATCCAGGAGAGCCTGCAACTGCAGCTGGCCGAACGCCAGGGCCTGAAGATCAGCGATACCCAGCTGGAACAAGCCATCCAGGGGATCGCCGCCGACAACAAGATGACCCTGGATCAGCTGCGTGCCCAGCTCGCGCGCGAAGGCATGAGCTATGCCCAGTACCGGGAAGAGGTGCGCCGCGAGATCCTGATGAACGAGGTACGCCGCAACCAGGTGCGCCGTCGCATCAACATCTCCGAGCAGGAGGTGAAACAGGTAGTCGACATCCTGAAAAAACAGGGTCAGCAGCAGAACGAGTATCACCTTGGTCATATCCAGATTGCCCTGCCTGACAACCCTTCCGCTGCCCAGCTGGATGCAGCCAAGAGCAAGATTGAGGGCATCTTGGCCGCGCTCAAACAGGGGGCTGATTTCCGCAAGCTGGCCATTGCCGAGAGCAACGGACCCAAGGCGCTGGAAGGGGGTGACTGGGGCTGGATGAGCCCGCAGGAGATGCCGACCCTGATGGCCGAAGCGGTTCAGGGCGCGACCAAGGGCGACATCGTCGGTCCGCTGCGCTCCGGTGCCGGCCTGCACATCATCAAGGTATTCGACACCAAGGGTCAGCAGCAGGTGATGCAGACCGAGGTGAAAGCCCGTCACATCCTGATCAAGCCCTCCATCATCCTGAGCGAAGAGAAAGCCAAGGGCATGCTGGACGGCATCTTGCACGATATCAAGAGTGGCAAGGCGAGCTTCGCCAGCATGGCGGAGAAGTACTCCGAAGACCCGGGCTCTGCGGTGCAGGGCGGCGAACTGGGCTGGTCTGATCCGAACGTCTACGTGCCCGAGTTCCGCGACATGGTCAACCGCCTGCAACCGGGCCAGATCAGTGCCCCGTTCCGCAGCTCTCACGGCTGGCACATTGTCCAGCTGGAGGATCGTCGCAGCCAGGATGCCACCGACAAGGCCCAGGAGCAGCGCGCCTATCAGCTGATCTACAACCGCCGCTTCGTGGAAGAGTCCCAGGCGTGGCTGGACGAGCTGCGTGATGAGGCTTACATCCAGATCGAAGGCGCCAGCAGCTGATGCGTTGTCGTCGCCTTGCCGTGACCCCGGGTGAACCGGCCGGGGTTGGTCCGGATCTTGTGTTGCAGATAGCCCAGCAGGATTGGCCCCACCAGCTGGTGGTGATCGCCGATCCGGCGCAGCTGCGTGAACGCGCCGCCCTGCTGGGTCTGCCCATCGAGCTTGAGCCCTACGATCCCGCCGCACCCGCGCATCCGCAGCGGGCCGGCACCCTGACCGTCTGCCCTGTCTCTCTCGGCGCCGCCGTGGTGCCCGGAGAGCTCGACGAAGGCAACGGCGCCTATGTGCTGGCCACCCTGCAGCGCGCCTGCGACGGCAACATGAGCGGTGAGTTTGCCGCCGTGGTGACCGGCCCCGTGCACAAGGGGATCATCAACCAGGCCGGCGTATCGTTCAGCGGCCACACCGAGTTCTTCGCCCAGCAATCCAACACCGCCGACGTGGTGATGCTGCTGGCAACCGAGGGGCTGCGGGTGGCGCTTGCAACCACTCACATCCCCCTGGCCTATGTGGCGAAGGCCATCACCGAGGATCGCCTCGGCAAGGTGATCCGTATCCTGGATGCGGATCTCAAGGCCAAGTTTGGCATCGCCAAACCGCGCATTTACGTCTGCGGCCTCAATCCCCACGCCGGGGAAGGGGGCCATCTCGGTCGTGAAGAAATTGACGTGATCGAACCCGCCCTGGCCACCTTGCGCCAGGAGGGAATCGATCTGGTCGGCCCATTGCCGGCCGACACCCTGTTCCAGGAGAAATACCTCAAGGATGCGGATGCGGTACTCGCCATGTACCACGACCAGGGACTGCCCGTGCTCAAATACAAGGGCTTCGGCAGTTCGGTCAATATCACCCTTGGACTCCCTTTCATCCGCACTTCGGTGGATCACGGCACCGCACTGGATCTGGCAGGCAAAGGCCTGGCCGATCCCGGTAGCCTTACCACCGCGATTAACCACGCCATCAAGATGGTAGAGAAAAAAAGATATGAGCAGTAAGGTGCACATGGGCCACACGGCCCGTAAGCGTTTTGGTCAGAACTTCTTGCACGATCGCTACGTGATCGACCAGATCGTGGCCGCCATCAATCCGCAGCCTGGCCAAAACCTGGTGGAGATCGGCCCGGGTCTGGCCGCGCTGACCGAGCCGGTTGCCGCCCAGATGGACAAGATGACTGTGGTCGAACTGGACCGGGATCTGGCGGCCCGCCTGCGCGAGCACCCGACACTGAAGGACAAGCTCACCGTCATCGAAGCCGACGCCATGCGCTTCGACTTCAGCACCCTGATGGGAGAAGGCAAGGGGCCGCTGCGCATCTTTGGCAACCTGCCCTACAACATCTCCACCCCGCTCATCTTCCACCTGTGCGAGTTTGCCGATCGGGTGGAGGACATGCACTTCATGCTGCAAAAGGAAGTGGTTCTTCGTCTGGCCGCCGGTCCCGGCAGCAAGGCCTACGGCCGTCTGAGCGTGATGACCCAGTACTACTGCCAGGTGATCCCGGTGCTGGAAGTGGGCCCGGGCGCCTTCAAGCCGGCGCCCAAGGTGGACTCCGCCGTAGTGCGTCTGGTACCGCACAAGAACCCGACCATAGTCGCGAAAGACATCCGCTGCCTGAATCGCGTCTGCACCGAGGGCTTCGGCCAGCGTCGCAAGACCATTCGCAACAGCTTCTCCAACTTCATCACCGACGCCCAGCTGACCGAGCTTGGTATCGATGGCAACCTGCGCCCCGAGAACCTCACCCTGGAGCAGTTTGTCATGATCGCCAACTGGCTGGCGGATCAGCCAAAGGTCTGATCCCGTGACCACCCCGTGCATCGTGATCCGCCCCTACCCCAGTTATGTGGCGGACTCCAAAGACCCATATCAGTTTCACTATCTCATCGAGATCGAGAACCTGGGGCCCGGCCCGGTGCAGTTGCTGCACCGGCGTTGGCTCATTACGGATGCCAATGGCAAGATGCTGGAAGTCGAAGGTCCAGGCGTGGTCGGGGAACAGCCCGTGATCGCCGAGGGGGAGACCTACCGCTACCAGAGCGGCGTCCCGCTGGTGACCCCGCTCGGGGTGATGGAAGGGCGTTATACCCTGCAAGATGGCTCTGGTCAGCAATTTGAGGCGCCCATCGCCCCCTTCACGCTGGCCATCCCCAATATTATCAACTGAGGTTTCATGGCGAACTGTTTTGTCGGCGATATCCAGGGCTGCTATGACGACTTGCGCCGTCTGCTGGATCTGGCCGGGTTCGATCCCGCGTATGACGTTCTCTGGCTCTGTGGTGACCTGGTCGCCCGCGGCCCCGACTCCCTCAACACCCTGCGCTTCGTCAAGGGACTGGGCAACCGCGCCGTCACCGTGCTCGGCAACCATGACCTGCACCTGCTGGCGGTCGCCAACGGCGTCGCGCCGCTCAAGAAAAAAGACCGGTTGCAGAGCCTGATGGAGGCGCCGGATCGGGACGAACTGCTGGAGTGGCTGCGCCACCGGCCGCTCCTGGCGGAACACCCAGATCTGCCGATCATGATGGTGCATGCCGGCATCTCGCCGGCCTGGGATGCCCGCACAGCCCGCAACTGTGCCCGCGAGGTGGAGAGCCTGCTGCGCGGTGACCAGTACAGCTGGCTGCTGCACAACATGTATGGCGATCAGCCCGACTGCTGGCGGGACGATCTGGTCGGGATAGACCGCTACCGCTACATCATCAACACCTTCACCCGGATGCGCTTTTGCTACTTCGACGGCCGGCTCGACTTCAAATGCAAGAAGGGTCCCAGCGAATCGACCCCGGGCCTGCGCCCCTGGTTCGAGCAGCGCGAGCACCATGTGGATGATCCCATCCTGGTGTTCGGCCACTGGGCAGCCCTGATGGGCAAGACCGACAAGCAGGATATCAAGGCACTCGATACTGGCTGCGTCTGGGGCAACAGCCTCACCCTGTGGCGCTACGAGGATGATGCCCTGATCGCCACCCCCTGCCCGGTGCATGCGAGCTGATCGCAGCCCATACTGGCTGCATGAAAAAGCCCGACTGATAGTCGGGCTTTTTATTGTCAGGCGGGTTACAACTTGCGCCCCAGCCGTTTCTCTATCTGGCGCCGCTCCCACTCCGGGCCAAACAACTTGAAGGGCTGGAACAGGTTGATGGCGTGAGAGATCAGCCCCAGCCCCCAGCCCAGCGCCGCCCACCAGGCCCAGATATAATCCGGGTTGCTCAGATAGTTGATGACAAACAGCCCGCCGATCACCACCAGATAGCTGGCGATGTGGTAGTAGAAGCCTCTGAGATCCTCCACATAGCTCATCGCCGCCCGCTCCTCGGCCGATACCTGCCCCCAATCCCGTTTCCTCGTCTCGCTGCCTTTCATCTCGTGCTCCTGTTGCTGTACTCCATCCAGTTGAGCCACATCGAGTTCAAAGACGGCGGCCAGGGCCTTGAGGGATTCCAGTCCGGGCTGCTGCCCCTGCTCAATCCGCTGGATGGTGCGGACACTCAAGCCGGAGAAGGTCGCCAACTGCTCCTGTGACCAGCCCCGCTGCAATCTCAACTTCCTGACGATCATCTTGCACTCCTTGTGGTGATTGACGGGGCCAGCATAGGGTCAACATCGGGCAAGGTGAGACGACAGCAAGCCGACATAAACCTGACAATCTTTTAAAATCATAATGTTAACTACAGGCCATGGAAACAGGTGTCGCCTGCGGCTGACAAGCACCAGCCGCAAACTGCCTGGCTTACAGACTCTTCATCAACTCGGCGGCGATCTCGAAGGAGCGCAGCCGCGCCTGATGATCGACGATAGGGCCGTTGAACATCAGCTCGTCGGCCCGGGTTTCCACCAGCAGCGACTTGAGGCCATGACGTACCTGTTCCTGATCCCCTACCAGGGAGCGGGCCAGCGTTTGCTCCATGGCCATCAGCTCGCGGGGTGACCAGGTGTCACCCAGTGACTGGACAGGGGCAGGCAACTTGCCGGCATCACCGCGATAGAGGCGCAGAAACTGCTGCTGCACCGTAGTGAACTGGAAGCGGGCCTCCCGCTCGCTGTCGGCGGCGATCATGTTGACGCACACCACCGCATAGGGCTTGGGCCAGCGGGCCGAGGGGCGATACTGGGTGCGGTAAATCTCCAGCGCCTGCAGCAGCAAAGCGGGGGCGAAGTGAGAGGCAAAACCAAACGGCAACCCCATGGCCGCCGCCAGCTGGGCGCTGTAGAGACTCGAGCCCAGCAACCAGACCGGCAGATGCAGTCCCTGGCCAGGTACCGCCTGCACCGCTCCCGCCTCATCGCCAAAATAGTCCATCAGCTCGCGCACATCTGCCGGAAAATCATCGACGTCTCCGCTGCGCTGGCGGCGCAGTGCCTGCATGGTGCGCTGATCGGTGCCCGGTGCTCGACCCAGGCCCAGATCTATCCGATCCGGATAGAGGGAGGCGAGCGTGCCAAACTGCTCGGCGATCACCAGCGGCGAGTGATTCGGCAGCATGATGCCACCCGCCCCTATTCTCAGGGTGCGGGTCGCTCCCGCCAGGTGGCCGATCAGCACAGCAGTGGCGGCACTGGCAATGCCCGGCATGTTGTGGTGCTCGGCCAGCCAGTAGCGGTGGTAACCCCAGCGCTCGGCATGTTGCGCCAGATCGCATGAGCGGTGGAACGACTCGGCCGGTAGGGAGCCTTCAGGAACCGGCACCAGATCGAGGACGGAATAGGGGATGGCAGACATGGGTCACTCCATTGATTCACAGACCAGTAACAAGTGGGGCAATGTAGCATGAGATACCTGAATGAATCACCTTACAAACCGGTTTCTGTCAGATGCCGAACAAGAGCCAGGACATCCACCTAAAGCGGATGCTGCGACTAATGATGAATAGGTTGAAAGCATCGCTGTTTTTTTAGTCATTTTATTGCCACACTGCTGACTGATCTTTTCTGCAACTGCACGTGTGACAAGGATGTGTCCATGACAACAGCCAGGCCTGGTCGTAAACCCTTCTATGTTCATATCGCCACCCTCTTTATCTTGCTGTTTACCTTTCTGGGAGGGGCGCTTATCACGCTTCAGTTCCAGCAGGATACCCAGCAAGGGCTCGAGCATGAGCGACAGAATTTTTTGCAATACCGGGAACAGCTTGCCCTGGCCTTGCAGTTGAACGAACGTCCCGCCCGCATGTCCCTCAGCCTGCTGCGCACAGGCCGGCTGGCAGGCATGGAGAGCCTGGATGAACGGCTCGGTTACCTGCCGCAGTTGATCGAGGTGCTGGCAAACAGCGCCAGCTATGGTGCCGTCTACGCAGGCTATGAAAACGGCGATTTTTTTCTGGTTCGCAAGCTGACCAGTCGGGCCAGAATGCAGCTGGAAAATGTTCCCCTCGCCAGCACCCTGATGGTGCAGAGCCTGCATCAGGGCAAGGGGGAATTTCTCTACTTTGACCAGCATCTGACGCTGCTCGAGCGCCGGGCCATGCCGCAATACCAGTACGATCCCCGTAGTCGTGACTGGTACAAGCAAGCGCGTCGCCATCCAGGCATTGCCGTCACCCACCCCTATCTTTTCTTCACCACCAAGGAACCCGGAATGACCCTGGCGGTGGAGAGCAAGGACAAACGCGCCGTGCTTGGGCTCGATACCAGCGTCGAGGGACTGTCGGCCCTCATCGGTGAGCTGCGCCTGCCACAACATAGCCAGGTGGTTCTGTTTGATGACCATGCCACCCTGCTGGCCGCCGATCCCAAGGATCTGCCCAGCTTCGAGCAATTAAAACAGCTGCCCATGCTGTCGGCCCTCGCTCACCCCGCCCTGGCCCGGTTGCAGCAGCAGATCACCAGTGAGCCCGGGTTACTGGACACTCCGGTAGAGCTGGATATCAGCCTGCCTGACGGCAACAGCTGGCTGGCCAACCTGGCCCCCCTCGGCGAGGGCTCGCCTTTCTATATTGCCCTGCTGATCTCGACCGATGTGCTCTACCAGCAGGCGCGCGACGCGGCACTGGTCAATCTGGCCCGCACCCTGATCGGTTTGCTGTTGCTGCTGCCGGTGATCTGGTGGGTATCCCGCCGCACCGCCACCCCGCTGCAAGCCCTGACCCGGGAGGCGGAGCGGATCCAGCATTTCGATTTTACGGCCAGCAAGGAGCCCGAATCGGCGATCCGCGAGATCGATGATCTGGCCCGTACCATGTCCGGCATGCGCCTGACACTGGGCAACTTCATGAACATGGGTCGCGCACTGGCTGCTGAACATCGCTTCGACTCCCTGATCAGCCGCATCCTGCACGAGACCACGTCAGCGGTACAGGCTACAGGAGGCTGCCTCTATCTGGCGCAAGATCAGCAGATGGTGGCAGTCAATGCGTGCTGGTTGCAGGGCGACTTGCCAATCGAACAGGTACCCTGGCAACCGGCACTATTCGGGACTCAGGTCGCCGCCAACCGGCTCTCCGTCGGCATCGACCAAACGGGCTGGCAGCAATACATGAGCAGCTGGGGCTCCTTCCCCGGCCCCAGTGAACTGGTCGCCGAGCCCCTGCGCAATCACCGCCAGGAGTTGATCGGTTACCTGTTTCTGATCCTGCCCGAGTGCTCGCCACGGGAACTGGTCTCGCGGATCAGCCTGATCGAAGCGCTGGCGGGGACTTCCGCCTCCGCCATCGAGAACCAGCGCCTGCTGGAAGAGCAGAAGCAACTTCTGGAGTCCTTCATCGAGCTGATGGCGGGCGCCATCGACGCCAAGAGCCCCTATACCGGCGGTCACTGCCAGCGCGTGCCCGAGCTGACCAAGATGCTGACCGAGGCGGCCTGCGCCCAGCGACAGGGCCCCTTTGCCGATTTCAGTCTCAACGAGGAAGAGTGGGAAGCCATCCATATCGCAAGCTGGCTGCACGATTGCGGCAAGGTCACCACCCCGGAGTTCGTGGTCGACAAGGCCACCAAGCTGGAGACCATCTACGACCGGATCCACGAGATACGCACCCGTTTCGAGGTACTCAAGCGCGATGCCTATATTGAGGCCCTCTGTGCCAGGCTGCCAGAGTCAGAGCGGAGCGCCTGCCGCGAAGCGGTGGCTCCACGTTGGTCGGAACTGGACGAAGAGTTTGCTTTCGTGGCCGAATGCAATCTGGGTGGCGAGTGGATGGCCCCCGAGAAGATTGAGCGGCTCGACGCCATCGCCAGCCGCACCTGGTTGCGCACCCTGGACGATCGGCTCGGCATCAGCCGCGAGGAGCTCAAGTTGCATCAAAGCGAGCCGGCGTCGACCCTGCCCTGTGTTGAGCAGCTGCTGGCCGACAAACCCTCCCATCTTATTCCGCGGCCCCAGCAGGACAGGTTTGACGATGGCAATCCCTGGGGGTTCAAGGTCAAGGTGCCCAAACATCTCTACAACCGCGGGGAGCGCTACAACCTGGCCATCGGCCGCGGCACCCTCACCGAGGAGGAGCGCTACAAGATCAACGAGCATATCATCCAGACCATCCGCATGCTGGAGCACCTCCCCTTCCCGCGCCATCTGCGCAGCGTACCGGAAATTGCCGGCGGCCATCATGAGCGGATGGATGGCAAGGGATACCCGCGCCAGTTGCTGGGGGAACAGATGAGCATCCCGGCCCGCATCATGGCCATCGCCGACATCTTTGAGGCGCTGACCGCAAGCGATCGCCCCTACAAATCGGGCAAGACGGTCTCCCAATCCCTGGCCATCATGCAGAACATGGTGCGAGAACAGCATATCGATCCGGCCCTGTTTACCCTGTTCGTCAGCAGCGGTATCTGGCGCGACTATGCCAAGCGCTTCCTGACCCCGGAACAGCTGGACGAAGTGGATCAGGAGATACTGCTGGCCAGCTAGTTGCCACCACACATTGAAAAGGGGCCCGCGGGCCCCTCTTCTCTTGGCAGATCGTATCAGCCGCCAGCCTCGACATACTGGCGAGTCAGCTCGGCCGTCATCATCTCCCGCATCCTGAATTTCTGCAGCTTGCCGGTCACCGTCATGGGGTACTCTTCCACGAAGCGGATATAGCGCGGCACCTTGAAATAGGCGATGCGGGCCGAGAGGAAGTGCTTGATCTCCTCCTCGCTCGCCACCAGATCCGGCCTGAGCTTGACCCAGGCACACACCTCCTCGCCGTAGCGTTCGCTGTCAACGCCAAATACGGCCGCATCCTGCACCGCCGGGTGCTCGTAGAGGCGCTCCTCGATCTCCCGTGGATAGATGTTCTCGCCACCACGGATGATCAGATCCTTGATGCGCCCAACGATCTGGACATACCCCTCTTCATCCATGATGCCGATGTCCCCGGAGTGGAGCCAGCCATCATCATCTATGGTCTGTGCCGTCTTGGCCGGATCCTGCCAATAGCCCTGCATCACCCCATGGCCGCGACAGCAGATCTCCCCCTTCCCACCGATGGGGACCGTCTCGCCGCTCGCATCAACCAGCTTGATCTCGGTGTGGGCGAGGGCACGGCCCACCGTGCTCACCCGCTTGTCCAGCGGCGCATCGATGGCGGTCATGTGATTGATCGGACTGCACTCGGTCTGGCCATAGGCAATGGTTACCTCGGTCATGTGCATCAGACTCTGGACCTTGCGCATCAGGGGTTCGGGGCAGATGGCCCCGGCCATGATGCCGGTGCGCAGGGAGGAGAGATCGAAGCTAGCGAACTGTGGCAGCTCCAGCTCGGCGATGAACATGGTCGGCACCCCGTGCAGGGCGGTGCAACGCTCCTCGCTCACCATCTGCAGGGTTGCTACCGGGTCGAAGGCCTCCGACGGAAACAGGGCGCAGGCACCCACGCTGATGCAGACCAGATTGCCAAGCACCATGCCAAAGCAGTGGTAGAGCGGCACCGGGATACAGAGTTTGTCCTGCTCGCTGAACGCCATGCCGCTCGCCACCAGCCGCGCATTGTTGAGGATGTTGCGATGGCTCAAGGTGGCCCCCTTGGGGTTGCCCGTGGTGCCCGAGGTGAACTGGATATTGATGGCATCCTCCGACTTGAGGCTGGCACCCACCCGGGCCAGCACGGCGGGATCCACTCCCTCCCCCAAGGCCTGCACGGCATCAAAATTCAGCATGCCGGGGGTCATCTCCTCCCCGAGCCGGATCACCATCTCCAGGGTTGGCAGACGGGCGGCGGCGAGCCGTCCCGGCGTACTGCCGGCCAGTTCGGGGGCCAGCTCGTTCAACATGGCGAGGTAATCGCTTCCCTTGAAGGCGCTGGCACAGATGAGGGCACGGCAACCCACGTTGTTGATGGCAAACTCCAGCTCGTAACTGCGATAGGCGGGATTGATGCAAACCATGATGGCGCCGATGCGAGCGGTGGCAAACTGCACCAGGCACCACTCTATGTTGTTCGGTGACCAGATGCCGACCCTGTCACCCGGCTTGATCCCGAGTGCGAGCAACCCCTTTGCCAGTCTTTCGATCCGGGCCAGATATTCGCGGTAGCTCCAGCGGATCTGCTGGTGGCGCACCACCACGGCGGGGCGGTCGGGAAAGCGTTCGGCTATCTCTTGCAGATAAGTGCCAATGGTCTGGGATAGCAGAGGTTGGTCACAGGGACCGGTCCGGTAGCTGAGCAGTGAGGTCATGGGTGACTCCTGGCCACATGGGTTGGAATTGCCTACTGCTCGGCTGGCACGGGTTCAATTTGTTACATTAATGTAAATGCCAATTCTTGAGAAGATTCACTTTGGTCTAATGTTGACCATAAAAAAACGGCCAACCGAAGTTGACCGTTTTTAGTCCGCAATGGCTGTTTTAGAACAGCAAGTGCGCCACACCGGCGATGACCGGCAGGGTCACCAGGGTGCGCAGCAGGAAGATGACGAACAACTCCCACAACTTGACCGGGATCTTGCTGCCCAGCAGCAGGGCGCCCACTTCCGACATATAGATGAGCTGGGTCACAGACATGGCGGCGATGACGAAGCGGGTCATCTCGCTTTCGATGGTGGAAGCCAGTACAGCCGGGATGAACATGTCGGCAAAGCCAACCATGATGGTCTTGGAGGCCGCCTCGGCCTCCGGCAGTTGCAGCAGCTCCAGCAAGGGAACAAAGGGAGCCCCCAGCCAATTGAAGATGGGAGTGTGTTCGGCCAGCATCAGGGCACAGGTACCGATGGCCATCACCACGGGCAGCACGCCAAACACCATATCCAGTGCATTCTTCACCCCTTCCCGCGCTACGGCACCGAGGTCGCTCACGCTCTCGGCTTTGGTCAGCGCCCGCTCGTAACCGTAGCTCAGCACGCTGTGGCGATGCGGTACCACCTCCTGCTTGCGGCACAGGGGAGAGCCATCGGCGTAGACATCCTTCTTCCAGGAGAGCGGCGGCAGACGCGGAACTACGATGGCAGCCACCACGCCGGCCAGGCAGACGGTCAGGTAGAAGGGTACGAACATGTGCTCCAGCTTCACCTGGGAGATCACCACCAGACAGAAAGTAATGGAAACCGCAGAGAAGGTGGTACCGATCACGGCCGCTTCACGCTGGGTATAGAACTTGCCTTCATACTGTTTGCTAGTCAGCAGAATGCCGACGCTGCCGTCCCCCAGCCAGGAGGCGAAGCAGTCCACGGCGGAACGACCCGGCAGACGGAACACGGGACGCATGATGCGGGTCATCATGGTACCGACGAACTCCAGCAGACCAAAGTCGAGCAGCAGGGGCAGCAGCAGGCCGGCAAAGATGAATACGGAGAACAGTACCGGCAGCAGATCGTGCAACACCAGCCCGCCGGTGGCGCCCGAATAAAGCACCTCAGGCCCCATCTGGAAGAAGGTTAGCAAGACGAAGATGCCGCCCAGCACCCGCACGCTGGCCCAGAAGGGGGAGACATTGAACAGGCTGTTGAGGAAAGGACGGCGAACCAGGATGGCCGGTTTGAACAACCAGGCGATGATCGTCATCAGCATGGTGGTGGTGATCACGGCGCTGACCATGGCGACCAGATAGTCGGCAAAGACCAGCTGAACCAGCTTCGCCAGCACGGCGACCGGGATGGTGACATTGCCTTCATAGACGACCGGCGTCATGAACAGCAGGATCCCGATGAGGGACGGGATCAAAAACATCAACAAGTTGCGGCGGGTGTTGACCGCCGGTGCTTCCAGACTCTTTTCCAACATGATGTGACAACCTTAACGTTACTTTCCTTAGCCTGGTCAACCTGCATACTCACGCATAACCCGGCAAAACGGGCGCAAGAATACTCTAAAAAAATGCACAAACAACCTTTTTATGGATAAATCTGCGCATAAATATTTTTACAGGAAAACCATCCATCAAAACAACCCGTTACAGAAGCGCATATCGATTCATTCGACATCGCTAGCAGATTGTTTCATTACTGTTAATTCAGGTGGGCAGTATAATCGGTTAGCCATCACAGGCAATAAGCAGCATCACAAATATATCTATTGAATCCGACTGACAGGCATAAAAAAACCGGAGCCTTCGCAGGCTCCGGTTTTCAATGCCAGTGACGGGATTCAGTCACGGACATAAATGACTTCGACGCCATCGTCGTCATCTTCATCCCAGTCATCATCGTCGAGCCCTTCGTCGAAGGCCATGGACGCGGCCAGCGCCTCGGCTTCGGCCTTGGCCAGCTGGTTCTTGTGGTAGTCATCCCACTTGAACTCAACTTTCTCGATGGCTTCTTTCGCATCGGCTTCCAGCTGACGGGGCATAGTATCCAGCAGATCCAGGATGTCGTAGCAGACCTTCTTGGTCCCTTCCTTGCTGATGGCGGTGATTGCGTAGATGGGCCCTTCATGGTTCAGGGCAGCCTTGACCCGATCCATCACCTCCTGAGCCTCTTCTTCCAGGATCAGGTCCATCTTGTTGAACACCAGCCAACGCGGCTTGCTCGCCAGCTCGGGGCTGTATTTCTCAAGCTCGCGGACTATGGTCACAGCATTTTCAGCCGGATCGGAACCATCGATGGGGCAGATATCCACCAGGTGGATCAGCACGCGGCAACGCTCGAGGTGCTTGAGGAAGCGGATACCGAGGCCAGCACCTTCGGCAGCCCCTTCGATGAGGCCCGGAATGTCGGCAATCACGAAGGAACGGGAGTTCTCGCCACGCACCACGCCCAGGTTTGGCACCAGGGTGGTGAAGGGGTAGTCGGCCACTTTCGGACGAGCGGCGGAAACGGCGCGGATAAAGGTGGATTTGCCGGCATTGGGCAGACCCAGCATGCCGACGTCGGCCAGCAGCAGCAGCTCCAGCTTCAGGGTACGCACTTCACCCGGGGTGCCGTTGCTCTTCTGGCGCGGCGCACGGTTGACCGAGCTCTTGAAACGGGTGTTGCCAAGACCGTGGAAACCGCCCTTGGCGACCAGCAGCTTCTGCTCATGATGAGTCAGATCACCCAGCAGCTCGCCGGTGTCTTCATCGGTAGCGCGGGTACCGACCGGCACGCGCAGGATCTTGTCCTTGCCGCGGCGACCAGTACAGTTGGCGCTCTGGCCATTCTCGCCACGCTCGGCGGCATGGAAACGCTCGAAGCGATAGTCGATCAGGGTATTGAGGTTCTCGTCGGCGATCAGGTAAACGTCGCCACCATCACCACCGTCACCACCATCCGGGCCACCGTTCGGGATATATTTTTCACGGCGAAAGCTTACACAACCGTTACCACCGTCACCGGCATCGACTCGAATCTGGACTTCATCAACAAACTTCATAGGTAACCGTCACCTTAATTCGAAAAACCGATACGCAATTATAGTGGTACAGACCCCTGCGGGCGATACGCATATTGCCAATCATGTCCTGCAGAACCGGGGTCGGCTGCGTTCCGTTTTTTCGTCAAAAACATCAAAAAGACGTCAGAAAAACAAAAGCCCCGCCTGTTGGCGGGGCTTCGGATCCTTGCGGTCCGTAATTACTCAGCAACGATGCTAACGTACTTACGGTTCAGCGGACCTTTGACTTCGAACTGCACCTTGCCGTTCGCGGTAGCGAACAGGGTGTGGTCCTTGCCCAGACCAACGTTCTCACCAGCGTGGAACTTGGTGCCGCGCTGACGAACGATGATGCTGCCAGCCAGAACTGTTTCGCCGCCGAAACGCTTCACGCCCAGGCGTTTAGCTTCAGAATCGCGACCGTTGCGGGATGAACCGCCAGCTTTTTTGTGTGCCATCTATCGGACTCCTCTAATTAAGCGCTGATGCCAGTGATTTTGACTTCAGTGAACCACTGACGGTGGCCCGCTTGCTTACGGTGGTGCTTACGACGACGGAACTTGACGATAGTCACTTTCTCGCCACGGCCGTGAGCCACAACTTCAGCTACAACCTTGCCACCTTCAACGAAAGGAGCACCTACTTTAAAAGTGTCGCCTGCAGCAACCATCAGCACTTCGTTGAAGTCGATGGTAGCGCCAGTCTCAACGTTCAGCTTTTCCAGACGAACGATTTGACCTTCGGCCACACGGTGTTGTTTTCCGCCGCTTTGGAATACCGCGTACATTTGATTAACTCCGTAAAGGCATGTCTTTTGCTCAAGGCCAGACATGCGCAAAAACCTATAACAATGGGCGGGCATTCTACGCAAATCGATCTGCTCAGGCAAGGCCAATTTAGCAAAAAGTTTATTTTGTGCGCATATCTGCCGCCGTGGATAAACGCTTAACTGTAACCCATTGTGAAATCGTGTAGAATCCCCGCCATTACTAAAAATCGCAGTTATTGCTGCCGTCACGTTACGAGACTTATGGACCAACAGACTATCCGTGCGCTCTGTGCCGCCGACATGACGGCGGTCAATGAACTGATCCTGGCTCGACTTCAGTCCGACGTTAGTCTGATCAATCAGCTGGGTTTCTATATTGTCAGCGCCGGCGGCAAACGGATGCGCCCCATGCTGACCGTCATGGCAGCCCGTGCGCTGGGCTACGAGGGTGAAGATCACCTGAAGCTGGCCGCCATCATCGAATTCATTCACACCTCTACCCTGCTGCACGACGACGTGGTCGACGAATCCGATCTGCGCCGCGGCCGGGAAACCGCCAACGCCCTGTTTGGCAATGCTGCCAGCGTCCTGGTGGGCGACTACCTCTACAGTCGCTCCTTCCAGATGATGAGCGAGCTCTCCAACCTGAGGGTGATGGAAATCCTGTCGGATGCCACCAACACCATCGCCGAAGGGGAAGTGTTGCAGCTGATGAACTGCAACGATCCCGACACCACCGAAGAGAGCTACATGACGGTCATCTATTGCAAGACCGCCAAGCTGTTTGAGGCCGCCACTCGCCTCGCTGCCGTGCTGACCCATCAGCCTGAGCCGGTCGAGCAAGCCATGACCGACTACGGCATGTATCTGGGTACCGCCTTCCAGATCATCGACGATGTGATGGACTACTGCTCCCAGAGCGACGACATGGGCAAAAACGTGGGGGACGATCTGGCCGAAGGCAAACCGACCCTGCCGCTGTTGCGGGCCATGGAAGTGGGTACGCCGCAAGAGCGCCAACTGGTGCGCGATGCCATCGAGCATCGCAATGGCATGGAGCATCTCGATCAGATCCTGGCCATCCTCGAGCGCACCGGCGCCCTGGAGTACTCCCGCATGCGGGCTCGCGAGGAGGCCGACAAAGCCATCGCCGCTCTCACCATTCTGCCGGACTCCCAGCACAAGCAGGCGCTGGAGACTCTGGCACATATGGCGGTGCAGCGTAGCGCCTGAGTCAAGGCTCAACCACACACGAAAAGAGGCCGAACGGCCTCTTTTTTATTTTCTGATTCGCACCGGTTGGCTTAACGCGCAAGCATCCAGAGGATCACGCCTCCGGCCACCACCAGAGAACCGCCGATGCGGCGCAACAGCTCGGGGGGCTGCTCGCTCAGCAGGCGCAGCATCTGCTGCCAGGCTCTTGGCATCAACAGCGGACCCAGCCCTTCAAACAGCAGCAACAAGCCCAATCCCATCAGTACAGATGTCAGCATCTTGTTCCCTTCTGCTCCCCTCTTCTGCCGGCATCACTGTGGCTGGCACCCAAGAAAAAAAAGGGTCTGACAATGCAGACCCTTTGCAACTACTTTTCCCAACGGCTTACTTGCTGCCGTTCGGCGACTTGAGGTAACGGAAGAACTCGCTGTCCGGCTTGAGCACCATCAGCTCATTGCCACCGGAGAAGCTCTTGCGATAGGCCTCCATACTGCGCACGAAGCTGAAAAACTCGGGGTCTTTCTTGTAGCTGTCGGCATAGATCTTGGCGGCCTCGGCATCCCCTTCACCACGCAGCTGACGGGCATTACTCTCGGCATCGGCGATCATCACGGTCACCTTGCGGTCGATGTCGGCACGCAGGATCTCCGCCTTCTCACGCCCCTGGGAGCGATGCTCACGGGCCACTGCGGTACGCTCGGCGCGCATCCGCTGGTAGATGGAGTTGGAGACTTCCACCGGCAGGTTGATCTGCTTGATCCGCACATCCACTACCTTGATGCCGAGCTCGGAGGAGCGCGCCATCTTCTTCAGGGCATCTTCCATCACGGTACTACGCTCGCCGGAGACGATATCCTTGATGGTGCGGTTACCGATCTCGGAACGCAGACCGTTGTTGATCTTGCGCTTGAGCAGGTCTTCGGCCTGCAGTTTGTTGCCACCACCGGTCGCCAAGTAGTACTTGGAGAAGTCCTCGATCTTCCACTTCACGTAGGAGTCGATGATGAGGTCTTTCTTCTCGGAGGTGACGAAGCGGTCGGCCTGGCTGTCGATGGTCTGGATACGGGCATCCATCTTGCGAACCTGGTCGATGAGCGGCACCTTGAAGTGCAGGCCCGGCTCATAGAGGCGCGGCTCGCCGGAATCAACCCGCTTCACCTTGCCAAACTGCACCACGATCCCCTTCTGACCTTCATCAACGATAAAGACAGAGGAGAAGCAGACCATGGCCGCGACAGCGATTGCACCAATAGCTAGCTTTTTCATCTATCAGTTTCTCCCTGAGCTGAAGCGGTCACCGCTACGCAGCGGCATCGGAGTGGAGTTGGCCCCCTCGTTGGAAACCGGCGCCGGCTCTACGGTCGGAGCCACGGTCGAGCGCTGTGGCTGAGCCACGTTCGGCTTGCCAGACAGCTTGTCGAGCGGCAGGTAGATCATGCTGTTGTTGCCAGCAGGCATGTCGACCAGCACCTTGTTGGCTTGCTGGTACAGCTCTTCCATGGTTTCCAGATAGATACGGTTACGGGTCAGCTCGGGTGCAGCCTGATACTGGGGCAGCAGCTCGTTGAACCGAGCAACCTCACCCTGGGCCTTCAGCACAATCTGGGACTTGTAGGCTTCGGCCTCCTGCTCCAGACGCTTCACCTGGCCACGGGCCTTGGGTTCCACTTCACGGGCATAGGCTTCCGCTTCACGAATGAAGCGCTGTTCATCTTCCTGGGCGGCGATAGCGTCATCAAACGCATCCTTCACCTCTTCCGGCGGACGAGCCGGCAGGAAGTTGACGTCCACGATCTGCAGACCCATCTGGTAGGGCTCGATGATGCCATCGATCACTTCCCAGGTTTCCTGACGGACCTTTTCCCGACCCGTGGTCAGTACGTCATCCATCTTGGTGTGGCCCACCACGTAGCGCAGGGCACTGTCGGTGGCCTGGCTCAGGCTCTCGTCGGCATTGGTCACACTGAACAGGTACTGCTCGGGATTGACGACGCGGTATTGTACGTCCATCTCGACCCGCACCACGTTCTCATCCTGGGTCAGCATGAAACCGGATGCCGGCAGGGAGCGCACGGACTCGACGTCCACCGGGATCACCTGATCGATAAAGGTCGGCTTCCAGCGCAGGCCCGGCTCGACAATGTGGGAAAACTTGCCAAAGCGCAGCACGGCACCGCGCTCGGCTTCACGAATGGTGTAGAAGCCGCTGACGACCCACACCACCACGGCGACCACCAGCGCGATGGAAATACCAAAGCGACCCACATCGCCGCCAGACTTGCCGCCACCCAGCAGGCCACCGAAACGGCGACTCACCTTGCGCAGCATTTCATCCAGATCAGGGGGCCCCTGATTCTTGCCGTTGTTCCCCCAGGGGTCACGGTCTTTGCCGTTGTTACCAGGCTCATTCCAAGCCATCAGCGTCTCCATTAATACTTGCGGATGGATATCATCTCTATCGAACCCTCATCGTTGATGAAGCCTGTCAGCATTCACCGACGAATCAATGTCTGATAAAGCGTTGTAAACTCTCACCTTCCTGTTTCACGAGGCGGTTCCAGTCGGCCACTTGCAAGCGGACTTCCAGCACAAAATCCCCCTCCTCGCTAAAACCTTCCTGCTCAATCCCTTTCAACTGATAGAGCGCACTGCGCAATCTCGCGGCAGAAGGCGGCAACTGCAGGGTGTGATGCACCATGGAGCCAGCCAGCAGCTCGGTCAGGGCCTGAAACAGGTATTCACACCCTTCACCGGTCTGGGCAGACAGCCAGACGCGCAACGGGCGTCCTTCTTTATCCCGCTCCAGGCCAGCCGGACGGTCCGCCAGCTTGTCGATCTTGTTGCAGATCATCAGCTGGGGGCGGTCGTCCGCTTCGATCTCGGCCAGCACCAGCTGCACGGAGTCGATATTCTCCTGCATCTGCTCATCGGCACAGTCCACCACATGCAGCAACAGATCCGCTTCGCGGGTCTCCTGCAAGGTCGCCTTGAAGGCGGCGACCAGATCATGGGGCAAGTGCCGAATAAATCCAACCGTGTCTGCCAAAATCACATCACCCACGTCCCGGATCACCAGTTTACGCAGGGTGGGGTCCAGGGTTGCGAACAGTTGGTCGGCAGCATACACGCTGGCAGCTGTAAGTTGGTTGAACAAAGTAGACTTTCCGGCGTTGGTATAACCAACCAGGGATACTGTCGGTACTTCATTGCGATTGCGGGCGCGGCGCCCCTGTTCCCGCTGCTTGGCTACCTTTTCAAGCCGACGCAAAATCGCCTTGATGCGTTCACGCAGCAGACGTCGGTCGGTTTCAAGCTGGGTTTCCCCCGGACCGCGCAGACCGATCCCCCCTTTTTGACGCTCAAGGTGGGTCCAGCCTCGCACCAGGCGAGTAGAAAGATGGCGTAACTGAGCCAGTTCGACCTGCAGTTTACCTTCGTGGGTTCTGGCCCGCTGGGCAAAGATATCGAGGATCAGGCCGGTTCTATCCACCACCCGGCACTGGAACAGACGCTCCAGGTTGCGCTCTTGGGCAGGGGTCAGGGCATGGTTGAAGATCACCACGTCGGCGTCCAGCATCTGGACCTGGGATGCGATCTCTTCAGCCTTGCCACTGCCGACAAAAAATTTGGCACTGGGGGCACTGCGACTGGTGGTGATCACCGCCAGCGCATTGACTCCGGCAGAGCTCACCAACATCTTGAGCTCTTCCAGATCCTCCCGTTCACCCTCATCACTGAAGTTGACATGCACCAGAACGGCCTGTTCGCCAGCTTCATAACGGTCAAACAAGCGCTTGCTCCTTAACAGGAATCATGATGAATCTGAGTTGACGAGTGGACTCGTCCCGGGATATCACGCCTCGGCGTCACCCTGTTCATCAGCACCACCGTTGGGAGCAGGCTGATGATGGTTGACGGCACGGGCCGGCACCACGGTGGAGATGGCGTGCTTGTAAACCATCTGGCTCACGGTGTTCTTCAGCAGGATGACAAACTGATCGAAAGACTCGATCTGACCTTGCAGTTTGATGCCGTTCACCAAATAGATAGAAACAGGAATACGCTCACGGCGCAGCGCATTCAAAAACGGGTCTTGGAGAGATTGCCCCTTAGCCATTTTTCTTTTCCTTATAGTTTGTTGTTTTTAAACATCGAATCTCAATATAACAACCTGATTATACAGGGAGTGTCAAGCCACACCAGCGCGAGCAAGCACGCGTTCCAGATTGCCAGACTCACCAGATTCCAACCAGATCACATCGGGCCAACCGCGCAACCAGGTCATCTGTCGTTTTGCCAATTGGCGGGTGGCAACGATGCCACGATAACGCATCTCATCATACTCTATCTCACCGTTCAGATAGTCCCACATTTGGCGATATCCGACGCAGCGAATAGAGGGCAGATCCGGTGTCAGATCGCCGCGGGCCATCAGGGCCCTCACCTCCTGTTCGAAGCCCCCTTGCAGCATTTTGTCGAAACGCTGTTCGATACGCTGATGCAGCACGGCACGATCCTTCGGCGCAATGGCAAACTGTTGCACCCGATAGGGCAACCCCTCTCCCTGTACCTGGGTCAATTCGGTGAGCGTCTTGCCGCTGATGCGGTAGACCTCGAGCGCCCGGCTGAGCCGCTGCGGATCGTTGGGATGAATGCGGGCACCGGCTACCGGGTCGATGCGCACCAGCTCGTCGTGCAACGCCTGCCAGCCGAGGCGGGCCGCCTCTTCTTCAATGCCGGCACGAATGGCCGGATCGGCGGAAGGCAGGGGTGACAGCCCCTCCAGCAACGCCTTGAAATAGAGCATGGTGCCACCCACCAGCAGCGGAATGCGGCCGCGATCGGCGATATCCTTCATCTCCCGCAGGGCATCCTTGCAAAAATCCGCCGCCGAGTAGCTCAGGGCCGGATCCAAGATGTCGATCAGCCGGTGAGACGCCAGCGCCAGCTCGGCCGGGGTCGGCTTGGCAGTGCCGATATCCATACCGCGATAGATCAGGGCCGAATCGACGCTGATGATGTCGCAGGGCAGCGCCTGACACAGTTCGATGGCGAGATCCGTCTTGCCGGAGGCCGTCGGCCCCATCAAAAAAATTGCAGTCGGCAAGTCACTCGCCATGCTTGAACTCCTCCAGCACGGCCGCCAGCGAGAGCGGGCGCACCATGCGAACGTCTGCCAGTTGGTCAGCGTGATCGGCAACAAGTTCCGTCAGCAACCGACTGGCAGTTGAAAAATCGTATACTTTCTCGCGGCTTATCCCCTGCTCCACCAGCCATTGGCATAATACTTCAGCCTGCTGGCCGGCATCACTGTCAGATCCACCCTCAATGATTTGCAGCAATTCGGGTAACAGCCGTACCAGGTCGGTCTGACGCAGCAAGGCGGGTACCCGAGTCAGGATCATGGTGTCGCGCCCACCGCTTTTCAACTCCAGCCCCATCCGTTTGAGCAAACGCTCCTGCGCCTCCACCAGGGTCATCAGGTTTTTGGGCAACTTGAAGGAGACCGGCAACAACAGTGGCTGGGCCGCCAGCCCCTGGCCCCAGGTCTCCAGCAGCCAGTGACGCAGCAGCAGGCGTTCGGCCCGCACCAGCGACAACAGTGCCAGCTGGCCATCCCGCTCTATCAGCAGATAGGCCTGCTCCACCAGAGTAAGCGCCCGGCAACCCTGTTGTGCGGGTGGCCTGGGAGCGTCAGCAGGGGCGTTTGTCGCAACTTGCGCCGATTCGGCGATGGGCAAGGTGGTGAGCAGCGCTCCCATGCCCCGCATCGCCTCGCGGCTCGGGGGCTCGGGTGGCTGGTAGCTGCCGGCGCGCCCTGCACCTGAGCTTCCCGATCCTCCTTCTCGCACCTGAGCCGGCGCCCGGTAGTTGTGCTCGGCGCCATACCATTCGGGACGAGGCGCCTGCCCGGGATATTCGATCTGCGGACTGACCGGCAGTTCGACCAGGGTTTCGGCCAGCGGCTCATCGGTGGCGGTACCAGCCCCTTCACGGCGCAGTGCGGTAAAGAGCGCCTGGAAGATGAAGTCGTGGATGAGGCGGGCCTGATGAAAGCGCACCTCGTGCTTGGCGGGGTGGACATTCACATCCACCTGACGGGGATCCAGCTCGATATAGAGCACATAGGCGGCGAAGCGATCGGCGGGCAACAGCTCGTCATAGGCCTGACGGATGGCGTGATTGATGAGCTTGTCGCGCATCATGCGGCCATTGACGTAGGTGTATTGCAGATCGTTTTGCGGCCTGGCCCCTTGCGGAGTGGCCAGCCAGCCCCACAGCCGCACGTCGCTGTGTTCGCTCTCCACCGCCAGCGCATGATGCATGAAGGGCGTGCCACAGACGGCGGCAAGGCGGCGCTCCTGCTCCGGCACCGTATTGGCCGCCTTGTACTGGCGTACCACCTTGCCGTTGTGGCGCAGGATCAGAGTAACATCGAAGCGAGAGAGCGCAATGCGGCGCACCAGCTCGTCGATATGAGCGAACTCGGTCTTTTCGCTGCGCATGAACTTGCGCCGCGCCGGGGTGTTGAAGAAGAGATCCACCACCTCCACTGTCGTACCCACCGGATGGGCCGCCGGCTTGACGGTGACGCTCATCTCGCGCCCCTCGGCTTGGGCTTGCCAAGCTTCGGCCTGCTCCGCCGTGCGGGAGGTGAAGGTCAACCGGGAAACCGAGCTGATGGAAGCGAGCGCCTCGCCGCGAAATCCCAGGCTGTTGATCCCCTCCAGATCGTCCAGAGTCGCGACCTTGGAGGTAGCGTGGCGCGACAGCGCCAGCACCAGTTCATCCCGGGCAACCCCGCAGCCGTTATCACGAATGCGGATCAGCTTGGCGCCCCCCTTGTCGATATCGATTTCGACCCGGTCGGCGCCCGCATCCAGGCTGTTTTCCACCAGCTCCTTGACGACGGAAGAGGGCCGCTCCACCACCTCCCCTGCGGCAATCTGGTTAGCCAGAATCGGAGGCAATATACGGATTGGCATCGCTGGCTCCTGCTTTATTTTTTGGGAATGTAGAGCACCTGCCCTATCTGGATTTCCCGCGATTTCAATTTGTTGATCTCCACCAGACGGGCCTGGCTCACCCCGTACCGTTCGGCAAGGCGAGAGAGGCTCTGGCCGCGGGTGACCACGTGGCGGATCATCTTCGACTTGTCGTTGACCCCGGCACTGGTGGTCGCCGAGTAGGGCTTGATCACCCCGGCGCCGGAGGCGCTGCCCACGCTGCTGACCGGTGCACCACTGTCACGCACGGTCGCCGGCATCCGGTTGGTCACCTGGGGTTGGGGAGCCGGTTTGCTGGCGGCCACCTGTCTGGGCGCCGCAGCTGGCTGGCTCGCCACGCTCTTGCCGGTCAGCATGGCCCCCTTGGTCGGGTGAGCACGGTAATAGTTACGGATCCCCTCGAAGATGGCGCGAGCCAGCTGATCCTGATAGCTGGAGGTGGCCAGCAACTTCTCTTCGGCGTGGTTGGAGATGAAACCCGTCTCCACCAGCACGGAGGGAATGTCCGGCGCCTTGAGCACCGCCAGGCTGGCGTGTTCCGGCGCCTTCTTGTGCAGCCGCGCGACCTTACCCATCGAGCGCAGGATCTGGCGGCTGACGTCATAGCCCTCGGCGCGGGACTTGTCCATCGAGAGATCGAGGAAGGTCTGTGCCAGATAGGGGTTGGGGTCGGATTCGGCCAATACCTTGCCGACCCCGCCGAGCAGTTCGCCCTGCTTCTCCTGCTTCTCCAGCCAGCTGCCCATCTCGCGGTTGGCGCGGTTGGTCGACAATACCCAGACGGAAGCACCACGTGGCGTGGAGTTATGGAAGCTGTCGGCATGAACGGAGACCAGTAGATCAGCCTTCGCCTTGCGAGCGATTTCGGAGCGCTTGTTCAGATCGACGAAGTAGTCGCCACGGCGGGTCAGGATGGCACGCATCCCGGGCTCACGGTCGATGAGAACCGCCAGCTTCTGGGAAACCGCCAGGGTCACCCGCTTCTCGTAGGTGCGACGCGGGCCGATGGAGCCAGGGTCTTCCCCGCCATGACCCGGGTCGATGGCAATCACCACCCCCTTGCCCTTGCCGCCCACCGGCGCCGATCGCACGGCGGCGGCCGAGCGCTTCTCTTCATAGGGCAGGTCGATCACCAGCCGGTGTCCGTAGGGGCCGGCCGGTGCCAACGGAAACACCACCGGCTTGATGGCTGAACTCAGGTCCAGCACCAGCCGCAAGTCGCCCTTCTCCTGGGGCGTGCTCTGGCGCACCTTGCGCACCAGTTCACTGTTGTTCTCGACGCGAGCCAGGTTGGTGGCCACGTTCGCCCCTTTCAGGTCGATCACCAGGCGATCCGGACCGGTCAGGGTGAAGTAGTTGTAATTGGGGGCACTGCTCATGTCGAGCACCACCCGGGTGTTGTCCGGTGATGGCCAGATCCGCACGCTCTTGAGCTGATTCGCCCAGGAGGGTAAGGCCATCAAGGAGAAAGCAATAAGAAGGATCAAGCGCACGTAGATGACAACCGTTCCAGAATGGCTTCGCCAATAGCAGTGCGTGCCTCAATCAGGGCCTCGCGCTGCTCGCCTACATAGGTGAGGGTGATTTCGAGGTCGGGTGCCGGCAGCCAGCCCTCCCCCTTCTCGGACCACTCCACCAGACAGAGGGTGTTGGCAGAGAAGTAGTCGCGGATCCCCATGAACTCCAGCTCTTCGGGATCGGCCAGACGGTAAAGATCGAAGTGGTAGACCTGCCAGCTATCCAGCTCATAGGGTTCGACCAGGGTGTAGGTCGGACTCTTTACCTTGCCCTGATGGCCCAGCCCCTGTACCCAGCCCCGGGTCAGGGTCGTTTTACCGGCCCCCAGGGCGCCATGCAAAAACACCGTGGTCGCCTGCTGACAGGCCTGTGCCAGACGGCCACCCAGAGCCACTGTTGCTGCCTCGTCCGGCAGTGTCATCATCAACTGTTTTGCCATGTTCTTCTTTTAACTTGTAATGGTGTCGGGATTAACCAGTTTGCGGATCCAGGGCAACAGATCGGACGCCAGCATGCCCCGCTCTCCGTCAGCGGCGGCCAGATCGGCAGCCTCTCCGTGGATCACGGCCCCCAGCCGGGCAGCCATGGTGGCGGACCAGCCCTGAGCCAAAAGGGCGGCGATTATACCAGATAACAGATCGCCCATGCCGCCACTTGCCATGCCGGGATTGCCCTCGCAACAGAGCGCGATCCCCTCGTCATCGGCAATCAGGGTACCGGCCCCCTTAAGCAGCACAACGCCGCCGTAACGCTGCTGCAAGGCGCGCACCGCGGCAAACCGGTCGGATTCAATCTCGGCGATGGAGCACCCCAGCAGCCGAGCGGCCTCGCCAGGGTGGGGAGTAAGTACCCAATTATCCTGATGACGGGGAGCTTGCGCCAGCCAATTCAATCCATCAGCGTCTAAAACCAGAGGAATTTTGCTGGTCAATGCCTGCTCGAACCGGGTGCGAGCCCACTCATCCAGCCCGAGGCCCGGACCTATGACCCGCACCGATGCCCAGCCCCCGTCATCCGCCTCATCGCCCCCCATCAATTCTGGCTGGGATAGACTGACTGGCGGATGAACCGGATGCTGACACACTCGCACCAATCCGGCGCCGGTCCGCAGGCAGGCCCTGGCCGCCAGCAGGATGGCCCCCTGCATGGCGCGATTGCCGCCCACCAGCAGCACCTTGCCGTTCACCCCCTTGTGAGCCGAACGCAAGCGCGGCACCAGCTGCGATTTTAGCGCCGGATAATCGAGCCGCCAGGCTGAAGGCAGCACACGCTCATCGGGCATGACGCCAAGATCATCGCACTCGAGTCGGCCGACGCAGTCGACCCCATCCCCGGTGAGCATGCCCTGCTTGATGCCGATAAAGGTGAGGGTGCGGGTGGCGCGCACCACGGCCCCCATGGCACGTCCCGTATCGCCATTGAGTCCGGAAGGCAGATCCACTGCCAGCACGGGCACACCCAAGCCATTGATTGTTGCGACGATCTTTGTCAGTAACGGAACAAGATGTGTACTGACACCCGTCCCCAGCAGGGCGTCAATGACCAGATCGGGGGGAGGAAGACTTGCAAGCACCGGGTCTTCGGCCAGCCAGACCTTTCCCCCGCAGGCCAACCATGCCTCGGCGGCCACTCTGGCATCCCCCTTCAACTGAGCGGGCTCCCTTACGGCGATCACCACGGGCACCAACCCATGCTGGCGGGCGAGGCGGGCCAGTACATAGCCATCCCCACCGTTGTTGCCGGGGCCGGTGAAAATCCACCAGTTGCGACGCTCAGGCCAGTGTCGAATTGCATGGGCAAAGAGGGCCGCACCAGCCCGCTCCATCAGGGCATAGAGCGGTTGCCCTTCACGCCTGGCCCACTCCTGTTCACGAGCGCGGATCTGTTCGGTCCGCCACAGCCCCTGTGATAGACTGTCCGCCTCTTTCTTGCATTCAGCATCCCCGATGACCTGTACCATGACGGCTCCCGACGCTTATCCATTGTCCCGAACCGGCCCAGCCCGGCCCATGATGATGCCTGAGCATCCACTCCTGTTTGCCTTGCAGATCAATTCATTAAGGCATGCAGCGGGATGACGGCCCCCGACTTTGAGCAGTTGGCTCAAGATATCAAGCTCTGGGCCCGCGAGCTAGGATTTGACCAGGCAGGCATCACGGATACGGATCTCGCCATCGAAGAGCCCAGGCTGCAGGCCTGGCTGGATGCGGGCCACCACGGCAGCATGGAGTATATGGCGCGTCACGGCATGATGCGGGCCCGCCCCCACGAGCTGCTGCCGGGCACCCGGCGGGTGCTGTCGGTGCGGATGAACTACCTCCCCTTCGAGGCGGGGTTCGCCGCCACCCTGCGCGATCCGACTCTCGGCTACATCAGCCGCTATGCTCTCGGGCGCGACTACCACAAGGTGCTGCGCAACCGCCTCAAGCAGCTGGGGGAACGCATCGAGCGGCGCTGCACTGAGATGTTTCAAACCACAATCGACCCCATCGGCGAGTGGCGTCCCTTCGTCGATTCGGCCCCCGTACTGGAGCGGCCGCTGGCAGCCAAGGCAGGCCTCGGCTGGGTGGGCAAGCACTCGCTGCTGCTCAATGAGTCGGCCGGTTCCTTCTTCTTTCTGGGAGAGCTCTTGCTCAACCTGCCACTGCCGCTGGACGAACCGGTCGAAAAGGAACAGTGCGGCAAGTGCGTGGCCTGCATCAACATCTGCCCGACCGGTGCGATCAAAGCTCCCTATGTGGTGGACGGACGCCGCTGCATCTCCTACCTCACCATCGAAAATGACGGTCCCATCCCGCCAGAGTTCAGGCCGCTGATGGGCAACCGCATCTATGGCTGTGACGACTGCCAGCTCATCTGCCCCTGGAACCGCTACGCGGACGTCAGCCCGGAGCCCGACTTCAGTGCGCGACCCAATCTGCACCGCCCGCCCCTGCTTGAGCTGTGGCGCTGGAGCGAAAGCGAGTTTCTCAAGCACACCGAAGGGAGCCCCATTCGCCGCATCGGCTACCAGCGCTGGCGCCGCAATCTTGCAGTGGCACTCGGCAACGGGCCGGCCACAGCGGAAGTGATTGAGGCCCTGCAACGGGCCCTTGCTGGAGCCGAGCCTCTGGTGGCCGAGCATATCGAATGGGCGCTGGCGACCCTGGCCAATCGCCAAGAGGAAGAGAGCAAGAAGACTCGCTTGCTGATCCGCTGCATCGAAAAAGGTTTGCCGGATCACGCCTGAGCAATCTGCCCCTTGCCGGCACGCCGCAGTTTTTTCATGCTCTGCCGATCCGTCACGGTCAGCACATTAAAAGGACACCACAGATGCATATGTTGGGAGTGGATATTGGCGGCTCGGGGATCAAGGGCTGTCTGGTCGATACCAAAACCGGCGAGCTGATCGGCGAGCGCCATCGCATTGCCACGCCGCAACCGGCCACACCGGCCGCCATTGCCCATACCCTCAAGGCACTGGTGGAGCATTTCAACTGGCAAGGGCCGGTGGGGTGCGGCTTTCCCGCCACCATCCACCACGGGATCGCCAAGAATGCCTCCAACATCGACAAGAGCTGGATAGAAACCGACGCCGTTCACCTGTTCAGCGATGTCACCGGCCAGCCCTGCTACGTGCTGAACGATGCCGATGCCGCCGGTCTTGCCGAGATGAAATTTGGCGCAGGTAAGGAGCGCCAGGGGGTGATCATCCTCATCACGGTAGGCACCGGCATCGGTACGGCGGTGTTTGTCAACGGCCACCTGCTGCCCAATACCGAGCTGGGTCATCTCGTTCTGGAAGGCATGGTCGCCGAGCACTACTGCTCGGATGCGGTGCGCAAGCGCGAGGATCTCTCCTGGAACCGCTGGGGCAAGCGCTTCAACAAGTATCTGGCCCGCCTCGAGTTTCTGTTCTCCCCCGACCTCTTCATCCTGGGGGGCGGCAGCGCCGCCAAACTGGAGAAGTTTGTCGACCGCATCCAGACCCGGGCGCCGCTCATCCCGGCGGCCAGCCTCAACCAGGCAGGCATCATAGGGGCAGCCCTCTACGCCGCCGAGCAGCATCAGAGCTGAACACTTCGGCGTTGTGACTACCTCCCATAACCAAGGGGCCCGACAGCCATGCCGGGCCCTTCTTTCATATGGCCTTACAAATCATCCAGGCGATGCACCCCGTGTACCAACCGGGTCAGGCGGGTCTGCTCCAGCCGGGCAAGATTCTCGAGCAGCGCCGCCGTATCCGAGGTCGGGCACTCGCGGGCCAGGTGATTGAGCTCGCCCACCAGCTGCTCTTCCCAACTACACACCCGGGTGACGATATCCTGGGTCTGGGCCGTGGCAGGCAGCTCGAACTGGCGAATGCCGGGCAACATGTCTTCACTGAACCCCTGCTCCAGCCAGGTCTCCCTCACCGCCTCGGTCAGCTGGCTGCCATACTCGTGCAGGTGAGCGCAGGCGGCGTCTTCCCGCCCCTGCAAATACACCAGCAACATCCGGCTGCGTTCACTGTCCACCTGAGCGGCCAAGCGCCCGTAGCAGAGCCCAAGCTGGTGATGTACCTGCTCCAGATAGTGCAGCAACTGTTTGATCTGTTGGAATCTCATCGCACTGCCCTCCTTGTCTGATGTCCATCCCAGTATAAAAAACCATCTTTCGTGCCCCAATCAGGATCGCGCTGCCCCTTGCGCTATATCAAATGAACGGGCAAGAAGTGCCATAGACGAGGAAACGGGAACGATTTGTGCAACAAAAAGTAAAAAGATAGGGCGGGGCGTGAACAGGCGCTTCAAACGAAGCAGAACAAAAAGGTCGTGCAAAATCCAATATAAATGACATTTAAGCCAGCATTTCCATGTTAAATTCGGATTGATAGCCACATTTATGAATTCAATATTTAGCTCCTCTTCGCCACAAAACATCATCTCGGGAACGGCATCCTTTTTCTCATTTTTTTAGACGTCTAGATGTATAAATGGTCGTTGACATGGCCATCCAGACATCTTAGCATCATCCTCCATGATGGCAGTGTCACCCAGTGAAACCTCTGCCCAATTCACCCGCCTGTAGCGCCCTGTGCTTTAAGGCTGTTAGCACGGAAGAATCCCATGATTAAGTTGATCGGTCTCAACAAAGTCTACGGTAAAGGCAGTGATGCCGTGCACGCCCTGCGTGATGTCAGCCTGCATGTGCCGCAAGGCAAAATTTTCGGGGTGATCGGTGCCTCCGGCGCCGGCAAGAGCACCCTCATTCGTTGCGTCAACCTGCTGGAGCGTCCGACAGAGGGCCAGGTCATCGTTGGTGGCCAGGATCTGGTGACCCTGAGCGAACGGGACCTGACCCAGGCCCGCCGCCAGATCGGGATGATCTTCCAGCATTTCAACCTGCTCTCCTCCCGCACCGTGTCTGCCAACATCGCCTTCCCGCTGGAACTGGCAGGCTGGAGCAAGGATAAGATCCAGCATCGGGTCGCCGAGTTGCTGGCGCTGGTCGGGCTGGAAGCCCGTGCCCACGCCTATCCGTCAGAGCTCTCCGGCGGCCAGAAACAGCGTGTCGCCATCGCCCGCGCCCTGGCACCGGCGCCCAAGGTGCTGCTGTGCGACGAGGCCACCTCGGCCCTCGACCCGCAGACCACCCGCTCGATCCTGACCCTGCTCAAGGAGATCAACGTCAAGCTGGGGCTCACCATTTTGCTCATCACCCACGAGATGGACGTGGTGAAGGGGATCTGTGACGAAGTGGCCATCATCAGCGACGGCCGTCTGATCGAGCAGGGCGAAGTGGCCTGGTTCTTCAGCAATGCCCAGACCGAGCTGGCTCGCGACTTCATCCGCTCCACCATCCATCTGGAGGTGCCGCAGGAGTATCAGGATCGGATGAGCAGCGACCGGGTACCCGGCAGCTATCCACTGGTGAAGCTCGGCTTTACCGGCAGCACGGTCGACAGTCCGCTCATCTCCGAGGCAAGCCGCCGTTTCAACATCGACATCAGCATTCTGAGTGCAGACATCGAGTATGCCGGTGGCGTCAAGTTCGGTTTCCTGCTGGCGGAGCTGTTCGGGGATGAAGCCCAGTGCGAGGCGACCCAGCAGTTCCTCATCGACAACCATATTCAGCTGGAGGTAATGGGTTATGTCCGAAGCCATGATTAATCTGCTGTTCACGGCCCTGGGCGACACCCTCATCATGGTGTTTGCCTCCGCCCTGTTTGGCTGCCTGCTCGGCCTGCCGCTCGGCGTGGCGCTACATGTCACCAAGGCGGGCCAGATCCTGGCCAACCCTGTGCTCAACAGCACCCTCGGCATGGTGGTCAACATCGGCCGCTCGGTGCCCTTCATCATCCTGCTGGTGGCCATCATTCCGCTGACCCGGCTGATCGTCGGCACCAGCATCGGTACCGTCGCCGCCATAGTGCCGCTCACCATAGGCGCCGTGCCCTTTATCGCCCGCCTGGTGGAAGGGGCCCTGATGGAGGTGCCGGACGGCCTGCTGGAAGCGGCCAAGGCCATGGGCGCCAAGCCCCTGCAAATCATCACCAAGGTGCTGCTGCCCGAGGCCCTGCCCGGCATCCTCAACAGCGTCACCATTACCCTGGTGACCCTGGTCAACTACTCCGCCATGGCTGGTGCCATCGGTGGGGGCGGTCTGGGTGATGTGGGTATCCGTTACGGCTACCAGCGATTCGACCCGACCGTCATGCTGGTCACCGTGGTTATCCTGGTGGTGCTGGTTCAACTCATCCAGAGCGCAGGTGAGCGCCTGGTCAACAAATACGATCATCGTTAATCGTCGATTTCTGACAGGAGGTTTTATGAAATTTGGCATCAAATCCGTTGCGGCTGCCCTGCTGGCTGGCCTGGTACTGGCCGGCTGCGGCCAGAAAGAAGAGAACAAGAGCCTGAAGGTAGGCGCCATCGCCGGCCCTGAGACCGAGCTGGTCGAAGTGGCCGCCAAGATCGCCAAGGAAAAATATGGCCTGAACGTCGAAGTGGTGACCTTCTCCGACTACGTCACCCCGAACGTGGCTCTGAACGATGGCAGCATCGACGTCAACGCCTTCCAGCACAAACCCTATCTGGATGCCCAGATCCGTGATCGCGGCTTCAAGCTGGTGCCGGTCGGCAACACCTTCGTCTACCCGATCGCCGGTTACTCCAAGAAGATCAAGGCGCTGAACGAGCTGCACGATGGTGCCCAGATCGCGGTACCGAACGACCCGACCAACCTGGGCCGCTCCCTGATCCTGCTGGAAAAGCAGGGCCTGCTGACCCTGAAAGAGGGTGCCGGCCTGGAAGCCACCGTACTGGATATCACCAACAATCCGCGTAACTTCAAGATCGTCGAGCTGGAAGCAGCCCAGCTGCCCCGCTCCCTGGAAGACGTGGATCTGGCCATCATCAACAACACCTTCGCTGGCCAGATCGGTCTGACCCCGAGCGAAAACGGCCTGTTTGTTGAAGACAAGGAGTCCCCCTACGTCAACCTGATCGTGGCTCGCGAGAACAACAAGGAGGACGAGAAGGTCAAACAGTTCGTCCAGTCCTTCCAGACTGACGATGTCTACAAGAAAGGTCAGGAGCTGTTCAAGGGCGGCCTGGTCAAAGGCTGGTAATCATCCATTCGGTAAAAAAGGCCACGCTTTGCGTGGCCTTTTTATTAAGCGCCGCTATCATATCCGCGAGCACGGCAACACGAACATACTGATCACATGAAAAAATGGTATCTGGCCTACTGCAAGCCAAAAGAAGAGGCCCGCGCCCGCGCCCATCTCGATGCCCAGGGTATCGAATCCTATTACCCCATGGTGGAGATCGAGAAGCTGCGCCGGGGCAAGCGGGTTCCCGTCCGGGAACCCATGTTTCCCAACTACCTGTTTATCTTCGTCGATCTGAACGAAGTCACCCCCATCACCCTGAAGTCGACCCGCGGCATCAGCCGGATCATCCACTTCGGCAGCGAATGGACGCCCATCAATAGCGCCTTGGTCTATCAGCTGATGAGCAAGGATGACAGTGACGAGGCGAGAGCCAGTTACGCCAGGCTGCCCAGCCAGGGGGACAAGGTGAAGATAGAGACCGGCCCCTTCGCCGGTTTTGAAGCCATCTATATGGAACCTGATGGCGAGAAACGGGCCATCCTGCTGGTCAACCTGCTCAACCAGGAGACCCCCTGCAGCCTCGAGAATGGCGACTTCCGCCGCCTCGATTAGCCGCGATAACGCCAGGTGGCGGCTTGCTCCGCCACCGCTTTCAACCCTGCCGACCCTCTTTCCTGCCAACTTTTCTCATTCGGCACCAACCGCGCTATCCAGCCCACAGGTCAGGCACAGCCCCCATCAGCCAGACAGCAATGCTGGCAAGCGTTCCAACCAGGCTGCATGCCAGTTTTTCAGCTCGTGACGGGGCATCGGTCGGGCGGAGAAAAATCCCTGGCAGACATCGCAGCCAAGTACCGCCAGCTGGCGCCAGGTCTGCTCGTCTTCCACTCCTTCCGCGACTGACTTTAGCCCCAGTTTACGGGCCAGTTCGATGCTGGATTCGATAATGGCCAGACGAGAAGGATCGGCATAGCAGCGATCCACGAAGGATCGATCCAGCTTCAACTCGGTAAACGGCAGCAGCGCCAGCTGCTGCATGGAGGAGTAGCCAGTACCGAAATCATCAATGGAGAGGCCAAAACCGTGCATGCGCAGACGCGTCAGCACCTCCAGGGACTTGCCCAGATCCTGGACGAAAGAGCTCTCGGTCACCTCCAAGGTGATCAACTCGGGATTGATGCTCCAGCGTTGACACTGGTTGATGAGGGAGTGGCAGAGATCCCCCTCGATCAGGGATGTCGTGGAGAGGTTCATCGACAGATTCAATGACAGACCCGTCTCTTCCCAGAGATGACCATCACGGAGCGACTTGCTGATGATGACCTCGGTCAGCTGATCGATGAGCCCATTGTTCTCCGCCAGGGGAATAAAACGGGCGGGAGAGATCATGCCATATTCCGGGTGCTGCCAGCGGGCCAGCGCCTCCATGCCGACCCACTGGCCGGTCACAAAGCTCACCTTGGGCTGGTACCAGGGCAGGATCTGATCCCGCTCGAGGGCCAGTTGCAACTCGACGACGTCGATGCCGTACCCCTCTTCGCTATGTTGTGGCTCTTGTCCGGGGGACCAAGTGTCGATCAGTTGCCGGATCTGCTGCGGACTTGAGGGCTTTTCGAGCCGCCCCAGCACCTGCAGGCCATAGGCGGCACTCATTCGCAGCACTGCCGCCACCACGTCATCCTCCAGTGCACTGGAGAGGATAATACCCCCCTTGAAGCCCCCCAGAGAGAGGCGGCGCAACAATGCCATGCCATCCATGCCGGGCATGCGCAGATCACATATCAGGATGTCGACCTGATGATGCTGGCAAAGCGCCAACGCCGAGAGGCCATCCTGCGCCTCCAGCAGTTGCTGATATCCGAGGCTGCGGATCTGGTGCAACAGGGTCTTGCGCTGGAAGGCGTGATCTTCCACCACCATGATAACCAGCTCATCTTCTCTCTTATTCATGGATCCACAGTCCCATTTCGCGTGTTACTTCATGCATGGCGGCATTCACACCGGCTGCCAACGCATCGAGTTCATCCAGCTGTTTCAACCGGGCGGCCGACTCCAGCCTGGCCGCCTGCTCCGCCAGCGCGGCTTCACCGACCATGCGGGCTGCCCCCTTGATGCGATGGGCTATTTCCATCAATTCCCGGGTATCACGAGCCGCCGTCGCTGCCATCATCTCTTGGCAATCAGCCTGATTTGATGCCAGATATTCTCGCGCCATGGTGCAGGCCAGGGCCTCATCACCAAACAGATCCCGCCAGCGGCTGGCTTGCTCGAGGGCAGAAGTCGAGTCGGCAGGCTCAGCTGCATTGGTGCCGCTTGCAGGCAACCACTTGGTCAGCAACTTGCGCAGCGATTCCAGTGCATAGGGTTTGATCAGCATGCCATTCATGCCGGCCGCCGTCATGCTCTGGGTCGCCTCCTCGGACGCATCGGCAGTCACCCCTATGATGGGGGCCTGCTCTCCCTGGCTGCGCAGGGTTCTCGCCAGGGTATAGCCATCCATGACCGGCATATGGCAATCGGTCAGCAGCAGGGCAAAATGCTGCCCTTGCCAGGCACGCAGTGCCTGTTCGCCATTATCCACCACCTCGCAGTCGACCCCAAGAATCGCCAGCTGGCGGACCAGCAAGGCCCGGTTCACCGGGTGATCATCGGCCACCAGCACACGGCCATCCAGAGTTGCCGTTGCTTCGTCCTGGCTTGGCGGTGCATGGTCGGCCAGCAGATCGCGGCACGTTTCCAGCAGCAGGTCCGGGTAGAGTGGGGATTGACCGAGTCGCCACCAGTGGCTGGTGCCAAGCCGCCCCCGCAGCGCCTCCCGGGGGGAGATAACTATCCCCTTGAGACTGGCGTGCTGTAACCAGCGTTGCCATTCGCTGCCAAGCGCTCGCTCGAGGCTTTGTTCATCCGCCAGCAGCAAGCCTTCCAGCTCCCCATCTAGCTGGCTGCCATCAATGGGATGCAGGGTAGCACCGAAACGGATCATGGTTGCCTGCAGCAGCGGCTCATCACTGAGCAGCCACCAGTGGCTGCCAGCCAGTGCCGGGGTATCCCATCGGCAGTCGGAAAGCGGGATGGTGAAGCTGAAGCTGGCCCCCTCACCGGCCCGGCTGGTGAGGGAGAGTGTTCCGCCCATTTTGCGCACCAGCTGATCGCAGATGGCCAGCCCCAGTCCGGTGCCGCCAAAACGGCGATTGATGTCGGACTCCACTTGCTCGAACGGAGTAAACAGCAACTCTTGCTTCTCTTCGGCGATCCCGATGCCGGTATCACTCACCGTGATGACGAGGGCGCCATCGCGATAGCCAACCCGGATGCCGATGCTCCCCTGCTCGGTAAACTTGACCGCATTGCTGAGCAGATTGGAGATCACCTGCCCCACGCGAATGGCATCGAGCACCGCCTGGTCGGGGATCTGCGCCTCCCAGTGCAGCGTCACCTTCAACCCCTTGCCGTAGGCCTGGGCCGCATGGCCACGGATCACATCGCAGATGACGGACTGCAGGCGGCCGGGATGGTAATCGAGCAGGAACTGCCCCGCCTCCATCTTGGAAAAATCGAGGATATCGTTGACCAGATAGAGCAGATTGTTGGTGGAGCTCTCAACATTGCGCAGCAGGTAGCGCTGATCCTCGTCGAGGGAACTCATGCGCAGCAGCTCCAGCATGCCGTGCATGCCGGAGATGGGGGTCCGCAGCTCGTGGCTCATGGTCGCCAGGAAGCGGCTGCGTGCCTGCATGGCCTGCTCGGCTGACGCGCGCGCTTCGCGCAGCTCGAGCTCTTGCTGCTTGAGGGTGGTGATATCCTGCACCACACCGTTGAGGATCAGATCGCCACTCTCCTGCGGGACGAAGTTGCCCCGCACCTGCAGATATCGCGTCCCCGCAGGCGAAGGTACCATGACTTCCAGATCCAGTGGCGTCAGGGCCATGGCATGGGCCGCCACCTCGCTGACGAACGCCTGCTGCATCTCCTCACCGAGATCGAATACCGCCCCGCCAGGCTGGGCCTGCAACAAGCTCTCCGCCGGTTTGCCAAGGATCTCTTCGGCGCCACGCGAAACATAGAGAAAACGCCCTTTCCCCACACCCTGCCACAGATATTGATAAACGACCCCGGGCATGCTGTCGGTCATGTCCTTCAACCGGGTTTCGGCTTCACGCACCTTGCTTTCGGCCGCCTTGATGGCGCTCACATCGGTCAGCACCGTCAGTACGCCCTGAATGCTCCCATCCGCGGCGCGGTAGGGCAGTTTCACATAGATGACGTGGAACAAGGTGCCATCTCGATTGCTGCTCTGCCCCGCCCCGGCGATGACCTCACCGGTCGCCCAGATCTGGCGCTCCTCGCGCAGCATCTGCTCCCGCTCGTCCGGGCGCATGTTGCTCCAGCCATCCTCCAGTTCGGCCCCGATGAAGGTCTCCCGATAGGCCTTGTTGCACAGGGTCAGGGTCTGCTGGCGATCCCGCAGCGCCACCATGTTGGGCAAGGAATCGAGCAGGGTCTGGACAAATACCAGTTGTTCGTTGAGCTTTTGCTCCGCCCGCTGGCGCTGGGCTATCTGGCGCCGCAGGCTCCTGACCCAGATAAACGCCAGCGCGCCTATGACCACCACCCCGCCCAGAGAGAAGGCCAGCCAGCGGTAAAGCAGCGTATTGTCCTGCTCCATGTTGATGGAGATATTGAGCCATTTGCGCTCCAGCAGGGCCCACTCATCGTCGCTGATGGTCAGCAGCAACTTGTCCATGATGCGGGTCAATTCTGGCTGGCTGTGCGCCACCGCCATGCTGACCGGCGTGCCAAACTGGCTGCTGGCATAGACGACCTGGTACTTGTCGTTGAAGCCCTGCATCGCCTGACGACCGATGTTGGTCATGGTCAGCAGCACATAATCCGCTCGCCCGTCATCCAGCATCGACAGCAGCTCGTTATCCGTACTGGTATGGACCAGGATGCCACCATTGGCATTGACCACAGAAGACTCGTAAGAGCCCACCACACCGCCAACCCGATGGCCACGCAAATCAGCGAGAGAGGCCAGGTTCTTGCTCCCCCGCTTGGCGACCACATACGAATGGAGCATCAGGAAAGGAGACGTAAAAGAGGCGTAGCCTCGCCGCTCGTCCATCACAGTGATGAGGGGGATAAGATCCACCTGCTGGCGGCGCAGCAGTTCGAGGGATTGGGTCCATGAGTCCGTTGGCGTCAACTCGAAGCGAATGCCGGTACGCAGGCTCAGCAGCTTCATCAGATCCGCCGCATAGCCGTGCAGCACACCTTCTTTGTCGATCTCACTGATCCCGGCGAAAGCCGGCGCCACCGCAAATCGAACCACCTCTCGCTTTTTCAGCCAGGCCCGCTCCTCTTCATCCAGCAGATGAGCCAAACTGACGGGAGATTCATCCCTCCCCAGACGCAGCCTGGAATCGGTGATCGGCACCCGCTGGTAAGCCTCGAGCAGTCGATCTCTCAAGGCGATATTGCCCTTCCTGATCGCAATCGTCAGTACTGTGCCTTGCAACCACTCCGGATTGACGATCCCCAGCGGGCCGGACATGTGCTCCATGGCGTTCTTCAGCGCGGGCTCCAGACCCACATAGGCATCGGCCAGACCCAGTTTCACCCTGTAGCTGGCCTCGTCACGACTGTTGAGCTGGGTGACGTTATCTATCCCCATCCTGTCCAGGATCTGGCAGGAACCAAACCCGCGCACACACACCCAGCGCAGTTTCTTTGCCTGCTCAAGGGTGAGCATCTGGGCAGGTTCTCGCAGCAGCACCACCCTGTCATAGCTCCCCAGATAGCCGACCTGGCTGACTTCGCGATGATCCAGGCTATCGCGCGGGATGCCAAACAGCGCATCCACTTTCCCGTCGATCAGCGCCTGCTGCGCCTCGACATAAGAGGCGTAGGGAACATAACGCACCTCTCTTCCCATCTCGGCGGCAATACGCAGGGTCAGCTCCCGCTGGGGCCCAGCATAATGACCGACGGACATGGCATAGAGAAATGGTGGGTAGCCTTCCCGTGGTATCCCCACCACCAGTTCGGGTACGGACTGCTGCTCGACGGCGGCGCTACCTTCATATGCAGACTGCGCCGCAGCGCTTAACGGACTGCTCAGCAGCAGCCACGCGAACCAGGCGAAGAAAAAGTGGCGAGAAAGAGGCATGAAGGTCTTGTCCTGATGAGTGAAATCGATAATGCAGCTACCGCCCATCTTGCTGGCAATTGCACCACAAGGCGAGAAAACATACGCATCCGTCACAAACGGGGCCAAGAGGATAGAGGTATATCTAATAAAAGTGAATAAAAGGCCTACTTTTTATGGCAGAAAAAGTGACAGGCTCCGGCCTGTCACGCCACAGGGGTTGGGGGGATGACTCCCCCCCTTGATCAGGTTATTCGATTCCCGAGCCGAAAGCCGGTTTGATACTCCCGCTCACGGACGTGAGTGACATGGGAAACCTGCCCCTCATACCCTTCCAGGCCGATATCCTTGAGCAAGGCCGGCGAAAGGTTGACCTGCGTCAGGCGACGCTCGACATGGGCGATCCGCTTCTGGACCAGGGACTCTACGCTGCGCAGTAAAACCAGTTCGATTGACATGACATTCTCCAGCTGAACATGCGGTTCTCCCGGAGAAAGTGGACATCACCCTGCGGGACAACCGCGGGTGATAAAAATAAGCAGGGGTTACCTGTTTACGCCACGCGGTAAAAGAGCACGAGATTTCACGCTGCCATGGGTGCAGCGAGCAAATGCAACGTTGAGCATCAGATCTTGCATTTTCGTCTCCTTACCGGGTAAAAGTTGAACAGGTCGCAGCAGTCTAAAAAATCTTCACATCTAAAACAAGTCTCTCATGGCACCTTTTTAAAAACGTTTTCATTGGCAAGCCATGGCCATCACAAAAACCGGGATCGCCGTCAGATGCCGGACAGCAGCCGGTACTCCTCCAGCACATAGGTGTCCGTCATGCCGCTGACGTAATCGAGCAGCAGGCGCACCCGGTAATACCACTCCTGCTCCCCCTCGTCGGTAAAGCGTGCATCACGGGTCGCCACCGCCAGCCGATAGGCCTTGAGATGGCGGGCCGAGAGCCTGTGGTAGAGGCGCCGGGCGAAGAACAGTTCATTGCCCCCTTCCCCCGCCAGCAAGCGAGCAAACTGCCCGGCCGGCATTGCCAACAGGCAGGCGTAAGTAGAGAGCACCCCGCGCAGGGCGGCATAGCCTTCCAGCTCCAGCGCCTCCACCTCGGGGCGCCGGAACACCAGCTCGCGGGCCACCTGCTTGAGCATGTCGAGCACCCGCGCTGCCGGCGCCTGACCGTGTAACAACGCCTGGGGATAACTGCCCCGCAGGATGGCATCGTGTTCATCCACATAACTCTTTGCCGCAAGCGCCACCAGATCCCGGGTCAACTGCTGGCGAAAGTGGGGGAAAAAGCCCCTGCCGGAGGCCAGCGCATCATCGAGCAATCCGGCCAGATAATCGCTCCCGTCTGCGCTGCGCAGCGCCGTCAGCAGCTCGCCGAGGGTGAGGATGCGCCGGTCCACCGCATCTTCCAGATCGGCGATGCAGTAGGAGATGTCGTCGGCCGCCTCCATGATGTAGACCAGTGGATGGCGACAACCCTGGGCCAGCCCCAGGCTTTGGCCCAGAGCGCGATAGAGGGGCTGCTCGCTAAAGAAGATGCCCCGCTTGCTGCTCCAGCCATGATGCTGGCCATAGCTCACCCCGGCCAGAGGCTGCTGCGGGTATTTGCACAGCGCCGCCAGCTGCCCCAAAGTGAGATTGAGTTCGTGCAGGCTGTGCACCAGGCGCAGGCTCTGGGCATTGCCATCGAACAGCAGCAGATCCTGGCGCAGTTCCGCCCATTGGGGTGAAGGCATCAGGCCCAAAGCTTGTTGATAGAGGGGATCGAGCATCTCGCCGAGACACTGGCTCATCACCTGCTCGCCGAAGTGACCAAACGGCGGGTTGCCCACGTCGTGCAGCAGGCAGGACATCTCCACCAGATTGATAAAGGCCCCCTCGCACACGGCACCTGTCGGCAAGGCCGTCAGAATACGGCGGCTGATCTGGCGGCCGGTCTCCTGCACCTCCAGCGAGTGGGTGAGGCGACTGCGCACCGACGCCTTTACGTCGAGGGGAAACACCTGGGTCTTCTGCTGCAACCGGCGCACCGGGGCGGCCTGCACAATGCGGGCACGATCCTGCTCGGTCGCCTCCAGCAGCTCCTCATCTCCCCAGGGGTGGATGCGCTCGGGGGTAATCAAACGGCGATACATTGGCGACTCCTTGCCAGCGGCTTTCATCGGGCTCAAGACAACAACCAGCGTCGCAAGCGGGCGATGTCACCCGGGTACTCGCGGCGCAGCGTCTCGATCCAGTCCTCGACATTCTCCCACCAGGCGGGGTGATCCGGACTCTGGATCAGCTGGGCAGTCTGCTGCAAACGGCGCAAACCGATAGAGCCCGCGGCGCCCTTGATCTTGTGGGCCTCCTCCACCACCCCGGCCTGATCCCGGGCAACCATGTTGGAATCAAGCACCGCCATGTAGTCCGGCATCATCTTCTCGAACAGCTCGACGCTGGAGAGCAGCACCGGCTTACCGACGGTATCGGCGTAATCGGTGAGAAAGGGAATATCCAGCAACGCATCCTGATTGCCGGCATCGGCCTGCTCGTCGGCCTCGTCTTCTGCCAGATCGGCAAACAGGTGGCCAATCACCTCCCGCACCGCTTTCGAGCCCAGTGGCTTGTTGATCACATCCCGCATGCCGCGATCCAGATAATACTGGCGATCACCGGTCACGTTGGCAGTCAGCGCCACCATGGGTGGCAGGCTGTCGCCGTAACGCTCCAGCAGTTGGGCCGCCACATCAAAGCCGGTCATGTCCGGCAACTGGATATCGAGCAAAATCAGATCAAAATCATCGGGATTGGCCATCGCCAGCGCCTGACCACCATCCCGCGCCACCTGGACATGATGGCCCAGCTTGGTCAACAGGGCGCAGGCCACCGTCACATTGAGTTCCACGTCCTCCACCAGCAGGATGTCGAGGGAGGGCATCTCTTCCTCCTGCTCCGGCAATAGGGGTTCGGCGCAGGCCACTTCCAGCTCGGCGGTAAAGCAGGAGCCCTCCCCCGGTTCGCTGTCCACATAGAGCTGACCACCCATGGCCTGCACCAGCTGACGGGATACCGCGAGGCCGATGCCGGTACCGGTGGCGTGTTTCTGACCCTGCACCTGATAGTACATGGCGAAGATCTTCTCCTGCTGGGCACGGGGGATGCCGACTCCGGTGTCTTCCACCTCGAAGTGCAGCGCCAGCTTGCCCGGTTCGTCCGCCGGATGGGAGAGGCAGCGCACCGTCACCCCCCCCTCATCGGTAAACTTGACCGCATTGCCCACCAGGTTCCACAGCACCTGACGTAGCCTGGTACCGTCTGCCATCACGAATTGCGGCATGTCTCCATCCCGATCGAAGTGGAGATAGAGCCCCTTCTGCTCCGCCTGGATACGCGATAGAGTCTCCAGCTCATCAAGGAAGGCGGGCAGGTCCAGACGGGCCGGGGCAATCTCCAGCCGACGTCGGTCCAGTTTGTCGAGATCTATGATGTCGTTGAAGATGTTGCCAAGGGTCACGGCGCTCAGGTGGATGGTCTTGAGCTGCTGATGCTGCTTGGGATCGAGCGGCGTATCCATCAGCATGCGGCTCAGGCCCACGATGCCGTTGAGCGGGGTGCGCAGCTCGTGGCTGATGGTGGAGATGAAGGTGGTCTTGTCGCGGCTCGCCTTCTCCAGCTTGTCCTGATACTGCTTGCGCTCGGTGATGTCACGACCAAAACCTAGCAGACCGAGCCGCTTGCCGAACCGGTCGAAGAAGGGCACCTTGCGCAGCTCGAAGTAGGCTTTGCGGCCATCGGGATACTCCAGCCACTGTTCGTAGGTGAGAGGCTCGTTGCTGGCGAAGACCAGCTTGTCGGTCTCCACCACCTTGTTGGCGATCTCCTGCTTGTAGACGTCGAACGGGGTCAGACCGATGAGCTCGGCCTCCGCCTTGCCGGTCAGCTCTTCCATGGCGCGGTTGCAGCCGGAGAACTGTTCGTCTTCGTTGCGGTAGTAGACCAGATCGGGGGAGCAGTCGATGAAGGAGCGCAGCAGGGCGGTGCGCTCCCCGAGATGAAGCTGGGCTTTTTCGCGCTGGAACACTTCGTTTTCCAGATCCTCAATGGCTTGCAGACGCAGGCTCTCGGCCCGGTTGGTCTCGGCAATCTGGGCGTTGAGACGACTGATGTTCTCTTGCAGCTGGCTGTTTAGCTCGAGATCCCGCTCGCGCATATCCTGCAGCTTGCGCACCATGCGGCTCAGCCGCTGACGGGAGTCCTCCAGCTGATCCACCACGATGGAGAGAAAATAGACGGCCCAGGGGGTGACCAGCAGGCCAAAAAAGACCGAACGGACAAAGTCGATGACATCGATATTGCCGCGCAAGAAGAGGGTAACCCCCATCTGGATGGCGACGGCCAGCACGATAATGCCGGCGGCCAGGAACATGCTGAAGCGCACCAGTCCCAGCTTGGTCATCAGGTCGACGTAATATTGTGCCCAGGATTTGATCTGTTTCATCTTATTGTTATCCCCCGATATGCGCGGTACAGAATACCAGCACAACCCGGTGAACTCTTCTTATCTCGCTCAATTAATTAATGATTCCCTGAATAAAGAAGTAGGCTAGGATATTTGACCCGATTCAGTCAGTTGCCATTAAGGCTGGGTTTCTATAATCCCCGCCACTTAATTAAAAATCGTTTAATTTGGGAGCTATTTGATGCGTAACACTAGCCTGCTCGGCCTGGGTCTACTGGTAGCCAACAGTGCGTATGCAGATCTCGGGACCATCCCCAAGGAGTCCGGCTGGTCCGGTTTCCTGCTCGGCGGGGTCAATGTCATCAACTACGAATCCAACTTCGCCAGCAGTGATGATGACCATCGTCGCATTCATGGTCTGGGCAGCGCCGACAGCACCCAGAGCGTCAACCCCTTGCTCAATGCCGATATTCGCTACACCTTTGCCGATACCCGCACCCAGGTGTTCCTCGGCAACCTGATCCAGGATGCCATCCGCTTCGACTTCACCCAGCAGCTTGGCATTCGCCAGGAGATGGGGGACAAGGGCATAGTGGCCGGCTCCGTGGTGTTCAACGTTCTGCCCATTGAGCAGTGGAGCGATCCCTTTGCCATCGGGGTGGATCGTCAATCCACCGACATCAAGTCCAAAGGTGTACGTTTTGCCTGGGACAACATCTGGAGCAGCAACTTCTACGGCAGCCTGACCACCCGCGAGATCGAGGTGGATGAAGAGCGCAGCGGCAGCCAGTATGGTGCCGATACCGCCGCCAAGCTGGATCGCAACGGCAAGATCCACGCCATGGAACTCTCCTACAAGTGGCACCTGGCGCCGGGCCAGATCCTCGAACCGGCCTTCATCTATCGTCAGGCCGATCTCGACGGCAGCGCCCAGAGCTACGAGAGCAACGGTCTGCAGCTGACCTATGGCAAGCGCGCAGCCCAATGGTCATTCGTCAGCAACCTCTATCTGGGTCAGACCAAGTATGACGAAGCCAACCCGATCTTTGGCCGCAGCGCCGATTCCGACGAGTTTGCCGTGAGCGGTACCTTCTTCTGGCATCGCCTGTTCGGTATCGAGCCACTCTCGGCGACCTTCACCGCCGGTTACTCCAAATCCGACTCCGATATCGACTTCTACGACAGCAATGCCGTGCTGTTCAACACCGGCCTGCTCTACAACTTCTGATAGCAAAGCCCGACAATGCAGAAGGCCACCCGAGGGTGGCCTTCTTGTTTTCTGGCTGGCACCGATTCAGATGCCGAGGGAGTCCAGCAGGTCATCATGATCGTTGCCGGCGGCTGGCGCCGGAGCAGATGCCGGTTTGGCAGCCCCCTGTTTGGCCTGGGCGATCAGGGCATCCGGATCCAGCTCCTCCTCATCCATGCCGTCGCTGTGGATACGGATGAACTCGGTTTTGTCCATCGCCAGCTCCAGATAGAAGATGTTATTGCGGGCGGTGAAGAAGGTTACCCGGCGCGATTCCGGGTTGTCGAGGTTGGTATCGACACTCAGCATCACCTGCTTGTTCAGGGCCAGCATCTTGGGCTGGTTCTGGGTGATGTGGGTCTGCATGTCGCGCCCTACCTTGACGGTGAAGCTGCCGACGATCTGGTTCATCAGCTCGCCCATCACGTTGCTCACCTCATCCGAGGTGTGGGAGATGGCGAGATCTTCCTTGGAGAGCCCCATGCTGAGCATGTAGCTCTCGTACAGCTCCATGGCGGCCGCGGCGGAGAAGTTGATCACCACCAGGCCGGAAAAACCGCCATCAAACAGCACGAAACAGCCGATATCCGGCTTGAGGCAGGTCTTGCTGATCCGTTGCACCATACCGGAAAACCGCACCTGGCTCATGGTCGCGGCACTCAAGACATCCGTTACCGAGTTGCACAGGCTGAGCAGCACATCCTCTGTGGTCAATACGGCATCGTCATCGGCTCTTGTTACTATCATGGGACCTTCCTGAACATCGAAAATGGGCTTATCTATACCATAACTCTAACAGATAGCGCTGGCCGGGGACTGAAATAGCGACGTGCCTCTCAGTTGACTCCGTTATCAGTAGTCAAAGGGGTAAAACCGGTCAGCCTGGCGAGTCGGGCACGCCATATATCGGCCTGTTGCTGCAAAACTTGTGGTTCATAAGGCACTGATGGGTGAGCTCCCCAAATAGGACCCGGCCAGGCCTTGTCGGTAGTGAAACGGGCGACATGGTGCACATGGAGTTGCGGTACCAGATTACCGAGTGCCCCTATGTTGATCTTGTCCGGATTGAGTGCCTGTTCCATCAGGCTCGCTACCGCGCAGGACTCCTGCATCAGCTGCTGTTGCTGCTCTGGCGCCAGGTGGTGGATCTCCCGCAGATTGGCCACACGGGGGACCAGAATAAGCCAGGGATACTGGCTGTCCTTGGCCAGCAGGACACGGCAGAGGGGCAGATCCCCGAGCTGCCGGGTATCCGCCACAAGGCGGGAATGCAGTTCAAACATGAAGACCTCGTTGCATAAGGAGGGGCGCAAGGCACGCCGCAAGCCCCTCACGTTACTGCAACGGGGGGCAAACTTAAAGCTGCGGCACGGCCCAGCCGATGAAGCGCTTGCGAAGGACCGGGTCGGCCTGCAGGAACAGCTGCTGCAATTGCCCTTCAAGCTCGCTCTGCGGGAGCACAGGCGCGCTCGCGGCCGTCGCTCCACCGGGGACAACAACAGCACCACCGGGCGCAGCAACACGCAGCGCCGCCTTGCCACCACTACGGTTGTACTCCACGAGTCTGGCGTTCCAGTCCATGCCGATCAGCATGCCACGGGTCACCAGCGCATCCTGCGCTATCTGCAGCGGCTGACCACCGGCCTGCAGCGCGATGACGGGCTCCCTGGCATAGACCTCCATCCCCTGCTCTTTGTCCGGCACCTTGGCGCTCAGTTGCAAGGACTGATTGTCGGCCCGATAGCGCAGGACCTGCGGCTCGGAGCGGATCTGGCGATCGTTCTCGCTGCTGTTTCGACTGGGGATAACCCCTTCGAAACGCACCAGCAATTGCTGTTCTCCATCGGCCAAGGTGGCGTGCTGCTCGTCGTGCAGCCTGCCCTCGCTCACCGCCAGGATCCGGAAATCCTCGGGTACCGTCACCTCAACCGCGGCCTGCACCGTCCCCGTTCCCACTACCACGCCCAGCAGCGCCAAATTACGCCTATTCTGATAGCCACTCATCTTCTTTCATCTTCCTTATCCCTACGATGGGCGCAGGGTAACAAGGAAAGATGACAAAAAAATAACCAGGCTGGCAGGTAGTAGCTTGTCGTCACGGCAATAAAAACGGGCCCCGCTCTGGGGCCCGTCGACTTGTTATATAGCTGCTTCATTTCGCCACCAGCAAACGTTTGTTTGTTGGCAGCAAAAAAAGAGCAAGACTCCTAGTCGATCAGACCGTACTGATCGCGCAGGACATCGATGATCTCCTGTTTCGGATTGGCAGCGCGCTCCAGCGGGTGGCCGATGACCTTCTCGGCAATCCCCACGTAGGTGTGGGAGATATCCATCATCACCTCGGTCGGCAGCTTGTTGTCACGGGCCAGGGCGAAACGTTCCGGCATGCGGTTCTTGTTGAGCAGGATATCCGGATCCGGGAAGTGGTTAAGCAGCCACTGGCGGAAACCCTCTTTGGACTTCTCGACGATCTGGCCGTCGCGCAGGGCGGGGCCATCCCAGATACGGGAGCTGTCGGGGGTACCTACTTCGTCCATGTAGATCAGCTTCTCGTGGCCAGCGGCATCCTGGACATAGCCAAACTCGAACTTGGTGTCGACGAAGACCTGATCCAGCTCGGCCAGGGCGTCACTGATCACGTTGAAGCCCTCTTTGAGCAGCACTTCGTAGCGATCGATGTCAGCCGGCGAGCGGAAGCCAAAGGCCTGGTAGTGGCGTTCGATGTCGGCACGGGAGACATTGACGTCGTCCGCTTCTGGCACGCCATCCAGGCCTTTCAGTATGCCTTTGGTGGAAGGGGTGATGAGAATTTCCGGCAGCTTCTGATCCTTCTCGAGCCCTTCCGGCAGAGTGATGCCGCAGAATTCGCGCTCGCCATCCTGGTAGGCACGCCACATGGAGCCTGTGATGTACTGACGGGCGATCGCCTCGATCAGCACGGGGCGGGCTTTTTGCACGATCCAGACGAACGGATGGGGAATATCCAGGATGTGGCTGTCGGCCAGCCCCTTCTCCTTGAACAACTTGAACCAGTGACTGGAGATGGCGTTGAGCGCAGCCCCCTTGCCCGGCACGCCGTTCAGCCCGTCCACACCTTGCCAGATGCAGTCGAAAGCCGAGATGCGATCACTGATCACCATGAGGGCGAGGGGCGCATCGGCGGGCACATCGTAGCCTTTTTCCTGAATGAGTCGGGCACTGTCTGCCGGGGTCAACCAGTAGACGCTGCGCACTTTGCCGGAATGGACAGGTTTATCGGTGCGGATCGGCAAATCGTCGTTCACCGCCAATACTTGATCTGCAAGACTCATGGCTAATAACACTTCCTGTTTGTGGGAGTAATGAAACAAGAGCGCCGGGCTCCTGCTTCCGGGGATTAACATATCAAGCGCTTCAGCCCCTGTATTGACAGGGGGATCAACCTAACAAAACAGGGGCACTAGGCCCCTGTTGTTATTCTGCGTTTGCAGCCTGGTCGGCCAAGCCCTTGGCAAAGGCCTCGGACAGGCTGATATACATCTGGGAGATGACACCGGACGACACCGGTTTCTTGTCCTTGTCGAACAGGGTGATGGAGGTCTTGCCCCCGGCCATCTCGCCCAGCTGGAAGCGGTACTTTTCCTCGTCCAGCTTGAACGGTTCGCTACCCTTGGCCTGCCAGAACTCGGCACCTGGTTCTTCATACTCGACATCGATCCAGCCCAGCGACTGCTGGGTATCCTTGATGATGAAACCGTACTTCGGCAGTACCTGATTGAGACGGCGCCATACCTGTTCAAAGGAACCGTTGGCGACCCAGGCAGCGAGTTCGTTGTTGTCCAGACCCAGCTCAAGCCCCATGCCATCACTGGCCTTGTGCTGTTCGCGAGCCTTGAGCTGGCTATCGTAGTAGAGGGAGAACTGGTTGAGCACCCGCGCGGCATAGCGCTGGGCCTCGGCCTCGCTCATCCGGTTGCTGGTCTCACCGTCGATGGTTTCTTCGTGATCCAGCACCCGTACCGACATGTTGACGGCATGGCGCTGCTCATCGTTGCGAACCGTGAACTGGTAGCGCTGACGGATTTTGAAGTCTTCGTCATCTTCAGCCCAGCCATCGAGGGCGACTGTGTTGTCAAACCAGCCGGTCTGCAACACGCCGGTCTGCTGATCCAGCTTCTCGGTGGAGACTTTGTACTTGGCCAGGAAGTTCATCAGGAACGACCAGGTATCGCGCTCCACGCTCTGGCCAGAGCTCAGGGCATAGTAGGCGATGGTGGGTTCGCTGGCATTGGGCACTACCTGGCTGCCCGGTACCACGGTCAGCAGCTGGGCAGGGGGACGCACGTCAACTTTGGCCCCGAGGGCGCCTTCACGGCTGCTTTCGGGAAGCGGCGGGATATCGAACTGGCTGTTGAAGGTGGGGGCACTCAATCCGGCGGGGATCAAGAAAGCACGGCCCTCGAGACGGGCATCTTCATATTCGAAACCACGGTTGGCCATCTTGCGATCCTGGGGGGTACTGCACCCCGCCAGCACGGCAACGGTCGCGACACTCAGCACCAGACGGGCTCTATTTCCCTTTCCATTTGATTTAAACACTCGCCATCAACTCCGCAGTGGTCAGTGCTTGCGCCATCGCTTGTTCGCCCTCGGCAGTGAGGTCAACCAGCGGCAGACGCAAGGTGGCCGTTGCAATCAGTCCCAGTCGGGCGCAGGCCCATTTCACCGGGGTCGGACTCGGTTCGCAGAACAGAGTCTTGTGCAACGGCATCAAGAGATTGTCGATGTCATGAGCCAGACCGGCATCACCGGCCAGCGCAGCACGACACATGTCGGCCATCCGGGCCGCTGCAATGTTGGTGGTGACTGAAATGACGCCATCGCCACCTTGCAGCATAAAATCACAACCAGTGGCATCGTCGCCACTGTAAAGCGCAAAATCCGGGCCACACAGTTCACGCAACAGCGGGGTGCGGCTCAAATCGCCAGTCGCCTCTTTCAAACCTATGATGCCGGGCACCCTGGCCAGACGGGCCACAGTCTCCGGCTTGAGATCACAACAGGTGCGACCGGGCACATTATAAAGAATTTGGGGCAGACCACTAGCCTCGGCGATCGCACAATAGTGGCGATAGAGACCCTCCTGGGTGGGCTTGTTGTAGTAAGGTGTCACCGATAGGCCCGCCACCACGCCGGTTTTGGCCAGCCGTTTGGCCAACTCGATGGCATGGGCGGTATTGTTGGAGCCACAACCGGCAATAACCGGGATGCGACCTGCGGCGTATTCAACGGTTTTTTCAACAACGGCGATGTGTTCCTGTTCGCTCAGGGTCACCGACTCCCCTGTCGTGCCAACTGCCACGATTGCGCTGGTACCTGCGCTGACATGATAGTCGACCAATCTGGCCAGGCTGGCCCAGTCAACTTCACCCGAAGTCAGCATGGGGGTAACGAGCGCAACAATACTACCGCGTAACATGGATAATTCTCCCGATTTTCAGGGGCGTAATGGTAAAGCTGCCCCCTTTGAAAAACAAGGGAGAGAGGGGGCGAGCCGTGTTACCATCCGGTTCCAAACGCCATGAACGAAAGCCGGCACCGCCTGTCAGGGAAGCGTCATTTGACCAGCGCATCGGTGGCCTAGCGGCGCTTTCGCAACATATAACGGACGAGAGAAGATTTATGACTCACTACCTGGTCGTAACGGCCATCGGCACGGACAGGCCCGGCATCGTCAATGAGGTCACCCGCCACGTCAGTGGCTGTGGTTGCAACATAGTGGATAGCCGCCTTGGCATCTTCGGCAATGAATTCACCTTTATCATGCTGCTGTCCGGTGACTGGAACAGCCTGATGCAGCTCGAGATAAGCCTGCCCCTGCGCAGTCAGGAGTGGGACCTCATCACCATGATGAAACGCACCGAACGTCATCAGTCACTGCAGTACGATGTTGGGGCCAACGCCGAGATCCTGATCCGTGACGAGCATGGCATCGTCAGCCAGTGCACCCAGTTTTTCAGCGACCACGGCTGGGATATCCAGGCGATGCAGACCATGACCCTGGAACAGCAGCCATTCAACCTGCTCAAAGCGAGTTTCCAACTCAATCTGGCCAAACAGGGAGAACCGGAAGGCTCCCAGGCGGCCTTCGCCGAATTCTGTCGTGAACTGGGTGCCGAGTCGTTCGAGTTTATCGTCAATCGCAAACACGCCTGAGGGCGTTTATTCGAGGAGATCCCATGCAACCCTTACAAGCAGGTAGCACCGCCCCCGATTTCACCCTGCCGGACCAGAATGGCAACCCGGTTCGCCTGGCCGATCTGCGCGGCAAGAAGGTGCTGATCTATTTCTATCCCAAGGCGATGACCCCGGGCTGTACCACCCAGGCTTGCAGCCTGCGCGACGTCAACGCCGAGCTGGCGGCTCTCAATGTGGTCGTGCTCGGCATCAGCCCGGACAGCGCCAAACGGTTGAAGAAATTTGAAGAGCGCGATCAGCTCAACTTCACCCTGCTGGCGGACGAAGATCATGCCGTGGCTGACGCCTTCGGCGTCTGGGGTCCGAAGAAATTCATGGGCAAGGAGTATGACGGCATCCATCGCCAGAGCTTCCTCATCGATGAAAAGGGCAAGGTTGCCCATCACTTCACCAAGTTCAAGACCAGCGATCACCATCAGGTGGTACTGGCATTCCTCAAGGGGTAATCCCCCCACTTCGGGGCCTGCAACCGCAGGCCTCATTGCTCTCGGCCGCCCCGGCATTTAGCACCGTTTTTCTCGCCAACTGCCCCGCCAGATCAAAAAATTCATTCTAGATATGGGTTAACGTGACCCCAGTGTCATCTTCCAGTGAGATATCCCATGAACATCAGTAATGCAGAGCGTTTGATCCTGAGCAACCAGTACGAAATCCTGGCCAAGCTCAATCCGGAAAAGGCGGCCTTCTATCAGCGTGCCAGCACCATCATTGAGCGCGGCTACTGCCTGCAACTCCTCGAGCTGGAAAAGCACTTCGGCTACCTGGATCAGGCCACCTGCCAGGAGGTGATCGACACCCTGGAACTGCATCACGCGCTGGCCATCTCCTGGGGCAACCTGGAGGCTGCCGAACAGGCCGAGATCGCGGCCAGCCGGCTGGAATTCAACGGCTACAGCCGAAGCCAGGAGCGTGAGCTGGCGGACTATGTCTGCTTCCTGCTGGAGGTGGACAAGCGCTTCCCCGAGCTCAAGTGCCCGTGCGACGAGCTCTCCAGCGACATCGCCATGCGCGGCAAATACCAGCGCATGCTGGTGGAGTGGCGCCAGTGCCCGCGCCAGTACAAGCTCTCCATCCAGGAGATCCGCAAGGTGCTGGCGGCCTGATGGTCGATATGCCCAACAAAAACAAAGGCGCCCTTGGCGCCTTTATTTTGCTTGCGGTGCATTATTCGTAGAGGAAGGATTTATCCAACTGCTGGAAGGCGGCCTTGAGAGTATCGGCCAGCTCTTCATAACGGGGTTGTGCAACCAGCTGGCGACGCCCGCCCTGCTCATTCATTTTGCCGTTGATCTCGCGATACCAACTGGCCAGCGAGGGGGGCAGACGAGTATCGGCGCGTTTGCCGAGCCAGTAGAAACCTTGCAATGGCAGGCTGAACAGAAACAGGACGGAAGTGATAACGGAAGGCCAGTAGTGCTGCTCGCCAAACTGGAACTGCAGCATGACGCTGAGCACTGCCAGCGCGGGGATGATCTTGAGGGCAAACTCGGTGGCCTTGATCACCCGATTTTCCGGAAACATCGAATTGAGCTCGGGACGACGGGGCCAAAGCGTCATATAATGGTGGCCTTGCTGTAACTTAGTTCCAAAAATGTTCATGCTCATACAACCTCCGAGCGCTTTTTGAACGCACTGACGGCAAAACCTCGACAATTTTTGATGCAAAGTAACAAAGGTTGAGGATGACTTTGTTATTTTTCAACAATCGGGTTATCCTTTGTACGCCCATTTTTGCGTCAACCGCATCTTGCTGTTGGCCTGTCAGGGACGTCTGGACTCCGGGTCTTGTATCACTATACAAGGGGCAAGCAACAGATTGCCAACCCTCATAAGGATAAGTTGAAAGTTTTTGGACGCCCTGCGCCCAACACCATCCGCCTACACAACCCAATCTGCGATAGGATTTATTCATGAGTAAGCTGGTTCTTGTTCTTAACTGTGGCAGCTCTTCCCTGAAGTTCGCCGTCATTGACGCAACCACCGGTGATGACCTGCTGTCCGGCCTGGCCGAATGCTTCAACCTCGACGATGCACGCATCAAGTGGAAACTGAACGGCGAGAAAGGCAATGCCGATCTGGGCGCCGGTGCTGCTCACCAGGAAGCGCTGGACTTCATCGTCAACAAGATCCTGCCGCTCAATCCGGAACTGGCCAAGAACCTGATCGCCATCGGTCACCGTGTAGTTCACGGTGGCGAGCGCTTCACCTCCTCCGTCGTGATCTGCGACGACGTGATCGCCGGCATCGAAGCCGCCGTACCGTACGCACCGCTGCACAACCCGGCGCACCTGATCGGTATTCGTGAAGCCCGTCGCGTGTTCCCGGCCCTGGCCGACAAGAACGTCGCCGTGTTCGACACCGCCTTCCACCAGACCATGCCGGAAGAAGCCTTCCTGTACGCCCTGCCGTACAAGCTCTACAAAGAGAACGGCATCCGTCGCTACGGCGCCCACGGCACCAGCCACTACTACATCAGCCTGGAAGCGGCCAAGCAGCTGAACAAGCCGGTGGAAGAGCTGAACATCATCAACTGCCACCTGGGCAACGGCGGCTCCGTCTGCGCCATCAAGAACGGCCAGTCCGTCGACACCTCCATGGGTCTGACCCCGCTGGAAGGCCTGGTGATGGGTACCCGCTCCGGCGATCTGGACCCGGCCATCATCTTCTTCCTGCATGACAAGCTGGGCATGAGCGTTGAGCAGATCAACACCATGCTGACCAAGGAATCCGGCCTGCTGGGCCTGACCGAAGTGACCTCCGACTGCCGTTTTGTTGAAGACAACTACGACAGCAAGGAAGAAGCCAAGCGCGCCATGGACGTCTACTGCTATCGCCTGGCCAAGTACATCGGTGCCTACGCCGCCGCCATGGACGGTCGTCTGGACGCTGTGGTCTTCACCGGTGGTATCGGTGAGAACTCCGCCCCGATCCGTGAAATCACCCTGGGCAAACTGGGCCTGCTGGGCTTTGACGTCGACCACGACGCCAACCTGGCCGCCCGTTTCGGCAAGGGTGGCGAGATCACCAAGGCTGGCTCCACCAAGGCTCTGGTTATCCCGACCAACGAAGAGTGGGTTATCGCCCACGATGCGCTGGAACTGGTCGGCGCCTAATTTCGCTGTAAAGCAAGGCCGCCCTCGGGCGGCCTTTTCCTGATCCCAAAAAATGAACAAGGGGTATAAAGTGGCACGCACTATTATGCTTATCCCGGTCGGCACTGGTGTCGGCGTAACGTCCGTGAGTCTTGGCGTGGTTCGCGCCATGGAACGTCATGGTGTCAATGTCAGCTTCTTCAAACCGGTTGCCCAGCCGCGTCCGGGTGAAACCGGTCCTGAGCGTTCTACCGCCGTTATCCGCGCCGCTGCCAACATCAATCCGCCCGAGCCGTTCGCCCTCTCCTACGCCGAGAACATGATCACCACCAGCAATACCGACATCCTGCTGGAAGAGATCGTGGCCCGCTTCGAAGAGCACGTGAAAGCGAGCGGGGCCGAAGTGCTGGTGGTCGAAGGCATGGTGCCGACCGACAAGCAGCCGTTTGCCAACAAGCTGAACTACGACGTGGCCAAAGCGCTGGACGCCGACATGGTGTTCGTGACCCACCCGGGCCACGATTCCAGCCAGAAGCTCAAAGAGCGCATCGAGCTGGCCTGCTCCAACTTCGGTGGTGTCAACAACCCGCGCATCGTGGGCTGTGTCATCAACAAGGTTGGCGCGCCGGTTGACGAGCACGGTGTGACCCGTCCCGACCTGACCGAGATGTTCGAAGCGCACCACCATGGCGCCGACACCGGCCACAACCTGGAAGTGCTGCAGGTCTTTGGCAAGAGCCCGCTGCGTATCCTGGGCTGCATCCCCTGGAATACCCAGCTGATTGCCCCGCGCGCCAAGGACCTCGCCAAGCACCTGGCCGCCAAGATCCTGCACCAGGGCGAACTGGACAGCCGTCGTCTGCAGACCGTGACTTTCTGTGCCCGCTCCATCCACAACATGATCGAGCACTTCCGCCCGGGCAGCCTGTTGGTGACCTCCGGCGACCGCTCCGATGTCATCGTCTCCGCCTGCCTGTCCGCCATGAACGGCGTCAAGCTGGGTGCCCTGCTGCTGACCGGCAACTACCATCCGGAACCCCAGGTGATGGCCCTGTGCCAACAGGCCATGGCCACCGGCCTGCCGATCATGATCACCGGTACCAACACCTGGCAGACCGCCGTCAGCCTGCAGAACTTCAACGTCGATATTCCGGAAGATGATCGCGAGCGTATCGAGCTGGTACAGGACTACGTGGCCGGCCACATCGACAAGCACTGGATCGAGTCTCTGACCGTCAGCTCCACCCGTTCCCGTCGCCTGAGCCCGCCGGCTTTCCGTTACCAGCTGACCGAGCTGGCCCGTCAGGCCAACAAGCGCGTCGTGCTGCCGGAAGGGGAAGAGCCGCGTACCATCAAGGCTGCCGCCATCTGTGCCGAACGTGGCATCGCCCGTCCGGTACTGCTGGGTAACCCGGAAGAGATCCGCCGTGTCGCCGAGCAGCAGGGCGTGGTACTGACCGACCGCGTCGAGATCATCGATCCGGTTGCCGTACGCGAGCGCTATGTGGCCCGTCTGGTCGAGCTGCGCAAGAACAAGGGTATGACCGAAGTGGTCGCCCGCGAACAGCTGGAAGACAACGTGGTACTGGGTACCATGATGCTGGAGCGCAACGAAGTCGACGGTCTGGTATCCGGCGCGGTGCACACCACTGCCAACACCATCCGTCCGCCGATGCAGATCATCAAGACCGCTCCGGGTTCTTCCCTGATCTCCTCCATCTTCTTCATGCTGCTGCCGGATCAGGTGCTGGTCTACGGTGACTGCGCGATCAACCCGGATCCCACTGCCGAGCAGCTGGCCGAGATCGCCATCCAGTCCGCCGACTCCGCTGCCGCCTTCGGCATCGAGCCGCGTGTGGCCATGATCTCCTACTCCACCGGTACCTCTGGCGCCGGCGCCGACGTAGAGAAAGTGCGTGAAGCGACCGAGCTGGCCAAGGCCAAGCGCCCCGACCTCATCATCGACGGCCCGCTGCAGTACGACGCGGCCATCATGGAGAACGTGGCCAAGTCCAAGGCGCCGAACTCCCCGGTTGCCGGCAAGGCCACCGTGTTTGTGTTCCCGGATCTGAACACCGGCAACACCACCTACAAGGCGGTACAGCGCTCCGCCGAGCTGGTCTCCATCGGCCCCATGCTGCAAGGCATGCGCAAGCCGGTCAACGACCTGTCCCGTGGCGCCCTGGTGGACGACATCGTCTACACCATCGCCCTGACCGGTATTCAGGCGGCTCAGGCCGAGTAATCGTCCGCCCTCTGAAAAAACCGATCATTAAGGCTGCTCACCCAAGGTGGGCAGCCTTTTTTATTGGTTCTCTTTTGACAACCAGTGAAAGATACCAACAACGCTTATTTCCACCAGTGAAACCCCGTATCTGCTGCCTCATGAATACTCGCAAGGGATTAATATGGATCCCAATAATTCAAATTCAAGAGCTTCAGTAAAAACAGATTGAAATTAGTCAGTTAAATCAATATCAGGCAACTTCCAGAACGCTTATAGCAAACCTTCAAAAAGGGTGCTGGATAACTCCGCTGTCATTTATCACAGTGACGCATTCTACTGCTGCGCTATCTATCAATATGCTGATACAAACAGTCATTGAAGGAAGAAGCAAAATGCAGATACACAAGTTCGCCGCCGTGATGTTGCTCTCAACCCTGCCCCTGTTCAGCCAGCCCTCGCTGGCAGCCGAACAGACGCAGACCAAGCAAACCACTACCACAACCGCCGCCAAGGAGAGTGGCAAACTCAACCTCAATACGGCCACCCTGGCCGAGCTCACTACCCTCAAGGGTATTGGCGAGAAGAAGGCTCAGGCCATCCTCGAATATCGTGAGAAACAGGGGAAATTTACCTCTGTAGATCAATTGGCAGATGTCACGGGGATCGGCCCGGCCACGCTGGAAGCCAACAGGGATATGATGATGGTCAAATAACGTCCGATGAAAAAGCTACAAACGGGGCGGCTTATGGCTGCCCCATTTTTCTTCGGGTATCATGACCCCACTTTATTCCTCCTGGACACCTCTCCATGAAAAAGACACCTCTCGTTGTTCGCAAGGCCGTGCTGCCGGTAGCCGGTCTGGGCACCCGCATGCTGCCAGCCACCAAGGCCATCCCGAAAGAGATGCTGCCGGTGGTCGACAAGCCCCTGATCCAGTACGTGGTACGTGAGGCGATCGCGGCCGGTATCAAGGAGATTGTGCTGGTCACCCACTCCAGCAAGAACTCCATCGAAAACCACTTCGACAAGAGCTTCGAACTGGAGGCGACCCTCGAGAAGCGGGTCAAGCGTCAACTGCTGGAAGAGGTGCAACAGATCTGTCCCAAGGACGTCACCATCATGCACGTGCGCCAGGGCGAGGCCAAAGGCCTGGGCCATGCAGTGCTCTGCGCCCGTCCGCTGATCGGAGACAACCCCTTCGCCGTGCTGTTGCCGGACGTGCTGATCGACGAGGCCGCCAGCGACCCGAAACAGGACAACCTGACCGAGATGGTGCACATGTTCGAAGAGAACCAGATCAGCCAGATCATGGTGGAAGCGGTTCCCGAAAGCGAAGTGGACAAATACGGCATCGCCGATATCAAGGGTGAAGAGCTGAGTGCTGGCATGTCACTGCCGATGCAGGCCATCGTCGAGAAACCGCCCCGTGACGAGGCCCCTTCCAACCTGGCCGTGGTCGGCCGTTATGTACTCTCTGCCAACATCTGGCCGCTGCTGGAAAAAACCCCGGCCGGTGCCGGCGACGAGATCCAGCTGACCGACGCCATCGCCATGCTGATGGAGCGCGAACAGGTCAACGCCTACTTCATGAAGGGCAAGAGCCACGATTGCGGCAGCAAATTGGGCTATATGAAGGCGAATGTGGAATATGCCGTACGCCATCACGAACTGGACGGCGAATTCATCGGCTGGCTGAAGCAGTTCGTCAAGCAGTTGTAATCGCTGATAAATCTCTTATCTACAGACAAATTAAAGGAGCATCAAACGATGCTCCTTTTTCATTTCAGCAACACTTTCTCAATCTTTGATAAATAAAACCCCATCAAATCATAATGTTGTAATTTATCTACGCATGTTCTATAAGGATTAAGGCGTGTTTCTCGCCCTTGCATAAAAAACTTAAAAAAATATAAGACACAGGTGGAAGTTCCAATGAATAACCCGTCAAAAGGGACCTTTTTAGGTCACCCTAAAGGGCTTTTTTTGCTCTTTAGTACCGAACTGTGGGAGAGATTCTCCTACTACGGCATGCGTGCCGTACTGGTACTCTATCTGACCGACCTGACTGCCAACGGTGGTCTGGGCTGGAATCAGGCAGATGCCCTCAAGCTCTACGGTATCTATACCGGTCTGGTTTATATCACTCCGCTCATCGGTGGCTGGCTGGCTGACACCTTCCTGGGGCAACGCCGCGCCATTCTGATCGGCGCCGTCCTGATGGCGCTCGGCCAATTCACGCTGGCACTGCCGCACAGCATGTTCCCGGATCAGGTGGTAACCGTCTTCTACGCCGGTCTGGCTCTGCTGATCATCGGTAACGGCCTGTTCAAGCCGAACATCTCCACCATGGTGGGCGACCTCTATGAAGAGGGCGATCACCGCCGTGATGGTGCCTTCACCATCTTCTACATGGGGATCAACCTGGGTTCCCTGCTGACCGGCGTGATCTGCGGTGCCGCTGCCACGGCCTATGGCTGGCAAGCTGCCTTCGTCGGCGCCGGTATCGGCATGCTGATCTCCCTAGTGTTGCAGGCAACCCTGGCCCAACGTTTCCTCGGCGATATCGGCCGCATCCCTGCCGCCAAGCGCGCAGCCGCCCTGCGCGACAAGGGCCAGAAGGCCCCGCTGACCAAGCAGGAAGTGGATCGCATCAAGGTTATCCTGGTGCTGGGCCTGTTCACCATCATCTTCTGGGCTGGCTTCGAGCAGGCTGGTGGTCTGATGAACCTCTACACCCAGGAGTACACTGACCGGATGATCGGCGGCTTCGAAGTGCCTACCGCCTGGTTCCAGTCCCTGAATCCCTTCTTCATCATCACCTTGGCACCGATCGTGGCAGCCATCTGGGTCAAGCTCGGCAAAAAAGAGCCGAACTCGCCGGTCAAATTTGCCATGGGTCTGTTGTTCCTGGCCATCGGCTTCCTGTTCATGGTGGGTGCCGTGTTGGAGCAGGGCGGAGATCAGAGCGTCAAGACCTCCATGTTCTGGCTGGTGGGCGCCTACCTGTTCCATACCCTGGGCGAGCTCTGCCTCTCTCCGATCGGCCTCTCCATGGTGACCAAGCTGGCTCCGCTGCGCCTAGCCTCCCTGATGATGGGAGCCTGGCTTGGCTTCATCGCGGTTGCCAACTACGCAGCCGGCCTTATCGGTTCCTTTATTGGCGAGTCCGGCCCCTTGGCCATCTTCGGTGGTATCGCGCTTGCTGCCATCATCAGTGCCCTGATCCTGCTGGCCATGGCCAACCGCCTGGTCTACTGGATGCATGGCGCCGAAGGTCCGGCCAAAGAGCCGCACACAAGCGACGAGAAACTGCAATCTGCCACTGCCTGACAGGCTGGCATCACGCATGTAAAGAGGGCGTCCCACGGGACGCCCTCTCTTATTGGAGCAAGCTCGCTTTCACTCAGTGATGATGAACCTGCACCAGGAGTGAGCAGCCACTCTCATTGCGAAATTGCAGCTCGAACGGTTCATGCCAGCTGCGCCTGTGCAAGGCATAGCGACTGCTGCGCATCAACCCCAGGGGCAAGCCGCCGGCTCGCATCAACCAATGAGGGGAGGTTAACCCGGCATTGGCAAAGACCAGACCATCTTCCTGATCGAACAGCAGGGCCGCCATGGCCAGCGAGTGGCGCAGGCCGGACTCCATCAGCTGGTGATTGAGGTAGTCGAGCAGCCTGTGTGGCTGCTCCAGCAACTGACTCTCCTCGCGCTGAAACTGGCGGTAAGGTACGTTCATCAAAGAACGCACCAGGGCGCCGCAAAACGCCGCATCCGCCCCCGCCACCGGCAATTCGATGATCAGCATCAGCAGCTTGTCCGCCACCTTGAAGGTATCGGAGAGAAACAGCGCCCCCCTCCCCTTGAATGTTACCTGCCAAGGGCCCCACTCCTGCACACCCGGCGACTTGAGACCCGCCAGCAGGCGGGTCGCCGCCCTGTCATGAGCCCGAAAATAGTCGACATGGTCCATCAGTTCCAGCTGTGGACTGCGTGCGACACTGCCGTGCAGACACTCGGAAATACTGCGCTCGAGCTGGACATAATTGTCGAGCGGCTTGATCAGATAATCCCGGGCACCGGCACGCAGGGCAGCAGCTACCGCCTCCATGGTGCTCTGGGCCGAGATCACGATCACCGGAATATCCGGGCTGCGAGCCGAGAGACAGGCGATCACCTCATGGCCATCCATATTCGGCATGTTCAGATCACAGAGCACCACATCGGGATGATAAAGCGCTGCAGCCGACAGCCCTTCGATACCATCCTCGGCCTGGAAAACGGTCGCCCCATCCCCCATGAGATAACTCACTAGCGAGTGGCGAAAAACGGCTTCGTCCTCCACCACCAGGATCCTTAGCCCGGCTGTTGACATTGTTATAAAATCCTTATTAGTCAATCTGTTATTTACTCAATAAGACTAGACCAAATCGGCAAAAACGCCGAAACGAGTTCGTCAGAAACGGTCGCAAATCCCGAGCTTGCTCACAAAAACCCTGTATTTGAAATGGTTTTGCCATTCAAGATAACGGCAGCTCATCTGGAAGCCTTTGAAGTGACACGGCCGTCGGGAGGAAGAGCCCGGATTCTCGGCCCTTCTATCAAGGATATCCTCTTCCCGCACCGGCCGGGCGAATTGTGCAAGCCCCCACCATGGGGGATAATGCCCCTTACTCCAGAGCATGAAGAAGACCATGACCCCAGCCGAATACAGCGCCCTCGCCCATCCCAGACTCTCCCACCCGGCCCGCAGCCTCTATACCCTGCAGCTGCGCAGACTGGTACTGGAAAATCAGCTGGCCCGGCTCAACTACCCCGAGCTTGGCCGGGCGCTGGCTGTGGTCGACCCGGGCGATCCTTGCGGCTTCTCCTATCAGGTCAATGCCCGCCAACTAACCGAGCTGTTTGACGAGCTGATGGAGGCTGGTCTCTTGCAGGTCGAGGCTCATGGCGAGAGTGAGCACTATCATCAGTGTCCGTTCCAGCTACCGCTGCTGGCCCAGAAGGTGCGCAGCCCGCTGCCTGATCGCCCGTTCCAGATGCACCTGCAATGGCGCCCTGACGAGGAGCTGCCCGCCCTCGCCCGCCTGTGCGGGGTGATCGACGCCAGTTACAGCGAAGAGGATCTGGGGGAGTTCATCGCCTACTGGCTGGGTCGCCCCGAGGTGTTCGATTCCCAGCACCAGTGGATGCTCAAGTTCATCCGCGCCCTCAAGACCCGCCGCTACGCCCGTCGCCAACCGACGGAGGTGAAGGGCTACCAACAGGTGAATGTAACTTCCTCCATTGATACTGAATCAAATAAACGTGCGTTAGAAATCTTGAAAGACGCACGCCGCCAACACGAAGCACAAAAGAATCAAAAAGATGAAAATTAAACCCATCTTTCAGTAAAGTTTCGCGAACATTGTAAGATATTGAGCTATGCGATCAGCATCCAAAAGGAGTGCCCAATGACCAAACCATATGAACCACACCTCCAGGATCTGAAAGAGATCGAAAATAAACTCCAAAAACAAACTCAAAACAAACAGGCTCAGCGGGTACATGACCCTGAACTAAGTAACCATGTTAGTGGGTTGCTAGAACGTATTCGCCGTCTACAAGCCCAGACAGGTGGCAGCCAGTATGACTACGAAACCCTGCGCAAGGAGTACGACGCCAAGGCCAATGCAGAGGTACGCGAGCTGCAAAAAGCGGCACGTCAGGAGCGGATCCAGAAGCTGATCACTCAAGCAGACCTAAATCCCAATTGGGTGTTTGATAAAATGGATACCACAGACCCAATCCTGCAAGACCCTATAGCAACAGCTCATCAATTCATCTTCGGCTTTGAACAGTGGGGAGGGAGTTGCATGCTAATCCATGGAGGCTATGGTACCGGCAAGTCTACTCTAGCGGGTGCCGTCGCTCACGAACTGATCGCCCGTCATCAGAAATCGGTGATCTTCCAGCAGTGGGCCTCCATCGTCGATCGCCTGTTCTTCAACGTGATCCCCGACCAAGAAGATCGCAACCAGTATCGCCGCGCCTTGGAAGAGGTGGATCTGCTGATCATCGACGAGGTAGCGGCCAACCGGGCCAAGATGGCGGAGAGCCAGTCCAGCTTCCTCGGCCACCTGCTGCGCCGACGTCGCAACCTGTCAAAGAGCGTCATTCTCATCACCAACCACACGCCCGAAACCTTGCATCAGGCGATCGGTGACTTTTGCTTTGAAGCCATTAAGGCATTCAGCCCTGCTGTAGCTATCCATATGAGCGGCCCCAGTAGGCGCACAAGCATCGGCAACTACAACGGCTGACGCCCTCTCAGTGCGTGCGAGTCGCTGGCGGCTCGCACTCTCTCCTTCCTGCCAGTCCACAAATAAAAACAGCTCTCATTTACATCGAAAGAGTCAGCCACTAGGCTAGTTCTTTCTTTGAAGGAACCCTCATCTATGCCGACCACACTCATCTTCGGAGCCAGCCGCGGGCTTGGCCGCGCCTTTACCGATCACGCCCTGCAAGCAGGCCACCGGGTGGTGGCGCTGGTACGCAGCCCCGAGATGGCCGCCGAGCTGCGCACACAGGGGGTCGACGTCGTCGAAGGGGATGCGCTGGATATGGGGGCCGTGGCACGAGCCTGCACGCAGGCTGGCAAGGATGCCCATGTTGTCTCCACCCTCGGCAGCTTTCGCCAGCACGAGCCCGTCGACTATCTCGGCAACCGCCATGTGATCGATGCCATGGAACAACAGGGCCTCAGGCGCCTGCTGCTGGTCACCTCCCTCGGCTGTGGCGACAGCTGGCAATATCTGCCAGAGCGGGCTCGCGCCGCCTTCGGTCACGAGGTGCGGCTCAAAAGCCTGGCGGAGAGCTGGCTGCAAACCAGCGAGCTGGCCTGGACCATAGTGCGCCCGGCGGGCCTGCAGGATGGCGAGGCCACCGGTCTTGCCGAATTGAGTCAGGGACGGGAAGTGCATGGCCTGGTACGCCGTGCCGATGTCGCCGCACAGGGGCTGCGGGTACTCTTCGATAAGGACGCTGTGGGCCAGATCTACGCCATCGCCGATCCCGCGCTCACGCGTACCTGAACCCAAAAAAACGGTCAGCCCGGGGGCTGACCGTTTCGTTATCCATCCGGCATCGTTTAGCCGCCGGTTGCGCCGCTCTCCGTGGTCGCCCCATGGGCAGCTCCGTGAGTGGCCAGCGGCAACTGGCGCTGGCGCCAGCGCAGCAGCAGGCAGGCCAGAATACCGTAGAGCAGCGCCAGTCCCCACAGCTGCCACCAGTAAGAGGCCACCTGCTCAAACCCCGTCCCCATCTGGTTGAGGCGCAGAAATCCTTCGATGGCCGCCGTACTCGGCACCCACTGGGCCAGCCAGTTGAGTGGCGCCGGTATCAGCTCCAACGGCCAGATAAAGCCCGCCAGAAAGACCAGCGGCAGGGAGGAGATGAGCACCACCTGGGTAGGCATGTCGCGTCGGGTAAAGAGGGCGCCAAGCACGATGCCCAGCCAGCAGGTTGCCAGCAAAAACGGCAGGGTGAAGAGCCACAACTGCGCCGGCTCGGCGTTGCGGGCGATGTTGTAGTAATCGAAGCAAAAACCAAAGAAGTAGCTCACCGGCAACAGGAACAGCCCCACCGTCACCAGGGTGCGCGCCAGCAGCAGAGGCAGCACGGGCGCACTCTGCCAGTAGCCGGTCTCGCCGCGAAGGCCCCGCTGGTTCTGGGTCGCTCCCATGATGCCGGCCCCCATCAGCAGGATCTGGTGAAGGATCAGCACGAACACCGCAGGCACCACATAGTTCACATAGCCCATGGTGGGGTTGAACACCGGCACCACGTTGAGGGCCACAGCGTTCCAGCCCATCCTTGCCTGGGGCAGCGCCTCGCCGTGGGTGAGCAGCCGCGTCACCTTCACCTGGGCCGCCAGGGTGCCACCCGCTTGAGCCAGCCCCTCGGCGATGGTGCCATAGACCAGGAAATAGGAGGCATCACCGGCATAGCTCAGGGTGACGCTCCGGCCCAGCATCAGATCCCGATAGAAGTGCCTGGGAATGTGCAGTATGCCGCTCCCCTTGCCCTCCAGCAGCAGCTGGCGCGCCCTCTCAAGGGAGCTGGCCTGCGCCACCAGCCTGACCTGGGAGGTGGCATCGGCCATGAACGCCAGCTGGCGCGAAAGCTGGCTGCCATCTTCGTCCACCAGCACCACCGCCTCTTCCCGCGGCAGCTGGTGCAGATAGGGCTGGGGATAGAGGAAGGAGTAGAAGAAGATCCCGCCAAACAGGGTGAGCATGATGGCGCGATCCGCCAGCAGGGTGCGCAGCTCAAGGCGCAGCAAATCCCGAAAACCCAGCATTACGGCGACTCCTTCTCGGCAGGTTGACGGGCAAGCTCGGCCTGCTGCCTGTATCGACGCACCACCAGAATGAGGGGCAAGAGAAACAGCAGCAGGGCCCCGAGCTGGGGCAGTGCGGCCTGCAGTGGCAGGCCGTAGTTGCTCTGGCCAATCTGCAGCTCCACATAGTGGGAAACCGGCAGCAGGTTGCGCCAGAAGCGGGCGAAATCCCCCATGGCGCTCACCGGGAAGGTAACACCCATGAAGGCGAAGCCGGGCGCTGTGTAGGCTCCCGCCAGCGACAGAGCGCGGGCCGGATCCCGGATGATGGCGTAGAAGAAGGCCCCCATAGTAACGCAGGCGGCCGAAGCGAGCCCGAGGCCCGCCACCAGCACGGCCCAGTTGCCGTGCATGGGATAGGCAAAGCCATTGAACAGCAGCCAGCTCCAGGCCAGCCCCCAGGCCCAGCCGATCAACACATGGGGCAACAGGGTGCGCCAGAGCCCGAACCAGACGCCGCGAGTGGTCCAGTCCAGTCCCAGCCGGTCGGTACGGGCCAGGGCATTAAGGCCGAACAGCACCACCAGGATCTGCCAGACCGCGGGCAGGATGGCGCTCAGCAGAAACTGGGCATAGCTGGAGTTGAGGTTGTAGAGCGCCGTCACCTGGCTGCTGATGGGCACCGCCTGCCCGAGCGCCCCGGGGGGCGCCTTGCCGTCGGCCATGGCGGAGAGCACGCCCACCTGACCGTTGAGGGTGCCCACCACCTGGGCCAGCGCCGAATTGACCAGCTTGGCGATCAGGATGAACTGGCCGTTGTTGAACACGGTGACCTGCGGCTGGGTGCCCTGACGGGCATCCCGCTCCAGATGGTTCGGGATCACCACCAGCGCATAGATGTCGCCACCACGCAGGGCGCGGGCGCCAGCATCGATGGAGTCAAACTGGCGTGCGATCTTGAGCCCAGCCGAGCCATCCAGCGAAAAGGCGAGCTGGCGCGAGAGGCTGCTCTGGTCCAGATCCACCAGCCCCACCTTGAGATCCCGGGCCAGCCCCGCCGAGAAGATCCAGCAGAGGATCCCCATCAACAGCAAGGGCACCCAGCTCATCAGGGCCCGGCTGAACGGATCCTGCCACAGCAGCCGAAGTTCGCGTCCCATCAGAGATCAACCAGCACGCTCATGCCGACCCGCAGCCCGTCGACCGGTTGCAGCGGACGCGCCTCCACCTGGAAACTCTTCATGTCGAACCCCTGACGGGTATCGGTGGCGCGCCAGGTGGCAAAATCTCCCATCACGGCCACATGAGTCACCTTGAAGCGTACCGTCTGATCCCCCAGACCCGGGATGCGGGCGTCGAACTCGGTGCCGACCGGGAAGCGGGGTAGCAGATCCTCGCGGATATGGAACTGGGCCCAGGCATCGTTCATGTCGAGCAGGGTCACCACAGGGAAGCCCTGAGGCGCCAGCTCGCCGCTGCGCAGCAGCACCTGGCTCACCTCGCCGGCATGGGGGCTGACAATGCGGGTGTCGGCCAGATAGGCCTCCACCTCGGCCACCGAGCCCGCCGCCATCTTGGCTTTCTCGCGGGCAGCAATCTTGGTCTCTTCCCGCGCCCCTTCCAACGCCATCTGGTATTGCTGCCAGGCCATCCCCTCGGTGTAGCGAGCGGCTTGCCAGGCGGTCCAGGCCTCATCGCGCTTTTGCAGCGGCATCACGCCATCGCGGTGCAGGTTGGCGATCCGTTCATAGGTCTTGCCCCGCAGCAGGGCGGCAGCCTTGGCCTTCTGCCACTGATCCTTGGCTGCGGCGATCTGCTGGGCACGGGCCCCCTTCTCCGCTTCCAACGCCAGGGCGCCAGCGGCGGCCTCGCCGGCCTTGGCCTGGCTCAGCTTGGCTTCAATCTCGGGGCTCGCCAGGGTGAACACCAGCTGATCCTTGGCAAGCTGATCCCCCTTCTTCACCAGCACCTCGTCGATGCGGCCCGGCACCTTGGAGGAGACCGAATACTGCTGCGCCTCAATCTGGCCCTGCAGATGGACCGGCTCGGGCTGATAGGCGAGCCAGAAGCGCCAACCGAGCCAGCCGACCAGGATCACCAGCACCAGCGGCAACAACAGCGGTTTACCCTGGCTCATCTTCTTCTTGATGGGGGGATGGCTCATCACTTCACCTCGACAATCTGGCGACCCTTGGCGGTCGAAACACGAACAAAGAGATCCACGGTCAACATCAGGTTCATGAGTTCACCTCGATCACCTGGCCGTGCTGATATTGGTTGAAACTGTTGATCTGGCCGGAGAGCGCCAGCAGGCGGGCCAGCGACACCACGTACTGATAGGCGGCTGCGGCGCGCTGGGTCTTGACCCCGGCCAGCTGGTTGCGAGCGTCCACCACATCCAGCGAGGTGGAGAGCCCCTGCCCGAATGCCTTGTCCCGCAGCAGCACGTTCTCTTCCGCCAGTGCCTGGGTGGAGGAGAGAGACTGATACTCCTCCAGTCCCTGAGCCGCCTCGCGCCAGGTCTTCTCCACCAGCAATTCCAGATCCTGGCGGGTCTTGGCCTGCAGCAGATTGACCTGCAGCTCGGCGCTCTTGGCGGCCTGCACCGTCTCGGAGCGGCCATCGCGGCTCACCAGCGGCATGCTGACGCCGACCCCCACCAGCCAGTCCGGGGTAGTCTTGGACGCCAGTGAGTCATCTTCATAGAGGTTGTAGTTGCCAAACAGGAACACCTCGGGGGCATACTTGCCCTTCTCCAGCCGGATCATCCCCTTGGCCTGCTCCTTCTTGGCGCTGAGCAGCTTGAGGCCGGGGTGTACTTCCAGAGTCTGGCTCACCAACCCTTCCAGACGCGGCAGCTCGCGGTTGACGAACAGGGCGCTGTCCGGGTTCGCCTGCTTGAGCTTGAGCATGTGGCCGAGGGCCAGCTGGGCGATCTCCAGGCTGTGTCGCGCCTTCTGGGTATCGATGCGTGCCCTGTCATAGGCTGACTGGGCGGAGAGGCGTTCGACCCGGGCGATCTGGCCCTGGGCCTCCAGCTTGTTGGCGTGATCGAGATGATGAGCCAGCCCGTCTTCGATCTCCTGCTTGGTCTGCACCACCTGGGCGGCCAGTACCACCCCGAAATAGGTCTGGGAGAGGCTCTCGAAGGTGGACTGCTGCTTAAGCACCAGCAGCTGCTGTGCCTCGCTCACCTGGGCTTCGCGAATGTCCTGCGCCGCATCGATGCGACCACCGGTGAACAGCGGCCACAGCATCTTGACCGAGCTGGTCACCACATTCTGTTTGGTGAGAGGAGTGACGAAATCATCCGGAGTGAGCCTGAAGGCCTGCATCAGGGGGGCCAACACCTTGCCAAGCTCGGGATGGTTGGCGATGGGATTGAGATCCATCATATCGAGCTCCATCGGCTGGTCGAGGTGGGTATAGCTGGCCCCCACATCCACCTTGGGCAGATACATGTCCCTTGCCGCCTCGCGCAGCTGTTTGGCGCGCTCCACCCCGGCCTGTTCGGCCGCCAGCCCCTCATCCTGCTGGATGACCCGGGTCCAGGCTTCGCTAAAGCTGATGGTCTGTGCCTGCGCCGACCCCAGCATGGCCCCCATCAGGCATGGCCAGAGTGATTTGATGAACCTTGACGTCATAGATCCCCAACCCGCATTGTTATGAAAATGTTTGGAGTATTTACTCTTTGGAAGCTCGCCATCATAACGCAAACAGGCCTCGCAAGTGGACTGACAATTATGCAAGGGAGCTCTCCCTATGGTACAGAGATCCTTGCCGTCCAATCTGGCCGTTTTTCAACAACTCCAGAATTTGCAAGCCTTGGCGCGACGTTTTTTTCAGAAAAAAATGGCTGACGCTCAAATACTAACCTTTTCTCCTGCCTAAAAAATGCGTAATATACGCCGCCCTAAGCCGATGGTAACCGTGGAATGCAGATAGGTCCCCACACGCTTGAAACTCCCCTGATCGTGGCTCCCATGGCCGGTGTAACAGACCGACCATTCCGTGAACTTTGTTTGCGGCTGGGTGCCGGCATGGCCGTTTCCGAGATGCTGCTGGCCAACCCGGATGTCTGGGATACCCAGAAAACCAGGATGAGAATGGATCACTCTGCTGAAGGTGGTTTGCGATCGGTCCAGATTGCCGGAGCCGATCCCGAGATGATGGCGTTTGCTGCCCGCTACAACGTGGAGCAGGGCGCACAGATCGTCGACATCAACATGGGGTGTCCGGCAAAAAAAGTGAATAAGAAGCTGGCAGGCTCAGCCCTGTTGCGTTACCCAGACCAAGTCAAAGCAATTTGCCGGGCCGTGGTGGACGCAGTGGAGGTTCCTGTCACCTTGAAGATCCGCACAGGATGGGATCCGGATAACCGCAATGGCGTGGAGATCGCCCGAATCGCCGAAGATTGCGGTATCGCGGCCCTTGCCGTGCATGGTCGCACCCGCGCCTGCCTCTACAAAGGCGAAGCGGAGTACGACACGATCAGGGCGATTAAGCAGGCCGTATCGATTCCTGTTGTCGCCAATGGCGACATCAACAGCCCGGAGAAAGCCCGGTATGTCCTCGACTATACCGGTGTCGATGCCGTGATGATCGGCCGCGCTGCGCAAGGACGACCCTGGATTTTCCGGGAAATCCGTCATTTTCTTGAGACGGGCACCAAGCTGCCGCCTCCCGAGAGGGAAGAGGTTCGCACCCTGATGAACGAGCATGTCACCAACCTGCACCGGTTTTATGGTGCATATCTGGGAGCGCGCATCGCCCGTAAACACGTGGGTTGGTACCTGGATGAAGAAGAGACGGGCCGAGAATTCCGTAAGCACTTCAATGCCCTGGATTGTGCAGACGCACAGCTCGAGGCACTCGAAGCGTATTTCGATGGATTAGGTTAACAAGATAACTAAAGAGCCGACCGAATATGTTCGAACAAACCCTGACTTCTGATGCATTGGTAACAACTACTCACAATCACGCTGCCGAGCCGACCCAGCGCCCCCTGCGTGACTCTGTGCAACAGGCCCTGCGTAACTACCTGGCCCAGTTGAACGGTCAGGAAGTGATTGATCTGTACGATATGGTTCTCTCCGAAGTCGAAGCTCCCATGCTGGACGTGATCATGCAGTACACCCGTGGTAACCAGACTCGCGCCGCCGTGATGATGGGTATCAACCGTGGCACCCTGCGCAAGAAGCTCAAGCGTTACGGCATGAACTGATTGCTGGCCGGGCATCGTGCAAGCGATGCCAGGCAGAGATGAAAGGCGCCGGGTAGCAATACCCGGCGCCTTTCCTTTATGCTCTCCCCTCCTGTTTCATCATGATGCCCTCTATGAACCGCGCTCCCCTGCTGCTGATGGTGCTGGTCACCCTGCTGGCCGCCGCCGGCTGGCTCTTCTCGAAAGAGGCGATCCGCGAACTCCCTCCCGCCGCCTTTATCGGCAGCCGTTTCCTGCTGGCCGCCCTCTTGCTGTTGCCGCTCGCCTGGCTGCGCGAGCCGCCCCCCAACCGTGGCCAGCTGATCCGCGCTGCGGGCTGCGGCACCCTGCTCGGCACCAGCCTGCTGCTCTGGGTCACCGCCATCAGCCAGAGCGATGCGCTGGGCAGCGGCGCCTTCATCATGAGCGTGGCCACCCTGATGGCGCCGCTCGCCGCCTGGGCTGCCTTCAAGGCCAGACCGGGTCGCCACTACTGGCTTACCTTGCCGCTCGCCATCGCCGGCCTGCTGCTGCTCTCCAGCAGCACCCAATGGGGCGTCTCTTTGTCGTTGTTCTGGTTTCTGGCAGCCGCCGCCACCCTCGGCATCCAGCTCGCGGTCCATCGCCACTTCGCCCAGTCCATTCCCCCCACCTGGCTCACCTGCATCCAGCTGGCGGTGACCGGCCTGCTTGGCACCCTGCTCTCCCTGCTGACCGAGCAGTGGCCCGCCAACATCAGCCACGGCATCTGGGGCTGGTTTGCCGCGAGCGTCCTGATCGCCACCACCCTGCGCTACTGGCTGCTCACCCACGCCCTGAGCAGGATGACCACGGCCCACGCCGCCCTGATGATGCTGCTGGAACCGGTCTGGACCCTAATCCTCAGCACCCTCTTCTATGACGAACCGCTCGGTGGCAGCAAACTGGCCGGCGCCGGGCTGGTGCTGGGTGCCCTGGTGCTCTACCAACTCCCCCTGCTGCTGCGCAGCACCCGGCTCAAGCCGCTCGAACGATAAGCCTCTCCCGTGGGCCATCCATCCGATGGCCCCCCCTCATTGTACCCACGCCTGTCACGCTGATGTGTCACTGGATTTAACCCTTGGTATCCAAAGGGTTAAAGGGCATACCCCATGAAAAAATGCCATATGGCCAGCTTGATGGCGGTCACATTCCTCGCCTCCCCCGCTCCCTATCATGCCTCCATCATCCGTCGGGCCCGCCCTGAGGATGGCCACACATGGGATAACAAGAGAAGAAGACTATGCAGCAAACCAGCCCCCTCAAGACGGTCACGGTCAGCATATTGGCAACCGCCATGCTGATCTTTGTGGCCCAGTACCTGATAGGCAAACAGGAGATAAAAATTGGCATCGCCATCATCCCCATCCTGCCCATGCTCTTTGCCGTCATCATCGGCATGATTGTCTCCGCCAAGCCGGTCAAGGAGCGCATCCCCGGCTGGCGCAAGCTCTTCTCCGAAAAAGAAGAAGGGTTCTGCGGCAAGATGGTGGGCTTCAGCCTGCTGATCCTGGGCACCCAGTATGCGGGGATGATCATCCCCAACCTGAAACTGATCCTGAGCGTCGGCGTACCGCTCTTTTTGCAGGAGATTGGCAACCTGCTGCCCATCCTCATCGCCATTCCGCTGGCGGTGAAGTTCGGCTTCGGCCGCCGCGCCATCGGGGCTTGCTCCTCCATCAGCCGTGAGCCCTCGGTCGCGGTCATTCAGGGCAAGTTCGGCACTGGGTCCCAGGAGTACATAGGCGTGCTCGCCATCTACCTGTGCGGCTCAGTCATCGGCACCCTCTGGTTCAGCGTGCTCGGCAGCATAGCGCCGCTCACCGGCCTGCATCCGCTGGCGCTGGCCGCCGGCTCGGGGGTGGGCTCAGGCTCCATGCTGAGCGCCGCCTCCGGGGCGCTGATCAACGGCCTCGACGAAGCGCTGGCCCAGCAGGTGCTGAGCATCGCAGCCGCATCGAACCTGCTCTCGTCGGCGCTGGGCGCCCTCTCCCTCACTTACCTGGGTCTGCCCCTTGCCGAGAAGATCTTTGCCCTGACTGCGAAAGGAGAGAAAGCATGAAAAGCATCGTAATGGATATGCGGTTCGTCTTTCTGGCGATCCTGCTGGCCATGTTTACCCAGACTCTGACCACTGGCCTGCCGATCTGGCAGATGGGTGACAGCTTCGTGGCCATGTCGCTGGTGGTGTTTGCCTCTCTGGTGGCCAAGCACTATCTGCCCTCCTCCCTGCCGGCGTTTGCCTATGCCACCATCATCGGCATTCTCATCTGCCTGCCGGACACTCCGGTGCGCGGCCTCTTCATCGATGCCGTGGCCAAGATCTCCTTCCTCTCCTGCTGCGTGCCGCTGCTGGCCTTCGCCGGCCTCTCGGTGGGCGGTCAGCTGGAGGAGCTGAAGAAGATGTCGTGGAAGGTGATCCTGATCTTCATGATCGTCTCCACCAGCTGCTTCTTCGGCGCGTCGCTGGTTGCCCAGCTTGGCTTCTCCATTCAAGGGATCATCTGATGAACCACTATCACATTGAACCGGCCCTGCTGGCCTTGCGCGATTTCAGCCAGCAAGTGCGCCACCACCTGCACACCATCCCCGAGGCTTCCGGCGTCGAGTTCAAGACCTCGGCCTACTGCCGCGAACTGATGCAAGGCTTTGGCTACCGCCTCACTGACTACCCGGGCTTCACCGGCTTTCACGGGGATCTGGTGATAGACCCGAGCCTGCCCACCATCGCCTTCCGTGCCGACATGGACGGCCTCGAGATGCACGACATGAGCGAGGTGGCGTTCAAATCAACCCACGAGGGGATGGCCCACAACTGCGGTCACGACTCCCATATGGCGATCGCCCTGACCACGGCGAAATTTCTGGCGGAGCATAAAGAGCGGCTGACCCACAATGTGCGCGTCATCTTCCAGATGGCGGAGGAAGACATGCGGGTGCCGGGCGCCGAGAAGATGGTGGAGCTGGGCTGCATGGCGGGGGTGGACGAGGTCTACGCCCTGCACAACGACGGCGCCATGGAGACAGGCACCATCAAGTTCAACAGCGGCGTCATGTCCTCCTGGGGTTCGGCCTGGACCCTGGAAGTGCACGGGGTCTCGGCCCACGGCTCCACTCCCCACAAGGGACTGGACGCCATCCGCGAGGCGGTGCGCATCATTGAGGACATGGACTATATCGTCGCCAAACGCACCAGTCCGTTCAGTCCGGCAGTGTTCGGCTGCGGCATGATCAACGGCGGCACCATCCCCAACGCCATCGCCGACCATGTGCAGGCGCGCGGCACCATCCGCGCCATGGACGCCGAAACCGACCAGATCCTGAAAAACAGCTTCAGGGAGATAGTGGCCCAGAGTGAGCTGCGCGGCTTCAAGACCAGCATGGTCTATGCCGGTTATCCGGCGGTAGAGAACCACCAGGAGGCGTGCGAGCGCCTGCTGCAGGCCGCCGCCGACGTGCTGCCAGCAGAAGGGATCAACGCCCAGGGTCAGCCGATGACCGGCAGCGAGGATTTCAGCTACATGGTCAACGCCTGCCGTGGCCGCAAGGGCGCCATGTTCTTCCTTGGTAGCGGCTGCCAGGCCAAGGGGATTTGCAACTATCTGCACGCGAATCCCTACTATCTGGATGACGATTGCCTGCTGATCGGGGCCCAGATCTTTATCAATCTGGCGACCCGTCGCCCTTAAAGTCCCATCCCCTGAAACAAAAGAGAGGCAAGCGCCTCTCTTTTTTATGTCTGCGATTCAAATCCATATGACTGACATGGCGTCATAGCCAGGGCAGCTCCGCCATATTGATGGCTGGCGGCTGGTTCATCAGGTGACGCTGTACCGTCTCCCGGCTGATATGAGGGGCGTAGAGGTGAATGAAGTCATACATGTAATCGCGCAGGTGCACATGCTTGCGCAGGCAGACATGGGTAGCGCTCGAGGCGATCAGATGATCGATGTTGAGGCAGACCAGATCCTCCCTGTCCCCCTCGTCAAAGGCGACGCTGGCGATCACTCCGACCCCCATGCCGAGCCGCACATAATGCTTGATGACATCGGTGTCGGTGGCTGTCAGCACGATTTTCGGGGAGAGGCCGTGGCGACCGAAGGCCTTGTCCATCTTGGAACGGCCGGTGAAACCGAACACATAGGTGATCAGAGGGTAACGGGCCAGATCGGCCATGGACAAGGGCTGGCACTCAAGGAGCGGGTGGCCATGGGGCACCACCACGCTGCGCCCCCAGCGATGACAGGGCACGGCGGCCAGCTCGTCGAACAGGTACATGGACTCGGTGGCAATGGCCATCTCCACGTCACCGCTTTGCACCATCTGGGCCAGCTGGGCGGGCGCCCCCTGATGAAGATGGATCGCCACCTCGGGATAGCGGCGGTGAAACTCGGTAATCACTGCGGGCAGCTTGTAGCGGGCCTGGGTGTGGGTAGTGGCGATGCGCAGTACCCCGCTGGTAGCGAGCTGCTCGCCCAGGGACAGCTGGTTAATCTGCTCCACCTGGGCCACTACTCCCTTGGCCAGCTCCATCACCTGCTCACCGGCAGGGGTCAGACCGATGAGGTTCTTGCCCTTGCGGGTGAAGAGGGCCAGCCCCAGCTCGTCTTCCAGCATCTTCATCTGCTTGCTGAGAGTGGGTTGGGAGGTGTAGAGCTTCTCCGCCGTCGCCGAGATGTTGAAGTTGTTCTTCACTATCTCGGTAAAATTCTTGAGCCGGGCGATGTTCATCTGTGCTAGTGGGTCTCGATTGTCGGCGGCCTGCAGGCCGTGGCCGCGAATGGAAATACCCAGCGACCATATCACAGGGTCGCCGGGGATAACCTGCCCCAGGTCAGGAAGTGGCGGACTATTCGCTCGCCAGCTTGACCCCGAGCCCGACAAAGAGGGTGCCGATCCCCCGGTTGAGCCAGCGGCCAATCCTGGTCGGCAGCTTCACCTTGTTGCTGGCATAGGCGGTGCTGAAGACCAGAAAATGGCACCAGATCATGCCGTTCAGGTTGAAGATGCAGCCGAGCAGGATAAAGGCGAGGGCCTTGTCGGGGGAATCCGGCGCGATGAACTGGGGCACGAAGGCGAGAAAGAAGAGCGCCACCTTGGGGTTGAGCACATTGGTCAACACCCCCTGCCAGTAGATGCGGCCATAGGAGAGCGCCGGCAGGCTCACTCCCGCGCTGTCGACCCGGGCCGATTTCTGGCGAAACAGCGAGATCCCCAGATAGATGAGATAGAGAGCCCCCACCAGCTTGATCACGGCGAACAGCTCGGCCGAGGCGCTGAGCAGGGCCGAGAGACCAAGGGCGGCCCCCAGCACATGGATCATGGTGCCGGTTCCTATCCCCAGGGCCGCCGCCGAACCGGCCCGCCATCCATGCGAACCGCTGCGCAGTATGATGAGCAGGGAGTCCGGCCCCGGCATCATGTTGAGCAGCAGACCCGATACCACAAACAGCGCCAAATCGTGGATCCCGAACATCTCTCCTCCTCTACTTCCTGATTGCCAAAAGCAGAGGGCTCCGCAGAGCCCCCTGTATCATGGATGTCTTTCTCTTGTCCTGCGGACTTGCACCTGCATCAGGGACGCAGCGCCTTGTCGGCGCGGGAGATGCCGCAGACACCGGAGCGCACCACTTCGATGATCTCGTTGGTCTGGGCCGCGGTCTTGATGAAGGCATCCAGCTTTTCGCTGGTGCCCACCAGCTGCACCGTGTATTGCTCCGGGGTCACATCGACGATCTGACCACGGAAGATATCCGCCAGGCGCTTGAGCTCGTCGCGACCACCACCGGCGGCGCGCGCCTTCACCAGCGCGATCTCCCGTTCGATGTGCTCCCCTTCGCTCAAATCGCACACCTTGAGCACGTCCACCAGCTTGTGCAATTGCTTCTGGATCTGCTCCAGCACCCGCTCGTCCCCCATGGTGACGATGGTCATGCGCGACAGGGTGGGATCCTCGGTGGGCGCCACGGTCAGGGTCTCGATGTTGTAGCCGCGCTGGGAGAAGAGGCCCACCACCCGGCTCAGGGCGCCGGATTCGTTCTCCAGCAGAACGGAAATTATATGTCTCATCAGGTTCTCTCCGTCTTGCTCAGCCACATCTCGTCCATGGCACCAAACTTGATCTGCATCGGATAGACGTGCTCATCCGGGTCGACCGAGATGTCCATGAACACCAGCCGATCCTTCATGGCAAACGCCTTCTCCATGGCGCTCTCCAGCTCCGCCGGATCGCTCACCGCGATACCGACATGGCCGTAGGCTTCCGCCAGCTTGACGAAGTCCGGCAGGGATTCCATGTAGGAGTGGCTGTGGCGACCACCGTAGAACATCTTCTGCCACTGCTTGACCATGCCAAGGGCGCGGTTGTTGATGGAGATGATCTTGATGGGCACCCCGTACTGCATGCAGGTGGAGAGCTCCTGAATGTTCATCTGCACCGAGCCGTCGCCAGTGACGCAGCAGACCACCGCATCCGGGTTGGCAAACTGGGCCCCCATGGCGGCCGGAATGCCAAAGCCCATGGTGCCGAGGCCGCCGGAGTTAATCCACTGGCGCGGCTTGGCGAACGGGTAGTAGAGGGCGGCAAACATCTGGTGCTGGCCCACGTCGGAGGCGACGAACGCCTGGCCCTGAGTCACCTTGTAGAGGGTCTCTATCACCTGCTGCGGCTTGATCTGGGTGGGCGAGGTCTCGTAGGCGAGGCAGTGACGGGAGCGCCACTGGTTGATCTGCTCCCACCAGTCCGCCATCACCTGCTTGTCGTTGTCAAAGCCGTTCTCGCGGATCACTTCCAGCATCTGCTCCAGCACGGTTTCCACCGAGCCGACGATGGGTACATGGGCCTGCACCGTCTTGGAGATGGAGGTGGGATCGATGTCGATATGCACCACGGTGGCGTTGGGACAGAACTTGGCCACGTTGTTGGTAACGCGGTCATCGAAGCGGGCACCCACGGCGAAGATGAGATCCGAGTTGTGCATGGTCTTGTTCGCTTCGAAGGTGCCGTGCATCCCCAGCATGCCGATGAACTGCGGATGGGTACCCGGGAAGGCCCCCAGCCCCATCAGGGTGGTGGTCACCGGCAGGTTCAACAGCTCGGCCAGCTTGGTCACCAGATGATCCGCATTGGCGTTGATGGCACCGCCCCCCACGTACATCACGGGGCGCTGCGCCTCCACCAGCAGTTTGGCGGCGCGCTTGATCTGGCCCTTGTGACCGGACTTGGTCGGGTTGTAGGAGCGCAGGGAGACCGTCTCCGGATACTGGTAGGGGAATTTCTCTTTCGGGTTCTGTACGTCTTTGGGCAGATCCACCACCACGGGCCCCGGGCGGCCGCTGGCGGCAATGTAGTAGGCCTTCTTGATGGCCTCGGGAATGTCGCTCGCCTTCTTGCACAGGAAACTGTGCTTCACCACCGGGCGGGAGATGCCGATCATGTCGGTCTCCTGGAACGCATCCTCGCCGATCATGCTGGTCGGCACCTGGCCGGAGAGGATCACCAGCGGAATGGAATCCATGTAGGCGGTGGCAATACCGGTAATGCAGTTGGTCGCGCCAGGGCCAGAGGTCACCAGTACGGTTCCCACCTTGCCGGTGGAACGGGCGTAACCATCAGCCATGTGCACAGCGGCTTGCTCGTGCCGCACCAGAACATGCTCCATCTTGCCGTTTTCGAAGAGAGCGTCGTAGATGTCGAGCACCGAACCACCCGGGTAGCCAAATACGTGTTCGACTCCCTGATCCTCCAGCGCTCTAACCACCATCTGGGCGCCTGATAACATCTCCATGATAAAGCCCTCCAGGCTTTGCTCCGTTTAGCGAATCCCGTCGACAGCACCGTGCTTCCCGGCACAGCCCAATCCGTTTCTTGTTGTTATTTGAATGCAGATCGGGCCAATTCAGCCCCGCCGACAGCAGAAAAAAAGGATTTTTCCATCATTGACCCGAGAATCGGGTGAAAAACCAACTTAACCTGCCCGTGAACGCTTGTCCACGGCTTTGTCTGACCGAAACAGTCATAGATTTCAACCGACTATTAACATTCAATGGTTTGCTACCATGGCGGTAACACAAACGGGAAGTAAGTCGATGAAAAGCCAGCGGATCATCCCGATAAGGGCAGTGACGGCCATAAAAAAGCCCACCGATTGATCGGTGGGCTTTATCGTTGCGGGTGACTCAGTGATCCTGTTCCGGCTCGGCCAGCCAGATTTGTTGATCCGGATCCGTCTCCTCGCTGACAGAGATACTGACGCCCATGTCCAGCAGTTCGTGCAATGTCAGGTTGTCTGCCAGATCCATGGTTTCGCCATTTTCATTGGTAAAGCGCATTACTTCCCTCCTCTTCGCATCTTGCCGGCTCGCCTTTCAGTCTAGTTGACAACACTGACTTGCGATAACCAGCAACCGGACAAACTCTCGCCCCCTTCCAGCTCGCTCAGGCGATCGCTGACCTCTTCCGGAAACAGAGTACGGGCCCAGAGCCGCCGTGACAGGGCGGGCACGCTCTCTTCGGCCCCTGCCGCCAGCCAGCGTGCCACCTCGCCCGCCACATCCGGGTAACTGATCACTCCCGGGGCAGCGCTGTCGAGCCAGTGGCGAACCTGGTTGGCGTCGAGGCAATCCATCAGGGTCGCCAGTCCCATCATCTCCAGCGTCTTGCCGTTGGTCAACTGCTCGAACTGGCCGTGCAGCGGCTTGACCAGCAGCTTCTTGCCAAGAGACAAGGCCTCGCTCGCCAGCTCGAATCCGGCGTTGGAGATGACTCCGCGGCTGCCACGCAGCTCCTCAAGGAAGCCCTCACGGGAGGGAGGCTCGAAGCGCAGGTTGCGCCATTGGCTGACGTTGCGGATCGCCGGGTGAAAGCAGACGAAGCGTTGCTGGCTGAAACGCGACAACAGAGCAGCAATCGCCTCGGTCTGCTCGAAGGGGAGATAGACCAGGATGTTGCCGTTGTCGGGCGCCGCAACCAGAGGGTCGATCACCGGTGGCAACAGGGGTTGTCCGAAGTGAAACCAGTGCAATCCGAGCGGCCGGGAAACGGGGGCGAAGTGGCGCATCAGCTGGCGGCTCAGGCCATCTTCTCCCCAGCGGGGGATGGGCCAGTTGAAACTGGCCTGATGGCTGATGGTGAGACTCGGCTTGTGATAACGGCGGGCGGCGTGGGCGGTGAGCGGCTCAAAATCACTCACCACCAGGTCATATTCGCGACAATCAAGGGCGCGCAGATCCTGCCAGAAGGTGAGCGGCGATGCCGCCAGCAGGGTGCGCCAGGGAGACACCTTGCCCTCATGAGTGACAAAGGTGAGCCCGGAGAAAGCGCGATAGGCGCCAAACTCCGCCATGTCGAAGTAGCCATCAGCGGGACGGCCGCTGAACAGATAATCCACTTCGACCCCGGCGCCGCGCAGAGCCTGGGCCAGGGTTCTGCTGCGACTGATATGGCCATTGCCGGTGCCCTGCACCCCGAACAGTATTCTCATCCCTGACTCCAGAGCAGTACCAGCATGGCGCAGCCACCGCCGAGCAGGGCGCCGGCCACCAGATCGCTGAGATAATGCACCCCGAGCAACAATCGGGATGCCCCCACCAGGGCGGCCCAGCCGAACAGCAGAGGTGCCCAGAGCGGAAACGCCGTGGCCAGCAGGGTGGCCATCAGAAAGGCGGCGGCGGTATGACCGGAGGGCAGGCTGTAACGATCGGAGGGAGTGATGAAGACCGGCAGCCCCACCGGGCGCTGTCGCTTGAGGCTGTTTTTCAGCAGCAGATAGAGTGGCAGCTCTAGGGCAAAGGCGAGCAATACCTGCCCTACCAGTTCCCGCTCCCCCTGCCACCAGAGCAAGACCCCCAGCACGCCATAAAGCGGGCCATCACCGGTACGGGAAATCAGCCGACTAACTCTTGCCTGTGGCCGGTTGTAGGCATGCAGCAGGCAGACCCGGCATACCTGCAGATCCCATTGCTGGAGCTTGTTCATAACCCCTCCTTCCTTGAGCTTTCATGGCAGGGTAGGAAAAGAGGATGACAGGGTGTTGAACGGGGGATAACAGATTTATGAAAAAAGGGCCAAAGGGCCCTTTTGATGACTGCCAGGCGGTGTGCCTCGGCGTATTTAGTTCAGGCTGCCACGCAGACCGTTTTCCATCAGACGGCAGTTGTGATCCGCCAGACGGGCCATGAAGTGCTCATCCACCTTCAGGCCGAACACCTGCTCGTAGAGATCCTTCATCACGAACGGCTGCCACATCATGCTGAGGAAGGAGACCTTCAGCATCTCGGGATCCAGGTTGTCACCCAGTTCACCGTTGGACTTCATGGATTCCAGCAGCGCATCGAACTGGGGCAGCTGGCGCTCCAGCAGACGACTCAGCACAAAATCCCGTCCCGGGCTTTTCTCGGTCGACAATGCGCTGGAGATGGCGGAGGTCAACTCGCTGTTCGGCGCCATCACCTGGTAGTAGGTGTTGAGCAACTCGTTGAGACTGTGGTTGCTGTGCTCATCCTGCCAAGCGTGTTCCAGTGGCTCGGCCACATCTCCCAGCACCGCCTTGTAGAGGCCCTCTTTGCTGCCGAAGTAGTAGTGGATCATCGCCAGATTGGAGCCGGCCAGCTCGGCGATTTCGCGGGTAGTGACCTTGCTGTAGGGAGTGGAGAGAAAGCGCTCGCGAGCGGCTGCCAGCAGTTTGTCACGAATGTCAGAACGCCCGACCGGACGACCAGGTCTACGTTTTTCCATTTAACACCTCAGATAATTCAGCCAATGCTGATAAGTCGATCTGGTTGTGCAAAGAATCGAGTACAGCAGGAATGACCGAATAATCAGTCATGGGCCGAATATGGGACAAGGAAATTTGCAATCCTTTACAATCCGATTAAATACGTCAGCAGATTGCCCCTGGCCGCCCGTGTTGACACAGCATAAAAATCTCGATATTGGTAAAGGTGTTACCGACAGGAAGGAATAACACCGTCATGCACATTGCCACCCCGCTACTACTAATCTCCCTAATCGCGTTGACTCGCGCGGGATCCTTGTAGCCGGGCTCAGGTATAGCCGGAATTTACAAAAACCCGTGCACCCTGCACGGGTTTTTTTATGCCGCCGCAGGATGCACGTCACCGAACTTAGGAAGAGGGAAGTCACATGTCAGATCGGGTCATCATATTCGACACCACCTTGCGTGATGGTGAACAGGCTCTGGCCGCCAGTTTGACGGTCAAGGAGAAGCTGCAGATAGCCCAGGCCCTGGAGCGGCTCGGTGTCGATGTCATGGAGGTGGGATTCCCGGTCTCCTCCCCCGGCGACTTTCAATCGGTGCAGACCATCGCCCGCCACATCAAGAACAGCCGGGTCTGTGCCCTCGCCCGGGCTCTGCAAAAAGACATCGATGCCGCCGGTGAGGCGCTCAAAGTCGCCGAGGCGTTTCGCATCCACACCTTTATCTCCACCTCCTCCATCCACGTGGAGAGCAAGCTCAAGAAGAGCTTCGAGGACGTGCTGGAGATGGGGATCGGCGCCATCAAGCACGCCCGCCGCTACACCGATGACGTGGAGTTCTCCTGCGAGGATGCGGGCCGCACCCCGATCGATAACCTCTGCTGCATGGTGGAAGCAGCCATCAAGGCCGGAGCCCGCACCATCAACATTCCGGACACCGTGGGCTATACGGTCCCGGCCGAGTTCTCCGGCATCATCCAGACCCTGTTCAACCGGGTACCCAACATCGACCAGGCCATCATCTCGGTGCACTGCCACGACGATCTGGGGCTCTCGGTGGCCAACTCCATCGGTGCCGTGCAGATGGGCGCTCGCCAGATCGAGTGCACCATCAACGGCATCGGCGAGCGGGCTGGCAACTGTTCGCTGGAAGAGGTGGCGATGATCCTCAAAACACGCGCCGACCTGCTCGGGGTGCACACCAACATCCGCCACGGCGAGATCCATCGCACCAGCACGCTGGTCAGCCAGTTGTGCAACATGCCGGTGCAGCCCAACAAGGCCATCGTCGGTGCCAACGCCTTCTCCCATAGCTCCGGCATCCATCAGGATGGCGTGCTCAAGGCGAAAAACACCTATGAAATCATCACCCCCGAGAGCATCGGCCTCACCCAGAACAACCTCAACATGACCTCCCGCTCCGGCCGCCACGTCATCAAGCACCGGATGGAGTCCATGGGCTACGCCGAGAGCAGTTACAGCCTCGACGATCTCTACGCCAAGTTCCTGACCCTGGCCGACAAGAAGGGGCAGGTGTTCGATTACGATCTGGAGGCGCTCGCCTTCTTCAGCCAGATCCACGAAGAGCCGGAGCACTTCAAGCTGGAGTACCTCGGCGTGCAGAGCGGCAGCTCGGTGCTCGCCACTGCCTCGGTCAAGCTCAAGGTGGGGCAGGAGCTGGTCTGCGAGGCGGCCACCGGCAATGGTCCGGTGGATGCGGTTTACCAGTGCATCAACCGCATCACGGGTTACGAGATCCGCATCGACAAATACGCCCTCAAGAGCAAGGGGGAAGGGGAAGATGCCCTCGGCCAGGTCGATATCGTCGCCGAGTACAAGGGACGCAAATTCCATGGCATGGGGCTGGCCACCGACATCATCGAATCATCAGCCCATGCCCTGCTGCACGTGATCAACAGCATCTGGCGCGCCGACCAGGTCGCCGAACAGATGGAACGCAATAACAATATCAAGACGGAGACAGTATGAGCAGTTATCGGATCGCAGTATTGCCGGGTGACGGCATTGGCCCGGAAGTGATGGCCGAGGCCGTCAAGGTGCTGGAAAAAGTGCAGGCCAAGTTCGGCTTCAATCTCGAGTATGATCACCATGACGTCGGCGGCATCGCCATCGACAACCACGGCACTCCGCTGCCCCAGAGCACGATCAAAGGCTGCGAAGCCGCCGACGCCGTGCTGTTCGGCTCGGTCGGTGGCCCCAAGTGGGAGCACCTGCCCCCCAACGATCAGCCGGAGCGCGGTGCCCTGCTGCCCCTGCGCGCCCACTTCAAGCTGTTCTGCAACCTGCGTCCGGCTCGCATCTACACCGGTCTGGAGCAGTTCTCGCCGCTGCGGGCCGACATCTCTGATCGCGGTTTTGACATCGCCTGCGTGCGCGAGCTGACCGGCGGCATCTACTTCGGCCAGCCCAAGGGGCGTGAAGGGGAAGGCCCCACCGAGAAGGCATTCGACACCGAGGTGTACCATCGCTTCGAGATCGAGCGCATCGCCAAGATTGCCTTCGAGTCCGCCCGGGTACGCAAGGCCAAGGTAACCTCCATCGACAAGGCCAACGTCCTCGCCTCCTCCATCCTGTGGCGCGAGGTGGTGACACAAGTCGCCAAGTCCTATCCGGACGTGGCGCTGAATCACATGTACATCGACAACGCCACCATGCAGCTCATCAAGGATCCGTCCCAGTTCGACGTGCTGCTCTGCTCCAACCTGTTTGGTGACATCCTCTCCGACGAATGCGCCATGATCACCGGCTCCATGGGGCTGCTCCCCTCCGCCAGCCTGAACGAATCCGGTTTCGGCCTGTTCGAACCGGCCGGTGGCTCGGCGCCGGACATCGCTGGTAAGGGCATCGCCAACCCCATCGCCCAGATCCTCTCCGCGGCCCTGATGCTGCGCTATAGCCTGGGCCAGGAAGCTGCCGCCCAAGCCATCGAGCAGGCCGTGGCCCAGACCCTGGCTGAAGGCTACTTCACCGCCGATCTGCACCAGGCCAGCGCCAAGCACCCGGTACAGAGCACCGCCGCCATGGGTGACCAGATCGCCGCCCGCATCTGACGCCACGGAATCGATAACAAGGAAACTGAGCAATGGCCAAGACCCTCTATCAGAAAGTATTCGACGCCCACGTGGTGCGGGAAGTGGAAGGCGAAACGCCCCTCATCTACATCGACCGCCACCTGGTGCATGAAGTGACCAGCCCGCAGGCCTTCGACGGCCTGCGCGCCATGAACCGCCAGCTGCGCCGCCCGGATCTGACCTGGGCCACCATGGATCACAACGTCTCCACCACCACCAAGGACATCGCCGCCTCCGGCGAGATGGCCCGCATCCAGATGGAGACCCTGGCCCATAACTGCAAAGAGTTCGGGGTTCGCCTCTATGACTTGAACCACAAGTACCAGGGGATCGTCCACGTGATGGGTCCCGAGCTCGGCATCACCCTGCCCGGCACCACCATCGTCTGCGGTGACTCCCACACCGCCACCCACGGCGCCTTCGGATCGCTGGCATTTGGCATCGGCACTTCCGAGGTAGAGCACGTGATGGCCACCCAGACCCTGAAGCAGGGCCGCGCCAAGACCATGCGCATCAGCGTACGCGGCAAGCTGGCCGAGGGGATCAGCGCCAAGGACGTGGTGCTCGCCATCATTGGCAAGGTCGGCCACGCCGGCGGTACCGGCTACGTGGTGGAGTTCGCCGGTGAGGCCATCGAAGGGCTCACCATGGAAGGGCGGATGACGGTGTGCAACATGGCCATTGAGCTCGGTGCCAAGGCGGGCATGATTGCCCCCGATCAAACCACCATCGACTATATCCGTGGCAAGGAGTTTGCACCCAAAGGTGAGGCACTGGAACAGGCCATCACCTACTGGCAAAGCCTCAAGAGCGACGAAGGCGCCAAGTTCGACGCCGAAGTGGTGCTGGAAGCCGCCGATATCGCCCCGCAAGTGACCTGGGGCACCAACCCGGGTCAGGTGATCGACGTCAATGCCCCCATCCCCTCCCCCGAGAGCTTTGCCGATCTCATCGAGCAGCAATCCGCCCGCAAGGCGCTGGAATACATGGGGCTCAATGCCGGCCAGAAGCTCACCGAGGTCGCCATCGACAAGGTGTTTATCGGTTCCTGCACCAATAGCCGCATCGAGGATCTGCGCGCCGCCGCCGCCATTGCCCGTGGCCGCAAGGTCGCCGCCGGGGTACAGGCGCTGGTGGTGCCGGGCTCCGAGCAGGTGAAAGCCCAGGCCGAAGCCGAGGGGCTGGACAAGATCTTCATCGAGGCCGGCTTTGAGTGGCGCCTGCCGGGCTGCTCCATGTGCCTGGCCATGAACAACGATCGCCTGCAGCCAGGCGAGCGCTGCGCATCCACCAGCAACCGCAACTTCGAGGGGCGCCAGGGCCGTGCCGGCCGTACCCACCTGGTGAGCCCGGCCATGGCCGCCGCCGCTGCCGTTACCGGCCGTTTCGCCGACATTCGCGCGCTGTAATTACGAGGAGAACAAGATGACAGGCTTCAAGCAACACAAAGGGATTGTCGTCCCCCTCGACAGCGCCAACGTCGACACCGACGCCATCATTCCGAAGCAGTTTTTGCAGAAGGTAAACCGCACCGGCTTTGGCAAGCACCTGTTCCACGACTGGCGCTTTCTGGACGATGCGGGCCAGCAGCCCAACCCCGAGTTCGTGCTGAACCAGCCACAGTTCGCCGGCGCCAGCATCCTCTTGGCTCGCGAGAACTTCGGCTGCGGCTCGAGCCGCGAGCACGCCCCTTGGGCGCTGGCGGATTACGGCTTCAAGACCATGATCGCCTCAAGCTTTGCCGATATCTTCTACGGCAACGCCATCAACAACGGCATGGTGCCGGTTCGCCTGAAGGAGGAGGAGGTCGACGCCCTGTTCCAGCTGGTCGCCACCCAGCCGGGCATCGAGATCGAAGTGGATCTGGAGGCCAATCAGGTGCGAGCCGGTGAACTCACCTTCAGTTTCGAGATCGACGAGTTCCGCCGTTACTGCCTGCTCAACGGGCTGGATGCCATCGGCCTGACTCTGCAGCACGAGGCCGCCATCAGCGCCTTCGAAGCAAAACAGCCGTGCTGGATTTGACGCGCTGATTGCAATAAAACGAGTAGAATCAACGGGGAGCCTTGGCTCCCCGTTTTATTGTCCGGTCATGGGTGCCAGGGAGTGCGCACCTGCAAAGGAGTCTCGATGAAAGCCATGCCAGTTCCGCTGCTCGCCGCCCTGCTGTTTGCGCTGCCGGCCAGCGCCGAACAAACCTATTTCAATGTCAGTGGTGGCCAGAACAATGTCGGCTGGCAAGACAGCAAGGGAGAACGTCAGCAGCTCACCTACCGGCTGGAAGCGGGCAAGCTGCCTCCCCTCATCGCTTACCGCCCGGCACGAATGCAGGAAGAGGTGCTGCAGGGATTGCTGCGCCAGGTACGCCAGCAATACCCGGAGGTACAATTTACCCTGGCCCGCCCCTCACTCGAGCTGCACATGAAGAGCCGCAATCCGGACAAGGCCGGCGAGGCGATGGCCTGGCTGGAAGCCGAGCGCAACAAGGCCGAAGAGGCCTGGCTGCACAAGCACTACTTTCAATACTTCACCCCGCCCGATGGACAGCTGGCCGTCAAACAGGATCATGTGCGCATCGCGCTGGAGAGCCGTGGCGAGCTGGCCCCCCTGGCCGCCCAGCTCAAGCAGGAGGGTGCCACCGAAGTGGAGGCGCGCCAGAAAACGGCGGCCCATATGCTCACCTTCATCCAGAGCATTCCCTATCTGCAGCTGGACAATCTGGGGGGACGGCTGGGCAAGGGCTTTCTCACCCCACGCCAGGTGCTGATGCAAAATCGCGGCGACTGCGACAGCAAGGTGACCCTGATGGCAGCCATGCTGGCCCAGCTCTTTCCCGAGCTCAAACAGGCCATGGTCTTCGTGCCGGGTCATGCGCTGCTGGCCGTCGACCTGCCCGCCCAACCAGGGGATGAGACCATCAGCTGGCAGGGGCAGAATTATCTGCTGCTGGAACCCACGGGGCCGGCGGAGCTCCCTCCCGGCCAGATAGCCCCCACCAGCAAGACGCTGATCGACAGCGGGCAACTGAGCGTCCAGCCGGTGCAGGCAACCCCCTGACAGAGGACAAAATGAAATCGACCGGCGGGTTGCCGGTCGATTCATGGGTCATATCAACAAGGGCTCAGCCGAGGGGGTGAAACTCGACGGCCAGCAGCAGCCCCTCTTCCTCTTCCAGTACCCGTATGATGCGGGCCTGGGCTTCGAAGGGGGGCAATAGGTTGTTGTTGGTGGCAAGGCTCACCCGGATGGGCTGATTTACATCCAGCCGGTGTTCGGCAATGGCGATCCCCATGCCGTTGGCACTGAGGTCCCGGCAGATCCCCTCCAGCACCTGTTGTTGCTGAAAGATGGTAACGGGAGCATTGATGATCATGCGCTGGAAGGCGCGTCTTTCCTTGGTATTGGTTATCACGCGAGCATCCTCTGTTGTACTGGCGCCATCTCGACGGCCTGCAGAAACATAGTGCTGGCCTCCCCCCAAGAACGTTAATACAATGCGGTTCGTTTCTCAAACGGGGTGCGGCTTGCCGCTGAGATTATACCCGTATACCTGATCCAGATAATGCTGGCGGAGGAATTTGAGGCATGGCTCCCGTTGCGGGCGCCCTCATCCGCTGGTACTTCACAACCCCAGATGTGCCATCGCCAAACACCATACCGATGGCACCTCGTGACTCACAGGGAGTGCCCTCGATGAAAACCCTGCTGCTGGTTGCCACCAGCCTGCTCTCGGCCAGCGCCTTCGCGGCCGATACCCTCACCGTTTACACCTACAGCTCCTTCGCCGCCGAATGGGGGCCTGGTCCCAAGATCAAGCAGGCCTTCGAGAAGGAGTGCGGCTGCAACCTCAATCTGGTGGCGCTGGAAGATGGCGTCGCCATCCTCAACCGGCTGCGACTGGAAGGCAAACACAGCAAGGCCGATCTGGTGCTGGGGCTGGATGATGCCCTGCTGAGTGAAGCCAAGCAGAGCGACCTGTTCGCCCCCCACACCATCAAGCTGGATAGTCTGAAGGTGCCGGGCGGCTGGCAGGATGACACCTTCGTGCCCTATGACTACGGCTACTTCGCCTTCGTCTACGACAAGGAGAAGCTCAAGCAACCGCCTAAAAGCCTGAAAGAGCTGGTAGCGCGCCCCGATATCAAGGTGATCTACCAGGATCCGCGCACTTCCACCCCGGGTCAGGGGTTAATGCTGTGGATGAAGAGCGTCTATGGCGACCAGGCTCCTGCCGCCTGGGCCGAGCTTGCCAAGAAGACGGTCACTGTCACCAAGGGGTGGTCAGAGGCCTATGGCATGTTCCTCGATGGCGAGGCGGACATGGTGCTCTCCTACACCACCTCCCCGGCCTATCACCTCATCGCCGAGAGCAAGCCCCAGTATCAGGCAGCCGCGTTCGAAGAGGGGCACTATCGCCAAGTGGAAGTGGCGGCCAAACTCAAGAGCACGGCGCAGGACAAGCTGGCCAACCAGTTCCTGCAATTCATGGTGAGCCCCGCCTTCCAGCAGGAGATCCCCACCGGCAACTGGATGTATCCGGTGACAGACATGCCGTTGCCCAAAGGATTCGAGCAGATGATCACTGTCAGCAAGCCGCTGGCCTTCACTGCCGATGAGGTCGCCACCCATCGCAAGGAGTGGATCCGCGAGTGGTTGCAAGCCGTCACCCAGTGAGCCGTCTCTTCGTGCAACCAGGGGGCCGCCCTCTCTGGTGGCTGCCAGGCAGTGCAGCCACCCTTCTGATCCTGCTGTTGTCCCTGGGGCCGCTCGCGGCCCTGTTGTGGCAGGCTGGGGGGCTCGCCCCTCGCACCCTGCTGGCCGATCCCTACCTGCGCCACGTACTGGGTTTCAGCCTGGGGCAGGCGCTGCTCTCCACCATGCTGAGCCTCGGGCTCGCCATCCCGGTCGCCCGCGCCATGGCCCGGCGCCGTTTTACCGGTCGCCGCCTGCTGCTCAAGCTGTTTGGCCTCTCCCTGGTGCTGCCTGTCATCATCGCCATCTTCGGCATCGTCGCGGTGCACGGCAAGCAGGGCTGGCTACCACAGTTGCTGCGCTCCCTCGGGCTGGATCCCGGCAACTACCTCTACGGTCTGTTCGGCATCCTGCTGGCCCACGTCTTCTTCAACATGCCGCTGGCGGCGCGCCTCATCCTGCAGAGCATAGAGAGCATCCCAGAATCCTCCTGGCGCCTCGCCAGTCAGCTCGGTATGCGATCGTTCCACATCTTCAGACTGCTGGAGTGGCCGCTGATCCGGGCCCAGCTACCGGGTCTGGCGAGCCTCATCTTCATGCTCTGCTTCACCAGCTTCACGACCGTACTGGCCCTCGGTGGCGGCCCCAAGTCCACCACCCTGGAGGTGGCCGTCTATCAGGCTCTGCGCTTTGATTTCGATCTCGCCACCGCCGGCGGACTGGCGCTGGTGCAGTTGTTGCTGACCGCCGCCCTGCTCCTGCTGCAGCACAAGCTGCAAACCACACCGGCCAACCGCCTGAGCTCACGCCGCCCCTGCTTGCGCCCGGACCGCCACCAGCCTGGCACGCTCGCGGTCGATACTCTGGCACTGCTCAGCGGGCTCGTCATCTTCCTGCCGCCACTGCTGGCCATCGTCGTGGCCGGTTTTCACCCCGGCCTGCTGACGGTGTTGAGCTCGAACCGGCTATGGCAGGCCAGTGGCCAGTCGATCCTGATCGCGCTCGCGGCAGGTACCCTGGCCACCCTGCTCGGGGCCGCCCTGCAGCTCACCAGTCGTCACCTCAAGGTACGTGAACACAAGCGCCGGGCCGCCGCCCTGTGGGAAGCCAGCGGCTCCATGATCCTGATGATCCCGGCCGTGGTGCTCTCCACCGGCCTGTTCATCATGTTCATGCCCTTCACCGACGTGTTTGCTCTCGGTCCCTGGCTGGTGGTGCTGGTCAACGCCCTGATGGCACTGCCCTATGTGCTACGCACTCTCTCCGCTCCCATGCAGCTGGTGGTACGCCAGTATGACCGGCTGGCCGACAGCCTGGGGGTACACGGCCTGCATCGCCTGCGTCTGGTGGAGTGGCCCCTGCTGCGCCGCCCGCTGGCCCAGGCGGCGGCGCTCTCCATGATCCTCTCGCTGGGGGATCTTGGCGCCATCGCCATGTTTGGTAGCCAGGAGCTCACCACCCTGCCCTGGCTGCTCTACCAGCAACTCGGCAGCTATCGCCTGACCGAGGCGGCCGCCACTGCCCTGCTGCTGCTGATGCTCTGTTTTTCCCTGTTCTGGCTGGTCGAGCGGGGACTTGGAGGAAAACATGTCGAGCATTGAGCGACAAAGGAGCTTGCTCTCCTGCGTTACCGTTTCTGGGGCTGTTCTGGCTGGTCGAACTGACCCCTTGAGGAAGAAAGAATGCTGAACATTGATACCCTCGTCACCAGCTACCCTGATTGGCGCGTGAGCTTCACGGCAACGCTGCCGAAGGGGGAGATCACCGCGCTGATTGGCCCGAGCGGCGCGGGCAAGTCGACCCTGCTCGGGATGATCGCCGGTTTCGTGTCGGTGGAGTCTGGCGCTCTCAGCTTCGACGGCCAGGATCTGCTGCCGCTGGGGCCGGCCGAACGACCGGTCACCACCCTATTTCAGGATCACAACCTGTTCCTGCACCTCTCGGTGTTCGACAACATCGCCATCGGCCTGCACCCAGGCCTGAGACTGGCCCCTGCCCAGCGGGAACAGGTGAGAGATGCCGCTGCACGAGTGGGCCTTGGCGAGATGCTGACACGTCTGCCGGAGCAGCTCTCCGGTGGGCAGCAACAACGTGTGGGGCTTGCCCGTGCCTTGGTGCGGGGCAAGCCTCTGCTGCTGCTGGATGAGCCCTTCTCGGCGCTCGATCCCGCCCTGCGCCGGGAGATGCTGGCCGAAGTCGCCCGCCTTGCCTGCGAACAGGGCATCACAGTGTTGATGGTTTCCCACAATCCGGAAGATGCCCAGCTTATCGCCGATCAGGTGCTCTTTATCGACGAGGGACGCATCGCCCTGCAAGGCACACCGGCCATCCTGCAGCAGAGCGGTCACCCCGGGCTGCTGCGCTACCTTGGCTGTACTCCCGCACCATAAAGGAACAATTAACAGCGATGGTTTCCCCCTCATTGCCCTGAAGAGGCTCAGCTTATCGCCGATCAGGTGCTCTTTATCGACGAGGGACGCATCGCTTTGCAAGGCACACCGGCCATCCTGCAACAGAGCGATCATCCCGGGCTGCTGCGCTATCTGGGGCAATAAACCAGCGATGAGATTAAAAAGGGGAAGCCGGCTGGCTTCCCCTTTTGCATGGGCAGAGATCGCCTGCAATCAGAGGTTTTCCTCGGCAAAGGAGGCGAGCTTGCTGCGCATTACCCCATTCAGGAAGATGTTGGCACTGCCATCGAAGTCCTTGAATCGCTCGACTATGTAAGTCAGACCCGAGGTCACCGGGCTCAGGTAGTTGGAGTCGATCTGCGCCAGGTTGCCGGAGCAGACGATCTTGGTCCCCTCGCCGCAGCGGGTGATGATGGTCTTGATCTGGGAGGCAGTCAGGTTCTGGCACTCATCCAGCAGCACGAAAGTGTTCTGGATGCTGCGCCCGCGCATGAAGTTGACCGATTTGAACTGGATGTTGGCCTTCTCCATGATGTAGCTCAGCGACCCGCTCATGTTCTCGTCCTGCTTGTGCAGCACCTCCAGGGTATCCGTGATGGCTGCCAGCCAGGGCATCATCTTCTCTTCTTCAGTGCCGGGCAGGAAGCCGATGCTCTCGGCGATTTCGGGGGTGTTACGGGTGACGATCACCTTGTCGTAGATCCCCTTCTCGATCACCAGCTCCAGGGCCGCCGCCATGGCCAGCAGGGTCTTGCCGCAGCCGGCCGGGCCGGTCAGGATCACCAGATCGATGTGGGGATCGAGCAGGGCGTCCAGCGCCATGCCTTGATAGACGTTCTTGGGATGTACGCCCCAGGCTTTGCGCGACAGCAGGCGCTCACGCCCCAGATCCTTGAGGCGGATCTTGTGGCCATCGTGGCTCAGCACCCGGGCCGCGAAGAAGTTCTCTTCATCGATCAGGTACTGGTTGACGTGGACGCCGTCCAGCAGCTTGTCATCAATGACGTGAATGGTGTCGCGGCCGTGGGTCTCGCTCTCGCACTCCCCCACCCGCTCCCAGAAACTGCCTGGCACTACCTGAAAGCCCTTGGCCAGCAGCCGGATGTCGTCGATCAGCTGGTCGCTGCGATAATCCTCCACATGCGCCAGCCCGGCCCCCTTGGCCTTGAGGCGCATGTTGATATCCTTGGTCACCAGCACCACCTGGCGCTTCATCTCATGCTTTTGCAGATAGAGGGCGGCGTTGATGATGCGGTTGTCCGCCTCCTTGTCAGTGAACACCTCGGCATCCTGGGGCAGATGGTGATCGCTGAAGATGCAGATATGGCCACTGGCCTCACCGGCCAGAGGAACGCCCTGGGTGATCTCGTCGGTCGAGGCATCGCGAAACACATCCTCAAGTGCCCGGATAGCCACCCGGGCGTCACGGCTGACATCCTTGTGGCGATCCTTGATGTTGTCGAGCTCCTCCAGCACCGTCATGGGGATCAGTACGTCGTGCTCTTTGAAGGAGTAGATGGCGAGGGGTTCGTGAAGCAGAACGTTGGTATCCAGGATAAACAGCTTTCGGTCAGCATTGTCCATAAGCATCCTCCTTGGCACTGAAGGTGCCACGTGTGTGAATCTCAGATGTCATTGAAACCACACGGCCGTGACAGTTTTATTACTTTCAACGCTACGCCCGATTTTACCATCGCGCAACAAATCGCTTGTTCACCCCGATCGTTTGCGCATAAAAGCAGCAAAAAAAAGACCGGCACTGTGGCCGGTCGCTTTGCTGGTTCATCTACTTAACCGCACTTGGAATCGCCGCAGTTGAGGCAAGTCATGCAGCCATCCTTCAGTACCAGCGCCTTGGTGTGGCACTTGTAGCAGAGCGCGGCATTGGCCGGGAAGCCATTGCCGGCCGACTGCGCTTCCTCGTTCTGCTCAGCCTGGAGTTCCGCCTGCTTCTCGGCCAGAAACGCCTGCTGGTGTTCATCCAGCCCGGGGGCCTTGAGCATGCCAATCTCGGTGAGGTGGGTCTCGATCACGTTGCCAATTTCGGCGATGAGGGAGGGAACATACTTGCCCTTGTTCCAGTAACCTCCCTTGGGATCGAACACGGAGCGCAGCTCCTCCACCAGGAAAGTAACATCCCCGCCCTTGCGAAACACCGCCGAGATGATGCGGGTCAGCGCCACGATCCACTGGTAGTGTTCCAGGCTCTTGGAGTTGATGAAGATCTCGAACGGACGGCGGGTCTCATGAACAGTGCCTTCGTTGAGGATAATGTCGTTGATGGTGATGAACAGCGAGTGCTCGGAGACATGTTCCGGCGTCTTCAGCTTGTAGGTAGTGCCCATCAGCCGCTCCGGGCGCAGCACGGTCTCGTGCATGTGTACCACGTCGTCCTGCGGGGCCAGATCTTCTTGTGGCTCATCCCGGGTGTGCACCTTGTAGGCGACGATTTTCTTGTCGATCTTCTTGACCATGATGTCGTTCTCAGAATTTACCGTAATAGCCTTCTTTCAAGGCGTCATAGAGGTTGGCAGCGGTGTGCAGCTCGCCGTCGTATTCGATCTCTTCATTGCCCCTGGCGGTGATAACGGAGCCATCTTCCAGAGTGAACTCGTATTGAGTGTTCTCCAGATCCTTCTCCTTCACCAGCACGCCCTGGAAGGCCTCCGGGTTGAAGCGGAAGGTGGTGCAGCCCTTGAGGCCGGAGTCCGAGGCATACATGTAGATGTCCTTGAACTGCTCGAACGGAAAATCGGTCGGCACATTGGCGGTTTTGGAGATAGATGAGTCGATCCAGCGCTGGGCTGCGGCCTGAATATCCACATGCTGGGCCGGCGTGATGTCATCGGCGGTGATGAAGTAGTCCGGCAGCCGGCTCGCCTCAGCCTCGGCATGGGGCATAGCAGCCGGATTCACCAGCTCACGGTAGGCCAGCAGCTCGAAGGAGTAGACATCCACGCTCTCCTTGCTCTTCTTGCCCGGCTTGATGACGTTGCGGCAATAGTGATGGGCAAAGCTCGGCTCGATGCCATTGCTGGCGTTGTTGGCCAGCGACAGCGAGATGGTACCGGTCGGCGCAATGCTGCTGTGGTGAGTAAAGCGGCCACCCACTTCGGCCAGTTCGGCAACGAGCGCGGGATCCACCTCGGCCACCTGTTGCATGTAACGGCTGTAGCGCGCGTGCAGCACCTTGCCCTTCACCTTGTCACCCAGCTTGATGCCATCGGCAGCCATCTCGGGGCGCAGTCGCAGCATCTTGCCGGTCACCTCGAACTCCTGCTCCATGATGGGAGCCGGGCCCTTCTCCTTTGCCAGCCGCAGAGACTCCTGCCAGCCAGTCATGGCCAACTCCTGGGAAACCTGCTCGGTAAAGGCGACAGAGGCGGCAGAGCCATACTTGATCTGCAGCATGGTGAGGGTCGAGCCCAGGCCAAGGAAGCCCATGCCGTGACGACGCTTGTTTACGAGCTCCTCGCGCTGCTTGGCCAGCGGCAGCTGGTTGATCTCCACCACGTTGTCGAGCATGCGGGTGAAGATGGTCACCACCTTGCGAAACGCGGGCCAGTCGAAGGCGGCCTGTTCGGTGAAGGGATCGCGCACGAAGCGGGTCAGGTTGACCGAACCCAGCAGGCAGGCGCCATAAGGTGGTAGAGGCTGCTCGCCACAAGGGTTGGTAGCGCGGATCTCTTCGCAGAACCAGTTGTTGTTCATCTGATTGACCTTGTCGATCAGGATGAAACCGGGCTCCGCATAGTCGTAGGTGGAGGTCATAATGACATTCCACAGCTTACGGGCAGGCAGGGTCTTGTAGACCTTGCAGGCGACCTGCCCCAGCTCGTTGAAAACCCCCCCTTCCTTGTTGGGCCAGTCGGCCCAGACCACCTGCTCCGGGTCGTCGAGCGCTATGCCATCCAGCTCCACCTCTTTGGCGGTGTAGGGGAAGATAAGCGACCAGGGAGCATCCTCCTTCACCGCCTTGACGAAGTCTTCGGTGATGAGCAGGGAGAGGTTGAACTGGCGTAGGCGGCCATCTTCCCGCTTGGCCTGGATGAACTCGATCACATCGGGATGACGGATATCCATGGTGCCCATCTGGGCGCCACGACGACCACCGGCAGACGACACGGTGAAACACATCTTGTCATAGATATCCATGAAAGAGAGCGGACCCGAGGTGTAGGCACCGGCGCCGGAGACAAAAGCACCGCGCGGACGCAGGGTCGAGAAGTCATAGCCAATGCCGCAGCCGGCCTTCAGGGTCAGGCCTGCCTCATGGACCTTGCCGAGGATATCGTCCATCGAATCTTCGATGGTGCCGGAGACGGTGCAGTTGATGGTCGAGGTTGCCGGCTTGTGCTCGAAGGCCCCCGCGTTGGAGGTGATGCGGCCAGCCGGAATGGCACCATTGCGCAGCGCCCACAAGAAGGGCTCATACCAGGCCGCCGGATCCTGCTCCTGCTCGGCCAAAGCTCGGGCCACCCGCTGGTAGGTGTCATCAATGCTGCCATCGACGGGCGCACCATCCTTGCTCTTGAGGCGATACTTGCTATCCCAGATTTCGAGAGAGGTCTCTTGCAAAGGGATAAGGCGAGAGCCGGTTTCGCTCGCCAGTACCGGTTCGGATTTAGCCATATTCAATCAACCTTATATGAATGCACCTAGGTCACCGTGCGGCAGAAAACACAACCAATAGTGACATTAAATAAAAATGACACAATATATAGTACACCTGCCGCCATGAGGGCGCTGATTCTATCCTAAAAAAACGCCCCGGCCAGCAGATTTCTGGACCGGGGCATTTAACTGGTTCATTTCCTGAAAGATTTAACGTTCAGACTGAACTCAGGGCTGTTTGACATATACGGTCGGCGTCTCGCCGGCCATATTCAGATAGAACTCGTAGACCCCATCCACCTCGGGTGAAAACTTCATGTCTTCGTACTTGGAGCAGGGATTGACCGGCACCGCCTCACCACCCAGCACCGCAATGCCGTCACTCGGGCTCTTGTAGCCGAAGTTGGTGCCGCAGCTCCAGCTTGAGTCAGCAAATTTGAACTTATAGGGGGCCCACTCTTTCTTGAGCGTGCCCTTGGCCATGTAGAGCTTGTCGGCCACCTTGACCACCTTGCTCTCATCGGTTGCCATCCAGTCGTTCATCTCCCCGCGCAGATAGATGGACTTGCCACCGAAATCGCCGTTGTCGGCCGACGAGTCTGCACCACCATCGGATGCACAACCGCCCAATACCAGGGTTCCCGCCGCCAGTATTATCGTTACTGTTCTTTTGAACATGTGTCCATTCCGCAAATTATTGTGATTCCTTGGTCCATCGTGGTGGACTGATGAATTAAACCAGAGCGGGGATCACAAGAAAGGTGGAGGCATCACATTCTGTGCTTTTTATATCCAGCCAAGACATGCCGTGAATAGATATCGAACGAATGAGGCGGGCATCAGAAACCCTGAATTTCAGGCAATAAAAAACCCCGCTCGATGAGCGGGGTTTTCATGTTGGGTGCCTGGCAGTGTCCTACTCTCGCATGGCGAATGCCACACTACCATCGGCGCTACCGCGTTTCACTTCTGAGTTCGGCATGGGTTCAGG
>NZ_JBGLRE010000011.1:0-153904 GCF_041403185.1 Aeromonas sp. S9(2024)
CATCTGCTCGGTCTGCTGGTGACAATTCGGACGCGGGGTGGAGCAGCTCGGTAGCTCGTCGGGCTCATAACCCGAAGGTCGTCGGTTCAAATCCGGCCCCCGCAACCAACTCCTTCTTTATTTTCTTTTATCAATTCCCTCTGATGACGCAACGCCCACGATCTCGCTGTCGTGCAGGCGAATATTGTCGTTTTCGGCCGATGGTCAGGACAAAACTGGCCGCAGCCGCCCTTTGTTCGGTATCATCAGGCATCTCTTATGGATGAGGCGCCTTCCCGTGATCACTCCCTTTACCTATCTTCCTCCCGCTATCGATACCCTGGATGCCAACCTGAGCGAAGTGCTGGCACAGCCCCGGCCGCTGCAGCTGCTGCTTCTCGCCGAGGAGCACAAGGAGTCGCTGCTGGCTCGCCCCGAACTGGCCGGTCTCGCCACCCAGCTTGCCCTTGGCAAGAAGGCCCCTTTTACCCTGATGCAGGGTGGCAGCCTGCTGCAGATCTGCTTCGTGGCCGGCAATGTGGCGCGGGATCATCGCCTGTACAAGCAGATCCGGGAGTGGATGAGCCCCTTGTCCGGACTTAAAGTCGAGCGGGTCGGCCTACATCTGGAGGGGTTTGCCCCCGCAGAGTGCACCATGCTGGCCGAGCTGATGCTCTCGGCCTTGCTGGCCGCCAATGTCCCGCTGCCCACCAGCAAGAGCCGCAGCGAGGGGGGCTGGGCCTATCAGCAGATCCGGGTATCCCCAGCGGTGGTGCTCGATCTGGCTCGTCTTTACAGCGAGGCCGGGGGCAACGGGCTGGCGCGCCATCTGGCGGTGCTGCCGGCCTCCGAGCTGACCGCCGCCAGTTATCGTGAATTCGTCAGCCAGCTGGCCCAGGAGGAGGGGTGGCAGTGCCATCACTATGATCAGGCCCAGCTGGCCGAGCTGGGGGCGGGGGCATTTCTGGCCGTGACCCGCGGCTCGGAAGACAACCAGGGGGCCCTGGTCAAACTCAGTTATTGCCCGTCCCAACCGGTGCGGCGCCTGGCCTTGGTGGGCAAGGGAATTTGCCACGACTCCGGCGGCTACAACCTCAAGGTCTCCGGCAGCATGTATGGCATGCATCTGGACATGGGGGGCAGCGCGGTGGCACTGGGGGCGCTCTACGCCATCAGCCGGGCCCGCCTGCCCTACGAGGTGCACTGCTGGCTGGCCATCGCCGAGAACCACATCGGCCCTCATGCCTATCGGCCGGGAGAGGTGGTGACGGCCAGCAACGGCATCACCATCGAGGTGGTGGATACCGATGCTGAGGGGCGCATGGTGCTGGCGGATGCTCTGGCCATGGCGGTGCAGGACACCCCGGATCTGCTCATTGACTACGCCACCCTGACCGGTGCCTGCAAGCGGGCACTCGGCAGCCGTTACAGCGGCGTTTTCACCAACCGCAACGAATGGCTGACGCCGCTGATCGGCCTGGGGCAGCACAGTGGCGAGCGGGTCTGGCCCTTCCCGCTGGATGAGGACTATGACGACAACATAGAGAGCGAGTGGGCGGATCTGCTGCAGTGTGCCCCCGGCAGCTCGCCGGATCACATCGATGCGGCCCGTTTCCTCGCCCATTTCGTGCCCGAGCAGACTCCCTGGGTGCACCTGGATCTGAGCGGTTTTCGCAGCAAGGGGGGCAATGGCGTGGTCGCCAGCGAAGTAACCGGGTTTGGCGTGCGCCTGACCCTGGATCTGCTGGCAAGCCCCCTCGGCAGGGCACAGGCCCGCGCCGCCACACAACCTGAATGATGACAAGGATCCCCGTGAAACAACCAAGTTATGACTGGGTGCTGTTCGATCTGGATGAAACCCTGCTCGATTTCCCGGTGGCCAAGGCGCTGGAGCAGACTCTCCAGCACTATGGCGTTACCCCCGATGCGGCCGATATGGCCCGCTATCACGAACTGAACCATGCCCTATGGCAGCAATACAACAGCGGCGAGATTGATGCCGCGACCCTGCAGCAGACCCGTTTTTCCCTGTTCGCCGGGCAGGTGGCGGTTGACCCCATGGCGATGAACAACACCTTCCTGACCCGGATCATCGCCCTGAGCAACCCCCTGGATGGGGTGGTCGAGACCTTGCTGCAACTCAAGGAGCGGGTCCGGATGGGGATCATCACCAATGGTTTCAGCGTGCCCCAGCGCGGTCGCTTGGACAAACTTGGCTGGGATCAGTGGTTCGAACCGCTGGTGATCTCAGATGAAATTCAGGTGACCAAGCCGGCTCCCGCCATCTTCCAGCACACCCTGTCCCTGATGGGGCAGCCGGATCCGGCGCGGGTCTTGATGGTGGGCGACAATCCCAAGACGGATATTGCAGGAGCGGCGGCGCAGGGGCTGGCGACCTGCTGGTACAACCCGGCCAAAGCGTCGCATCCGTGCGAGGCAACCCACGAAATTCATCACTTCTCCCATCTCTCCCGCATCGTGCTGGGGTAACCCGGACGGACAACCAGCAAGCGGGGAGGCCAGAGGGTCTCCCCGTTTTTTTCGGGTGCCAGCGAGCCCGGCCAGCCATGCGAGATGGCAGCAGGGGTGTTCCTACGCAGGACGAGGCGAGCGGAATGGATTGGGGATGGGATCGCGATGGCGGTCGTGAAGGTGCACCCTAGGTGCATCCCTCACAGTTCGTGGGCGTGGAATCCCTTGCGATAACGGGCTTCACAGCGGGGACAGCGTTGCAGGGTTGGATCCTGCTCCAGCTGTTCGATGGCCAGAGGTTCTTCGCAGTCGGAGCAAAGACCATAGAGGCCGAGATCCATCTGGCAAAGCGCCGCATCGATCCGCTTGAGGCGCAGCACGCTCTGTTCCACCTTGGGCAGATCCAGCCGGCTGGTGAGTTCGACCAGCTGATCCTGTTCGCAGTGATCGACCCGTTCTGCCCAGTCGTCACGGCGTGAGGCTTTAAGCTGAGCGATCAGCGTTTCACGTTCTTGAGCCCAGTCGGACAGCAGGCGATTACGCCAGACAGCCAACTGTGCTTGCGTCATTTCACACACATTATCCCCCACAGGACATACCACAGATGCGAGGCAGTATAGGGAACGGATAAAGCTATCAAGATGACATGCGTCAAGTTAAACGTGGTTAGCCGTGGGTTTTGGCCGCTTGCAGCAAGGCATCGCGAATGGGGGCAGTCTCTTTCAGCACCCGGATATCACGAAACAGCAGATCGGCCTGCGGGTATTCTCGCTTGAGATAGCTGAACCACTGCTTGATGCGGCTGGGATAGTAGTCGGCCTTGTCGCTGGCCAGATCCTGCTCGGTGTAGCTCACCATCAGCTGCAACACTTCGCCCCAGCTCATGTGGGCGCATCCCGTCTTCATCACGTTGGCGAGGTTGGGCAATGAGATGGCGCCGCGGCCCACCATGAGGGCATCACAGCCGGAGACCCGGGCGCAGGTCAGGGCATCAGCATGGTTCCAAATCTCGCCGTTGGCGGTGACGGGGATGGGCAGGGCGCGGCGAATGTCGTCCACATATTCCCAGTGGGCGGGGGCCTTGTAACCTTCGCGCTTGGTGCGGGCGTGGACCGCGAGCTCGTCGGCGCCGGCCTGATAAACTGCCCGGGCATTGTCCAGGTAGAGTTCCTTGTCATCGTAACCGAGGCGGATCTTGGCGCTGACCGGCAGATGAGCGGGCACAGCCTCTCGCACCGCCTTGACGATGCGATAGATGGTCTCGGGTTCTTTCAACAGCACGGCGCCCCCCTTGCTCTTGTTGACCGTGGGGGCGGGGCAGCCGAAGTTGAGATCCACCCCGGGGGAGCCGAGCTCGATGGCGCGCAGCGCATTTTCGGCCAGCCATTCGGGGTGCTGTCCCAGCAGCTGAACTCGCACCGGGGTGCCGGCGCGGGTCTTGCCATCCTGCAACAGCTCCGGACAGAGGCGGTAGAACACCTTGGCGGGCAGCAGCTGATCCACGATCCGGATAAATTCACTGACACACAGGTCGTAATCATTGACGGAGGTGAGCACCTCCCGCATCAGGTGATCCAGCACCCCCTGCATGGGGGCCAAAATAACGCGCATAACCAGTTCCGAAGGCAAGAATAAAAAAGAGCGCAGATTGTAGTGGGAATGGGGGGCGCTGTCAGCCGTTGGCCGGCGAGAAAACCCGCACCTGCATCGCGAGGCGCAGGCAATTGTGCCAGCCGTGAGTCAAACTCTGTTAGGCTTGCACCGGGCAATTGATATGAGGGGTTTGCATGAAACGTTGGTGTCTGATGGCATTGGGCTGGCTGGCATTTGTGACCGGTATCGTCGGCATCGTCTTGCCGTTGCTGCCGACCACCCCCTTCATGTTGCTGGCGGCGGCCCTGTTTGCTCGCTCATCGCCGCGCTTTCATCACTGGTTGCTGACTCACCCCTGGTTCGGCCCGCCTATCATCGACTGGCAGCAGTATCGCGCCATTCGCCGGCACGCCCGGCGGCGGGCCGTGCTGTTCATCCTGCTCACCTTTTCGGTCTCCCTCGCCGTGGTGCCTCTGCTGTGGGTCAAGGGGCTCCTGCTGGTCATCATGGCTGTCCTGCTTACCTGGTTAATGCGCCTGCCGGTGCTGGAGCCAGTTGCAATGGCGAAGTGAAGTCCCTAAGCTATTGCGGCAATAATGCTTGGAGTCGGCCCGTCATTTTTGCATGACGGGCCTTTTTATTTTCCCGCAGACGGGAATTGAGAAACGGCCACTCCTGGGTCAAAAAATAAGCGGTTAACAAATGAATCCGGAAACTCTGAAATTTATCGAAGCGAGCATCAAGACCATCCCCGACTATCCGAAGCCGGGCATCATGTTTCGCGACATCACCAGCCTGGTAGAGAACGCCGAGGCGTTCAAGGCCACCATCGATCTGCTGGTCGAGCACTACCGTGATCAAGGTTTCACCAAGGTTGTCGGTACCGAAGCGCGCGGTTTCATCTTTGGCGCGCCGGTTGCCTGTGCGCTGGGCGTCGGTTTCGTGCCGGTCCGCAAGCCGGGCAAGCTGCCTCGCGAGGTGATGGAAGAGTCCTACGAGCTCGAATACGGCACCGATACCCTGCAGATGCACACCGATGCCATCGTGGCCGGTGACAAGGTGTTGGTGGTGGACGATCTGCTGGCCACCGGCGGTACCGTCGATGCGGCCGTCAAGCTGATCCGCCGCGCTGGCGGTGAAGTGACCGATGCTGCCTTCGTTATCTCCCTGCCTGCGCTAGGTGGCGATGCCCGCCTGACCGCCGCCGGCGTCAAGGTGCTCTCTCTGGTCGAATTCGACGGCGAGTAACCTCTCTTCGGGCCCAACCTGCCGGTTCGGGCCCGGTTGCAAACCGGTGCCTTGGTGGCATCGGTTTGAAAATCAAGCGATCCCTCCCGCCTCGGCCGATAGCCGATACAGCAGGCCCCGCATTTGTGTTAGCATCCGGCCTCAATGCCCTGTCTTCCCAGCATGATGGATTTATGAGCTATCAGGTTCTGGCGCGTAAATGGCGCCCCCATACGTTTGAACAAGTGGTAGGCCAGCAACATGTGCTGACCGCCTTGACCAACGCCCTGGATCAGGGACGACTGCATCACGCCTATCTGCTGAGCGGTACCCGCGGGGTCGGCAAGACTACCATCGCCCGCATCCTGGCCAAGAGCCTCAACTGCGAGCAGGGGATCAGCAGCCACCCGTGCGGCGTGTGCGACACCTGCCACGAGATCGATCAGGGCAACTTCGTCGACCTGCTGGAGATCGACGCGGCCTCGCGCACCAAGGTGGAAGATACCCGCGAGCTGCTCGACAACGTGCAGTACCGCCCAGCCCGTGGCCGCTTCAAGGTTTACCTCATCGACGAAGTGCACATGTTGTCGCGCCACAGCTTCAACGCCCTGCTGAAGACCCTGGAAGAGCCGCCCCCCTATGTGAAGTTTCTGCTGGCGACCACGGATCCCCAGAAGCTGCCCATTACCATTCTCTCGCGCTGCCTGCAGTTTCATCTCAAGAGTCTGGATCAGACCCAGATCGCCAAGCAGCTCGAGTGGGTGCTGGATCAGGAGGGACAGCCCTTCGAACCGCGCGCCTTGCTGGCCCTGGCCAAGGCGGCCGACGGCAGCATGCGCGATGCCCTGAGCCTGACCGATCAGGCGCTGGCCCACGGCAACGGCAGCGTGCGTCTGGACAGCGTACTGGCCATGCTGGGGACCCTGGATCACCGTCATCTGCACCAGTTGCTGGAGGCGATCCTGCGCCAGGATGCGCCGGCCACCATGGCCAAGATCACCGAAATCGCCACCCTGGGCCCCGATTTTGATCAGCTCCACGCCGAGCTGGAAGGGCTGCTGCACCGCATCGCCATGGCCCAGCTGCTGCCTGCCAGCGTGCAGGAGCAGGGAGCGGATGCCGATGCCCTGCTGCAACTGGCCAAGGCCATGAGCCCGGAAGAGGTGCAGCTCTGCTACCAGATCGTGCTGGGGGGGCGCAAGGACTTGCCCTGGGCCCCCGATGGCCGCACCGCGCTGGAGATGACCTGCCTGCGGATGCTCGCCTTCTCGCCCCGGCGCGAGGTGCTGCATCCTGCCAGCCTGAGCGCCTTGCCGCCCTCCATGGCGCCCGCGCCAGTGGCTGAGATGGGAACCCTGCCGGGAAAGCTTCCGGCCGCTGAGCATGGGGCGCTGCCAGCCGCCAGCGAAGCGGCGAGCGTTGCTGCACCCAACCCGCCGGCTGCGGCACCGGTTGTCGAGCCTGCTGGTGCCACCGATGCGAGCGAGGTCGCGAGCTTTGAGGAAGAGGCGCAGGCCGCCGAGCTCTTCAGCCAGCAGGATGAATTGCTGCGCGAAGCGGCCGGAATGGGGTATCAGCCTGATGCGATTCTGGCGGATGACGCCGTTTCTTCGGGCGAACTTCAGGCTCCGGCTCACGGGGATAACCCGGGGGAAGGGATGGAGCCTTTGGTTAGCGGCCCTGCCGGTCAGGTGTCGGCGATGGCTGCACCTGTGGCCTCGGCGGCTCCTCAGGTTGAGGCCGAACCGGCTCCCGTGTCGATGGTTTCGAGCATGCAGAGCCTGCTTGGCAAGCGCAACATGCTGCGCAGTCGCCAGCGGGGTCAGGATCCGGTCGCGACGACGCCCGCGCCACGAGCGGTGCCCGTGGCCCCGGCTCGCTCAGCCGCCGTGATGCCTGCCGCGCCAGCTATCCCGCCGTCGCAGCCTGCGCCTCAACCTTCACCTCAATCCCAAAGCCGTCAGTCGGCCGCTCAGGGGGGGCCCGCCATGGGTCAGTATGGGGAACTGCCGCCGGTGGATCTCTATGCCGATGGCTATGACGAGGGGGGTGATAACGGAGACTATGAAGAGTATCTGAGCCAGAGCTTTATGGCTTCGCCCATGCCGGCACCTTCTGCGGCTCCTGCCGGTGGAAACGCTGTTGTCCAGGTCAGTCAGTCGGCTCAAGCGAGCGATCTGCCCCCCTGGGATCTGGAGGGGCAGCCAAGCTATCAGCCGGGCGGGCAGGTCGCACCTGCCGCCGCCGAGGTGCCGCCGCCTGCGGCAGCCACGCCGGCACAGGTGGCCGGCAGCGAAGCGGCCCAGCCAGTGATGGAGGCCATCGACTGGGATGAGCTCGAGGGCGACGATATCCCGCAAGAGGGGGAGGCGAGCCGCCTTATCCCTTCCTCCCTGCTGAGCAATTGCGGCGACCCCTGGGCCGAGCTGATTGCCCACACGCAAGTGGGTGGACGGCTGCGCCAGCTTGCCATCAACTCGGTGATGACCCGGGAAGGGAACAGGGTGCTGCTGACCCTGAAACCCGAGCAGCGCCACCTGATCAGCGACAAGGCGCGCGCCGATCTGGCCGAGATCATCGGCCCCGCCCTCGGCCAGCCCGTGCAGGTGGAGGTGACCCTGGGTGTGGTGCCTGAGCAGGAGACGCCTCTTGAGATCGAGCATCGCCTCTATCTGGGGGTACGCGAACAGGTGACCCGGGATCTCGAGCAGGATCCCAATATCCAGTTTCTGATCCAGCGGTTTGGTGCCGAGCTTCACAGAGAGAGCATCGAGCCCCTCAACCGCTAACTTCCATGGCCGGGAGCCTGCTCCCGGTTGAAAAGCCGCTTGGCTGTCCCCATCTAGGACAGACAAGCCCACAGCCCGGCGCTGGATGCCGGATTTCAAGACGAGAGACGACATATGTTTGGTAAAGGTGGAATGGGGAACCTGATGAAACAGGCCCAGCAGATGCAAGAGCGCATGCAGAAGATGCAGGAGCAGCTCGCCCAGATGGAAGTGACCGGCGAAGCCGGCGCAGGCATGGTCAAGGTCACCATGACCGGCAGCCACAGCGTGCGTCGCATCGAGATCGATCCCTCCCTGATGGAAGATGACAAGGAGCTGCTGGAAGATCTGGTCGCCGCTGCCTGCAACGATGCCGTGCGTCGTGTAGAAGAGCAGAACAAGACCAAGATGGGCGAACTGACTGGTGGCATGCAGTTGCCGCCAGGCTTCAAGATGCCGTTCTAAGGCGCTTCTCGCCACGCATTCCCACTCCCCGTCGTGACCAGCCGAGGCTGGACAGCATAGGAGGAGATGGCCGAGAAGAGAGGAACGCAGCCACCGCCGCGCAAGCGACAGGGCTGCGTTTTTTATGCCCGCTCACCGGATTTGGCCGTTGGCGCCGCCGTCCAACCTGCATTGCCGATGCCGGCTATCGGATATCCCGGTTTGGCGAGGGCGGACGGGATCGGCATAATGACGCCTTATCAGAGAGGCCCCATCCTCCCCATGCCCGTTTGCAGGCGCAAGAGAGGATGGACAGCCACCCCAGAGGAGATCCCATGAAATATATCGGAGCCCATGTCAGCGCCAGCGGCGGGGTGGAGAACACCATCGCCCGCGCCCAGGCCATCGGCGCCAATGCCTTCGCCCTGTTTACCAAGAACCAGCGCCAATGGCAGGCGGCCCCCCTGTCCGAGGCCAGTATTCGTGCCTTCAAGGCGGCGTGCGAGAAGGGCGGTTTTCTCCCCGAGCAGATCCTGCCCCACGACAGCTACCTCATCAATCTGGGTCACCCCGACCCCGATGCGCTGGCCAAGTCCCGCGACGCGTTTCTCGACGAGATGAAGCGTTGCGAGCAGCTGGGCCTTTGCTACCTCAACTTTCATCCCGGCAGCCACCTCAAGCAGATCCCGGAGGCCGTGAGCCTGCGACTCGTGAGCGAGTCTATCAACTGGGCACTGGAGCGCAGCCAGGGGGTGACGGCGGTGATCGAGAACACCGCGGGGCAGGGCACCAACCTCGGCTGGTCGTTCGAGCACCTCGCCACCATCATCGAGGGGGTGGAAGACAAGAGCCGGGTCGGAGTCTGTTTCGATACCTGTCACGCCTTCGCCGCCGGTTACGATCTGCGCACGCCAGAATCTTGTGCCGAAGTCTTTGCCGAGTTTGAGCGGACGGTCGGCTTTCGGTATCTCAAGGGGATGCATATCAATGGCACCAAGTGCACCTTTGGCAGCCGGGTCGACCGCCATCACAGCCTGCGTGAGGGTAATCTCGGCGAGGCGGTGTTCCATCACATCATGAATGACGATCGTTTCGATCGTATTCCACTGATCCTCGAGACCATCGACGAGTCCATCTGGGGTGAGGAGATCAGCTGGCTGCGCAGTCTGGCGAAGTGATAGTCAGCGAGAGCGAATCAAAGAGAGGGAGCCGTGGCGCCCTCTCTGCTTTTTGCGTTTCCGCCATTAGCGTGTTGGTTTGCCACCAGAGCTCTGGTCAGGCGTTACTCTGCTCGGATCACCTCGGCATTGTTCACCTGAGTCCGGCAGAAGTGGATAAAGTGGCGCAGGGAGGCGGAATGGTATTTCTGCTTGTGCCAGATGAGGGAGAGCTGGCGCGGGAAGCGCTGCTCGAGGGGCAGCACGACCAGACGCCCCGCCTGCAACCGGTCCGAGACCGCGAGGCGGGAGATGAAAGAGATCCCGAGCCCCTTTTCCACCGCCAGCATCACGGCCTCCAGGGTGTTGAGTTCGAGCCCGGCCTGCCAGCGGGGCAGGGCAGGCTGGATCTGCTGGATAAACTGTTCGCGGCTGCCCGATTGCAGCTCCCGCAGCACCCAGGTTTCGTCAGCCAGCCGGGGCAGGGTGAGGGTACCCTGGTTGGCGAGGGGGTGATCCGGATGGGCCACTACCAGCATTTCGTCCTGCAGCCAGGGTTCGGCGATGAGATCCGAGTGATGGTTCTCCCCCTCGATCAGCGCCAGATCCAGCTCGAAGTTGGCCAGCGCATGGCAGAGTTTGTGGGTATTGGTGATGGTCACCTTGGGCGGCAGCCCCAGCTCCTGCTTGCGGCTCGCCAGCAGGGTCGGCAGCAGGTAGTTGCCAATGGTCTGGCTGGCACCGAGGCGCAACTGGCCGCTCGGTTTGGCATCCGGGCTGAACAGGTTTTCGATATCCTGCATCCGGGTCAGCAGCTCTTCGGCGGCGGGTTGCAGCAGACGTCCCTCGTTGTTGAGCTGCAATCCGGGATGGATGCGATCAAAGAGCGGGGTACCCAGCTGGCGTTCCAGCTCCTGCAACGACTGGGAGACGGCGCCCTTGCTCAGGCAGAGCTCGTTGGCGGCGAGTCCCAGGTTGCCGTAACGGGCGATGGTGGCGAAGACCTTGAGTTGTTGCAGGGTCAGCTTCATGGTGTTTGATCTTCCTGAACATATGATTCAATTCATTTGGATATCCTAAACGACATACGGCCATTATCCTATCGCCATCGTCTGATAGAGAAAGGTGTCGTCATGATCGCAAGAACCCGTAAATCCTTAGGCAAAGCTCCGACCCCCATGGCGGGTCTGGCGCTTGGCATCGCCAGTCTCGGTTGGTGTTGGGAAAATGCCGGTCAGTTCGATGGGCGCATGCAGCTGCTGGGTGCCGCTGTGGCCGCCGTGCTGCTGTTGATCCTGACCTTCAAGTTTTTGCTTCATCCCCGTCTCTTATGGCAAGACCTGGCTCACCCCGTGGTGGGTAGCGTGGTGCCTACCTACGCCATGGGGACCATGGTGGTGTCAAAAGCGCTGGGGATGATGGCGCCGCAGGCGGGTGAGGCACTCTGGTTGTTTGCCGTGGCCATTCACCTGATCTTCCTGGCCACCTTTATCTGGCACCGTGCCAAAGAGTTCGAAATTCACCACATGGTGCCGAGCTGGTTCGTGCCGCCGGTGGGCATTATCGTGGCCGATGTCGCCTTCCCGGGTGGCCAGTTTGCCGCGCTGGCCAACGGGTTGCTCTGGTTTGGCATCATCTGCTATGGCCTGATGCTGCCGCTGATGCTCTATCGCCTCATCTTCAGTCATGAAGTACCGGACGCAGCCAAGCCGACCATCGCCATTCTGGCGGCCCCTGCCAGCCTCTCCCTGGCCGGTTACCTGACCGTCAGCCAGGATCCCTCCCTGCTGCTGGTGGCCGTGCTGCTGGGGATCGCCATCCTGATGACCGGCATCATCTATCTGGCCTTCATCAAGTTGCTGCGCCTGCCGTTTTCCCCCGGCTATGCAGCCTTCACCTTCCCGATGGTGATCGGCGCCACCGCCTTGTTCAAGGTGGCCAACCTGGTCAGTGGCTGGCCGCAGGCAGCACACTATGTGGAGCAGATCAGATTGCTTGCCCACGTCGAGCTGGGAATTGCGACCGTGATCGTCGGTTATGTGGCTCTGCGTTATCTGATGTTCTTCCTGCCGCAGCGGGAGCCCGCAGTCGAGGGAGGCATGGCGCATCGCTAACCCCGTTTGATGCTCTGCCGCCCCTGATGAAACAATCGTCAACATGCCCCGCCAAGCGGGGCATTTTTCATTATTTTGTCGCAGATTAATGAATTCACGGCACTTTTATTCGTTTGTCTGAGAATTCACTGGTATTACCTGTCAGGCCAACTACAATGCCTCACCACTTTTCGCTTGACTCCAATCGATGACCGTCCAAGAAGACCCCGTATTTCACGCCTCTTTCAAACCCCGTTTGTTGCATCCCCGTTACTGGTTGAGCTGGCTGGCGCTGGCGATCTTGATGGTGCTGGCCTTTGTGCCGGTTCGTCTGCGGGATCGCCTGGCCGAAGCTTTGACGCCCCTGGTGTTCCGCTTTTCCAAAAAACAGATCTATATCGCCAGAACCAACCTGGCTATCTGTTTTCCCGAGAAGAGTGCGGCCGAGCGGGATGCCATTGCGATGACCTCCATCCGGGTCGGTCTCAAGAGTCTGCTGGGATTTGGCGAGTTCACCGTGCGCAGCCCCCGTTACCTGATGAAGCGGATCCAGGTCAGCGGCTGGGAACATATCGAGGCCGAGCGTCAGGCCGGCCGTCCGGTGATCCTGGTGGTACCCCATACTTGGCCGGTGGATGCGGCCGGTTACTGTTTCACCCAGCGTGGCGTGCCCATGTGCACCATGATGAAGCGGGCCCGCAATCCGGTGTTTGACTGGCACCTCAACCGGGCCAGGGCCAAGAATGGCTGCCGGGTCTACGAGCGCAGCGCCGGGATCAAGGCGGTGATCAGAACCATCAAGGGGGGGCATAGCTTCTTCTACCTGCCGGATCAGGATCACGGGCGCGAGAAGAGCATCTTCGTTCCCTTCTTCAACTATCCCAAGGCGACCCTGCCCGCCCTGCCACGACTGGTGCAGGTGAGTGGTGCCAAGGCCGTGCCGCTGCTGGCTGGCTACGATGAAGCCGCTCACTGTTACCGCTTGGAGATAGAAGCACCGTTTGACAACTATCCCACCGAGGATGTGATAGCGGATACCCGGCGGATGAACGATATGGTGCAACAGCAGCTCACTCGCCACCCCGGTCAGTACATGTGGTTTCTCAAGATCTTCGATACCCGCGAACACCAGGAAGGGCCGGACGGCCTCTATGAGGCGGGGATCCAGCGGATCCGAAAGGGGTTGTCACCCCAGCCCTGATTTACTTCGTTGCAAAAATGGCCCCATGTGGGCCATTTTTAATTATTACTAGTCCGATCAGTGCCTTGCCATCGGCGATGAGGTGCCCCCGGAGTAGAAAAAAATGTCAGGATAACTACAATAACCGTTTGTTTTTATGAACCGAGGGCAGGTATGTCCGCATCCGATCCGGTATTTGATACCTCATTCCAAACCCGCCTGCTGCACCCCAAATGGTGGGGCAGCTGGTGTGCCCTGGGACTGCTCTCCCTGCTGGCCTTCATCCCTGCCAGATGGCGGGATCGCTTCGCCGATCTGGTCGCACCGACCCTGCTGCGGGTCTCGAAAAAACAGGCCTACATCGCCGATACCAACCTCAAGATCTGCTTTCCCGAGCTGGACGTGGCCGGGCGCCAGGCGCTGCTGCTCAAGTCTATTCGGGTCGGCCTCAAGACCTTCATGGGCTTTGGCGAGCTGACCTGGCGCAGTCGTGCCAGGTTGACCCACCGCATCAAGGTGAGCGGCTGGGAACATGTCGCAGCCGAGCAGGCAGCAGGCCGGCCAATGATCCTGGTGGTGCCCCATACCTGGGCGGTGGACATGATTGGCCGCTACTTTTCCCTGATGGGGATAGAGATGTGCACCATGATGAAGAGCCCCAAGGATGCGGTATTTGACTGGTACATCAACCGCGAGCGGACCAAGGGGGGCAAGGTGTACGAGCGTAGCGTCGGCATCAAGCCCGCCATCAAGGCGATCCGCAGCGGGGCCAGCTTTTTCTACCTGCCGGATCAGGATCATGGCCGCGAGGCGAGCGTGTTCGTTCCGTTCTTTGGTCACCCCAAGGCGACCCTGCCGGCCCTGCCCAAGCTGGTGAAACTGGCCGGTGCCAAGGCCGTGCCCATCTTTGCCAGCTATGACGAGGATGCCGGTTGCTACCTGCTCGAAATTGAGCCGCCGTTCGACCCTTATCCCGGCGACGATCTGCTGGCTGACGTCAACACCATGAACCGGATGGTAGAGCAACAGGTGGCGCGCCATCCCGAGCAGTACATGTGGTTCCTCAAGATCTTCGAAACCCTGGAACACCAGGAGGGGCCCGATGGCCTCTATGAGGCGGGGATCCGGCGCATTCGTGAAGGCTTGCCGCCCGACCCTTGATCCCATGGCCCGCTTGCGGGCCATTTTTGTGGCCAAAGGTGTGCGCCGCAGTGGACAGCAAAGGGTCAAACAGGGGATAACTGTGGCCCACGAACAATCAAGGAGCGGGGAAAGAGGCGAGATGCTCTCTTTCGGCGCGCAAATAGGGTGAAAGGGCGGTCATGAAAATTCCGAATCGAATCCAGCCCCTGGTGGATGATGGCCTGGTGGACGAGGTCGTCAGCCGGCTGATGAGCGGCAAAGAGGCCGATGTTTATGTGGTGCGTTGCGGCGACGAGATCCGTTGCGCCAAAGTCTATAAAGAGGCGTCCAAGCGCAGCTTCAAGCAGGCTGTGGTCTATCAGGAGGGGCGCCGGGTGCGCAACAGCCGCAATGCCCGGGCCATGGAGAAGGGCTCAAAATACGGTCGCAAACAGCACGAGGAGGTGTGGCAGAACACCGAGGTGGACGCTCTGTTCAAGTTGGCAGCCGCCGGCGTGCGGGTACCCAGACCCTATGTCTGCCTCGATGGCGTCTTGCTGATGGAGCTGGTGACCGACGCCGACGGCAATGTCGCCCCCCGCCTCAACGATGTGGCCCTCTCCCGCGAGCAGGCACTCATCGATCACGGCAAGGTGATCCGCTACGTGGTGCGCATGCTCTGCGCCGGCCTCATTCACGGGGACCTCTCCGAATTCAACGTGCTGGTGGACGAACAGGGCCCCGTCATCATCGATCTGCCCCAGGTGGTGGATGCAGCCGCCAACAACCAGGCCAGGGCCATGCTTGAGCGGGACGTCAACAACATGCGCAACTACTACGGCATGTATGCCCCCGAGCTTCTCAAGACCCAGTACGCCGCCGAGATGTGGGCGCTGTTTGAAGAGGGAAAATTGACTCCGGATAGCGAGCTGACCGGCCTGTTTGAAGAGAGCACGGCTGCAGTCGATCTCGATGCCGTGCTGCACGAAATCGAGAGCGCCGAAGAGGAGGCGCTGGCGCGCCAGGCGCGGATGCGAGCCGAGCAGGAGGGGAGTTACTGACCCCAGCCTTGTCACCTAAAAGAGCGCCATCAGGCGCTCTTTTTGTCGGGAGTGTCACGGGCAATTGACGTCTAGACAAGATCACATTGCGAAGTGTGTCAGTCAGCCCGCTCGGGCAGTGCCATGACATTCGCCTGACGCCCCAGGTGAGCCAGCAGGCGGCGCACATCGTCGAGCTTGAGGATCAGGGTGGCGGTATTGACCAGCGGATGGCACTGCACCTGCTCGGCCTGCCAGATGGTCTCGTCCACCACCAGCTCCACCGCTTGTTCCGTGTCGCGCACCACGGCCAGCAGGGTCACCGAGCCCGGGGTGAGGCCGAGGGCGGCCTCCAGTCGCTCGGGGGAGCCAAAACTCAGGCGCTTGACCCCGAGGCGAGCGGCCAGCGCCTTCAGATCGACTCGGATCGCCTCCGGGGCCACCACCAGAAACAGCCGCTCGCTTTTCGGATCGCGCAGGAAGAGATTCTTGGTCTTGGCGGCGGGCAGGTCGGGCAGCAGGTCGCTCGCCTCCTCGCAGGTGAAGACGGGGGCATGGTCGAAACGCTGGTAGGGAATGGCCAGCCGATCCAGCAGGGCATAGAGGGCCACAATGATCTCCTTGTGTTTGAGGGTACCGATAGCTGAATACCAGAGCCGGGCAGGGGGACGCAGGCAACCGTGCCGACGTCGCAGGCGAAAGACCAGCTTACCAGCTCGCTTTTTCGCGTGCAGCCGCTCTGGCGATTGCGGGCCGATACTGTATGAACGTACAATACTCCCATTCCAGGACAGACCCCGTTAGCTTGCATGACCGAGTTCCAGCCCACGCCTCCGGCGATGCCCCCCCAGGAAGGTTTTATCCTGACCCGTCACGGGCGGGATGTGCGTGGGCGCGGCGCGCAGGGGGAGCGCACCGAAATCGTGATGTGGCTCTGGAGCGAGCAGGGGCCGGTGCGGCTGGTGGTGCCTGGGCAGGAGCCGGTCTTCTTTCTGCCGCAAAGCCATATGGCGGAGGCCGCCGAGCTGTTCAAAGGGGCCGGAGTGAGCGGGCGGTTTCGCCGCCTGCCGATGCACACCTTCGATGGTCGTGCCGTGGTGGGCTGCTACTTTGCCACCCTGAGCGCCTTCCATCGTGCCATCGAGCTGCTGCTCATTCGCGGTCTGGAGCACTTCGAGGCGGATATCCGGCTGCCTGAGCGTTTTCTCATGGAGCGCTTTATCACCGCCGGGGTGCGCTTTGGCGGCAAGGCTGTGAGAAAAGGGGGCAAACAGGGTTACTGGGAGGTGCAGGAGGCGCGCTGCGCCCCTCAAGCGGTGACGCCCGCCCTCTCCTGGGTGTCGCTGGATGTGGAGTGCGCCATGGACGGGGCGCTGTTCTCGGTGGGGCTTTACAGCCCCGAGGATGCGCGGGTCATCATGATAGGGGCCCCCGAGGCCGGTGCCGAGGAGTGGGAGACCCGTATCGAATGGGTGGCGGATGAGGATGCCCTGCTCAGCGCTCTGGAAGGGTGGTTCAGCCGCCACGATCCGGATCTGGTGATCGGCTGGAACGTGGTCAACTTCGACTTTCGCCTGCTGCTGCGCCGGGCCGAGCTCAACAAACGGCGGCTGAGGCTCGGGCGCGGGCGCGAGCTCTGCTTCTGGCGCTCCTCCCGCAGCGATCCCCAGACTGGCAACGTCATCATCCCGGGGCGCATGGTGCTGGACGGCATCGATACCCTGAAAAGTGCCACCTGGCAGTTTGCCAGCTACAGCCTGGATGCGGTGGCGAGCGAACTGCTCGGGCGCGGCAAGGATATCGAGGATGTGGCCAACCGGGGGGAGAAGATCACCGAGCTGTTTCACTCCGACAAGGAGGCGCTCGCCCGCTACAACCTGGAAGATTGCAAGCTGGTGTGGGAGATCTTCGATTTCTGCCACCTCATCCCCTTTGCCATCGAGCGGGCCTCCCTCACCGGCCTGGAGCTGGACAGGGTCGGGGGCTCGGTGGCGGCGTTTACCAATCTCTACCTGCCGCGACTGCATCGCGGCGGCTACGTGGCCCCCAATCTGCCCGCCGACGGGGGGCTCGCGAGCCCTGGCGGCTATGTCATGGACTCCAAACCGGGCCTCTATCGTCACGTGCTGGTGCTCGACTTCAAGAGCCTCTATCCCAGCATCATCCGCACCTTCTGCATCGACCCCATGGGGCTGGTGGAGGGGCTGCAGCATCCCGATCACGCCATTCCGGGTTTTCGCGGCGCCCTGTTCTCCCGCGAGCGGCACTTCCTGCCGGGTCTTATCGCCACCCTGTGGGCGGCGCGGGATCGGGCCAAGGCGGCCAGCAACAAGGCGCTCTCCCAGGCCATCAAGATCATCATGAACTCCTTCTACGGGGTACTGGGCTCGGGGGGCTGTCGCTTCTACGATCCGCGCCTTGCCTCTTCCATCACCTTGCGCGGTCACAGCATCATGCAGCAGACCCGGGAGTGGATAGAGGGGCAGGGGTTCGAGGTGATCTATGGCGACACCGACTCCACCTTCGTGCATCTCGGGCGCGAGACCAGTGCCGAGCAGGCGGACGAGATCGGCCGTAGTCTGGCCCGGATGATCAACGACAACTGGACGGCGCTGATCAGGCGCGAGTTCGATTTGCCTAGCCACCTCGAGATCGAGTACGAGACCCACTACCGCCGTTTTCTGATGCCCACCATTCGCGGGCTGGAGAAGGGCAGCAAGAAGCGCTACGCCGGCCTGGTGGCGGCGCCAGGAGGTCAAGAGGCTGAACGTCTGGTGTTCAAGGGGCTCGAATCGGTGCGCACCGACTGGACGGCGCTCGCCAAGCAGTTCCAGACCCGCCTCTATGAGATGGTGTTTCACGATGAGGATCCCGGCAGCTATGTGCGCACCATGGTGGACGAGACCCGGGCCGGCCGGCATGACGATCTGCTGGTCTATCGCAAGCGACTGCGGCAAAAACTCGAGGAGTACCAGAAAAACGTGCCACCCCATGTGCGGGCGGCGCGCCTTGCTGATGAAGAAAACCTGCGCCGCGGTCTGTCCCAGCGCTACCAGCACAGGGGCACCATCGCCTACCTGATGACCCTTAACGGCCCCGAGCCGCTCGAATACCGGCGCAGCGCCATCGACTACGAGCACTACATCGACAAGCAGCTCAGGCCCATCGCCGACGCTATCCTGCCCTTTATCGGCGAGTCGTTCGAGCGGATCTGCGGCCAGCAGCTGGACCTTTTCTAAGGGGCATTTGCCCCTTTCTCTACCAGGCTCTTTACTTTCCAAAAATACTGTATAAAAATACAGTTAATCATCATGGAGAAGTATCCTATGCGTCTGGAAATCATCATCGACAAGAAACATCAGATCCCGACCTCCACCATGGAAGCGCTGCGCCAGGAGCTGCTCAAGCAGCTGGGGGAGAAGTTCCCGGATCTGCATGTACGGGTTGCCCCGGGCAGCACCATGTCCCTGACCGTCAGCCGCGCCAGCAAGGAAGAGAAAGAGCTGGCCGAAGCCATGGTGCAAGAGGTGTGGGAGAACGCCGACAGCTGGATGCCGGAGGAGAGCCTCGCCTCCTGAGCGGGCAAACGGCCTGGCTGATGCAGGGGCTGCATGGAGCTGAGATCAAAGCGTAAACAGAGGAAAGCACAACGAACGGAGACGCCTGCGGGGCGGTTGGTGTTGTCATACGGGTTTCTCGCACCCGAGGGCGCCCCTGAGACGACATCCCTGAAACAAAATAACGCAGCCATGGGCTGCGTTATTGTTTTGAGCGGATGGGGCGGGACACGGGTTGATGGTGACTCAGAGTCCGGCCCAGCTTTTCAGGCTTTGCTGCTGTACCCGGCGGTTGGCCTCGCTTATCTCCCCCTGGGCGCGCAGCGCTTTGATGGCCACGGGCAGGGCGGCTCTGACTTCCTCGCGGTTCATTCCCGCCTTGAGCGCCGGGTGGTAGGCGAGCTTGAGCAGCACATAGTCAAGGCCGGTCAGGAAGCTGTCGACACTGTGGTCGTTGAAGATGGAGGGAAATACCTTGTCGGAGTCGTTGGGCAGCCCCATCACCTGGGTGAACTCCTCCACCACGCAATCGAGAAAGCGCCCCTTGGCCCGGCTGTAGTCTACCGGAATGATGATAGTGGCACGGCTGATCTCGTGCTGCTTGTTGGTGGCGAAGTTGGCCAGGCAGAGCCCCTCCTTGAGGGCCATGTTGACGGACGGATCTCCGCCCATGGTGCGGTTTGCCCAGCTTCTCATCCGTTGGTAATCGGTCATGATCAGGGTCAGGTTGGGATTGTCGCTGACCAGAGTGATGGGGTGGCCCGTGATGCGGGCCAGATGGGCGGCCTGCACCCTGACCACCTCGGCCTGCAGCGGCTTGTCACCCGACTCGTTGACAAGCTTGAGGCGCACGGGTTGTTGCCAGCGGGCGAAGCGGGTCTGTTTTGCCTCGCCATACTCCCGCTCCATGGCGATGGTCATGAAGCTCTCGATAAGGTAGCTATCGCTTTGCCAGCGCTCGGTGGCGCTCACGTGGGGCCAAGGCAAGGAAAGCAGTAAGGCAGGCAGCAGGGCGAGCCTGCACCACCCTCTGTGGTGAAGGGTCATCACTCGTTTTACACCGCACATCAATGCCATGATCACCCCCAGCCCTCTGCCTGGCTGATCAGCGCCCGGCCCGCTCCAGATCCCGCCAGGTGAGCCAGAGCCTCAAATCAAACTCCAGTTGATGATAGTCCGGCTCCATGTGCTGGCAGAGCTGGTAGAAGCCCTTGTTGTGAGCCTTCTCTTTGAGATGAGCCAGCTCGTGCACCACTATCATCTTCAGGAAGGCGGGATGCGCCTCCTTGAACAGGGCGGCGATGCGGATCTCGTTTTTGGCTTTGAGCTTGCTGCCCTGCACCCGGCTGACATAGGTGTGCAGGCCGAGGGCATCCTTGATGACGTTGATCTTGCCATCGAACACCACCTTGGCCAGCGGCGCCGAGCTCTTGAGGTAGCGATTTTTCAGATCCATGGTGTAGGCCAGCAGCGCCTTGTCGCTCTGGATCTGATGACTGTCCGGATAGCGCTTGGCCAACATTTCCCCGAGTTTGCCCGCCGCGATCAGCTGCTGCACCTGGGCCTTGAGAGGCTCGGGATAGCCCCCCAGATAGGTCAGTTCCACCATGTGTGTCACCCGTTACATCCAAAAAGAGCGCCATTGTAGTCATCGCGAGCCGGCTTGCCTACCGCCGGCAGGCCGCGAAACGCAATGAAAAGGGCGGCCATCATGGCCGCCCTGGTTGTATCTGAGAGCCGTCAGCGTCTGCGATAGAGCCCCGGTTCCACCTCTTCATACCGGCTTGTCAGGTACTGATAGAAGGCGAGGTGGGAGGGGGAAGTTGGCTTTTTCAGCTCCTCGCTCACCCGTTCCGGCTTGGCGATGATGAACTTGGGTTGCTGGCGCTGGATATCGGCCAGCACCCGCTCGCGCACGTCATAGGGTGGATTGACGTTGGCGAAGAAGAGGTAGGCGGATGCCGGCTGGCGATCGGTCCAGAGATAATATTGCGGCTGGATGCCGTCGACCCAGATCTTGTCGCTGGGGGTTGTTTCGGCTTTGATCCGATCGACCCGCACCTGGGCCGGTGGATTGAAGGGGCGCCCCTTCTGGGTGCCTTCCCAGGCGTTGTTGATCATCAGCATCAACATGGCCAGGGTGGCGAGCCAGGGAGTGGCGCTGCGCACATCCCAGGCACGCCACAGGGGCACCAGGATCAGCACAGGCAGCGCCCACAGCAGGCTGTTGCCAAGCACTTCGTTTACCCGCGCAAGGGACCACTCCTTGGTGCTCCAGCCATAGCCGAGCTGCTGGGCAAGCAGCCAGCTGGCGGTGAGCACCACCAGCGAGATGCACAGCAGTCCCATGGCATCTGCCTGCTGTTCGCTGCGATCCAGCAGCACCGCCAGCGGCAGCAGACCCAGCTGCAGGTAGAGCACATCGTAGTGATCGAACACATGGCCGGAGACCGAGTTGGCGATCAGGGTGAACAGCACGCCGAACAGGGTGACCAGCAGCACGGGGAGGTACCACTCCTGGCGGCGGCCCAGCATCAGCAGGATGAAGGGGGGCAGCAACATGATGAGGCCGGTGCGAAACAGCCCGACGGCCCCGACGGCGGGGGAGACGCCGTTGCCGTAGCTCCCCTCGAAGAAGATATCGAAGGCGTAGTATTTGAATGCAGCCAGCAGATCGTGCTGCTGGAAGTAGGCGTAGAGCGGGCCGCCGATGAGCGCCAGCCCCAGCAGGCTGGAGAGCAGCAGCAAGAGGGCGTCGCGCCACTTCTCGTGCAGGCACCAGTGGCAGAACAGCACCAGATACCAGCCACCCCAGAAGGCGCCATTGTTGGTGCGCATCCAGGCGACGATGGCGAAGGTCAGCGCCGCCACCAGAGCGGGCCACCACTCGAAGCGCTTGTCCAGCAGCAGGGTGATGAAGGCCCACTGGGCGATGAGGGCCAGATGAAAGGTCCAGTCCTCGGTCATGTTGCCGTAGTAGTAACGAGTGCCGTAAAGCGCCAACACCGCCAGCATGGAGCCGAGGCGCGCCCGAAACGACAACCCCAGCTGGGCAAAGGCCTGCCAGCTTGCCAATAGCCCAAGCCAGCAGAGCCCCCACTCCAGCGCCCAGATCCCGACAAAGCCACCGAGGCGATAGCCCAGCGCATCGAGGGCGAAAATCATCGGCCCCTTGATGTCGATCATGTCCCGGTAGAGCACGCCCCCCTCGCTCCACATCTTGCCCATGACCGCAAACAGCGAGGCGTCAAATCCTGGCGCCATGGCGTAAAACAGGGGGTTGCGCAAACTGAAGAGCAGCGCCAGCAGGGCGGTCATGAGCACCACGACGGATTTGACGCCCGGGTTGACGCGAGGGGGAGTGAAACGAATGGAGTGAGTCATGAAGTCGCCTGCTCCTGCAGCTGGTCTTGAAAGCGGGCCTATCTTGCCGAGGCCGCGAGTCCGATGCAATGGGGCAGGCCCGTGCAGGGCAAATATTCTCATAAATGGCCTGATCCAAAGGCGGATCAGGCCATGACTCCCCGGTTGTCAGGGTGTAGCTGTATGGTATTCCACCAGTGGTGGCTGGATGGCGAGGGTTGACAGGTGACGGGCCCAGCGGATGAAGGCGTCCGCCAGGGTGATGCCCAGCTCTTGATTGTGCTGGGTCAGGGTACGGGCCAGCGCCGTGTAGCCCTCCTTGCCGGAGGCGGTATAGGCGCTCGATACCCCGCGATAGATCTCATCGGCCTCGATTGGCAGCCAGTTGCCGGGGGAGTGCTCCCACTCCAGCCGGGTGATGCGCGCCCCCTTGGGCCGCTCGGCCCGGTAACAGAAGCGCACCCCGGCAGTGTAGGGGAAGCTGCCGCTGCCATTGCCGGCCACGCCGTTGTTGGTGGCGTTGTCAATCGCCCCCTCCAGTGCCTCCGCCAGCTCGTGACCATGGACCCGATAGAGGGTGAGGGGGATGGCGAAGGGGAGCAGACGCCCGGCGATATCGGCCTCGCTAAGGGGGCCCTGCTCCAGCGAGCAGCGCACGCCCCCTGCATTGTGCAGGGCAAAATCCACCTGACCGACCTGCTCGCGCGCCGCTGCCAGCATGGCCCGGGCGACCAGTGGCGCCACCTGGCTGCCGTTTGGCAGCAGGGCATCCGGCAGGCGCTGATGCAGCAAAGGAGTGTCGAGGTGGGTGACGATGCGTTGGGTCATGGTCTCGATCTCCGGCCGGTAGCGTCTGGCCAGATGCTGTTCCACCCTGGCATCCGGCTCGCAAAAGACCAGCCCGGCGGGGACGTCACCCGCAAACGGCCAGGGCTGCCAGGGCAGCCACTCCAGTTGCCCCCGGCTTTGTACCACGCGGCCCGCCTGGTCGAAGGCCAGTTCGCACACCCCGAGACAGAGGGCACTGTGCCCCGCATGCAGGATGGCGACCCCGTTTTGCATCAGGGGATACTCCCCTTCGCTCGGCAGTCCCAGCGGTGCCAGATCTCCCAGCAGGCTGTGGGTGTGGCCGCCGATGATGAGGCTGAGCTGGGGGAATCTCTCGGCCAGCAGTTTGTCCTGCTCCAGCCCGAGATGGCTCAGTAGCACGATATGGTGGATCCCCTCTTCCTTTATCTCGCGCAGCACCCGGATGAGGGTGTCGGCCACGGCATGGAAGCGGGTGTGGGGATCCGGGTTGGCGATGGCAGCCATCTGGGGCAGGGTGATGCCGAGCAGGGCAAACGGCACGCCGCCCAGTTCACGGCGATGCCAGGGCTGGTGCGCATCATAAAGGTGGGGCAGATCCCAGAGCCCCAGGGGCGTGTCGTCGGGCTCCTGGCTGTTGTCCAGGTTGGCAGCCAGCACAGGCAAATCGAGTTGGCGCAAAAACTCCACCAGGGGGCCATTGCCCAGATCGAACTCGTGGTTGCCGATCACCATGGCATCGGGTTGCAACATGGCGAGCAGGTCGGCGTTGGCGCGACCTTTGAAGCGGTTGAAATAGAGTGAGCCCTGAAAGGTATCGCCACCATGCAAGAAGAGGCTGGCCTGGCCTTGGCTGGCGGCCTTGGCACGCAGTTGGGTGAGCCGGGTCAGGATCCGTGCATAACCGCCGCACTGGGTGCGCCACTGGGGGTGACCGACGGGAGAGAAGCTGATCGGTGCGCCGTCGAAATGGGAGTGGCAATCACTGAAGTGGGCAAGTTGAACCGTAATACTCATCTCGGTCCTCCTTAGGGAAAGAGGCACCGAGTCTACTGCAACAGGGGGGCAAGATACCAGCCCGGCAGGTGCCGGGCTGGTAGGGGATCAGGCGGGGACCATGATCTGGGTGGCGAGGATCACCACCAGCAGGCCGACGGCGACCGGCATGCTGGTGCGTTTGACCACCTCGAACGGGGAGAGCTTGCCCATCCCTGCACAGGCGACCACCACGCCGGAGACCGGCGAGATGGTGCGGCCCAGGTTGGATGCCTGCAGCATGGGGATCACCAGATACGCCGGGTTGATGCCCAGGCTGCTGGCCAGGTTGGGAATAAGCTCCACAAAGGCGTAGAAGGGGGCATTGCCCGAACCGGTGGTGAAGGCCGCCAGGGTGGTGATCACCACCAGGGAGAGCATCATGATCAGGCCGCCCGAGCCCAGATCTTGGGCATGAGTCAGCAGGGTGTCGATGAAGCCGATGGTCATCAGGCCCTGGGCAAAGACGCCGGCACCCACCAGCAGCATGACCACGCCGGCGAAGGCATCCGCCATGTTGCGCCAGCACACCTGCAGGCCGTCCAGCAGCTCCTTGCCATTGCGCACACGGATCAGCTCCAGCAGGCTGGCCAGCACCATGCACATGACGATGATGGTGACGATATCGAGCTGCGGTCCCCATTTGCCGTCAAACACCAGCACCCCGATGATGGGAGTGAAGGGGAGGATGGCGTAGAAGGCGGGAGCCGAGGTGATCAGATCACCCGGTGCCACAGGTTCATTGTGTTCGCCGGATTTCTGATCGAGGTAGCGCTGCCAGAAGAAGTGAGTCACCGCCATGCAGGCGATGGCCACCAGCGAGATGGGCAGGGTCAGCTTGAAGGCAAAGTCCAGCAGCGGCATGTTGGCGGCCTGGGCCGCCATTACCACGTCACCTGAGGTGGGGGCCAGAATGATGGCGGCCGGGGAGGCGCAGACGGCCGCCGCGGCGCCACGGGAGATCCCCATGTTGACCATCAGCGGGAACAGGGTCGCCATCAGCAATACCCCGAGACCGGTGGCCGAGCTGACCGCCAGGGACATGGCGCAGGCGACCAGATAGGCGGCGACCAGCAGGATGTAGGGGGACTTGATGAAACCGAGGGGCTTGCTGGCCAGCTTGACCAGTATGGTGTTGGCGCCAATATGGCTCATGTAGCCGGCAAAACCGCACAGCACCATGATCAGCATCCCCAGTCCACCCCCACGGTCATTGAGCAGGAAGCGGACGTATTCGAAGATGTCGGTTGCCAGGTAGCCGGTGCTGGCGACCTTGCTTGGCAGGACGGGTTTGCCCATCAGGGCGGTGACCAGCAGCAATAGCAGGCCACCGCTGAGCAGCACGCCGGTGGCGGAGTATCCCTTGAAGATGGCACGGCCCACCACCAGGGTGACCAGGGTGCCGATAACGAGTTCCAGCATATATAGCCTTATTGGGTAGGTGAAAGTGGCATAAGTCTATTCCTATGGGGGTAATCCCGCGACAACAAGCCGGTAGTAGTTTGCTCCACATCAACATTTCCCAGTGGAAACAGCATTTTAAAAGGATAAAAGCACTTTACCTGGTGGTTATGACTGCCTAATCTGACTCTCATTGTGTGGTTTTTAGGGTTTATGTATTTTGAAGTTACAGTTTTTCAGAATTAAACTCTGCTTAATTTGTGCTTGCTTGATGTTTATGCCAAATCGAGTGTTGGCAATGAACAACGACGGTTTTCACCAGACGGGTCCTTGTCAGGCGATCGCCATGCGACACCTGACTGCAGCCCGCGCCTACGGCGTGCTGATGGTCGCCGTGGGAGAGGGTCCCCGTTTCGCGGCCCTGATCACCGGCATGACGAGTGACGATTGTCTCTCCCGGCAGGCCATGCGAGTGGATGGGGTGGTGCTGTTGACCATCCCCCAATTTTATCCCCGGCGAGGTAAGCTTGGACTTTGCGAGTTGTGGTTAAGAGATCGGGCAGATCGCCGCTTTTTTGCCAACCGCATTGAAAATGATCATTTCATTCAGATAGATGGTCATGACATCAATGTGAAAAATTATCACCTTAGCTGGCGCAGAATAGCCGGATCCAGGCGATAAAATTGTCAATTTCACCCTTGGCGCCCAGGTGACTCACGGAACCTGTGAGCGGGCTCAGATTTCTGAACAATCATGGTATTGCGCAGCATCCTGGTCGCACATAGGCTATAGCGTTATCTATGTGGCACCCGTTTCTGCACGGTTGCTGTTTCGCCCGTGCAATCAAGGAAGGTAGTCTGGCATGGTCAGCAAGTTTCATAACATGGTGGTAGGGATCGGGTTGTTGTTGCTGCCGCTGGCGAGCCAGGCGCAAACAGTCAGGCCGCAGGTGGTGCCCGAATCCCGCATCAATGTGCGCTTTTATGACGTCAATGCAACCAGCCCGGACCAACTGGCCAGCGCCATCGTTCAAAGTGCCCCCAGGGTGAATGGCAAGGTGGTACTTGGTAAGGCAAGTTATCAGGTGGATTGGCAGCTCGAGACGGAGCAGCTGCCGGGGCGCTGCCAGCTTACCCAGGTCACTGTCCTGACCCAGGCGACCGTGCTGCTGCCCCGCTGGAGCCAGAGCCGCAACAGCACGGGATCTGCCCGCGACGACTGGGCCAGGGTACTCTCCAGCATGTTCGAGTATGAGTCCCGCTTCAAGGAGATGGTACAGCGGGGCAGCAGCCTGGTGGGCGGTGCCATCGCGGCCCTGCCGAGCCACGGCGATTGCCAGGCCTTGCGCTATGCCGCCTGGGCGGCGGGCAGCAAGGAGATGGAGAAGATCAGGGAGCGCATCGATGCGTTTCAGGAACAGACCGGTTATGGCGAGCGTTTTGGCGTGCGCTGGCCCAATTAATGGATTGATATCAATGGATTGGTACCGACGACAACAAGGCCGCCCATTGGGCGGCCTTGTTGTTTATGGCTGGCAGTGCGGGATTCAGGCCAGCGACTTGCCCTTGAGCAGCTTGCGCACCCAGTAACGGGCCGGGTGGAGCGCCTCCAGCAGATCGGCTGCCAGGGGGAGGGGATCGCCACAGATCTCGCTGGCCAGCAACTCGCCGCACAGCGGTGCCGAGCACAGGCCCCGGGAGCCGAGGGCGCCCAGTACATAGAGACCCGGGTAAAGTGGCAGCGGCGCGGCATCTTGTCGATCCCCATGCAGCCCGGCGTAGTGATCCGCCAATCCCTGCAATCTGGCCACGGGGCCGACCACGGGCAGGTGATCCCGGCTGGCGCAGCGTACCCCGACCCGCGCCTCGTTACCGCTTACGTCTACCTCATCGGGCCAGGGCTGGCCAGGCAAGCAAGCTTGCAATCTGGTCCGGTTCTGGACCTGTTCATCGGTGCGAAATTCCAGACTGGTCTGGTTGCGACCATAGCTGGCCCCGATACAGTGATGCGCGTTGTGGGCCGGCGTGAGATAGCCGTCGTAGCAGAGCACGGTCTTGAGCTGGCCGAGCGCTGGGCTGGTCGGAATATGGCTCACCTGACCGCGCACCGGATAGAGCGGCAGTTCGGCAAAGGGGAGCAGGGTGGGCAGCTGGTGGCCGGCGGCCACCACCAGATTGGGGGCCTGCCAGTGGCGACCGTCATGGCTCATCACTTGCCAGCCGTCGCTTTGCTCGCCGACGCTTACCACCCGGGCGCCGTATTCCACCTGTAGCAGGCCGCTTGTTTGGGCTTCCTTGATGGCGGCGCGGGTGAGATCGGCCGGGCAGAGCCAACCTCCCAGTGGATAGCTGACCCCAGCATGACCCGAGGGCAGACCACAGGCTGCTTCGCACTGTGCCGTAGAGAGGGGGTGCATCAGCTCGGGCGGGAAGGGGCCCTGGCTCATCTTGGCCAGCTTGGCGGCGGATTTGTCGTCATAACCGAGCTGGGTCACGCCGCACAGCTCAAAGGCGATGGGGTGACGTTCTGCCAGGGCCAGCAGCCGGTTTCTGGCATGGCCAAAGGCGAGCGAATAGAAGCGCGACAACGCGTCGTGCTCGCCGTTAAGGAGCGGATACAAGGCCCCTTGCCGGTTGCCGGAGGCGCCGCAGGCCGGCTCGCCATCTTCGCACAGGAGCGTCACCTTGCGGCCTCGCTCCACCAGGGAGAGCGCCGTCATTGCCGAGGCGATGCCGCCGCCTATCATCAGCACGTCCCCCTCCCGCCCGGCCGGGCGGGCATACCAGGGAGCTATGGTCTGCTGTGGCTGCTTGTCTATCCGCTCGCCGGCCAGCATTTCCCGCTTGCTGCCGTGCCCCTTCACCTTCTTCATGGCAAAGCCGGCGGCGATGAGTCCCCGGCGCACGAAACCGGCGCAGGTAAAGGTCGAGAGGGTGGCGTTGGGGCGGGCGAGGCGGGCGAGGCCGTCGAACAGATCCTGGGTCCACATTTCCGGATTTTTGGCCGGCGAGAAGCCGTCGAGGTACCAGGCATCCACCAGACCGTCGGCCTGATGGGGCACCTGCGGCAACATGTCCTTGATATCGCCGAACCAGAGATCGAGGCAGATGCGTCCGCTGGCAAAGTGCAGGCGGTGGCAGCCGGATACCGGCAGGGGCCACTGTTTGACGAGATCCTGGCTGAAGTGTGCCAGCTCGGGCCAGGCGTCCAGCGCCTTGCGCAGATCGTCCCGGGTCAGGGGGTATTTTTCGAAACTGATGAAGTGAAGACGCAGGGCGTTACCGGATTGGGACGTCTGTTCCAGGAAGGCTTTCATTGTCGCCAGAAAGTTAAGACCTGTACCGAAACCTGTTTCACCGATCACGAAAGTGTCACCATCATGGTGCGAAAATCGCGCTGGCAGCTGATTTTGCTGCAAAAAGACGTAGCGGGTTTCACTTAGACCGTTATCATTGGAAAAGTACACATCCCCGAAGTCACTGGAGACTGGAGTACCCGCCTCGTTCCAGTCCAATCGGGCATGATGTAAGGATGTTTGACTCACGTTTTCCTCGGCTCGCGTCACAAAATCGCGGGCATTCTACGTGAAAGCAGACCAGTTTGGCAGCCGAAAGCGGGTAGACTTGGCGCCAGTTTTTCCAGACGAGATGAATTAATGAGAAGAGCAGTGATCACCGGTATCGGCGTCATCTCCAGTATCGGCAACAACAAGGAAGAAGTGCTGGCCTCCCTGAAAGCAGGCAAATCCGGCATCACCTATTCCGAGCAGTTCGAGCAACACAACCTGCGCAGCCGTGTCTGGGGTAACATCAAACTCGATCCGTCTGAACTGATCGACCGTAAAGTCATGCGTTTCATGGGTGACGCTGCGGCCTACGCCTATCTCTCCATGCAGCAGGCCATCGCAGATGCCGGCCTGCCGGAAGATCAGGTCTCCAACGAGCGCACCGGCATCGTGACCGGCTCCGGCGGCGCCTCCGGCAAGAACACCTCCGAGTCTTGCGACATCGCCCGTGAGAAAGGAGTCAAGCGCGTGGGTCCCTACATGGTGCCGCGCACCATGTCCTCCACCACCTCCGCTTGCCTGGCTACGCCGTTCAAGATCAAGGGTGTCAACTACACCATCAGCTCCGCCTGCGCGACCTCTGCCCACTGCATCGGCCACGCTCTGGAACTGATCCAGCTTGGCAAACAGGATATCGTCTTCGCCGGTGGCGGCGAGGAGCTGGACTGGTCCTCCACCATCCAGTTTGACGCCATGGGCGCGCTGTCTACCAAATACAACGACTCCCCGGAAAAAGCGTCCCGTACCTATGATGCGGATCGCGACGGTTTCGTCATCTCCGGTGGCGGCGGCATCCTGGTGGTCGAGGAGTTGGAACACGCCCTGGCCCGTGGTGCCCACATCTATGCCGAGATCACCGGTTACGGTGCGACCTCCGATGGTTACGACATGGTGGCCCCGAGCGGCGAAGGCGCTGTGCGTTGCATGAAGATGGCGATGCAGAGTGTCGGCAAGGTGGACTATATCAACACCCACGGTACCTCTACCCCGGTCGGTGACACCAAGGAGCTGGAAGCCATCCAGACCCTGTTTGGCAGCAACGCGCCCAAGCTTTCCGCCACCAAGGCGATGACCGGCCATGCGCTGGGTGCCGCCGGTGTGCACGAGGCCGTCTACTCTCTGCTGATGCTGCAACATGGCTTTATCGCCCCCAGCATCAACATCGAGAACCTGGACGAGAAGGCCGAAGGGCTGCCCATCGTGCGCGAGTACGAAGAGGCTGACCTCGACACCGTGATGTCCAACAGCTTCGGCTTTGGCGGTACCAACGCCTCCCTGGTGTTCAGCAAGTTCAAAGCCTGATCATCCGGTTGATATAAAAAAAGCGCCTCAGGGCGCTTTTTTTTTTTTGTGGCTGCGATTTGTTTGGCTGTTGCAGAGCAAGCAGAGCTTGTCATATGCCGGTCTGGGCGGGGGGGTTATGCGGTGAGTGGTCCTGCTCATGCGGTGTCACTTCATGCCAGGGTTTGATGATGACAAGAAGGGGAGCCACAGGCTCCCCTTCTTACGCTAATTGGTTGCAATGACAAGATAAGGGCGGCTAGAACCAGAAGCCGATGATAAAGGAGCCCGCCAGGGTCAACATCACGTTGGCCACCGCATAGGTGCCGGCGTAGCCGAGCGCCGGAATGGAGCTGTTGGCCGCTTCGTTGACCACATCCATGGCCGGAGCGCAAGTACGGGCCCCCGTGATGGCGCCGAGCAGCAGCGCCGGGTTCATCTTCAGCACCCAGACCCCGAACAGATAGCCCACCAGCACCGGCAGGGTGGTCACCAGCATGCCGGACAAGAGCACCACGCCACCCACTTCGCTCAGGTGGTCCAGAATGCCGCCACCGGCCTTGAGACCCGTGCTCACCATAAAGACGGCGAGGCCGAGATCCTTGGCCAGACGCAGGGCGCCCGGCGGCACATAGCCGACCGTGGGGTGGTTGGCCCGCAGATACCCCATCAGGATCCCGGCCAGCAGCAGGCCGACGGCGTTGCCGAGGCCAAACTCGATCTGGCCGAATACCAGGGAGACGGAGCCAATCAGCAGCCCCAGCACAAAGAAGGTGGTAAAGGCCACCAGATCCGTGGTCTGACTATGGATGCTTATAAAGCCGATCTTGTTGGCCAAGAGCTTGACCCGCTGCTTCTCGCCGCTGATCTGCAGCACGTCGCCTTTTTGCAGCATGATGTTGCGATCGAACGGCATCTCGATCTGGGAGCGCACCACCCGGTTGAGGAAGCACCCCTTCTCGGTGAGATTCAGCTCCACCAGATGGCGACCCACCACGGCGTCGTTCTTCACCACTATCTCTTCGGTGACGATCTGCAGGTCAAGCAGGTTGCGGTCAAACACCTCCTTGCCGTTGCGATAGTTGACGTCGAGTTTCTCGTGGCTTTCGGGGTAGCCCACCAGGGCGATCTCGTCCCCTTCCTGGATGACGGCGTCACCATCGGGACTGGCCAGAATGCCGTTGCGGCGGATCCGCTCCACATAGCAACCGGTGTGGGGATAGATGCCGGTCTCGCGCAGAGTGCGGCCGCCAATCCAGGCAGCGAGCTCGGGGCCGACCCGGTAGGCGCGAATGATGGGCAGATAGGTCTTGCGATTGTCGCTGTCTGAGAGGCCCCGCTCACGGGCAATCTTCTGCGCCTCGGTATTGAGGTCGAGGCGTGCCAGCGAGGGGAGATAGCGCACCACCAGCATCAGGCCCACCAGTCCCACCAGATAAGTCAGGGCGTAGCCGATGCCCATGTTGTCGAGCACCGACTGCATGTCGGTCTGGTGAGGGAGGTTAAGCAGGCCGCTGCGCAGGGCATCCTGGGCACCGACCAGCGCCGGGGTCGAGGTGAGCGAGCCCGCCAGGATGCCGGCGGCCATGCCTGGCCCCAGATTGAAGAATTTGGCCAGCCCTACGGTCAGCAGCAGTGCCGAGAGCAGGATCACCAGGGTCAGGGTGATGTAGTGGATGCCGTCGCGAAGGAAGACGCTGAAGAAGTGGGGTCCGGCCTCGATACCCACACAGAAGATGAACAGCATGAAGCCGACGTTTTCGGTGGAGGTGGAGAACTGGAAGCCCATCTGGCCAAACAGCAGGGCGGTGAAGAGCACCCCAATGGTGTTGCCAATCTGGAAGTTGCCGAGGCGCACCTTGCCAAGCAGCAGGCCGAAGGCCAGCACCACGAACAGGAGCAGGGAGTCGCTTTGATGTAGCAGTGTCACGAAATCTATGGTCATGCCCGGAAAAACCGAGGAAAAAAGTGGGGCGGACATTGTGCCGGATCTGTCACCAATAAAGAAGCGCAAGGAACCGATTAATCAACAGTTACGAGGGGCTGTGACGGCTTGCCAGAGAGGGATCGGGAGCGTATCGGTGCAAAGGTGGCGATTTTTGCTGTTCAGGCCCGTGTCAATGAGTGAAAAATGCTGACGCAAGGGGGAGCTGGACAGTGAGGAGGATAAGTTTAGATTCTGCTGTTGGCCCGCTTTGGAAGGAGCGGTTTCAGCAGATTCAACCGGTAGCGAAACAGGGTGATCTGGGAAGTAAACGACCATCATGTTGGCTGCTCGCCCAGCACTGCTGGGGTAGACAAAAGATATCTGCAAAAAGGAACAAAAGTGTCGTTTGGGCAGGGGAGAGAGGGGTATGTACAAAACAGCATAAAATCAGGTTGCCCCTCGGAGCATGGCCCGAAAAGCCGTGATAACGGGTGAACCCGCATCGGGACAGGGTTTGCTGCAGTTACCCACAGAATCTGTGGATAACCCTGTTTATGAATCCTGTTCATCGGCCCGAAAGCCGCGCCAATACTGGGCTGCAAGGGCTGTACAAAAAATACCGCATGAAAAATGTTTACATTAAAATCAAATACTTAGATGCAACAGAAGAAAACTCTGAAGAGCCGTGTGCGGTGAAAAAGGGGATCGTCAGCAGCAAGAAGGATCTTGTGCATTAAAATTGGCAGAAGAGAGCACTAAAGTGGATAACTTGCACCGGGATGGTGAGGAATTGGCTCCCCCGACTGGACTCGAACCAGTGACATACGGATTAACAGTCCGCCGTTCTACCGACTGAACTACGGGGGAACATCAGGCAAGGAGGAGCATCATACAGAAGGTGTCTTCACCGGTCAAGCCACCGACGGCATCATGGTGCGGGTGTACCGGTGCGGATCACTCGGTTACACTGCTCTCTTGCTGTTTCGTGTCGGGAGTCTCCATGAGCAAGTTGTTCAAATTAGCCAGCCAGTTTCAACCCGCCGGGGATCAACCCAAGGCCATTGCCCAGTTGCTCGACGGTATCGAGTCTGGCCTTGCCCATCAGACCTTGCTCGGGGTGACCGGTTCGGGCAAGACCTTCACCATGGCCAATGTCATCGCGACTCTCAACCGCCCGACCATGATCCTGGCTCCCAACAAGACTCTGGCGGCCCAGCTCTACGGCGAGATGAAGGAGTTCTTCCCCGACAATGCGGTGGAGTATTTCGTCTCCTACTACGACTACTACCAGCCCGAGGCCTATGTGCCGACCACCGACACCTTCATCGAGAAGGATGCCTCCATCAACGATCACATCGAGCAGATGCGGCTGTCGGCCACCAAGGCCTTGCTGGAGCGGCGTGACGTGGTGATTGTCGCCTCGGTGTCTGCCATCTATGGTCTGGGAGATCCGAAGGCCTACCTCAGCATGATGTTGCACCTCAAAGTGGGGGATGTGATCAACCAGCGGGACATCCTGCGCCGTCTTGCCGAACTGCAATACACCCGTAACGACATGGCCTTCCAGCGCGGCACTTTCCGGGTAAGGGGGGAGGTGATCGACATCTACCCCGCCGAATCGGACAAGCTGGCCCTGCGAGTTGAACTGTTTGACGAGGAGGTGGAGCGCCTCTCCCTGTTCGACCCGCTGACCGGCGCCATCGAGCAGACTGTGGTGCGCTACACCATCTATCCCAAGACCCACTACGCCACTCCGCGCGAAACCATCCTCGATGCCATTGAACATATCAAGGAGGAGCTTAAAAGCCGTCGTGAGCAGCTGTTGTCGCTCAACAAGCTGGTGGAGGAGCAGCGGATCAGCCAGCGCACCCAGTTCGACATGGAGATGATGCAGGAGTTGGGCTATTGCTCGGGCATCGAGAACTACAGCCGCTACCTCTCCGGCCGTGCGCCGGGGGAGCCGCCGCCCACCCTGTTTGATTACCTGCCGGGGGATGGCCTGCTCATCATCGACGAATCCCACGTCACGGTGCCGCAGATCGGCGCCATGTTCAAAGGGGACAGATCCCGCAAGGAGACTCTGGTGGAGTACGGCTTCCGGCTCCCTTCCGCGCTCGACAACCGTCCTCTCAAGTTCGATGAATTCGAGGCCCTTATGCCGCAGACGGTGTTTGTCTCGGCAACCCCGGGCCCCTATGAGCTGGAGAAATCTGGCGGCGACGTGGTGCAGCAGGTGGTGCGTCCTACCGGTCTGCTCGATCCCGAAGTGGAAGTACGCCCGGTGACCACCCAGGTGGACGACCTGCTCTCCGAGATCCGCCAGCGGGTAGCGCTGGCGGAACGGGTGCTGGTGACGACGCTCACCAAACGGATGGCCGAAGATCTGACCGAATATCTGGCGGAGCACGGCGTCAAGGTACGTTACCTACACTCGGACATCGACACCGTGGAGCGGGTGGAGATCATTCGCGATCTGCGTCTCGGTACTTTTGATGTGCTGGTGGGGATCAACCTGCTGCGCGAAGGCCTCGACATGCCGGAGGTGTCCCTGGTGGCCATCCTGGACGCGGACAAGGAGGGTTTCCTGCGCTCCACCCGCTCCCTGATCCAGACCATAGGGCGTGCGGCCCGCAACCTCAACGGCAAGGTCATTCTCTACGGGGATACTATCACCAACTCCATGAAGGTGGCCATCGAAGAGACCGAGCGGCGCCGCGCCCTGCAGCACGCCTACAACCTCGAGCACGGCATCACCCCCAAGGGGCTCAACAAGGCCATCGGCGATGTGATGGACATGGGGGGCAGCCGCAGCGCTGGCAAGGGCGGCAAGGGGAGTCGTAAGGCGGCCGAGCCACAAGGGGAGTACCATGTCCGCTCCGCCAGCGAGATCGCCAAGGAGATCAAGCGGATGGAAGAGCAGATGTTCCAGCATGCCCGGGATCTGGAGTTCGAACAGGCGGCGGCACTGCGGGATCAGATCCAGCAACTGCGCGGCGAGCTGATCGAATCATGAGTACTCGACGCTGGCTCATCTGGCGGCGCGTGCGCCGCCTCTACCTCGGTTTTCGCCACCCGTCCACCCCCTGGTGGGCCAGGGGGCTGGTGATCCTCATCCTGCTCTATGGCTTGAGTCCGGTTGATCTGGTGCCGGATCTGGTACCGCTGGTTGGCTGGCTCGACGATGCGACCCTGCTGCTACTCCTGTTGTGGGGCTGGGAACGCTGCTTGCCGGCCTCGGTACGTGATGGTCTGGAGGAGGGATCCTGACGGGCTTGTAACCCGTATCAATGCGGCTTGGGAGCCGAAAACGGTTTTGTCTGGCTTTTTTGCGAAAGGGGAAGAATGAGACCTGTCTCGTGATTGTGACCCTGCATGGGTTGGCGTAGACTCCACGCCGTTCACTTCACGAGTATCAAAAAATGGATCTGATCCTGTTTGCTATCGACTTTATCCTGCACGTCGACGTTCATCTGAAAGAGCTGTTTGAAAACTATGGCATCTGGGTATATGCCATCCTGTTCCTGATCATCTTCTGCGAGACCGGACTGGTAGTGACGCCGTTTCTGCCCGGCGATTCCCTGCTGTTTGCCGCCGGCGCCCTCACCGTCGACAGCGTGCTGGATGTGCACACCCTGGCTGGTGTGCTGACTCTCGCCGCCGTGCTCGGCAATGTGGTCAACTACACCATTGGTCACTTCTTCGGCGAGCAGCTGTTTCGCAAGCCGGATTCGAAAATCTTCAGGCGGGACTATCTGGAGAAGACCCGAGGCTTCTATGCCAAACATGGCGGCAAGACCATCATCATTACCCGTTTCCTGCCGATTGTGCGTACCTTTGCCCCCTTCGTGGCAGGCATGGGGGCCATGACCTATCCGCGCTTCCTGGCATTCAATCTGGTGGGCGGACTGCTGTGGGTGTTGTCGTTTGTCTATGCGGGCCACCTCTTTGGCAACCTGCCGCTGGTGCGCCACAACTTTACCCTGCTGATCTTCGGCATCATAGGCATCTCCCTGCTGCCCATGGTGGTCGGGGTGATCCGTGCGAAAATGAGCCCGGCGCAGGCGAGCTGAGTCGTCTCATCATAGTGCCTGGGCCAGCAAGACAAACAAAATAGGGGAGCCATAAAGGCTCCCCTATTTCTGTGGTACTTGTTCTGGCGCGCAGGCCGGATGCCTCAACTACAGCAGCGACCCTTCACCAGATTGCCGATGGCCACTACGGTAAACACCAGCAGGTAGGCGGCGAAGATGGCCACCAGCCACTGGGGCATGGAGAAGCTCAAGAACTGCCAGGTGATCTCGCCGCAATCCCCATCCGGGAAGAAGAGCCAGGGGATCCATTGATCGAGCGGCGCCCAGCTCGGGAAGTCGGCATAAGGGCTGCAGACGTTGAACGGGGAGGGGTTGACCTGATAGTCGACATGTTGCAGCGCCAGCTGGAGACCGCGAAAGGCGCTGTAACCCCATAGCAGCATGGCACTCCAGCGCAGGTACCACTTCTCTGGGGCAATCATGCCGAGCAGACCGGCGCAAAGGACACCCAGTGTCGCAAGCCGTTCGTAGACACACATCACGCAGGGATGCAGTCCAAGTATGTGCTGGAAGAAAAGCGCACACAGTTCGAGGAACAGGGCGGAGGCCGCCAGCAGTCCCCAGGCCAGGCGGTTGCTGGCCAAGCGGCGGAGAAACGCGATCATCTCATTGATCTCACAGAAGAAACAGTGGCTGAATTAGAGCAGAGCAGGGGACAAAAGAAAAGGGCCCTGGCGGGCCCTTGTCATTGGAGTACGACAGGATCAGTGTAGCGCCGGGGCGACTACGGCAGCCCCCTGCGGAACAATCAGCCAGCCCTGCTGGTAAAACCACTCGGTCAGGGGCGTCAACACGGTTTCCACTGCGGCGAAACCGACCAGACCCAGCACCAGGGTGTAGGGCAATGCCATCCACACCATGCGGCCATAGGAGAGGCGAAGCAGGGGGGCCAGCGCCGAAGTCAGCATGAACAGGAAAGCAGCCTGACCGTTCGGGGTGGCCACAGATGGCAGGTTGGTGCCCGTGTTGATGGCCACCGCCAGCAGATCGAACTGTTCGCGGCTGATGGCTCCATTGAGCAGGGCCGTTTTCACTTCGTTGATGTAGACGGTGCCGACGAAGACGTTGTCACTGACCATGGAGAGCAGGCCGTTGGCCATATAGAAGAGCGCCAGCTGGTGATCCGGATCTGCCGAGAGCACCCACTGGATCACCGGCTTGAACAGCTCCTGATCGATGATCACGGCCACTATGCTGAAGAAGACGGCGAGCAGGGCGGTGAAGGGGAGCGCCTCTTCAAACGCCTTGCCGAGGGCATGCTCTTCGGTGATGCCGGTCAGGGAAGTGGCCAGCACGATGACGGTGAGACCGATAAGGCCCACGGCCGCCAGGTGGAGCGCCAGACCGACGATCAGCCAGACTGCTATCACCGTCTGGGCGATGAGCTTGGCTCTGTCCTGTTGGCTGCGTTTTGCCTCTTCATAACGGTTGTACTCCTCCATGATCTTGCGCACGTTGACGGGCAGGCGGGTGCCGTAGCCAAACAGGCGGAAGTGCTCGACCAGCACACAGGTGAGCAGACCACAGATGAAGACCGGCAGCGAGACCGGCGCCATGCGGATGGCAAATTCACCGAAGTGCCAGCCGGCCTGTTCGCCGATGATGAGGTTCTGCGGCTCACCCACCAGGGTGCAGACGCCCCCCAGTGCCGTACCGACGGCGGCATGCATCATCAGGCTGCGCAGGAAGGCGCGAAAATTGTCGAGATCCTGGCGGTTGAGTTCAGCCACTTCCTGATCATCGGTATGGTCGTGATGATGACCAAACTCCTTGCCGGAGGAGACCTTGTGATAGATGGCGTAGAAACCGGTGGCCACGCTGATCACCACGGCAATGACCGTCAGGGCGTCGAGGAAAGCGGAGAGGAAGGCAGATACCAGGCAGAAGGAGAGGGAGAGCAGTATCTTGGAGCGCACTCCGATCAGCAGCTTGGTAAACACGTAGAGCAGCAACTGTTTCATGAAGTAGATGCCTGCCACCATGAATACCAGCAGCAGCAGTACCTCTATGTTGGCGACCAGCTCATGCTTGACCTGATCGGCCGATGTCATGCCGATCAGCACGGCCTCGATGGCCAGCAGACCGCCCGGTTGCAGGGGATAACACTTGAGGGCCATGGCCAGGGTGAAGATGAACTCGACAACCAGCAACCAGCCTGCAATGAAGGGGTCGAAATGGAAGGCGATGGGGTTGATGATCAGAAACAGCAGGATGGCTTGTTTATACCACTGTGGCGCATTGCCCAAGAAGTTCTTGGCAAATGCCTGCCCTAGGCTTATTGGCATGATGATGGGTCTCAGCGTTGTTGTTAGGATCTGCGTCTATGCAGTCAAGGGTACTTGACCTGTACGTCCGGATGTTGGCCCGTATCTATATAATTACACGTGATTTTAATCAAAAAGCGGAACGATTATATACAAAGGTTGGGCCAAGATCTTGGAAGTGATGGTTTTATCACCACATAACCAGCGCTGACTGGCACCGCTATCGATTTTTAACACAAATTAATAACATTTTCTTTGCCATATGTGAGCAGAGGACTGACCTTCTGCTTGCCAGCCTTCCTTGCTTTGATATGATTCGTGGGCCTTTTTACGTATTACAACAGAGTCATTTCATGGTCATAAAAGCGCAGAGCCCTGCAGGGTTTGCCGAGGAATACATCATCGAGTCCATCTGGAACAATCGCTTTCCTCCCGGATCCATTCTGCCTGCAGAGCGTGAATTGTCCGAGCTGATCGGGGTGACACGCACAACCCTGCGGGAAGTGTTGCAGCGTCTGGCCCGTGACGGCTGGTTGACCATACAGCATGGCAAACCGACCAAGGTAAACAACTTCTGGGAAACCTCCGGTCTCAATATTCTGGAGACCCTGGCCCGTCTGGATCAGGACAAGGTGCCGGATCTGGTCGCCCAGTTGCTGTCGGCACGCACCAACATCTGCACCATCTTCATCCGTGGTGCCATCCGTAACAATCCGGAGCAAGCCGCCGAGATCCTGCGCGGCGCCGCCGAAGTGGAGAACACGGCCGAGGCTTATGCCGAGTTCGACTATCGTCTCCATCACCAGCTGTCGTTTGCCTCCGGCAATCCCATATATGCCCTGATCCTCAACGGATTCAAGGGGCTGTATAGCCGGGTAGGGCGTTACTACTTCTCCGACAAGCAGGCGCGCGAAACTGCGGACACCTATTACAAGACCTTGCTGAACCTGGCCGAGACCCACGATCACGAAGCAGTCTTCATGACGGTTCGCCAGTACGGCATCGAATCCGGCAAGCTCTGGACGCGCCTGCGTCAGGACATGCCGATCGACCTGTGTGACAACTGAGTCACCTTGTCAGCCTCTCAAGAACGCGCCTTTGGCGCGTTTTTTTATGCCCGTTTCCGGTTTCCGTCTTCTTGTCAGGGCTGTCAATGGCAACTAATCCATTGAGTTGAAAGGAAATACACTCTAAAAATTGATCTGGCGCAAATATACCCCGCATTTATTACTTTGGTGGCATAGGACTCAGCAACGGGTTAGGGTCAAATAGACTTATCAAGAGCGGAGATACTATCCGCCGAAAAAGGAACACGCATTTCACAGGACGAAAGGACCACATTATGAGTCTGCTTGAACACACTATCTGGACCGTATTGGGATATGGGGTCATGCCCTTTATCTTCCTGAGTGGGTTTGTAGCCGTGGCAGTCACCTGCTGTGTGCTGCTCAACGCCTTCGGGGTCGAGTCCGCCGAGAAGTGAGTCGCTTCTGCAATGCCGCCAAATGCCAGTCTTCGGACTGGCATTTGTTTTTTCAGCGCCTTTCGAAGCCGGTGTGGCCAAATCTTTGATTTCTGTGGTCGAACCCTGTCGCCAATTTGATTACACTGGCGCCCGTATTTCCATTCACGTGTCTCTTACCCAGGTTTTCAAGGTTTTTTATGGCTCTCAAGGCAACCGTATTCAAGGCCCAGATCAGCTTGTCTGACATGGATCGCAATCTGTATCAGGACTTCTCCCTCACCCTGGCGCGCCACCCTTCCGAAACGGACGAGCGGATGATGATCCGGCTGGCGGCGTTTGCCTGGCATGCCGCAGAGCGACTGGAATTTACCAAGGGGCTGAGCGCCGACGATGAACCCGAACTCTGGGAAAAGAACTACTCGGACGAGATTGAGCTCTGGATTGAACTGGGACAGCCCGACGAGAAGCGCCTCAAGAAGGCCTGCAACCGGTCGCGCCAGGTCGTGCTCTATCTCTACGGCGGGCGTGGCACCAGCGTCTGGTGGAAGCAAAACCAGGGCAAGCTGAGCCTGCATGACAACCTGAGCATCATCGAACTTGCGGAGAGCCAGACCCTGGCGCTCACTGCCATGGTGGAGCGTACCATGCAGCTCACCTGTACCATCTCCGACGGCCAGCTCTGGATCAGCAATGGCGCCCAGGAAGTGACCCTGGATCCGCTGCTGCTGATGGGCAAGCCGGCCCGCGAACTGTAACGGAATCCGCCCGTGTTCAGCGCCCTGCTCAATATCGTCATTCCCGTGTTCGGTGTGATCGGGCTCGGCGCCCTCTATGGCAGGCTGCGACCGGGCGGGGCGCTTGGCTATGTCAACCTGGCCAACATAGAGTTGTTTACTCCGGCGCTGGTCTTTTCGGCACTGGTCAAGTACCCGCTGGCGCTGGGGGATAATCTGCCGTTGATCGGGGCAGGGGCCCTGGTGATCCTGCTGCCCGGGCTGCTGCTCGCTCTGCTCAGGCTCGACGGCGTCGAGCGGGCGGCCCTCATTTTGCCCGCCATGTTTCGCAACACCGGGAATTTGGGCATCCCCCTGATGGTGCTGGCCTTTGGCGAGCAGCAGCTGGGGGCCATCGTCATCCTCTTTGTGCTCTCCAACCTGCTTCACTTCTCGGTCGGCATGTTTATCCTGTCGGCCAATACCTCCCGCTGGCTCTGGCTGCGCAGCCCCGTGCTCTGGGCGGCCCTGGCTGGCTTGCTGGTGGCCAACCTGCAGATCCCGCTGCCTGAATATCTGGTGACGACGGTGTCGATGCTCGGCCAGATCTCGGTGCCGCTGATGTTGTTTGCCCTCGGGATCCGCCTGATGGAGGGGGAGCTGGATCACCTGGGGCTGGCCCTGCGCTGCAACCTGCTCTATCTGCTGGCCGGTGGCCTGTCGCTCTTGTTCGCCATCTGGCTGTTGCCTCTCAAAGCTGAATGGATCCCGCTGCTGATGCTGTCGGTCTCCCTGCCCCCAGCGGTGCTCAATTACATGCTGTGCGAGCAGTACCGCTGCCAGCCGGAGAAGGTGGCCAGTATCGTGCTGGGGGGCAATCTGCTCTCCTTGCTGGTGATCCCGCTTTCGGTTTGGCTGGCGCTGCACTTGCCATCATAAGCAGAATACAATTCTGATAATTCACCATTTTGTCGATTTTATGGCTGTTTTTTAGGCGCAAGTTCGGCCCCTTCATTTTACTTTTCGTGATCCCCTCCCAAGTTGTGTCCGTTGAAATCCCTTAGTATCTGGCCAGCATGACTCCCTTTAGGGGGAGCTAATTAAAAAAGGGAGCAATGGATGCGCGTCGTGAATACCCCCTGTCTGCTGATGCAGATCCAGCCAACCATCTTGCGCTTTGCCAAGATGCTGGCCAGCGTGCTGCAACTGGAAGTCGAGATTGTCGACGACAATCTGGTGCGGGTGGCCGGAACCGGCCCCTATGGCAAATTCTTCGGTCGCCAGCTGGAGGGCGACTCCAGGCTGCTGCGCTACGTGATTGAAAACCAGCGGGAAAAGATCGTCACCCATACCAGCGACGACCCCGTGTGTGATGGCTGCAGCTGCAAGGAGAGTTGCCGGGAGCGGGCATTTCTCGGCATCCCCATCATGGTGGAGGAGCGCTGCATCGGGGTGATCAGCCTGGTGGCTTTCAACCCCGAACAGCAGGAGCGGCTCAGCAACAATCTGCAGGATGTGTGCGACTACGTGCGCCACATCTCCGCCATCTTTGTGGCCAAGCTGTTCGACTCCCATGGCCTGTCGGACGGGGTCAACAAGGTGTTTCTCGATCTGATGGCCAACATGGATCAGGGCTGCCTGCTGCTCGATGACAAGAGTCAGGTGCGCTATGCCAACGAGGTGGCGCTCAAGCAGCTTGGCTGCAAGCAGGAACAGTTGCTGGGGCGCGAGCTCGGCATTCGGCCGCTCACCTTCGCCCAGCACGGGCGAAACGGCCATCTGCAGCACATTATCACCCTGGAGGATCGCCAGGAGTTGATCATCGGCCAGTTGCACCATGTGCAGGGGCAGCAGCTGTTCCTGATGGCGTTTCATCAGTCCCACTCCGGCCAGGTACGGGAGCCGGATGCCGATCACTGTATCGAGCAACTGATCGGCGAGAGCAAGCCGATGCGCACCCTCAAGCGGCTGCTGCACCGGATCGCTCAAAGCCCCTCTAGCGTGTTGATCTGCGGGGAAAGCGGGACCGGCAAGGAGGTGGTGGCGCGTGCCGTGCATCGGCTCAGTCCGCGCAATGGCAAGCCCTTTATCGCCATCAACTGTGCCGCCATCCCCGAGCAACTGCTGGAGAGCGAATTGTTTGGCTATGTGAAGGGGTCCTTTACCGGTGCCGCCAGCGGGGGCAAGCAGGGGCTGATCCAGGCCGCGCATCAGGGCACCCTGTTTCTCGACGAGATAGGGGACATGCCCCTCACCATGCAGGCCAAGTTGCTGCGGGTGCTGGAGCTGCGGGAGGTGACCCCCATCGGGGCCAGTCGCCCGGTGCCGGTGGATATCCGCATCATCGCCGCCACTCACCAGCATCTCGATCAATACATCGCTGAAGGCAAATTTCGCGAGGATCTCTACTACCGGATCAACGTGATCCCGCTCAATCTGCCGCCACTGCGGGAGCGGGAAGGAGATGTAGAGCTGCTGACCCACTATTTCCTCAACCTGCACACCAGCCGGATCGGTATCGTCTACCCGGGGCTGACCCCCGAGGTGATGGCCCTGCTCAAGGGCTATCGCTGGCCGGGCAACGTGCGTGAATTGAGTAACCTGATGGAGTATCTGGTCAACGTCACCCAGCCGGGGGAGGTGATCGATGCCACCCTGCTCCCCCCCAACATTGTTCGCAACCAGCTGGGGTCGCTCCCGGCCGAAGAGGGGCGGATCCCCGTCACCGTGGTGAGCCCGTCGTCCGCCAGTCTGCTGATGCCGGCGAGCGTGGATGCGGCATCAGTGGCTGCCCCGCAGCCTGCGGAGAATGGCCTTGAGAACATGGAAAAACAGATGATCGAGGAGACCCTGATGCGTCTTGGCAACAAGAAGCTGGCCGCCCAGGCCCTGGGGATAGGGATTGCCACCCTGTATCGCAAGATAAAGAAGTACGAGATCACCGTGCAGGCCTGATGGTTAGGCACGGTGCAACGAGCCCGCGTCATGAGATGGATGGCGCGGGCTTTTTCTTGGGTACACGAATGACGCAATGGAAGGGCAGGGAATGCAAAAAGCCCGCTCGATGAGCGGGCTTTTCAGAAAATGGTGCGTCCTAGTGGATTCGAACCACCGACCCCCACCATGTCAAGGTGGTGCTCTAACCAGCTGAGCTAAGGACGCAGAGTGCGCAAGGCGACTTTTTTGCAGGGGAGTGGTGGGTTTAATTGGATTCGAACCAACGACCCCTACCATGTCAAGGTAGTGCTCTAACCAACTGAGCTATAAACCCACATCTGAGTCTGCAAATTTTTCAAACTGTTATGGTGCGTCCTAGTGGATTCGAACCACCGACCCCCACCATGTCAAGGTGATGCTCTAACCAGCTGAGCTAAGGACGCATAACAGTGTTTCATGATGGTGCGTCCTAGTGGATTCGAACCACCGACCCCCACCATGTCAAGGTGGTGCTCTAACCAGCTGAGCTAAGGACGCATCATGAAAAGTGGTGGGTTTAATTGGATTCGAACCAACGACCCCTACCATGTCAAGGTAGTGCTCTAACCAACTGAGCTATAAACCCACTTTGCGAACCGGGTCAGGAACCCGTTTCACCACGCCAGCACTGCTGGCGTGGTCGGCATACTACCCATGCCCCCCAAGGCTGTCAACAGGCCGCACTCACAAAGGAGACTGTTTGCCCAGTTCTTGCGCAGCCTGTTGATTTTGCAGGCGAGTTTCGCCTTATCTTCCCTTATTGGGCCCGGGACAGGCTGGTGCAGGCCTCCGGAGTGGCAAAGCGCCCGTAGATGTAACGCAGCCTGGTTCCCAGCATCAGGGCTGCGCTGGTGAGGCCGACAATAAAGCCAATCCAGAAACCCTGCGGCCCCATCTTGGGCACCACCCAGTCGGTCAGCCCTAGGATCATGCCGGTGGGCAGCCCAAGTCCCCAGTAGGCGACGATGGTGACGTAGAAGATGGCCTTGGTGTCCTTGTAACCGCGCAGCGCGGCGGCGGCCACCACCTGCACCGAATCGGAGACCTGGTAGATGGCGGCGAAGAACAGCAGGGTGGCCGCCAGGGTGATCACCTGCAGATCCTCGGTGTAGATGCCGGCAATGGGTTCGCGCAGCAGCACTGTGAGGGCGGCGGTGGCGGCGGCCACGCTCATGCCCAGCATCAGACCGGTGCGGGCGGCGACCCGGGCGTGTTCCGGCAGGCCTTCTCCTATGCTGTGACCGACCCGGATGGTGACACCCACGCCAATCGACAACGGCAGCATGAAGACCAGGCTGGAGAAATTCAGGGCGATCTGGTGACTTGCCACTATCTCGGCCCCGAAGGGTGCCAGCATCAGGGCCACCACGGTGAACAGGGTCACTTCGCAGAAGATGGCCATGGCGATGGGGAACCCGAGCCGGAACAGGCGCCAGATCCGGCTGCCATTGGGGGCGCACAAATGGGAGAAGAGGCGGATTTCGGCGAAGTGGCGGGAGAGCTTCACATAGAGGATCATCGCCAGCAGCATGGCCCACAGCACGATGGCGGTGGCGACGCCGCAGCCGACCCCGCCAAGAGCCGGCATGCCCAGATGGCCGTAAATGAAGACGTAGTTGGCGGGAATATTGACCGCCAGCCCGACGAAGCCGATCACCATGGTCGGCATGGTGTGGGAGAGCCCCTCGCTGAAGTTGCGCAGCACCTGGAACATCACGAAGGCGGGCAGACCCCAGAGGATGGCATGCAGGTAACCTGTGGTCTTGGCCGCCATCACGGGATCCACGTCCATGAACTGCAGCGCCAGCGGGCTGAAGTAGAGTGCCACCATGGCGACGGGGGTTACCATCAGGGCCAGCCAGAAGCCCTGATGCACGGCCGGGCGCACCTCGTCCCGTTTGCGGGCCCCGTTGAGCTGGGAGACGATGGGGGTGAGCGCCATGATGATCCCCTGTACCAGCAGGATGATCGGCAACCAGAAGCTGGAGGCAACCGAGACGGCCGCGAGATCCACGGCGCTGACCTGTCCCGCCATGACGGTATCGACAAAGTTCATGGCGATCTGGGCCACCTGGGCGACCAGAATGGGGCTGGCTAGACGAACGAGTTGCTTCGCCTCGGACCAATAACGTTGCACTGACACCTCCGGGTGGATCAGAAATAAAAGGGAAAGAACGGGTATCGGAAAGGACCCCTGCATACCAGGACGCGGCATGCAGAGGGAAAGAGGGTCATTCTAGCCTGAAATCGGGCGTCGGAGAAACGTTTGGCGCTCCGGCTTGACGGGCAGATCAGGCGTCTTCGTGATCGCTGATCAACAGATTGGCGGCAGCATAGGCGGCTTGCTCACGCAGCTCGGCCGGTACCCGCTCATCGGAGGCGACGGCGTCGAGGGCCCGGATGGCGGCGGCGATGGCCTTGGGCACATAACCCTGTTCGCCGGAACCTATCTGGTTGTAGGCGATGCGGATAGCCTCACAGCATTGATATACCTGCATAAATTTTCCTTGTTGAGCCTGGGATGAATGGCCGCCACTATAGCGAGCCCGGGCCGCCTTGTCAGCCGGTGCGCTTGTCTGGCGACCAACACGAGGTTACCCTGCCATTTTTGTTGTAGCAGGAGACGAGACATGTTCACCGGCATAGTGCAGGGGACCGCCGAACTGGTGGCCATCGACGCCCAGCCCAACTTTCGCACCCATGTGATCCGCATGCCGGACCCGGACTGGGGGGAAGGGCTGGCGCTGGGGGCATCCGTGGCCCACAACGGCTGCTGCCTCACCGTGACCCGGGTGGAGGGGGAACTGGTCAGCTTCGATCTGATGCAGGAGACCCTGCGCCTGACCAATCTTGGCGCCTTGCAGGTAGGGGACAAGGTCAACGTGGAGCGGGCGGCCCGCTTCGGCGACGAGATCGGCGGTCATGCCATGTCCGGCCACATCATGGGCATGGCGGAGGTCACCTCGGTGATAGACACCCCCAACAACCGCCAGGTGTGGTATCGCCTTGATCCCGCGCTCATGAAATACGTGTTGACCAAGGGCTATATCGGCATCGACGGCATCAGCCTGACCGTGGGCGAGGTGAGGGGCAACGAGTTCTGCGTCCACCTCATCCCCGAGACCCTGGCCCGCACCAACCTCGGCTGGGTCAAGGCGGGTTGGCGCACCAATATCGAGATCGATCCCCAGACCCAGGCCATCGTCGATACGGTGGAGCGGGTGCTGGCGGCCCGCGAAGGCCAGTGAAGAGCGTGTTGCCACTGCAATGAAGAAGGGCCTGCATGATGCAGGCCCTTCTTGTTGGTATTCATTTCTGACAAATCTTGGCGGACAGGGCCTGCGCCGCGCCGTCGGTTGATACAACGGCAGCGTCCTTGGCGTCACAGCCAATCAGAACAGCTGTTCGTCGTCGGCATCCACAAACAGTTGCAGGCAGTTGCGCGCCTCATCCCGGTGCAGCCGAAGATGGATGGGGTTGCAGCAGGCCATGCAATCTTCATAGAACTCCTGATCCCCTTGGCTGGCATCCAGCTCGACCCGGGTGTGATGACCACAGTGGGGGCAGACGATGCGCTTGCTGGTGTACTCGATCATGATGACCTCCTCAGGCCCGTGGGCCGCCTCTTCTTGAGTTGATTCTAGCCCTCCGGGAGGGCGTTGACCGCGAGCAAGCGCACGTTTATGACAGGGATCAAACACAGGTGAGGGGTCTGCTCAGCAGAGGCGAAAGAGAGGGGAAGTCTGGTCAGTTAAGGCCCTTTCTTTGGAAGCGAAGGGGCGGGAAAACGCGCTTGTGAGCGTATGCCACTCAGCTGGCCAGCACCCCTTTGTGACTTATTTGACCCAGCGGGCCAGCATGTCGGCATCCAGTTCGGTGAGAGAGCGCTGCTAATGGTCGGCGATGGTCAGACGCGGATCCCCCATCAGGGCCGGGCCGATGAACGATCAGCGCCTTGTTTGTGACTTACTTGATCCAGCGGGCCAGCATATCGGCATCCAGCTCGGCGAGAGAGCGCAACTGATGGTCGGCGATGGCCAGACGCGGATCGCCCACTAAAGCCGGATCCGGCACGATCAGCGCCTTCATGGAGGCCGCCTTGGCCGCCAGCAGACCGGTGACGCTGTCTTCGATGGCGAGACAGTGCACCGGCTCCACTCCCAGTTTCTCGGCGGCGTGGATATAGACATCCGGGTGCGGTTTGCCAAAACGCTCCACCTCGGCGGAGTGAACCGCCAGGAAGCGATCGCGGATACCGAGCTTGCCGAGCACGGCCTCTACCATGGCAAAGGGCGAGGAGGTGGCAAGACCCACTTTAAGTCCTTGCGCCTCGATAAGATCGAGCGCTTCCAGCACGCCGGCCTTGGCCTGGCCTTCGCTCAGGATCAGGGCGTTGACCCTGTCCAGGATGCGCTGTACCACCTCTTCCTGGCTGGGGCCGCTCCAGGGACGCAGCCGATACCAGTGGGCCACCAGCTGATCGATGCGCACGCCTATGGTCGATTCGCAATCCTCGACCGAGTGGGGATGGCCCAGCTCGGAGAAGACGGCCATCTGGGCCCGTTGCCAAAAGGGTTCCGAGTCGATCAGAACACCATCCATATCGAAGATCACGGCAGCTAACATCTTGTACTCCAGACAAAGGTGAAGGGGGGATTATAAGGCGGACTCGCAAATGAAAAAGGGGCATCGTCATGCCCCTTGCGCTGGATCATGCTGGCAAACGTTTGATTTCGTGTGCCAAAAAAGTGGGCTTAGAACAGCACCTCGACCCCGGCCGCGACCGCTTTGGCTTTTTCTACCGCTTGGTCGCACTCTTCGGCACGCGCCAGTGCCACCCCGAGACGGCGGCGACCGGCGATCTCCGGCTTGCCGAAGAGGCGCAGCTGGGCACCCGGCACCAGGGCCAGCGCCTCGCCGATCCCCTGATAACGGATATCCTGGCTATGGCCTTCGCGCAGCACTACGGCGGAGGCGCTCGGTCCGTACTGGGTGATGGTACCGATGGGCAGCCCCAGGATGGCGCGTACGTGCAGGGCGAACTCAGAGAGATCCTGGGAGATCAGGGTCACCATGCCGGTGTCGTGGGGGCGGGGGGAGACTTCGCTGAACCAGACCTCGTCGCCCCTGATGAAGAGCTCGACCCCGAACAGGCCATAACCGCCTAGGGCCTCGACCACCTTGGCTGCCACCTCCTTGGAGCGGGCCAGCGCCAGTTCGCTCATCTGCTGGGGCTGCCAGGATTCTCGGTAGTCGCCATCCTCCTGATGGTGGCCGATGGGATCGCAGAAGTGAATACCGTCCACGGCGCGTACCGTGAGCAGGGTGATCTCGTACTCGAAGGGTACGAAACCTTCGACGATCACCTTGCCCCGCCCGGCGCGGCCCCCCTCCTGGGCATAGGTCCAGCTCTCCTCCAGCCTGGCGAGATCGCGCAGTACGCTCTGGCCCTTGCCAGACGAGCTCATCACGGGCTTGACCACGCAGGGCAGACCGATGGCATGCACCGCGGCGTCAAACTCTTCCCGGCTCTGGGCAAAGCGGTAGGGGGAGGTGGGCAGGCCCAACTCTTCGGCGGCGAGCCGGCGGATCCCCTCCCGGTTCATGGTGAGCTGGGTGGCGCGGGCATTCGGTACCACCTTGACCCCTTCCTGCTCAAGCACTGCCAGGGTATCGGTGGCGATGGCCTCGATCTCGGGGATGATGAGGTCGGGCTTTACCTCGGCGACCAGCTCGCGCAGGGCGGCGCCATCCAGCATGTCCAGCACGCGGGCATGGTGGGCCACCTGCATGGCGGGGGCATTGGCATAGCGGTCGGCGGCGATCACTTCGATCCCGAACCGCTGCAACTCGATGGCGACTTCCTTGCCCAGTTCGCCGGAGCCCAGCAGCAGGGCACGGGTGGCGCCGGGGCGGGTTGCGGTTCCAAACATACGATCTCTCCTGATGTCGATGGTCACATTGTTGCGGTCACTATTGGCGGCCAATAGCGGACAAAAAAAGAGGCACGCATGGCGTACCTCAGGAAACGGATTTGCTGGCGCGCTGCTCCAGATGAGTCAGCAGCGTGACGGCACCAATGATGATGGCGGCGCCGAGCCACAGTCGGCCCGGAGGGGCCCAGCCAAATACCAGCCAGCCTGCCAGCACGTTCATGGGCAGCTTGGCAAAGTCGAAGGGCTGCACGAAGGAGGCCTCCGCCACGCTGTAGGCGCGGGCGATGGACATCTGGGCCAGCGCCGACAGCACTCCGGCCAGGGCGACCAGTTGCCATTGAGCGGCCGTGGGCCATTGCCACTCCGGCAGAGCCAGCATGGCATTGAAGGGGGTGCTGAAGATAAGCAGGTAGACCACTATGGTGTGGGACGACTCGCTCGCCGCCTGATAGCGCACCAGCAGGGAGTAACCGGCCCAGAACAGGGCGGCGGCCACCGGCAGCAGGGAGGCCCAGCTGAAATCGTCGGTCCAGGGGGCCAGGATCACCATGGCCCCGGCAAACCCCGCCAGGGTCGCCAGAATGCGGGCCCGGCTCACCTGCTCCTTGAGCAGCAGGGCCGACCCCAGGGTGGCAAACAGGGGAGAGGTCATCAGCAGCGCTATGCCCTGCCAGATGGGGACGGGCACGGCCAGCGCCCACAGCCAGAACTGGATGCCGATCACCGCCAGGGCGACACGCAACAGGTGCAGCCGGAACTGGTTGGTCATCAGGGACTGGCGCAAGCCGTGGCGAACCAGCCAGGGCAGCAGGCAGATCAGGGCGATCAGATACTGGTGAAAGGCGACCTGGGTGGAGGCGAGGCCGAGTTTGAAGCTGACATACTGGCTCAGGCTGTTGACGGCGGCGAAACAGAGGCCAGCCACCATCATCCAGACTGCACCGGCAATGGGAGAGTGCCGTGAGGGTGCCATGGGATCCGGGTCACTGAAAAAAGTGCGGCGGATCATAACGGCAATCGTTTGTTATGCCAAGGCGTGTGGCCCGGGGAGTACGCTCTTTGGCGAGGAAGTGGGCCAATATCAAAAATTTTGAACAAGTTGAGCATCTATTTTCGCTATCTGTATAGAAGCCCAATGTTTAGAGTGACCTTCATCGACAGCCACACTGTTCAACTGACAAGCAAACGGAGCGTCATCATGGCCAACATCCTCGTACTCAAATCCAGCATCCTGGGTCAATACTCCCAATCCAACGCCCTGATCGACGGCTTCCTGGCCGATCATCAGGATGATACCGTCACAGTGCGTGATCTGGCGGCCCTGAACCTGCCGGTGCTGGATGGCGAGCTGGCCTCCGGCCTGCGTGGTGGCGAGAACCTGAACGAGCGTCAACTGGCCGTGCTGGCCCAGTCCGACGAGCTGATCGCCGAGCTCAAGGCAAGCGATCTGGTGGTGATTGCCGCCCCCATGTACAACTTCAACATCCCGACCCAGCTGAAGAACTGGATTGACCTGGTGGCTCGTGCCGGCGTGACTTTCCGCTACACCGAGACCGGCCCGGTCGGTCTGGTGGAGAACACCCGGGCCCTGGTGATCAGCCCCCGTGGCGGCATGCACGTCGGCAGCGCCACCGATCTGGTGACCCCCTACATGCGCACCGTGCTGGGTTTCATCGGCATCAAGGAGGTGGACTTCATCTACGCCGAGGGGATGGGTATGGGGCCGGAAGCCCAGAGCAAGGGGATGGAAGCGGCCAAGGCGCAGCTGGAGAGCCTTGCCGTCTAAGCCGACCTGCCCGTCGCGATGTTCGGATAATGACAAACGCAGCCATCTGGCTGCGTTTGTTTTTTAAAGGAGGCGGGTGACACAAGGGTTGGGAGAGAAGAAAAGCCCTTTAACGCCAGAGGCAAGAGAGTCGGGCCGTCAATCCATGATAAAGCGGCGACAGCCGCGGATCAGCACCAGGAATACAGCCACCAGCAGGGCGCAGAGCAGGGTGGTCAGCCACTGTTCACCATCTTGCGGCAAGTAGGGAATAAACAGGCTGATCATCAACAAGGCGGCGAGGCTGATCAGCAGGTTCTGTCGGGTCATCATCTTGGGTCATCCTTGGTTTGCTTGCCTGAAACGAATCTAATGCCCTCTTGTGACAGCCTGATGTATCCATCCATCAAGCCGTCGGGGCTTCCCTCTGTTGGGGCTCCTCCGACCATATCAGGTTTTGGCCATGGAGCCAGCGCCGCAGCCGGCTCTGTGATCCCGATCCCTATCTGAACTGCTTCTGATCAGGCTGGTAGTGGAAATCGCCGCTGGCGAGTTTGGCCTCGAGGGCCGCTTTATCGAGATCCTGCGCCTTGCAGAGATCATCCAGATCGTCATAGCGATCGCGCAGCTGCATATTGATCAGGCTCAGCAGCATGTTGACGTCCATGGTGGCGAATTTTTTCAAATCCATGGTTATTGCTCCTTGTCCAGGGATTGCAGCTGCTCGATGGCGGCACTGACGGTGTGCAGATGCTGGCGGATCGCCTCGCGGGATTCGCTGGGCAGGTAGTCGGTCAGGGTGTGCTGCCAGCTTCCCGCCTCGCTCTTGAGCTGCTGGAAGAGGGAGAGGCCCGCATTGGTGAGGGAGACCAGGCTGATGCGTTTGTCTTGCTCGCTGCTCTCGGTAAAGATGATCCCCTTCTCGGCCAGACGGCGGATCTCGCGAGAGATGCGCACCTTGTCCATGCCGCTCGCCTCTACCAGCTCTTTCTGGCTGATGGGGTAGTGGGGGCCGAGCACCATCATCAGGCGCCACTGGGGCACGGTCAGTTGATAGCGCTGTTCGTAAAACTGCTCGAAAGTATCCCGTAGCATCTCGGCGGCGTGAACCAACTGATAGGGCGGGTAGTGGGCGAGTAAAGCGATGATTTTTGACATATTACACCCTGCTGTGACAGCTGCATCTGGTGCAGTTTCTTTTGATACTTTGACAATGATGATACGAGACTAACGCGGATTTGTCTGACCCGGCAGCGATGAAATGTGCGGTGGCGCACGACATCCTGCGAAAGCCGGGTCAGTCAGGCGGGTTTTTAATCCGGGTTTGTTCAGCCTTTGCGCAACCAGAGCAGGGCCTGGTGCTTGAGCCAGGCATCGCGGGTATAGAGGGCGTAGAGCGCAGCTTCGTCACGACTGCCCGCCTGCCAGCTGCCGGGCTCCTGCTTTGGCAGCTTGCGCTGACCGAGCAGGCAGGCCGGGATGTGCGGGTTGGCATTGATGGCCGCCAGCAAATGCTCCCTGGCTGCCTCGGCGCCTTTTGTGGCAAACACCATCAGCGCCTTGTTGTAGAGCAGCCAGCTGGAGGCTTCGTCAAAGCGTACCAGCAATCCTGCCAGCGCCTCCCAGTCCCCTTGCCGGGCATAGAGGGTGGAGAGGTGATAGCGGCAACCCGGCTCGTCGGCCTGGCAGAGGGTGAGCAGATCCAGGTATTCGGCCCTGGCTTCTGCCAACTGGCCCAGCTGCAGCAAGCAGTCGGCGCGGCCGGCTCTGGCCGCCAGCAGCGGTCTGGCTTCGTGTGAACTCCAGCCATGGCCGGCGGTCTGTTGCCAGAAGGCATCGTCAAACAACGGGCTGGCATCGGCGATGATCTTGTCGAACCAGCCCAGACGCACCTTGTGATCCCGGCTGGCATCGGCCAGGGCGAACCACTTTTGCCACTGCTCGGCCTGCTCGTTGTTCAGTGCCACCTCGGCGCTGGGGGCAGCCTGGTATTGATCCAGATTGAGCAACTGGTTGAGGGCGGTCTTCATGTGCTGGCGCTGGCGTTTGCAGAATTCGGCAAACGGCAGATCGCTGGCGGCAGCGCTATAGAGCATCTGCGCCATGGGCTTGTCACGAAACAGACAGAGCTCGGCCGCGAGGCTGAATCTGTGCTGGGTGGTGAGATCGTTCAAATCCTTTGGCTTGGGCCAGGTGGCAAACCCCTGACTAAACCCGTAGCACCACTGCCCGAGGGGATGCTGTTTGTCGAATACCTGCTCGGGATCGTCACTGGGCAGGCGACACTGGCTGGGCAGGGCCAGTTGCTCTTCATCGGCCAGGCTCTCCAGCTCCGCGATCAGATGGTGCAGCGCTTCGGCGCTCTTCTCATCCAGCTCGGCATCCTGCTCCAGCAAACCGGCCAGCGGCTGCTGCCAGTCGGGCTGCTCCGGCCCCACCAAGCGGGCGCACAAAAAGCCGTGCAGGGCAGGGTAGGTCATGTCCTGTGCACTGTGTTGCTGGATCCATTGATTAAGATGGCGGGTACGAGTGGATGGGTTCATCGACGACTCCTCTGGATTTGAACAGCCGCGAAGTCTACCCAAATGTGGGGTTATTTGCAGTAAAAGCCCGCCTGCATGGCGATTTTATCGCCTGTCTGGTGGCGAAATGCACCAAAGACGAGGCCTTGCGTTGCGATGGGGACTAGGCCGGATCGCCGGTTTTGGGGTAACATGCGCGGCCATCAGGGCCCTGATCCAGCTGGCCCATCCGGTAAAGAAAAAGAGAGCACCATGATACAGATTGGCAAGATGAACACCCTCAACGTCGTTGAACTCGAAGACCGTGGCGCCTGGCTCGCGGCCGAGGAGTACGGTGAACTGCTGCTGCCCAGGCGCCAGCTGCCGGAAGGGGTCAAGGAGGGGGACGATGTGCAGGTGTTCCTCTATCTGGATGCTGACTGCGAGCCGGTGATCACCACTGACAAGCCGTTTGCCATGGTGGACGAATTTGCCGGCCTCAAGGTGGTCAACGCCAACAAGATCGGCGCCTTCCTCGACTGGGGCATGAAAAAGGATCTGTTTGTGCCAAGCCGCGAACAGAACAAGCCGATGCAGGTGGGACATACCTATCTGGTGCGCCTGATGCTCGATCACGAAGGGCGCATGGTGGGCACCAGCCGTCTGGAGCGTTTCCTCAGCACCGCCAAACCGCCCTTCAAGGCGGGGGACGAGGTGACCGCTCTGCCAGGTGAACACTCTCCCTTGGGCATCAAGGTGATCGTCAACGGCCAGTACCCGGGCATGCTGTTTCGCAACGAGATCTTCGGCCGGGTGATGACGGGGCGTCCCCAGACCGCCTGGGTCAAGCAGGTGCGCGAGGATGGCAAACTGGATCTGACCCTGCAAAAGCCGGGGATGGCCAAGGTAGATGACGCCGGTGAGCGCATCCTGGCGCGGATGAAGAAGCAGGGCGGCAGCCTGGCGGTAGGTGACAAGAGCGAGCCCGAGCTCATCTACAAGCTGTTTGCCATGAGCAAGGGTACCTTCAAGAAGGCCATCGGCGGCCTCTACAAGCAGGGCAAGATCGTCATCGAAGACAACTGCATTACCCTGACTGACGCCGCCCAGGGTGGGGAGCAGGAGTAAGTGCCGAGCCCCTGCATCGGTGCGTGTCGGGCGAAAGATGGCCTCTGTCTCGGCTGTGGTCGTACCCTCACCGAGATAGGTCACTGGTCGGCGATGGAGAGCGAGGCCCAGCTGGCGGTAATGGCCGAGCTGGATGGCTCGAAAAGTACCCATCTCTGCCCGGGCTGCGGAGAGCCGGCCTACTGCGCCGTCTCCGCTGGCGCCACCATAGATGAGTGTTGGTGCAGCCAGCTGCCGGCCCTGCCCATGAGCGAGGCCGGCGCCTGCTGGTGTCGCCGCTGTCTGGCCAAGGCCATCGCGGCCCAACCCTGAATGTGAGGGTTGACAGTAAAAACGAGAAAGGCGCCGAGGGCGCCTTTTTTATGCCTGTTGCTGGCGATGCCAGCGTATATGAACTTCATTTTCCTGCATCAGCCGGGGCAACAGGAAGGTGGCGAAGATCACCTCGAATTCATCCTGATGATCCAGCAAGCCGACCCACACCTCTACCCAGCGTTCCATGTCGACCGGTTCGCCCAATTCTGTGGACCAGTCTGCATTAGGCAGCGTCGCCTCGACGGCGCCACGCTTTTCAAACTCCAGGGTGATATCGACAATTTGCTCAGGGGCCAGCATGTCTGCAGCCTGTTCGAGAAACTGATCATAGGCCCATTCGACCAGCTGATCCGGGGTACGCTGTTCCATGAAATCACTCCAGATTCGTCGGGGTTCGCTACTGTAGCAAGGATTGGCACCGGCGGCCAGACCAGTGCGCCGGCAGACGGGCGGGTCTGTCCAATTGGCCCCAGTAGGGGTATGGTTAACACGCAGCCAGGCAGGGGAGTCAGAGGATGAAACCGCGAGGACGACGACGGCAGATCAAGCGACGGCGGGAGACCTGGTGGTGGCACTATCTGCCGCTTCACCGCGAGACGGTGGGTGGCCATCTCGGTCCCCCGGCGCCTCCCGACGCCGGTTAATCATCAATCAGCCTGCTGGACCCGGGTCAGGGTGAGCTGGCCGAGCTGACTCATCTGGCGGCGGATCCAGGCCGAGCGCTGCTGCACATAGGGTGAAGGGGGATTGACCTTGTAGCGCCAGGGGTTGGGCAGCGCCGCCGCCAGCAGGGAGGCCTCATAGCGAGTCAGCCTTGCAGCGGGTTTGCCGAAGTAGTGTCTGGCCGCCGCCTCGGCGCCATAGATCCCCGGTCCAAACTCCACAATATTGAGATAGACCTCAAGGATGCGGGACTTGTCCCAGCCCAGCTCCATCAACAGGGTAAACCAGGCCTCCAATCCCTTGCGCAGGAAGCTGCGATCGCTCCACATGAAGAGATTCTTGGCCGTCTGCTGGCTAAGGGTGCTGGCACCGCGCACCCGGCTGCTCTGCTGATTGTGCTTGAGGGCGGAGCTGATGGCGTCGAGATCGAAACCGTGATGCTCGGCAAAATGCTGATCCTCGGCGGCGATCACCGCCAGCTGCAGCTCGCGGGAGATCTGCCCAAGCGGCACCCAGTCATGTTTGACCTCAGCCACCTTGGCAGGGGGAAACAGCGCACGCTCAATGCGCCAGCTCCACATGGGCGGATCGATAAAACGCAGCAGTGCCACCGAACCGACCGACAACAGCAGGGCGGCCAGCAGCAGCTTGCCCACCCACCTCAGCAGGCGTCGCACCAGTGTCGGCCGCACGGGATCAGGCTCTGATCCCCAGTCGTAGTGATCCGGATCATCGGGATCCGGAATTATTGGGGGAGCCATTCGATGTGGCAGAACTTCTCGTCGACACGGCGGGAGAGCAGCATACGGGCAAAGAGGTGTTCGTACTCTTCTTGCTCGTTGCCAAGGCCGACCCAGATCTCGGCATAGTCGGCATCGCTGACCTCAAATCCCACGTCCGCTTCCCAGTCGTCGGCCGGATCGGTTTCCGCCAGCAGGCCCCGGTTGTTGAACTCCTGGTTGAAGAGGGTGATCTCCTGCTCCGGCAGGTTGTCGGACGCCAGCTCCATGAAGAGTTCGAGGGCGGTGTCGAGCAGTTCCTCGACGCTGTGCATTTCGGCATTCAAAGACATAAACGGTCGATTCCAGAAAAGGGGGACAAGTGACCGGACAGGGCAAACCCGATGGTCGCGGCTATTCTAGCGATCGTGCGAGCGGTTGGCGAGACGGGGCGGGTCATGAGGGGGTATTTGTGATGATAAAAGACCGGATCCCGCCAAGGATCCGGTCTTTATTGGGGAAAAAGGTCACGCATAGGGCGTCAGCTCATCCCTTCTTGTCATCGGCGAAGGTGATGTTGAGCTCGAGGACCGACAGCTCATCACTCTTCTGATCCAGCTGGACGGTGATCTTGTCCGGATCGATGTTGACGTATTTACGGATCACATCGAGGATATCCTGCTTGAGCTGGGGCAGGTAATCCGGCCCCCCTCTGGATGAACGCTCGTGTGCGACGATGATCTGCAACCGCTCTTTGGCCAGTTGTGCGGTGTTCTGTTTCTTGTTGGAACGAAAATAATCCAATAATGACATGCTTAACTCCCGAACAGTCGGCTAAAGAAGCCCTTCTTCTCTGCTTCCAAAAAACGAAATTCCTTGGTGTCGCCCAGCAGGCGGGACACCGCATCTTCATAGGCCTGACCGGCATCGGACTCTTTGTCCAGAATCACCGGCTCGCCGGAGTTGGAGGCGCGCAGCACCGCCTGGGACTCCGGGATCACCCCGAGCAGGGGGATGGCCAGGATCTCCTGCACGTCCTGCACGCTCAGCATGTCGCCGCGGTTGACGCGGGTCGGGCAGTAGCGGGTCAGCAGCAGGTGCTCCTTGATGGGGTCTTCTCCGCGCTCGGCACGGCGGGACTTGGAGGCCAGGATGCCGAGGATCCGGTCCGAGTCACGCACGGAGGAGACTTCCGGGTTGGTGGTAACGATGGCCTCGTCGGCAAAGTAAAGGGCCATCAGGGCGCCCGCTTCGATCCCTGCAGGGGAATCGCAGACGATGTAGTCGAACTTCATCTCGGCCAGCTGATCCAGGATCTTCTCGACCCCTTCACGGGTCAGTGCGTCCTTGTCCCGGGTCTGGGAGGCGGGCAGTATGAACAGGTTCTCGCAGCGTTTGTCTTTGATGAGGGCTTGGTTGAGATTGGCTTCCCCATTGATGACGTTGACGAAGTCATACACCACGCGGCGCTCGCAGCCCATGATGAGATCCAGATTTCTCAGACCGATGTCAAAATCGATGACCACTGTCTTGTGACCACGCTGGGCTAAACCTGTGCTCAGGGCCGCACTGGTGGTGGTCTTGCCAACGCCACCTTTACCCGATGTAACGACAATAATTCGCGCCATTCTCGCTTCCTTGTAACTCTATTTGATACGGTCTATTCGGAGTTGTTCATTGTCCAGCCGGATATGTACCGCTTGCTGGATCAGGCCTGCCGGCAGGGCATCGCTCAACTGGAAAGTACCCGCGATGGAGAGCAGCTCGGCCTGCAATTGTTGACAATAGATCCGGGCCTGGGTGTTGCCACGGGCGCCGGCAATGGCCCTGCCACGCAGGGTGCCATAAATATGAATGCTGTCATCGGCGAGCACTTCGGCCCCCGGACTGACTGAGCCCAGCACCACCAAGGAGGTGCCTGCGGCATAAATCTGCTGGCCGGATCGCACCGGCCCCACGTGTACCCTGGTCGGGATCAGGGGGGCTGGCTCGGGTTCGGGGGCCACCACGGGGGCGACCGGCTCGGGGGCCGGTTCACTCTTGCGGCTCTTGCCGGAGGCCATTACCGCCAGCCCTGCGGCCTTGGCCGCTGTCTTCATCTCTTCATTGCGCGCCCCAGTCACGCCCACCAGCACGAACTCCTCGGATTCCACCAACTCCTTGAGCTGCTCAAAATCCGGGATATGTTCCAGCCGGGAGACATTGATCACCAGGGGGGCACAGTTAAAAAAGTAGGGGGCCTGGGCCACCTTTTCGGCCAACAACTGACGGATCCGCTCTGGCTCGCCATCGCTGATATGCAACACAGAAATAGTGAAGGTGGACCCTTTCAATTCGTTATCGCGCTCAACCATGAATCTTCCCCGAGGCAGAGATGCTAATCCGTTATTGTTATTCAATTCCTGATGTTATAGTTTGCCCCCATCAGAGGCAATAAACTCGTCGGATTATATCAATTTCCATGTTGTGTGCAGTCTATAAAAGTCGCAAAAAAGCCGAGACCTATCTTTTTGTTGAAAGAAGAGAGGATTTTTCCCGCGTACCCGAGGCGCTGATGACCACCTTCGGCCGTCCCGAGCTGGTGCTGATGACCAAGCTGGACCCCGCCAAGCCTCTGGGGCTGGCCAATGTCAGCAAGGTGATGGCGGCGCTGACGACCCAGGGCTTCTATCTGCAGGTGCCACCTCCTCCGGAAAATTTGCTGGAACAGCACAAGGCGCAGCTGAAAAAGTCTGGTTAAATATCCAGTACCCAATCGCCGAGAATGGATGGCGAACCGGCTATTTGTATTTTTAGCGCCCCACTTCGGGGCGCGTCATCTCATGGCAAGGATGCAGATAATTCCGGCAATAATAGGTATGTCGAATTAATCAGTGCGTTGAAATATTGCCCAATACATCCAAATTAAAAGTCAATCCGGCCCGGACACAATATCATCAACTTTTGCGACCGCTCACAAAATAGCGTGAGTGGCCACCCCTGATACTTATTTCAGCGCGGACTTTTTGCCCCTTGTCCATATTTGCAACTCCCTGTTGCGGCTGAACTTCTCTTGTCTGGGCAAGTGCTCTCGTACGCAGACCCGCGCAGGCAATGAGACGGACTGTCGTATGCCGTGATACTGCGGGTGGCTGACGAGGGCCGATAACGGGCGTCCGGAGCTGTGCCAGGAGAAAGGGAAGGGCGGTGTGAAAGAGAGTATTAAAGCGTGTCTAAAAAAGGGTTAGCTGCACGAGCATAGCGGTACTGGCCGGCGCTATTGGCTTGCGTGATCCAAAAAGCTTGGCGCTGGCGTGGCGAAAAACGGCAATAAAAAAGGCGGGATAACCCGCCTTTTTTATATTCTGGACTGCTTATTCGCAAGCAACCTGCATCACCTTGATGGCCAGGCCACCGCGAGAGGTTTCGCGGTACTTGGAGTCCATGTCCTTGCCGGTGATGTACATGGTCTCGATGACCTTGTCCAGGGAGACGCGCGGCTTGGAGGTGCGGCGCAGGGCCATGCGGGAGGCGTTGACCGACTTCATGGCTGCGATGGCGTTGCGCTCGATGCAGGGTACCTGCACCTGGCCGGCCACCGGGTCACAAGTCAGACCCAGGTTGTGTTCCATGGCGATCTCGGCGGCTTCACACACGTGCTCCGGGCTACCACCCATCAGCTCGGTCAGACCGGCTGCGGCCATGGAGCAGGAGACGCCCACTTCACCCTGGCAACCCACTTCGGCGCCGGAGATGGAGGCGTTCATCTTGTACAGGATGCCGACGGCACCGGCCGCCAGGAAGAAGCGGGTGTAGTCGTCGCGGCCAACCGGCTGGATGAACTTGTCGTAGTAGGCCAGCACGGCGGGGATGATGCCGGCGGCGCCGTTGGTCGGTGCAGTTACTACACGACCACCGGCCGCGTTCTCTTCGCTCACCGCCAGGGCAAACATGTTGACCCAGTCGACGATACCCATGGGATCGTTGGAGAGGTTCTCGTTGGTGCTCAGCTGACGGAACAGGGGAGCGGCACGGCGGGGCACGCGCAGCGGACCGGAGAGCACGCCCTCGGTGCGGCAGCCGCGATCGATGGCTTCACGCATGGTGTTCCAGATCTTGCCGAACTTCTTGTAGATCTCTTCCGGGGTGTTGAAGCACTTCTCGTTCTCCATCATCAGGGAGGAGATGGAGAGACCGGTCTGGCTGCAGTGGGCAACCAGTTCGGCGGCACTCTTGAACGGGTAACGCACGGCCATGTCGCCGCTGTCGGCCTTGCCGAAGTTCTCCTCGTCGACGATGAAGCCGCCGCCGATGGAGTAATAAGTCTTGCTGTAGATGACGTCGTCTTCGATGAAGGCGGTCAGCTTCATGCCGTTTTCGTGCAGGGGCAGGGCTTCATCGTGGAACACCATGGCATCGCGCGGGAAGCTGACGGTGTGGCAGTGCAGACCGATGGGCAGACGCTCGGTCTGCTCGACACGGGAGATGAACTCGGGGATAGCGTCGATATCAACGTTCTCCGGCAGGTTGCCGGCCAGACCCATGATTATGGCGGTGTCGGTGTGGTGGCCCTTGCCGGTCCAGGAGAGAGAGCCGTAGACGTCGACCTTGATCCGGGTGATATCGCGGATCTTGCCGCCTGCGCGAAGCTCGTCAACAAACTGTTTGGCAGCCTTCATCGGGCCAACAGTGTGGGAAGAGGAGGGGCCTACACCGATTTTGAAGATATCAAAAACGCTGATCATGTCACTATTACCTCAGGGTAGAAGGGGGCGGCATGCCCACTCACTTGAATTGGGGAGATCCATGGTGCGCACAGATTGCGCGGGTCATTGAACCAGATAACCGCAGTGTAACGGTTCAAAGCCTAAAAAAAGTTGAAATAGATCTATTTTTGTTGAATCTGAGGCGCGAGTATAAAATTTATTTTGGTACTTATCCATTTTGTTAAGCCGATAAGCAAAAAAATACCCGGCCAGGCCGGGTAGTTGAGGGCTGAATGAAGCTCGCATCGCTTATTAACATTCTGTAATGTTAACAGCCAGGCCACCACGGGCCGTCTCCTTGTACTTGGTCTTCATGTCGTTGCCGGTTTCCCACATGGTCTTGATCACCTTGTCCAGCGACACCTTGTGCTCGCCGGTACCGCGCAGCGCCAGGCGCGCTGCGTTGATCGCCTTGACCGCCCCCATGGCGTTGCGTTCGATGCAGGGCACCTGTACCAGTCCGCCAATGGGATCGCAGGTGAGCCCCAAATTGTGCTCCATGCCGATCTCGGCGGCGTTTTCCACCATGGCGGGGCTGCCACCGAGCAGTTCGGTGAGGGCACCGGCGGCCATGGAGCAGGCGACCCCCACTTCCCCCTGACAACCCACTTCGGCCCCCGACAGCGACGCGTTCTTCTTATAAAGAATGCCGATGGCGGCGGCGGTGAGGAAGTAGCGCACCAGGATCTCGTCATCCACCTTGTGAACGAAGCGATCATAGTAGTGCAGCACAGCCGGGATGATGCCGGCGGCGCCGTTGGTGGGAGCGGTGACGACCCGGCCGCCCGCCGCGTTCTCTTCATTGACGGCGAGGGCAAACAGGTCCACCCACTCCATCACCATCAGGGGATCCTTGTTGAAGTTGGTCTCGCAGCTGAGCTGGCGAAACAGCCCGGGGGCGCGGCGACGCACCTTGAGTCCGCCCGGCAGCACCCCCTCGCTCTTGCAACCCCGCTCGATGCAGCTTTGCATGGTGTGCCAGATCTTGCGAAGTCCCGCCTTTATCTGTTCGTCGCTGCGAAAGACCCGCTCATTGGCGAGCAGCAGGCCCGAGATGGAGAGGCCGCTCTCCTGGCAGTGGGCGAGCAGTTGGGCTCCGCTGTCAAAGGGATAGGGGATGGGGTGCTCGGCATCGAGACGGGCCGCGTCCTCCTTGGCGGTGGCAAACTGGCTCTCCTCTATGATGAAGCCGCCCCCGACCGAGTAGTAGGTCTGGCTCGACACCATGGTATCGTCGGCGGCAAAGGCGCGCAGGGTCATGCCATTGGTGTGGGCGGGCAGGGTGGTACGCCGGTTGAAGATGATGGCGCCGCTGCGGGGGAAGCGGCTTGGTTGCTCGCCTGCCAGCAGCAGGGTTTGTTCTTGGTCGACCCGGGCCAGCATGGCCGGGATGGCGTCGATGTCGACGGATTCGGGTTCGAATCCCGCGAGTCCCAGAATGATAGCCTTGCCGGTGCCGTGCCCCTTGCCGGTCTGGCCCAAAGAGCCGTAGCACTCCACCTCGACCCGGGTGATGTGGGGTAAATGGCCCTGCAGCTTGAGTTGTTGAACGAAGGCATAGGCTGCACGCATGGGGCCCACCGTGTGGGAAGAGGAGGGGCCGATACCAATGGAAAAAAGATCAAACACGCTGATCATGACATCACTCCGGTGATGGTTTATGTCTGTTTATTCTAGGATTTTTCCCATGGATGAAAAGCGGTGATCTGCTGCGCTGTGACCTGGACAGCGATATGGGAGCCGGTAGGCAAACCGGGTTGAAGGGGAAACCCCCTTCAACCGGCAGGATCAGGAGAGAAACTCGCAGAGGTAGGCGGTGGGGGTGGCCACTTGCAGCTTGAAGGAGGAGTGGCCCGCGACCACGAAAGAGTGGCCCTGGCTGTAGGTGTGCCACTCCTCTTCACCGGCCAGTTGAATGGTCAGGGCGCCCTTGATCACCGTCATGCGCTCGGGGGCGGCAGTGTTGAACAGGTAATCACCCACGTTCATGACGCCAACCGTGGATTTCTCGTCATTTTGCTCAAAACCGATGGATTTTACATTTCCGTCGAAATATTCGTTAACTTTCAGCATCTTTACATCCTTGTTTATTCGTTGATAGGGTCAAACTAGCACACTCTTTCGCCCGTTGTCATGGCAAGATGCGGGAAAAACCGACAAGACCGTATTGAATCTTTACTTTTTAGCAAAATTATTAATAGCTTCGGTTAACGATTTGCTGATTTAAAACAGCAATTAAATATGAGATAAAGCGCCCAAACAGGGGAATGAGCGGATGCTCATTCCCCTGTTTGGTTAATTGCACTGGGAAAAGTGTGAATTTTGCTACATAAAGGAACAGATTGTGTTAACTAAAGGACTCATTAGAAATATCGGCTTCCAGGTGATGGTTGCCATGGTACTGGGTGTGCTGGCCGGGGTGTTCATGGGTGAACAGGCGGCCATCTTCGCTCCACTCGGTAGCCTCTTCATCCAGCTGATCAAGATGCTGGTGATCCCCCTGGTGGCTGTGGCCATTCTCTCCGGTGCCGCCAACCTGGGGACCAGCCCGGCGGCCGGCAAGATAGGTGCCGCCACCCTGGGCTTCTTCCTGTTGACGTCTGCACTGGCCGTCTCCTTGGCGCTGGTGATGGGACAACTCTTCAAACCCGGCATCGGTGTCGACTTCGGTGCCATGTCCACCCTGTTCAGTGGTGACTACTCCGACAAGGGCGCACTGCCCGATGCGGTGGCTACCGTGCTCGGGATGATCCCGACCAACGTGTTCCAGTCTTTGAACGAGGCCAACATACTGCAGATCCTGGTGTTCTGCATGTTCCTCGGCATCGCGCTGGCCAAGCAGCCCCGTGAACGGGCCAAGCCGCTGGTCGATGGCCTCAATACCTTGGTGGATGCTTTCGTCTGGATGATCAACAAGGTGATGCTGATTGCGCCCCTGGGGGTCTTCGGCCTGATGGCCGACGCCATCGGTACCTATGGTTTCGATGTGCTGACCCTGGTGCTCAAGCTGTTCCTGGTCTATGTCGGCGCCATCCTGATCTTCGGTTTCGTGGTCTATCCGCTGCTGGTGGCGATCTTCTCCAACACCCCGGTGATGAAGTATCTCTCCGCCATGAAGAAGCCGCAGATCGTGGCCTTCTCCACCGCCTCTTCCATGGCGACCCTGCCGGTCAACATGGAAACCTGCGAGCGGGAGTTGAAGGTGAGCAATGCTACGGCCTCGTTCGTGCTGCCGCTGGGTGCCACCATCAATATGAGCGGTAACGCCATCTATTACGGTCTGGTCGCTATCTTCTTCGCCCAGATCTACAACATCGATCTGAGCGCCGGTGCCTGGGCGGCCATCATTGTGACCTCCACCCTGGGGGCTATCGGTCAGGCCGGCGTGCCGGGCCCGAGCTTCCTGGTGGTGGCCGTGCTGCTGGCGGCCGGCATTCCCATCGAAGGCTTGCCGCTGCTGTTTGCCCTGGATCGTCTGTTCGACATGATCCGTACCGCTCTCAATATCACGGGTGATGCGGCCTGTGCGGTCATCGTCGACCGCTTCAGCCCGGAATATGACTCGCAGCGCTGGAACAAGGCGTAACGACGCCATCTGCCAGCCTGACGGCATAGCTTGAAAGACAAAGCCCCCACCTCGCGGTGGGGGCTTTTTTGATCCCAGCTGGCAGGCAAAAGTTCATTCAGACGAGGTGAGCGAGCATGGTCAGGCCAGGGGAGGGAAATTCAGATTGGGGGGGCAGGCCGCGGGGGGATGGCAGCGCCCATGGTCATTCAGGATTGAAGATGACGTGAGCAAATAACGGGCAGCAAAAAGGGGAGTCATGCTCCCCCGGATATGATTGGACACTTCGTCCTGCTGTCCTGTCACCCTGGCGGTGAAAAAAACGACGCCAAGATGATGAAATCATATTTAAGTGGCTTGTGATGGCATCAAGGCTGAAAAATACCTGTTAGTGGCGATTTATCAGGCTTGGCTGACACAAGCGGTCCGGATTGATGTCTCCCTATCCGGCTCAGAACTGTGACAGTGAGGGCAGAGAGACAGCAACCAGGGTGAAAAAGACGGTGAATACCGCAGTCACAACAAATTCTTTCATTTTTTTCTCCCCAAGTCGTTGATTGATGATGTCAAGATACCATACATCAGCCTTAAAACAAGGGTTAAATTTGAGAAAATGATGTCTTTTGTCGTCTGTGACGATGAAGGCTGTATTTTTACAATATGGAGCTCGTTTAATGGGCATGGTAATAGTTGGGGAACATCTTTCTTGTTTGATGATATTTAATTCTTTTGAATTCATATGCTTATGCGCTCATTTATCCTTCTTTTTTGTGGGTTTTATATGATTCCTATTCGTTAAATGGCACTTATCTAACTGAAAAGGAGTGCTTTTGGTTGACTAAAAGTGCGTATGAACTGGATTTGACAGGGTGTGACATGGATATCTCATCCACTGGATATCACCGAGCGTCATTTCACGGTCAGGCCTTGTCATATCAGGCTTCTATTCGCAGTGAACTGCATCCGAATTTGCAGAAAAGGGCCCGTTTTCAGGTGCGTTGACCGCATAACAGAGGCTGCGGAGGTGTATGTGTGCATTTTATCGCCACCAATATAGTGGTGAGACCGGTTAGCCTGTCTAGTGTGTCAGGGCAAGTCGCTGGTAGTGACTGATTGGCACGGAAGGTCAGGCTGGAATGCTCTGCCTTACATTGGGTCAGCATAAGCAAGGTGGGCGTCTTGGCTGTCGTGCACAGCGGTACGCAAGAGAGCAGGGGGAGACATAGTTGGTGATGGGGAGCGCGTCTTTGTTGAGTCGCGAATGTTGAGCCGCGAGCCTGACAGGTACAAGCGCTTGGCGCTTTGCGTTTCTCCTGAGCAGAGGCAGGCACATGTTGTGCGGATAAGAGCTCGGCGCAATGGGGTTGGCCATCAGGAAGAAATAAAAAAACCCTCCGGGTGGAGGGTTTTTATCAGACTGGCCTGTTTGGGCTGATATGCCTTAGAACAGGGTGGTGGAGAGGTTGTAGAGCTCCTGATCGAAGGGGCGCTTCATGTTCTCGATGCAGTCGATGATGTCGTGGTGAACCAGTTCGTTGCGCTGGATACCGACGCAGCGACCACCGTGGCCGGCCAGCAGCTGTTCGACGGCATAGGCGCCCATACGGCTGGACATGATGCGGTCACGGGCCGTCGGGGCACCGCCACGCTGGATGTGGCCCAGGATGGTGGCTCGGGTTTCGCGGCCGGTCATGGCTTCGATATCCTTGGCCAGTGCATTTACGTCGGTAACGTGTTCACAGATGGTGATGATGGCGTGCTTCTTGCCTTTGACTTCACCTTCCTTGATCTGTTGCAGCAGCTTCTCTTTGTCGAAAGCCACTTCCGGCACGATCACGTATTCGGCACCACCGGCAACGGCGGCAGACATGGCCAGATCGCCACAGTGACGGCCCATGATCTCGACTACGGAGATGCGGTGGTGGGAGCTGCAGGTGTCGCGCAGACGGTCGATGGCATCTACGACCACGTTCAGGGCAGTATCAAAACCGATGGTGAAGTCGGTGCCGGCGATATCGTTGTCTATGGTGCCCGGCAGGCCGATGCAGGGGAAACCCTCTTCGGTCAGCTTCTTGGCGCCCATGTAAGAACCGTCACCGCCGATCACCACCAGAGCGTCGATGCCGTGCTTTTTCAGGTTCTCGATCGCTTCAGCGCGAACGGCCGGATCTTTGAAGGCGGGGAAACGGGCAGAACCCAGGAAAGTACCACCACGGTTCACCACGTCGGAGACGCTGTGGCGCTCCAGCTTGACGATGCGATCCTGGTGCAGACCGAGATAGCCATCATAGATGCCGTACACTTCCAGGCCATGATGCAGGCCGGCGCGCACCACGGCGCGGATGGCTGCGTTCATACCCGGCGCGTCGCCACCACTGGTCAGAACACCAATACGTTTGATTTGTTTGGTCATGAGTGCCTCTGGATCTGAGTTGTCAAATACGAATGTTTGGAAATAGACAAGCCATTTTTACTATATCGGCTTTCGTATGGGATGCGGGGGCCACCATAGGAAAAGCGATACGCAGGAGGGGGCAAGCGCCCCCTCCATGGCAGCCGATTACTTGGCCGCGCCAGCAATGATCTGGGAGAAGTCGTCCACTTTCAGGGACGCACCACCCACCAGGCCACCGTCGATGTCCGGCTGACCGAACAGGTCGGCCGCGGTCGCGCCAGTCACGGAACCACCGTACAGGATCTGTACCTTGGCAGCCACGTCCGCGTCAAAACCGGCCAGGTACTGACGGATGTGAGCGTGAACGGCCTGGGCGATTTCCGGGGTGGCAGTCTTGCCGGTGCCGATGGCCCATACCGGCTCGTAAGCGATGACGGCGTTGGCGAAGGAGGCGATACCGCAGCGGTCGATAACAGCCTTCAGCTGGGTCTCAACCACCTGGTTGGTGGTGCCGGCCTCGAACTGGGCCAAGGTCTCACCGATGCACAGAACCGGTACCAGACCGCCTTTCTGGATGGCTTCGTACTTGGCAGCAACCACGTCGTCGGTCTCTGCGTGCAGGGTGCGACGCTCGCTGTGGCCGACCAGAGAGTAGGTGCAACCGAAGGCTTTGAGCATGGAGGGGGCGTTTTCGCCGGTGAAGGCACCAGATTCGTGCACGTCAGCGTTCTGGGCGCCGTAGGCAATCTTGGTGCCGGCAGTCAGCTGTTCAACCATACCCAAAAAGATAACAGGGGGGCAGACGGCGACTTGAACAGAAGGATGAGCGGCAGCCGCCGGGGTCAGTCCTTTGATCAGTGCTTCGACGGAAGCCTTGGTGCCGTTCAGTTTCCAGTTACCCATTACCAGGTGCTGTCTCATCTTCTATATCTCCTAGGCATTTGATTGCGCGACATTATATGAATTGAACCGAGCCCAAGATAGCTGACCCGGCGGCAAATGACGTAATTTTTTTTCGCTTTCCTGATCCAAATCAGGAATGAAACGCTTGATCGCTCATTCGTTAACCTGCCCCCGCAAGCGTGCCCACCATACCCCAATCCATTCGTGAATGGCAGCCTCGGAATACATCAGATAACGCCCCTTGGGCAGATAACTATAGAGAGGCTGGGGCTCCTGGCTCTGCTTGGCGGTGTAATCGGTGGGGGCCGGCACGGCATTGAGTCCCTGTCCCTGATAGAGGGCCATGGCGCGGGGAAGATGGGTGGCTGAACTCACCAGTGCGACCCGTTTTCCCTTGAGATGGCGGCTGATACTGACGGCTTCATCATGAGTATCTTTGTTGTTTTCAAACAACGTGATCCGTGTACGCGGTATGCCGAGGCTCTGTGCCATGCGGGCATTGACCTCGGCGTTGGAGAGGGGATCCCCCGACACATAGCCTGAGAAGATCAGCTCGGCATCGGGATAGGCCTGGGCCAGGCGTACTCCTTCCAGAGTGCGGGCCAGGGCAATGTTGTTCTGCCAGGAGCGCTCGGGGATCGCCGGATCGCTGACATGACCGTTACCCAGTACCACGATGGCCTGGATGTCCGGATGCTGGCTCACCTCGAAGGGGGGGAAGGTCTGCTCCAGCGGGCGGGCCAGCTCATAGCTTATTGGGCGCGAGCCCATCAGGGCGACGATGAGCAGGGAGAGGGTTGCCAGCAGCTTGCCGGTTTTCTGAAAGCGTGTGAACCAGAGCAGCAGCAGGGCCAGCAGCAACAAGGAGAGAGAAAAGGGGAGCGGCATCAGCAGCTGGCCAAGCCACTTCTTGATGGCAAAAAAGTTGAGCGCAAACACGGCACTATCGTCCTTGAGTTTTCAGCAAATTCGGGATGTGACAGAATACCTTCCTTTTTTTGTATGGCCAGAGTTGAGTTTCTCTTGAAGCAAGATCAGAGTTTTGACGGTCGCGCCGACAAGTTCGCCCGCAATATTTATGACTCCACCAAGGGGCGCATTCGTACCACTATCGTCTGGAGTGACATCGAGGCCTGTCTGGCCCGTCTTGGCAACCGGCCCCTGCGCATCCTGGATGCGGGGGGCGGATTTGGCTACTTTGCCCAGAAGCTGGCGGCCATGGGCCATCAGGTGGAATTGTGCGATCTCTCCGCCGAGATGCTGGCGCTGGCCCGCAGCCAGATCGCCGAGCAGGGGCTGGAAGACAGAATCCGTCTCATCCATTGTCCCATTCAGGATCTGAAGCAACACGTGACCGGCACCTTCGATCTGGTGCTCTGTCACGCGGTGCTGGAGTGGCTCGCCGAGCCGCGCCAGACCTTGCTCGGTCTGTTCCCTTTCGTCAATGCCGGGGGCATACTGTCGCTGCTTTTTTACAACCGCCATGGCCTTCTGTTTCAGAGCTTGGTGGTGGGCAACTTTGACTATGTGCGCCTGGGTCTTCGCAAGAAGCGCCAGACTGCCCTGACCCCCACCAATCCCCAGCTGCCGGAGCAGGTCTATGACTGGATTGGGCGGGGTGGGCTCAAGATAATCGGCAAGACCGGGGTGCGGGTGATCCACGACTACATGCGCCACAAGCAGGATCAGGTGGAAAAATTCGACGATCTGCTGGCCATGGAGCAACAATATTGCCGCCAGGAACCGTTCGTTGCCCTGGGGCGCTATATCCATGTGATGGCGCAAAAGCCCGCCAGCTGATAGACGTGTCCCTGTTTTTATCGGTGGGATGCTGCCAAAGGCAGCTGTGAACGGGTTGCCGCTTGCATTTGATAGCACGACGAGATGGCCGGATTGTTCTGATAAGGCCATCCAATGGATAACAACGAGATGGCCGGATTTTCCGATAAGGCCATCCAAATGGATAACAACGAGATGACAACGTCATGATGAGTACATCCCGTACCCTGCCCGAGCGTTCTTTGCCGGAGATAGTAGGGTGGGTCAGGCAGGAGGGGTTGGCGCTAAACCTGCCCACCGACCGGCTGGCCTTTCTGATTGCAATCAAGACCCTGTCCGAAGATGAGTCGGATCTGTCGGAGGCGGCGTTGCACGACGCCTTTGGCTACGTCAGCAGTGCTTTTGGCCAGATGGACGAGACCCTCACCGGCCGCGCCAACAACGCCATCAACGATCTCATTCGCCAGCAGTTGCTGTCGCGCTTCAACACCGACATGGTGGCGGGAGAGAGCCTCTACCGCCTGTCGCGCCTTGGCATGAGCATCGTCGATTTCTTCCTGGATCAGCGCCAGGTCGACTCCATCAAGCTCTCCATTTTGCTCGAGCACCTGGCGGCCGAGCTCGACACCGCCCGCAAGGCGGCGCTCGAGACCAATACCCGCGAGCAGTGGGATGCGGAGGTGCTGCCGCGCCTCACCTTCTCCCTGGAAGAGACCCTGGGACGCATCGATCTCACCCAGCGCGCCATGGATGAGCAGCAAAATCAGGTCAAAAGCGAGATCGCGGCCCTGCTGACCCAGAACTGGGTCGATGCCATCCACAGCTGCGAAAAACTGCTGCACGAGACCGGCCAGACCCTGCGCGAGTTGCAGGATACCCTGGACGCCGCTGGCCACCGCCTGCAGGCGGGGCTGCTCAACATTCAGGAAGCCGCCCAGGGGCGCGAGGATCTGTTCCACGTCGAGGAGCTGACTCACGCCTTGCAAGGACGGCTCGACGTCATCACCTCCTGGGGCCAGCAGTGCATCGAGCTGTGGGCCCGCTACGACAGGCACGTCCACAAGTTCATCCGCAACGCCATCGACATGGACAAGAACCGCGCCTTCAGCCAGCGGCTGCGCGAGTCCATCCGCAATTTCGATCAGCACAACTGGCAGCTGCGGGTGGCCGAAGAGCCGCGTTTGCTGGAGCTGCGCGACGAGACCATCGCCATCCACGACGAGGAGGTGACCGGCGAGGTGCCCCTCGAGATGGAGTACATGGAGATGGTGGACATCAACCAGGAGCTGGCCGAGCGTATCGAGCGCTACCTGGCCCGCTATCCCGAGCAGGGTCAGCAGCTGGATTTGGCCGACGTGCTGCGGGAATACCTGCTGGACTACCCGGCCCACGCCCACTTCGACGTGGCGCGTCTTCTGATTGACCAGGCCGTGCGCCTGGGCCATGCCAGCGGCGAGCGCGAACTGCATCGCCAACCTGCATGGAAACCCATTAACCAAGCTGGATCCAAGGTTCAGGCCTATGTCATTGATCAATACTGAGTTTCCCTTGCCGCTGCGGCTCGCAGAGGCCATTGCCAACCCCTTGTTTCCGCGCATCGATACCGCCTTGCGCTCCGGTCGTCACATCAGTGCCGACGAGTTCGAACAGCACTCGGCACTGGTGGAGTATCACCAGGAGCTGGAGATCTTCTACGGCCGCTATCAGGTCGAACTCATCAAGGCGCCGGAAGGCTTCTTCTACCTACGTCCGCGCCCCAGTGCCGACATCGGCACCACAGTGCTCTCCGAGCTCGATATGCTGGTGGGCAAGGTGCTTTGCTACCTCTATTTGAGCCCTGATCGCCTCGCCTCGGAAGGGGTGTTTGCCATGGGCGAGCTGCAGGAGGAGGTGCTGAGCCTGGCCGACGAGAAGCAGCTGCTGCGGATGGTCAACAGCCGCTCCGGCGGCACCGATCTCGACAAGAAGAAGCTGCTCGAAAAAATTCGCACCTCCATGCGCCGGCTGCGTCGCCTTGGTATGATCACCGCCCTTGGCAACGGGGACAAATTCCGGGTCAACGAATCCGTGTTCCGCTTCGCCGCCGATGTGCGTTCCGATGAGGATCCCCGCGCCGTCCAACTGCGGATGATCCAGGAAGGGGAGGCCATCTTCCACGACGACGAAATGCCGAGCAGCGACTCGCTGTTTGACGATATCGAGGCGGACCTCGATGAAGAACAACTGGATCTGGAGGTATAAAAGGTGCGAGGCAAGTTCAAATCCCTGACCATGGTCAACTGGAACGGCTTCTTCGCCCGGACCTTCGATCTCGACCAGCTGGTCACTACCCTCTCCGGCGGCAACGGCGCGGGCAAGTCCACCACCATGGCGGCCTTTATCGCGGCCCTCATTCCCGATCAGTCTCTGCTCCATTTTCGCAACACCACGGAGGCTGGATCGAGCAGCGCCTCCCGTGACAAGGGGCTCTACGGCAAGCTGCAGCGCGGTCACTGCTACTCAGTGCTGGAAGTGATGAACAGCCGCGAGCAGCGGATCTGGGTCGGCGTGCATCTGGAGCAGGTGGCCAACCGTGACAACAAGGTCAACATCACCCCGTTTGCGCTGGTGGATGTGCCGGACAATCTGGTGCCCACCGATCTGCTGCTGGAAAAACTCGAGGATGGCAAGGGGCGGGTGCGCGCGTTTGCCGATCTGAAAGGGGCGGCGGCGGAGCTCGGCGCCATCAAGGTCGCCAAGTTCAATACGGTGACCGACTATCACAACTTCATGTTCGAGTTCGGCATCACCCCGAAGAAGCTGCGTGATCAGAAGGATCGCGGCAAGTTCTACCGTCTGATCGAGGCCTCCCTCTATGGCGGTATCTCTTCGTCCATCAGCCGATCCTTGCGTGAATACCTGCTGCCGGAGAACTCCGGCGTACGCAAGGCGTTCCAGGACATGGAGGCGGCCATCTACGAGAACCGCCGCACCCTTGAGGCTATTAAAGAGACTCAGGGTCAGCGGGATCTGTTCAAGAACCTCATTACCGAGACCACTCACTATGTGGCGGCGGATTATGTGCGCAATGCCGCCGAGAAGAACCGCCTCTCCGAGCTGGCTCTCAAGGCCCGCCAAGAGCTGGCAGGTAAACGCCGCCTGCTGGCCGAAGAGAAGCAGCGCGCCATCTATCTGGCCGACGAGGTGGAGCAGCTCACCAACCGCGAGAAACTGCTGACCGACGAGCTGGAGTCCGCCGCCGAGCACCTGGCCAAGGTGCTGGCCGCCGTGGCACTGCAAAAGAAGATCGAGATGTACCGCGCCGATCTGGCGGATCTGTCTGACAAGCTGGAGCAACAGCAGGCGGTGGTGGAGGAGATCCACAGCCAGTTGCTGGAGGTGGAAGAGCGCAAGGAGCTGGCCCAGACCGAGGTAGACAGCCTCAAGACCCAGCTGGCCGACTATCAGCAGGCGCTGGATATTCAGCAGACCCGCGCCATCCAGTACCGTCAGGCGGTGCAGGCCCTGGAAAACGCCCGCGAGCAGTGCGAGCTGCCTGGGCTGACTGCCGAACAGGCGAGCGACACCCTGCACCAGTTCCGCAGCTCCGAGCAGAGCCTCACCAGCCGGGTGCTGGGGGCCGAGCAGCAGCTGGCGCTGGCCAAGGCGGCGGTGGCCGAGCACGAAGCCGCGCTGGCGCTGCTTTTGAACATTGCCCCCGAGACCGCCCGCGAGGCAGCCTGGCCTACCGCCCAGGCACTGCTCAAGCGTCATATCGAAGACAAGGCCCGCATCGCCCAGGGGCAGGGGCTGCGCGCCGCGCTGGCTCGCCTCGAGAAAGAGAGCGAAAGCCAGCAGGCGCTGCTGCGCCTGCGTGACGAGCTGCAGCAGGCCTCCGGCCAGCTGATCGCGAGTCAGGACGAGCTGGAGTTGTTTCTTGAGGCCCAGCGTACCCGTCAGGAGGAGCTGGCCGAGCAACAGGCTGAAGTCAATCAGCGCCGCGCCAGCCTCGAGCATCAGGGCGCTCAGCTCGGCCGCGATATCGCGGAGCTGACCAAGCTTGCCCCGCGCTGGCTGAAATCCTTCGAAAAGCTCGAGCAGCTGCGCGAGCAGAGTGGGCTGGCGCTCGCCACCGCCGAAGAACTTTCTTCCGGCATGCAGAGCGTGCTCGACAAGGAGCGTGAGTTCGAGCAGGAGAGCAACCGCATCGCGGCGCAGAAACAGGCGTTGGAGCTGCAAATTCGCAACTTGCAGCTGGGGGCCGGCGAGGCCGATCCGCGGCTGGCCCGCATTGCCGAGCAGGTGGGGGGCGTGCTGCTCTCCGATGTTTATGACGACATCTCCATCGACGATGCCCCTTACTACTCCGCCCTCTACGGCCCGGCTCGCAGCGCCCTGGTGGTGCTCGACCTGGAAGGCGCCATCGAGCGGCTGAAAAAGCTGGAAGATTGCCCGGAGGATATCTACCTCATTCAGGGCAACCCAGACTCCTTTGACGAGGATCTGGTGGAAGCGGACGAGCTGGGTGACGCCGTGTTGGTGCGCACCAGCAAGCGTCAGGTGCGCTTCTCCCGCTACCCCGAGCTGCCGCTGTTTGGCCGCGCCGCCCGGGAAAAACGGATCGAACAGCTCGACCTTGAGCGCGAAGAGCTGATCGAGGGTTACGCCAAGGCCGCCTTCGAGCAGCAGAAGTACCACCGCCTCTACGGCCACTTCCGCGACTTTATTGGCCAGCATCTGGACATCGCCTTCCGCCCCGACCCGGAAGCCGAAGTGCAGGCCAAACAGGCCGAGCAGCGCAAGTTGCAAGAGACCATCGCCGAGTGCAACAAGCAGCTGACCGAGGCCAAAGCGGCTGCCGCCCAGCTGACCCGCCATATCCAGCTGGTGCAGGGGATGCTGCCCTTTGCCCACCTGTTTGCCGAGACAGAGCTGGCTGCCCGCCTCGAGGCGGCTCACGCCGATGTGGAAGCGTTGAAACAGGCCGAAGCCTTTATCGCCAAGCACGGCAAGTCGCTGGAAAAACTGGAAACCATGGTGCAGGTACTGCGCCAGGATCCGCAGGATCTTGCCGCGCTGCAGGCGGCCTATGATGAGGTGAGTGACCTGCTGGCCGAGCAGAAGCGCCGTTGCTATGCGCTCGATCAGCTGGTGGCCCGCCTGCCGCACTTTGCCTATCAGGATGCGCAAGACCTGCTGGGCAAGGCGTCCGAGATGAGCGAGCGGCTCAAAGAGAAGCTTAAAGCCGCCGAGCTGGCGGCCCGCACCGCCGGTGAGCAGCACAAGCAGATTACCCAGCGCCACACCGAGGCGTTGCAGCTGCGCACCGCGCTCAACTCCAGCGTCGAGGCAAAGCGCCAGACCCTGACCGAGTTCGAGCAGGAGCTCGCGGCCATGGGGCTGACCCTCTCTGACGACATGGAAGAGAAGGCGCGTGCCCACAAGAAGGAGATCGAGGAGCTGCTCATTCGCACCCGCTCCCGTCGCACCAGCGCCGAGGCCCAGCTGCAGGTGACCAAGCGCGAGATTGAATCCCTCGGTGGTCGTCTCAAGCTCGAAGGCAAGGATTACTACAGCGCTCGCAAATCCCTGGTGGGTCACAAGGCGAGCTGGTCGCGGGTGGTGCGTCTGGCGCGGGAGACCGACGTCGAGAAGCGTCTGAACAAGCGCGAGCTGGCGTACCTTGACAGCGACGAGCTGCGCTCCATGTCGGACAAGGCCCTCGGCGCCCTGCGGGTGGCGGTGGCCCACGACGAGGCCCTGCGCGATGCGCTGCGACTGTCGGAGGGCAACCGCAGCACCGAGCAGAAGGTGGCCTTCTACGTGCAGGTCTACCGTTACCTGAAAGATCGCATCCGCAACGACATCATCCGCTCCGATGATCCGGTGGAGGCGATCGAGGAGATGGAGATCGAGCTGGCCCGTCTGGCCGATGAGCTCAAGCAGCGGGAAACCCATCTGTCGCTCTCCTCCCACGAGGTGGCGGCCAAGATCACCAACATCATCCGCCGCGAGCAGAACCGCATCCGGGTACTCAACCAGGGCTTGCAGAACATCGCCTTCGGTCTGGTGCGCGGGGTGCGCCTCAACGTCAATATCCGCGAGGCCCACACCCGTCTGCTGACGGCGCTGGCCGACCAAACCGCCATGCATAACGACCTGTTCGCCGACAAGGAGCTTAGCTTCTCCGAGGCGATGGCCAAGCTGTTCCAGCGCCTCAACCCGCAGGTGGAGCAGGGGGATCGCAGCTATCAGGTTATGGGCGACGTGCTGCTCGACTATCGCAACTACCTGGAGCTGGAGATCGAAGTGCAGCGCGGGGCCGATGGCTGGCTGCGGGCCGAGAGCGGTGCGCTCTCCACCGGCGAGGCGATCGGTACCGGTCAGGCCATCCTCTTGATGGTGCTGATCAGCTGGGAGGAGGAGTCCCGCCGTCTGCGCGGCAAGGACATCGCCCCCTGCCGCCTGTTGTTCCTCGACGAAGCGGCCCGTCTGGATGGCAAATCCATTGCCACCCTGTTCGAACTGTGCGAGCGGCAGGATATGCAGCTGCTTATCGCGGCGCCGGAGAACATCAGCCCCGAGAAGGGCACCACCTACAAGCTCATCCGCAAGGTGCAGGGCAAGCACGAACACGTGCATGTGGTGGGCCTGCGCGGCTTCGGCTTTAGCGATGACAAGCTTATCGCCTGACAAAGGTTGACGGGTGAATAAACAAAACGGGAGGCTTGGCCTCCCGTTTTCTATGGAAAATATGCGAAAGTGGACGACTCGTGCGCGAAAGCCGCATTTTGGCAACGAAGCGCCAGCCTGCGGGTCAGGTGGCGCCATCAATATCGGGGAAACAGGATGAAAAGGGGAGTGCAAAAAGGGTTGCTGTTATCGCTTAGTCTGCTGCTGGCAGCCTGTAGCAGCCAGCCTGATGCCGGTCGTGGCGGCAACTGGCAAGGTTATACCGAGACGGGGCTCGCCTCCTACTACGCCGACCGCTACCACAACAAGCGCACCGCCAGTGGCGAGCGCTATCAAACCAATCTCAACACCGCCGCCCATATGACGCTGCCTTTTGGTTCCATGGTGCGGGTCACCAATCTCGCCAACGGCAGGAGCGTGGTGGTTAAGGTCAATGACAGAGGCGCCTTTAAGCGCGGGCGCATCATCGATCTCTCCCGAGCTGCGTTCAGCGCCATCGGCAATACGCGCGCAGGTCTTATCAAGGTAAAGATCGAGGTGATGTAACGAGTGGCGTGAGCCCAAAAATGGTTTCGCTCCCTGCCTTTGACCAACCTGCTCATTTTTCTGTGGAGTTTACTGGCGCCGGTTATGTCAGTTTCGATGGCTCTCGGGTATCGTCCTGATGGACTCGTTCTCTGACTGATAAAGAGGACGGAGTATCCGATACCTATTTTGATGATGTTTCTGGGATGGAGCAGAGTTGATGGAAATTATCAGGGCCGGCATGGATGATCTGGATATCATCAGCCCCTTATTTAACGCATACCGGATCTTTTACGGCCAACAAGAGGATATGACCCTGGCTTGTCATTTTCTGGCCGAGCGCCTGTCACAACAGGAGTCCGTGATCTTTTTTGCCAGAGATAAGCAGGGTGCCGGCATCGGTTTTACCCAGCTCTACCCCTCATTTTCATCCGTCGCCGCCAAACGGATATGGGTTCTGAACGACCTGTATGTCGCGGCGCAGGCCAGGCGCTTGGGAGTTGCCAAAAAATTGATGGATACGGCAAAGGAGTTTGCCATGGCGACAAACGCCAGGGGGCTGGCCCTGGAAACCGCGAGAGACAATTCGGCCGCGCAAAGATTGTATGAGGCCCTGGGGTATAGGAAGGAAGATGGGTATCACTATTTCCTGGCGCTCGATAAATAGCCGTTCGCAGGCGTGTAAAACCAAATACCGGGCAGCCTCTCCTCAAGATGAATGGGGAGGAAAACAGAGCAGGGGACAGAGATGAGGCGATGGCCGGGGATATCAATTCACCAGCGTCCCTTATCGGTATGATTGTGACGTGACCGTGATAGGGGAGCCTGATAGCCCGCCCGGGATGCTGGTGGTCTATAAAAAAGGTGTCGAGATAGTGCGCCAGCCGGTGTTAAAGAGCGAATAGCCATCTCAATGCCATGACGGCGTTTCTCGCCATAACCCGCGGCCAACAGGCCGCTTTTCTATTTGCGTGCGCGATGTGCTCGACAAGTTGTTTGATATGACCCACATGCCCGTCAGCCCTGCGGCACCCTGACTCCTTTATCGAGATAGAGACTGCTGTAGTGGGCGCGGTGGGTGATAAACATGATCTGATGGCGGCTGCCGTCGGAGAGAATGATAAAGTCCCCGGCGAGGGCGGGGCTTTGCAGGCTGATCTCCTGTTCGGGGGCTGTCAGGCGATCGGCTTCATCCTTGAAGGTGAGGGTGTAAGAGTACATATGGCGCTCCACAACAGGCTCATATCAAACACATCATCAAGGCTAGTTCGTGACAACGCCGTGCGCGGCGCCCGTTCGGCGCTCTTACCCTTTATTTAAGGGCAACCCGCGGGGACCGGTGTTATTTGAGGATATGCGGCAATAAAAAACCGCCAGCTGGCGGTTTTTCTTATCGCGTAGCCCTTACTTCAGGGCCTTCTTCAGCTTCTTGATCTTGCTCTCGTGCTTGGCAATCTTGTCGAGGCGGGCGTCGATCTTCTTCTTGATCTCTTTCTTGCTGACTTTGGCCATCGGTGGCGCTCCTTTGCTGTGATGACACCTCGGTGTCGTGGTGGATCTTTCCCTGAGATTGGCCAGAGTGCCACAAGCGGGTTGCCCGGGCCACCCATAGCCGTTTCTTTTTGTTGAAAAAGTAGTCTATTTCGCAGCTGTGGGAGGATTGGGTCAGGGATGTTGATTGTCGTGTACCTGTGCTTTTTCCGGTTGTCAGGGGGCGCTGCGGTTGTGGTCAGCTCTGGTCCGACGCTTGATCTGAGCCATATGATGGACGCCGGAGTACGGCTACCAGGGATGAGGCTCTTATTCTCATAATGATAATGGCGGCCCCGCCCATATCATTTATGTTCCCCACCGCGGGGCCTTGATGATAATTCCTGGTTGGCAAGGGGCGTTTTTATCAATCTTGATTCATGCATTATTCACGGCAAATGACAGAAGCCGCCGACGTGACTGGATAACTCGCTGAAATAATCGTTATTTTTGTGCCTTGCATCACATACTTTTTCCTTTTCTTATTATTCCCCCGCCTTTTTTTAATCTGGCACGCTTATTGATTATCTCTTGTCGACGCTAACCGATGAGCTCACCCACAACCGTGACGCTGGTGACATCGTGAGTGAAAGGGGAGCTATCCATATATCATCCAATGATTGGGGCGAACGATGAAAGCAGTTAACGATTTAATCAAAGAGATAAAGGCACTCAACTCCAACCTGCACGAAAAAGATTTTCTGCTGACCTGGGAGCAAACCCCGCAGGAATTGGAATTGGTATTGAAACTGGCCGAATCCCTCAAGACCCTGCGCGCCGAAAATATTTCCACCAAGCTGTTTAACAGCGGGCTCGGTATCTCGGTTTTCCGCGATAACTCCACCCGGACCCGCTTCTCTTACGCGTCCGCCCTGAATCTCCTTGGCTTGGCCCAGCAGGATCTGGATGAGGGCAAATCCCAGATAGCTCACGGTGAGACGGTGCGCGAGACCGCCAACATGATCTCGTTTTGCGCCGACGCCATCGGCATTCGCGACGACATGTATCTCGGGGCCGGCAACGCCTATATGCGCGAAGTGGGGGCGGCGCTCGACGAAGGGTTCGAGAAGGGGGTGCTGCCCCAGCGTCCGGCCCTGGTCAACCTGCAGTGCGACATTGATCACCCGACCCAGTCCATGGCTGATCTCGCCTGGCTGCAGGAGCATTTCGGGAGCCTCGACAACCTCAAGGGCAAGAAGATTGCCATGACCTGGGCCTATTCCCCGAGCTACGGCAAACCGCTCTCGGTGCCGCAGGGCATCATCGGTTTGATGACCCGCTTCGGTATGGACGTGACCCTGGCCCATCCCGAGGGGTATGACCTGATCCCGGACGTGATCGAGGTGGCCAAAGAGAACGCCAAGGCCTCCGGCGGCAGCTTCCGTCAGGTCACTTCCATGGAAGAGGCGTTCAAGGATGCGGACATCGTCTATCCGAAGTCCTGGGCCCCCTACCAGGTGATGGAGCAGCGCACCGAGTTGCTGCGCGCCAATGACCACGCCGGCCTCAAAGAGCTCGAGAAACATTGCCTGGCGCAGAACGCCAAGCACAAGGATTGGCACTGCACCGAAGAGATGATGAAGCTCACCAAGGGGGGCGAGGCGCTTTATATGCACTGCCTGCCGGCGGATATTTCCGGCGTCTCCTGCAAGGAGGGGGAGGTGACCGAAGGGGTATTCGAGAAATACCGTATCGCCACTTATAAAGAGGCGAGCTGGAAGCCCTATATCATCGCCGCCATGATCATGGCCCGCAAATTCTCGGCGCCTGCCGAAACCCTGGAAAATCTGATCAAGGAAGCGCAAAAGCGCGTCAAATAATGGCAAGTCGGGCAGGGTGGTTATTTCACCCTGCCCATTGCAACAAAGAATTTATTATCGCGAGTCTTCTCCCCGGATAGCCCCTTTGAATAAGGTCTCTCCGGCGAGATGGCTCTTGGTGAAGTCACTCTTCGTGTGGTCACTCTTTGTGAGGTCACTATGTCCCAATTTTCTCTGAAGATGGATATTGCGGATAACCGCTTTTTTACCGGAGAAACATCCCCGTTATTTTCCCGTGTCGAAGCACAAAAGGCCCGTGCATTTCATAAAAAATTGGCCGGATATGAACCGACGCCGCTCTGTGATTTGAAAGCACTGGCGGATTATGTCGGGGTGAAAAATATATTGGTCAAGGACGAATCCAAACGCTTTGGTCTCAACGCCTTCAAGATGCTGGGGGGCGTCTATGCCATCGCCAACCTGCTCTGTGAAAAATACGGGGTGGCCATCGAGGATTTCACCTTCGATCTCATCAAGCGCACCATCAAGGAGCCGATGACCTTCGCCACCACCACGGATGGCAACCACGGCCGTGGTGTCGCTTGGGCCGCCAAACAGGTGGGTCAGCATGCGGTGGTCTATATGCCCAAGGGCTCGGCCCAAGAGCGGGTGGATCACATTCTGAACCTCGGCGCCGAGTGCATCGTCACCGACATGAACTATGACGATACCGTGCGCCTCACCATGAAGATGGCCGAAGAGCGTGGCTGGCACATAGTGCAGGACACCGCCTGGGAAGGGTACACCAGGATCCCGACCTGGATCATGCAGGGTTACTCCACCCTGGCCGATGAAGCGGTCGAGCAGATGCAGACCATGGGCATCCAGCAGCCCACCCACGTGCTGCTGCAGGCCGGGGTCGGGGCCCTGGCGGGCGGCGTGCTCGGCTATCTGGTGGACTGTTTCGGGGCAAGAAACCTGCACAGCATCGTCATCGAGCCGGATCAGGCCGACTGCCTCTACCGCTCCGGCGTGGCCGGCGAGATGGTCAACGTGGGGGGCGACATGCGCACCATCATGGCCGGGCTCGCCTGCGGTGAACCCAATCCCCTCGGCTGGCCGCTGCTCAAGCACTGCACCACCCAGTTCATCTCCTGTCACGACAAGGTGTCGGCGCTCGGCATGCGGGTACTCGGCAATCCCCTTGGCGACGATCCCCGCATCATCTCGGGCGAATCCGGCTCGGTCGGCACCGGGTTGCTGGCGGCGGTGCGCCACCACCCGCAGCGGGATGCCCTGATGGCGCGGCTGGGGCTCAATCAGGATTCAGTGGTGCTGCTGATCAACACCGAAGGGGATACCGACGTGGCCCACTACCGGGAAGTGGTGTGGGAAGGCAAGCATCCCGCCTGCGAGTAACCCCGGTTGCGAGCCACTTCCTGCAAGAGCAGAGACACGAATTGAAGAACTGATCGCGCCCTGTCACGGGGCGTGGTGAAGGGTCAGGGCGGGGCTGGCAAACAGGCCGAACCTCGCACATCAGGTTGTTATGGAGGATCACAATGAGCAAGCAAATTCCGTTTGAAATGGTGTTGGAGAAGGCCTACCAGTACAAGGCCGAGATGAGCCAGTTCCTGCGCGACATGATCGCAATCCCCAGTGAAAGCTGCGACGAGAAGAAGGTGGTGCTGCGCATCAAGCAGGAGATGGAGAAGGTCGGTTTCGACAAAGTCGAGATTGACCCCATGGGCAACGTGCTGGGTTATATCGGCCATGGCCCGCACCTGATTGCCATGGATGCCCACATCGACACCGTGGGGGTTGGCAACATGGCCAACTGGACCTTTGACCCCTATGAGGGGATGGAGGATCACGAGATCATCGGCGGGCGCGGCGCCTCGGATCAGGAAGGGGGCATGGCCTCCATGGTCTATGCCGGCAAGATCATCAAGGATCTGGGGCTGGAAGATGAGTACACCCTGCTGGTGACCGGCACCGTACAGGAAGAGGACTGCGATGGCCTCTGCTGGCAGTACATCATCGAACAGAGCAAGATCCGCCCTGAGTTCGTGGTCAGTACCGAACCGACCGACTGCAACATCTATCGCGGCCAGCGCGGGCGCATGGAGATCCGCGTCGAGGTGCAGGGGGTGAGTTGCCACGGCTCGGCGCCCGAGCGCGGCGACAACGCCATCTTCAAGATGGGCCCCATCCTTGGCGAGTTGCAGGAGCTCAGCCACAACCTCGGCCATGACGACTTCCTCGGCAAGGGTACATTGACCGTCTCCGAGATTTTCTTCACCTCCCCGAGCCGCTGCGCGGTGGCGGACAGCTGCGCCGTCTCCATCGACCGCCGCCTCACCTGGGGCGAGACCTGGCAAGGGGCGCTTGACGAGATCCGCGCATTGCCGGCCGTGAAAGCCGTCGGTGCCGAAGTCTCTATGTACCAGTACGACCGTCCGGCCTATACGGGTCTGGTCTATCCCACCGAGTGTTACTTCCCGACCTGGAAGGTGGAAGAGGATCACATCACGGTCAAGACCCTCTCCAAGGCCTACCGCGAGCTGTTCCGCAAGGAGCCGGTGGTCGACAAGTGGACCTTCTCGACCAACGGCGTTTCCATCATGGGTCGTCACGGCATTCCGGTCATCGGCTTTGGCCCGGGCAAGGAGCCGGAGGCCCACGCCCCGAACGAGAAGACCTGGAAGGAGCATCTGGTCAAGTGCGCCGCCATGTATGCGGTGATCCCCATGCTTTATCTGGCGGAGCTGGATAAGTAAGCAAGAGGGCAGGGATGCCGGCATCCCTGCTACCAACGATATGCCCCGCTCAGGCGGGGCTTGGTGCGTGAAGGGCAACAGGAGTTGAGGGGGAGTGGATGAAACGGCTCATCAAGAACGGCACCCTGGTGGATGCGCAGGGGGAATATCGCCAGGATCTGCTGATCGATAACGGGGTGATCCGGGCCCGCGCCGCCCATATCCAGCCCGATGACGAGACCGAGGTGATCGAGGCCGACGGCTGCTACGTGATGCCGGGGGGGATTGACGTTCATACCCACTTCAACATCGATGTGGGGATGGCTCGCAGTTGCGACGACTTCTTCAGCGGTACCCGTGCCGCCGCCTGTGGTGGCACCACCACCATCATCGATCACATGGGATTTGGCCCGGCGGGGTGCAACCTGCATCACCAGCTGGCTCGCTATCACGATTATGCCGCCGATCAGGCGGTGATCGACTACGGTTTTCACGGCGTCATTCAGCATGTGGATGACGACATTCTCCGCGAGATGGCCGCCATGGTGCAGAAGGAGGGGATCAGCAGCTTCAAGCTCTATCTCACCTACCAGTACAAGCTGGGGGACCACGACGTGCTGCGCGCCCTGGCCCGCCTCAAGGAAGTGGGGGCGCTTGCCACCGTGCACCCCGAGAACGATGCCGCCATCGCGGCGCGCCGGGCTGCCTTGCTGGCTGCCGGCCACTGTGAGCCCTGGTATCACCCGCAAAGCCGCCCGCTGGAGTGTGAAGCCGAGGCGGTGGCTCGGATGATCAATCTGGCGGGGCTTGCTGGCAATGCGCCCCTTTATATCGTTCACCTCTCCAATGGCCTGGGGCTGGAGTACCTCAAGCTGGCGCGCCGTCAGGGCCAGCCAGTCTGGGTGGAGACCTGCCCGCAATATCTGCTGCTGGATGAATCCTGCTACCACCTGGAGAACGGAGTTGACTACCTGCTAAGCCCGCCGCTGCGTGGGCGTTGCGAGCAGGACAAGCTGTGGGTCGGGCTGGCGGCCGGGGATATCGATACGGTGGCCACCGATCACTGCAACTTCTCCCACGCCCAGCGCATGACCCTCTCGGGGGGGGATTTCAGCCGCTGCCCCAACGGCCTGCCCGGGGCCGAGAACCGCATGCTGCTGCTGTTTGCCCACGGGGTGCTCGGCGGGCGCATCACGCCGTCCCGCTTCGTGGCCTTAACCAGCGCCAACCCGGCGCGCCTGTTTGGCCTCTGGCCGCGCAAGGGCAATCTGCAACCGGGGGCCGATGCCGATTTGGTGGTGATGGATCCCCGCGGTGAAACCCTGATTTCCCATCAACAGCTACATGACAACGGCGACTACAGCCCCTATGAGGGGATGCGCTGCCAGGGCCGGATCAGGCTGACCCTGAGTCGCGGCGAGATAGTGGCCCGCGACGGCGAGTTTCTGGGGCGGCGCGGCCATGGCCGTTTTCTGGCCCGCGCCCCCTTTGCCCCCGAGCTCAATTCGCTCCTGTATCCGGCGCCGCACTAGCATTTTGAGAACACCGCCCAGGGGCGCCTGCCCGTGGGGCGAGAGCCCCGCATGTTGGCAGAACAGTTTTTTCATAAAGAGATAGATGAACACAAAGGGAGCCGACCGCGCGCCGGCTTCTCCCATCACTGGAGAGCACAAGATGAAACAGCGAATCGTACTGGCCCTTGGCGGTAACGCGCTGGGCAACAACCTGCCCGAACAGATGCAGGCGGTGCAGGGCACGGCGCGCACCATCGCCGACCTGATTGCGAAGGGGCATGAAGTAGTGGTGACCCACGGCAACGGCCCGCAAGTCGGGATGATCCAGCAGGCGTTCGAGGTGGCGGCCCGCCACGACGAAAAGGCGCCCCATCTGCCCATGTCGGTCTGCGTGGCCCTGAGTCAGGGGTATATCGGTTATGACCTGCAAAATGCCCTGCGCGAGGCGCTGCTCGAGCGCGGTATCCATAAGCCGGTTGCCACCCTGGTGACGCAAGTTGAGGTGGATAAAAACGACCCCGCCTTCCAGGACCCGAGCAAACCCATCGGCGGCTTTTTCAGCAAGGAGGAGGCCGAGGCGCTGATGGCCAAAGGCGAGCGCCTCAAAGAGGATGCCGGTCGCGGCTATCGCCGGGTGGTGGCGTCCCCCAAACCCGTCGACATCATCGAGAAGGATACGGTCTCGGCCATGCTGGCGGCGGGGCAGGTGGTGATCACGGTCGGTGGCGGCGGCATTCCGGTGCTGCGCGAGGGGAATCATTTGCGCGGTGCCAGCGCGGTGATCGACAAGGATTGGGCCAGTGCCAGGCTGGCGGAGCTGATTGATGCCGACATGCTGATCATCCTCACCGCGGTGGAGAAGGTCGCCATCAACTTCGGCAAGCCCGACGTGCAGTGGCTCGACACCCTGAGCGTGGCGGATGCCCGGGGCTTTATCGAGCAGGGGCAGTTTGCCAAGGGCTCCATGCTGCCCAAGGTGGAGGCGGCGCTTTCGTTTGCGAGCTCCATGCCGGGGCGCAAATCCCTCATCACCCTGCTGGAGAAGGCGGCCGAGGGGATCGCCGGCAAGACCGGCACCCTGATAAGTCAGTAGGCTCGATCTTGTCAGCACAACCAAGGGGGCCATCGGCCCCCTTTCTGTTGGCTGGCGCAAGGGATTGGCAGACGGGAAAAATAAGTCGGCAAGTTGTGATCCGCGATGGGCAGGGTGACAGGAGCGGCGTAAGATGGCTCCCCCAAAAGCGGGCTGATTGGCGATAGAAGAGGCAACAAGGCAAGCAATGAGTAGCAAGATCAACATGGCGGCGCTGGGGGGATTGGTCCTGCTCACCGCCATCTGGAGTTACAGCTGGATCGTGATGAAGCAGGTGATGCTCTACGCGGGGGCCTTCGAGTTCACCGCCCTGCGCTGCCTGTGCGGCTCTTTGGTGTTGCTGCTGGTGCAATGCCTGCGTGGCCGCAAATATCTCACGCCAACCCCGTTTCGCTACACCCTGGCCATCGGGTTGTTTCAGACCTGTGGCATGGTGGGGCTGGCCCAGTGGGCCCTGATCAGCGGCGGGGCGGGCAAGGTGGCGATCCTGAGCTACACCATGCCGTTCTGGGTGGTGATCTTCGCGGCGCTCTTTTTGGGTGAGCGGATGCGCCGACTCCATTACGTGGCGGTCGGGGTGGCCGCCTGCGGTTTGCTGCTGGTGATCGAGCCCTGGCAACTGCACCTCGACTCCATGAAGAGCGCACTGCTGGGGATTGCTTCCGGCATCTGCTGGGGGATCAGCGCCATCATCGCCAAGCGGATGTATGCCCGTCATCCCACCGTGGATCTCATGTCCCTCACCACCTGGCAGATGATTTACGCCACCCTGGTGATGGCGCTGGTGGCGGCCATGGTGCCGGAACGCCCCATCGACTGGCAGCCCTATGTGTTTGGCGCGCTCGCCTACAGCGCCATCTTCGCCACGGCGCTGGCCTGGAGTCTCTGGCTGTTTGTGCTGAAAAAACTGCCGGCAGGGATTGCCGGGCTCAGTACCCTGGCGGTGCCGGTGAGCGGCGTGTTGCTCTCCTGGTGGTTGCTCGGCGAAAACCCGGGGCCGGTGGAGGGGAGCGGCATCGCTTTTATCGTACTGGCGCTTGTCGTCATCAGCCGCAAGGGCAAACGCTCCGTGGTGTCGGTGGCGGGGGAGACCCGGGTCAAGCAGGGTTGAGTCGTATTGCTGGTAAAGGCATAAAAAAGGGCCCGCCATTATGGCGGGCCCTGTTGTCTTTGTGTCTGCTTATCTGCGCTGGGCCAGGTGCATCATGGCTTCCAGCACGGCGCCGCCAATCGCTCGGGCCTTGTCCGACACCGTAGTGGCATCGGCCCGCTCGCCCCTGGGGTCGATATCCCCGATCTTGAAGCCTACCGGTACCTCTATGCCGTCACTCAGCAGGCCCCGCACCATGCCTGACAGCGGCGCGATAATGGGAGCGTCCCCCACGTGGGCGATCACGTCCCCCTCCTGCACCAGATCGCCGAGCTTGATCAGGCTCTTCATTACCCCGGGGGCGGGGGCACGCACCACCCGGCGGGCGGAGTGCCCCTCGATGACCCCGGGAATGCCGGTATTGGGCTGGGCGGGGCCCTGATAGATGACCCGGCCCAGATGGTGGCCGCGGTTGGTCTCGATCACCGCATCGCAGTCGCGCCCCGCCTCAAAGCCCGGGCCAAGGGCCACCGTGATGGGGGCCATCTCCCTGTGGGTGCCGAGGTTCTGCTTGGCGAGGATGGCATCCACCAGGTAGCGGGGCTTGAGATCGCGCAGGGTGGCGCCCTCGGGGTCCACCAGCAGGGGGATGATCCCCTGCTCCAGCAGCGCAAAGGCCTGCTCGACACTCTCGGCCCGCTTGGCGCGCACTCCCTCGACGCAGGTCTCGCCGTCAAACATCCCTTGGGCGAAGGCGACGGTGCGGCGGATCACCGTGGGCTTGTCGAGATCCAGCATCACCACCTTGAAGCCCGCATTGTGCAGGCGTAGCGCCACCCCGGTGGCGATATCGCCTGAGCCGCGCATCACCACCAGCCGATCCTGTTTGAGGCGCACATCGTCCTGCATCAGGCCGCCCGCCTTGCCGTTTTTCACCTGCAACAGCTCGGCGAGGATGCTGATAGCGATCTCCTCCGGAGTCTCGGCCCCTATGTTGTAGCCGATGGGGGCGTGCAGCTGCTGCAACTGCTCCTGACTCACCCCTTGCTGGCGCAGCGCCTGGGTGAAGGTTTGCACCTTGCGCTTGCTGGCGAGCAGCCCCAGGTAGGCGAGGGGACGGGTGATGAGCCGATCCAGCGCCTCCTTGTCCTGATGGTTGGTGGCGATGATGACGAAGTTGGCGGGCTCGATGGCCAGCGCCTCGATGACGGCGCTGATGGTGTCGGCCTGCTGAAGATGAGTGCCTGCGGGGAAGAGATCGGGGTTGAGGCTCCCCTCGAAGCAATCCCCCACGTGGATGTCAAAGCCCAAGGGGGCCGCCGCGTGAGCGAGCGCCCGATTGACATGACCGGCGCCGATGAGCACCAGCCGGGGACGCAGGCCGTAGACATCGATATAGACCGACATGGCGCCGCCGCAATCCGAGCCCACCGCATGTTCGCCGTTGCGGGCCATCCGACCGTGGAAGATGCGCGGCTTGCGCTCGGCAATGGCGGCGATCGCCTCCTCGATCACCCGTCGCTCTATCATGCCACCGCCGATGGTGCCGTGGATCCGGCCATCACCCTCGATCAGCATCTGGGCCTGATGGCGCGGGGTGGAGCCGCGGCTCTCGATGATCCTGGCCATGGCGAACGGGGTGTTTTCTTGTTCCAGCCGGGCGGCGTGTGCAAACAGATTCATAAGGTACCTCTTGTTATCCTTAACCAAACCGGGACCTGGTGGCTAAACCGGCTCTCCGGGTATGAGCGCGATGGCGTGGCGGATGGCTTGCGGTTCGCGCACCGCCCCCTGCCAGATGGCATGAAGTTCGGGATGACGGGCCAGCAGGTTTATCAATGGCGGCTGCCATGACGCCTCATTTTGATAATCACCGTTGATAAACCAGATCCGTCGCGCCCTTGCAGGGGTGCCCTTGAACACCCCGTCGGGGTGGGAGAGCAGCCTATCGAACAGCAGCCAATCCAGCGGTTCACCTGGCGCAATCCCGCATAAAGCCTGAAGCTCGGCCCAGCGGTGGATCTGCGCCGGGTCGGCCTTTGCCCCTACCATGGCGCCGCCCACCAGGGCTATCACCCAATCACTGCTTCCTGGAATGCAAGGTTCGTGCAAAGCCGGCACTTTCAATAACTTGTGATGGGCGCCGTCCGCCTCGACCAGGATGATGTCGAAGCGCTTCTGCCCCTTGATGAGATCAAGCTGCTGGGGTGTGGGGCCTGCTACCTTGCCGCTGGCCTGCTCGATATGGCTGAACAGGGCGACCAGGGTCGGGCCATCGGGCAGTTGCTGACAGCGGGTCAGCTGACGGACCGGATCCGCTTCGATGATTAGCTCCCGATAGTGGGACGGGGAGGGCAGAAACATCCGGGTGGTGGTGGTGATCAGCACTTTCTTGCCCTGTTGATGGAAATAGTCGGCCAGCCAGAACAGGGTGCTGGTTTTACCGCCGGCCCCGCACAGACTAATTAATGTGGTATGGCTATCACTATTTTTTATGAGCTGGCCTAATAATGAGGAAATATCCGGAAAGGGGATCGATACAGGAGCAGGTAATGACATGGTGATGTCCGAATTAAATAAAGAAGGAAGCGAGAAACAGTCTGCCAATCGAAAAGAATCGTGCGACTGCGTAATGACGGCGGCGGGATTGTCCTCCCGAATGGGTAGCTGGAAAATGATGCTACCTTACGGTTCGGGGACAATACTTGATGCAAGTCTCAAAAATGCCCTGGTTTGTTGTGAGCGGGTCATTCTGGTGGTGGGATATCGCGGCGACGAGCTGATGGCCCGTTATGGCGGGCGGCGCGATATCCTGATCGTGAATAATCCCGATTATGAACAGGGGCTGGGCAGTTCCATCCGCTGCGCCCTGGCGGTGAGCGAGGCGGACTACCTCTTTATCAGCCACGGGGATCTCCCTTGCATTCCTCCCTGTGTGTTCCAGACGCTCTGGCAGGGGCGGGGAGAATATGCGCTTTTTCCGACCTGGCAGGGGGAGGCGGGTCACCCGGTATTGTTGCCAAAATCCCTTGCCAGGGCGCTGGCGGCGGCTCCGGCGCAAGGTTCGGTGCGGCGCTGGCTGCAGCAGCATCCTCACCGTCTGGTGCCGGTCGAGAGCCCCGCCATCCTGTTTGATGTGGATACGCCGGACCGTTATCAGGCTCTGCTGGCGCAGGCGCCGACAGTAGGTGCTGAGATGCCCGCATCCACTCTTTAAGCAAGCCTGCCTGACAAAGTAGCCGCAGCTCATCTCTTGCTTTTCCTTTATTCCGGCAGCATCCGTGCATCTATATATGGCGGCCGACAGGGGCGCCATTATCGTGATAAAGGCGATAATTTTGGCCGTATCAAAGTGATATGGACACCTGCCTGATTTGATAGCCATCATTTTTTATCACGGTATGCCTGAATATATTTTCGGGTGAGTGATAACCACTCTCATTTAATATGGGGGGCCAATTGCCTGTCACTTTCATTAATTGGAGCTGCCTCACGCTTTTATCGCAAAAAAATCATTTGCAGCCGCGCTGGCCTGATAGTTGCTCCTCTCCTTTACAAGGGGCGATCCCGCAGGAAAACCCCAGTTATTCACCATGTAAATGAGCAGAGCCGCTGCAAGGAGATCATCATGGGCGATATTATGCGACCCGTTCCCTTCAAGAACCTTCTGACCCGAATTTTTGCGGAATATAAAGAGAGCCAGTCCATCTTCGGCATTCCCGCCGCGCAATTCTATCGCAAGCAGGACGAGCGCAAGATCAAGGTATTCGGTGAAACCTGTGAGACCCCCATCGGCCCGGCAGCCGGCCCCCACACCCAGCTGGCCCAGAATATCGTCACCTCCTGGCTGACCGGCGGGCGCTTTATCGAGCTCAAGACGGTGCAGATCCTGGACCGTCTCGAACTGGCAAAGCCCTGCATCGATGCCGAGGACGAGTGCTTCAACACCGAGTGGTCCACCGAGTTCACCCTGACCAAGGCATTTGACGAGTACCTGAAGGCCTGGTTTGCCCTCTATCTGCTGGAGGAGATCTTCGATCCACGCCTCGACGGGGAGGCCAAGTCCTTTATCTTCAACATGAGCGTGGGTTACAACCTCGATGGCATCAAACAGCCCCCCATGCAGCAGTTTATCCACGGCCTGATGGACGCAAGCCAACGCCCGGCATTTGCCGAGTATCAGCAGCAGCTGCGCGAGTTCGTGGCCGACGAGCAGTTTATCGCTGCGCTGGGGCTGGAGGCGCGCCGGGATCGCCTGCAGCAGCTGGCGGACTGCATTCCGGCCACCTTGGTGCACGGGGTGACCCTCTCCACCATGCACGGCTGTCCACCCAACGAAATCGAGGCCATCTGCCGCTACATGCTGGAGGAGAAGGGGCTCAACACCTTCGTCAAACTCAACCCGACCCTGCTGGGCTACCCGCGGGTGCGCGAGATCCTTGATGGCTGTGGCTTTGATTACATTGGTCTGAGCGAAGAGTCGTTTGATCACGATCTCAAGCTGGATCAGGCCAAGGGGATGCTGACCCGTCTGATGGCGCTGGGGGCCGAGAAGGGGCTCACCTTCGGGGTCAAGCTGACCAACACGCTCGGGACTATCAACCGCAAGGGGGCGCTGCCGGGGGATGAGATGTACATGTCCGGCCGCGCGCTGTTCCCGCTCTCCATCAACGTGGCCGCCGTATTGTCGCGCGCCTTCGATGGCAAGTTGCCCATCTCCTACTCGGGCGGTGCCAGCAAGTTCAATATCTGCGAGATCTTCGAGACCGGCATCCGCCCCATCACCATGGCCACCGATCTGCTCAAACCGGGGGGCTACCTGCGCCAGCTGGAGTGTCTCAAAGAGATAGATGCGTCCGACAGCTGGGCCATGACCCGGGTGGATGTCGCCAAGCTGGAGGCCCTGGCCGCCAAGGCCCTCACCATGGATTACACCCAGAAGGAGTGGAAGTCCGAGGATCGCATTGAGGTAGGTGGCGGCCTGCCCCTGACCGACTGTTACGTGGCGCCCTGCGTCACCGCCTGCGCCGTACATCAGGATATCCCCGAGTACATTCGCCTGATGGGCGAGGGGGAGTATGTGGCGGCCCTCGAGCTGATTTACCAGCGCAACGCTCTGCCCGCCATCACCGGCCATATCTGCGATCACCAGTGCCAATACAACTGCACCCGTCTGGACTACGACAGCCCCCTCAATATCCGCGAGCTGAAAAAAGTGGCCCTCGAGCGCGGCTGGGAAGGGTACAAGGCGCGCTGGCACAAGCCGGCCGGCAGCGGTGACAAGCACCCGGTCGCGGTAATTGGCGCAGGTCCGGCGGGTCTGTCCGCCGGTTACTTCCTGGCCCGGGCCGGTCATCCGGTCACCATCTTCGAGCGCGAGGCCGACGCCGGCGGTGTGGTCAAGCACATCATCCCCGAGTTCCGTATTCCGGCTGAACTTATCCAGCATGACATCGACTTTGTCGCCGCCCACGGGGTCAGGTTCGAGTTTGGTTGCGATCCGGCGCTCACCGTCGACAAGCTGCAGGAGCAGGGCTTTACCTATGTCTTCGTCGGGATCGGTGCCGACAAGAACGGCGGCATGCGTCTGGAAGGGGATCACGAACGCATCTACAAATCCTTCCACTTCCTGCGCAGCTTCAATCAGGGCAAGCCGCTGCCGCTCGGCCGCCATGTGGCGGTGATCGGCGCCGGCAACACCGCCATGGACTGTGCCCGCGCCGCCCTCAAGGTGCCGGGAGTGAGCGATGTGACCGTCATCTACCGCCGCAGCGAGAAAGAGATGCCCGCCTATCGCGAGGAGTATCTGGAAGCGGTGGAGGATGGGGTGCGTTTTTGCTTCCTCACCAATCCGGAGCGCTTTGATAAAGATGGCAAGCTCACCGTGCGAATGATGTCCCTCGGGGATCCTGACGAGCAGGGGCGCCGCCGCCCCGTGCCCACCGAACAGACCGAGGTGATGCAGATGGATGCGCTGATCACCGCCATCGGCGAGCAGCCCGATTGCGAGGTGTTGCAGCGCATGGGGATTCCCCTTGGCAGCGATGGTTGGCCCGAGGTGGATGCCCAAAGTGGCGAGACCCGCCGTCGCAACGTCTTCCTCATCGGCGACGTGCAAAGCGGCCCGTCCTCCATCGTGGCTGCCATCGGTGGTGCCCGCCGCGCCGCGGATCTGGTATTGGCCCGCGAGCACATTGCCGGCCAGCCGTGCGATGTGACCAGCCAGCCGTCTGACAAGGAGGAGATCTACCGCCGCAAGGGCAATATCGCCGTCACCCTGGTGGACAAGGGGGAGCGGGATGCCTTCGTGGCCCAGGAGGCGCATCGTTGCCTCGAGTGCAACTACCTCTGCAGCAAGTGCGTGGATGTCTGCCCCAACCGGGCCAACGTCGCCATCGCGGTGCCGGGCTTCAAGGACCAGTTCCAGACCTTGCACCTGGACGCCTACTGCAACGAGTGCGGCAACTGCGCCCAGTTCTGCCCCTGGCAGGGCAAGCCCTATCAGGACAAGGTCACCATCTTCAGCCTGCCCGAGGACTTCGACAACAGCCGCAACCCCGGTTTCTATCTGGCCGAGGGCCATGACGGAGGCGGTGAGCTGCGGGTGCGTCAGGGCGGCGAGACCTATCGCCTGACCATAGACGCCCAAAGCCGGATCCTGGATGTGCCCGAGGCCCTTGGTGACATGTGCCGCATCATCAGCCATGTCCATGCGCACCACCACTACCTGCTGGGGGCCGTCGCGGCCTGAGCGAATAACGAATAAGCGAAGGAGCAAACCATGTTTATTCTGAAAAACGTCACCGCCGTCCAGCTGGAGCCGACCCGGGTGTTGGAGGGGGTGGATATCGCCATCGAAGGTTCCCTTATCAAGGCGGTAGGCCCTAATCTGCGGGCCCTCTACCCGGAAGCGAACTATCGGGAGATGGGGGGCAAGCTGGTGATGCCGGGCATTGTCTGTGCCCACAACCACTTTTACTCCGGCCTGTCGCGGGGGATCATGGCCAACATCGCCCCCTGCCCGGACTTTATCTCCACCCTGAAAAACCTCTGGTGGCGCCTCGATCGGGCGCTCGACGAGGAGTCCCTCTACTACAGCGGTCTCATCTGTTCGCTCGAGGCGATCAAGAGCGGCTGCAGCGCGGTGATCGACCACCACGCTTCGCCCAATTTCATCAAGGGCTCCCTCAATGTGCTGCGCAAAGGGTTCATGGAGGCGGGGCTGCGCGGCATGACCTGCTTCGAGACCACGGATCGCAACGGGGGGTTGGCCGAGCTGCAGGCCGGGGTAGAGGAGAATATCCAGTTCGCGCAAGCCATCGATGCCGCCAAGGCCAAGGGGGACGAACCCTATCTGGTGGAGGCGCACATCGGCGCCCACGCCCCCTTCACCGTGCCGGATGAGGGGCTGGCCATGCTGCGCGAAGCGCTGCAAGTCACCGGCCGTGGTCTGCATATCCATGTGGCGGAAGACCGCTACGACCTGGCCCATGGCCACCACCGTTATGGCAATGAGCCCATCGCCCGGCTGGACGCGTTTGATCTTGTCGACAGCAAGTCGCTGATTGCCCACGGCATCTATTTGAGCCCGGCTGACATCGAGCTGCTCAACAGCCGCGATGCCTTCCTGGTGCACAACGCCCGCTCCAACATGAACAACCACGTGGGCTACAACATGCACCTGCCACAGTTTCGCAACCTGGCCCTTGGCACCGACGGCATCGGCGCCGACATGTTCGAAGAGCTCAAGTTTGCCTACTTCAAGCACAGGGATGCGGGCGGGGCGCTGTGGCCAGACAGCTTTGCCCGGTTCCTGTGGAACGGCAACACCCTGCTCGAGCGCAACTTTGGTGCCCAGTTTGGCCGACTGGAGGCGGGTTACAAGGCCGACCTCACCATCTGCGACTACGCCGCACCGACCCCGTTGGCGCCGCGCAACCTCGGCGGCCACCTTGCTTTTGGCATGGGCTCATCCTCGGTCAACAGCGTGATGGTGGAGGGGCGCATGGTCTATCAGGATCGCGAGTTCGCCTTTGACGTCGAGCCCATTTATCAGCAGGCCAGCCAGGTGGCAAGCCGCCTGTGGCAACGGATGGACGCGCTGGCCTAGGGCCGCCGTTTGCAGATTTGCACCGGATTGCCCGCCCTGTGGAACGTCCCGGCGGCGGGCAGCAAGAGTAAGGACGACACATGATTGAACAATTCTTCCGACCCGAGCAACTGGGTCAGGCGTTGGCCCTCAAGGCCCAGTTTGGCAACGACGCCGTCTACATGGGGGGCGGCAGCAAGCTCAACGCCGCCCCGACCCGCACCGACAAGAAGGTCGCTATCTCCCTGGAGCGGCTCGGCCTTGGCCAGATTGAACAGCAGCACGGCCAGCTCCATATCGGCGCCAGCGTCACCCTGCAAACCCTCAAAGATGATCCCCGCACCCCGGCCGCATTGGGCGAGGCGCTGGGATTTGTCTACTCCCGCCATCTGCGCAACCAGGCCACGGTCGGCGGTGAGCTTGCCTGCCAGCAGCAGGACTCCCCCCTGCTGCCGGTGCTGCTGGTGCTCGAAGCCGTGGTGGTGCTGGAAAATAACCAGCTGCAGCCCATCGACGCCTATCTGGCGGGCCAGCGCAAGGAGCTGGTATTGGGAGTGGTGCTGCCGGAGCCCGATCTGCGCTGCGCGACCCGTCGCATCAGCCGCAACGCCGACGGTCTGGCCGTGATGACAGCGGCGGTGGCCCTGGATGCCCTTGGCGAGATGCGGGTCGCCCTGGCCGGCGTCACGCCGCAGCCCATGCGCTTGCGTGATGTGGAGCGGCGCGATCTGCACGATGCGGCGCTGGAGGCGGCGGTGAGCGAGCTGGTCACCCCGCGCGCGGATCTCGGTGGCAGCGTGGCCTACAAGCGCTATATCAGCGGCGTGGTGGTGGCGGATCTGCTGGTGGAGTGCCAGCAGCAGGAGGTACAGGCATGATGGAACTCAACTTCACCCTGAACGGTGCCCTGCGCACCGTCATTTGCCCCGCCGGCGAGAATGCCCAGCGGGTGCTGTTCAACCAGTGCCGGATGCATTCGGTGCGCAACAGTGACGACGGTTTCGGCTTCGCCGGCTCCGACGCCATCCTCTTCAATGGCAAGGTGGTCAACGCCTCCCTGCTGATCGCCGCGCAACTGGAGGGGGCCGAGGTGCGCACCGCCGAGTCGCTGGGCACCTGGAATCAACTCAGTCTGGTGCAGCAGGCCATGGTGGACGTAGGCGTGGTGCAGTCCGGTTACAACGATCCGGCCGCCTCCCTGATCGTGACCGACCTGCTTGATCGCCACCCGAACCCCACCCGTGATCAAATCGACGATGCGCTCTCGGGGCTGTTTCACCGTGACGGCGGTTACCAGCAGTTCTACCAGGCCATCGAGCTCGCCAGCTCGCGCCTCAAGGATCCCGATTACCTGTGCCAGATTGCCCCCGAGTTTCGTGACGATCTGCGCCACATCGGCAAGAGCTGCCCGAAAGTGGACGCCGCCAAGATGGTGCAGGCCAAACCCTGCTACGTGGAGGACAGGGTCAGCGAGGATGCGCTGGTCATCAAGATGCTGCGAAGCCCCCATCCCCATGCGGTGATCACCAAACTCGACGTGAGCCGCGCCGAAGCCATGGCGGGGGTGGTGCATGTCATCACCCACCTCAACTGCCCGGATGTCTACTATACCCCGGGTGGCCAGAGCGCCCCCGAGCCGTCACCGCTCGATCGCCGCATGTTTGGCCGCAAGCTGCGTCACGTGGGGGATCGTGTTGCCGCCGTGGTGGCCGAGAGCGAAGCCATCGCATTGGCGGCGCTCAAACTCATCGAGGTCGAGTATCAGGTATTGCCGGCGGTCATGAACATAGACGAGGCGATGGCCCCCAATGCGCCGCTGGTGCACGACGAGCCCATCGTCTACATGGCCGGGGCGCCGGCGGATCTGGAGGCCCAGAACGCCAACGCCGTCTATCGCGATGACGAGCACATGATCATCAATTTCCCCATCGGGGCTCGCCCCCACGAGAACCTGGCTGCCAGCGTCCATGGTCAGATTGGCGATGTGGCCAAGGGCTTTGCCGAGGCGGATGTGGTGCTGGAGCGCACCTACGAATCCACCCAGGCCCAGCAGTGCCCGACCGAGCCGCACATCTGCTTTACCTATATGGATGGGGAGCGCCTCATCATTCACGCCTCCACCCAGGTGCCCTGGCACGTGCGTCGTCAGGTGGCGCGCATCGTCGGCATGAAGCAGCACCAGGTGCACGTCATCAAGGAGCGGGTAGGGGGCGGCTTTGGCTCCAAGCAGGACATCCTGCTGGAGGAGGTGTGTGCCTGGGCCACGAAAGTGACTGGCCGTCCGGTCACCTTCCGTTACACCCGTGAAGAGGAGTTCATCAGCAACACCTCCCGCCACGTGGCCAAGGTGACGGTGAAGATAGGGGCCAAGAAGGATGGCACCCTCACCGCCATCGACATGGATTTTCGCGCCAACACCGGCCCTTACGGCAACCACTCATTGACGGTGCCAAGCAACGGCCCGGCGCTCTCCCTGCCGCTCTATCCGTGCGATAACGTGCGTTTCACCGTCAACACCTACTACAGCAACATCTGCCCGACCGGGGCCTATCAGGGTTACGGCGCGCCCAAGGGCAACTTCGCCCTGACCATGGCCATCGCCGAGCTGGCGGAGCAACTGGGCATTGATCAGCTCGAGATGGTGGAGCACAACCGGGTGCACGAAGGGGACATCCTCAAGGTGCTGGGGGCCATCGGCGAGGGCAAGATGCCCACCTCGGTGCCCCACGCCGCCAGCTGCGCCCTCGAGCCCATCCTGAAACAGGGGCGCGAGCTCATCGCCTGGGACAGCCCCAAACCCGCGGACGGGGATTGGCGCATCGGCCGTGGCGTCGCCATCATCATGCAAAAATCGGGGATCCCGGACATCGATCAGGCCAACTGCATGGTCAAGCTGGAGTCTGACGGTACCTTTATCGTCCACTCCGGTGGCGCCGATATCGGCACCGGCCTCGATACCGTGGTGGCCAAGCTGACCGCCGAGGTGCTCGGTTGCCCGCTCGGCGATGTGCATGTGATTTCCGGCGACACCGACCACGCCCTGTTCGACAAGGGGGCCTATGCCTCTTCGGGCACCTGCTTCTCCGGCAACGCGGCCAAGAAGGCGGCCGAGAACCTCAAGGAGAAGATCCTGTTCCACGGCGCCGCCATGCTGGGCGAACCGGTGACGGATGTCGAGCTGGTCTACCCCGGGGTGGTGCGCGGCAAGCTGGGAGAAGTCTCCCTTGGCCAGATCGCCCACAAGGCGGAGACCGGCACCGGCTTTGGCATCCTGGTGGGCACCGCCAGCTACATCACCTCGGAGCTGGCCTTCCCTTACGGGGCCAACTTTGCCGAGGTGGCGGTCAACGTGCGCACCGGCGAGATCCGCCTCGACAAGTTCTACGCCCTGCTCGACTGCGGCACCCCCATCAACCCCGAGCTGGCCCTCGGCCAGATCTACGGCGCCACCATGCGGGCCATCGGCCACTCCTTGACCGAGGAGATCTGCTACGACGGCAAGGGGATCCCGCTCACCCGGGATCTCAAGAGCTATGGCGCGCCCAAGATTGGCGACATCCCGCGCGACTTCAGGGCCTTCCTGGTACCGAGTGACGACAAGGTCGGCCCCTATGGTGCCAAGTCCATCTCGGAGATCGGGGTCAACGGCGCCGCGCCCGCCATCGCCACCGCCATTCACGACGCCTGCGGGATCTGGCTGCGCAAATGGCACTTCACGCCGGAGCAGATCCTGCGTGAGCTCGGCAAGCTGGAGCAACAAACGGTGGCATGACAAGAGAAAAGGTGAGGGGCGGGCGCAGGCTCGCCCCGACACCTGACAGCGGAATGAGTACTCCGCCCATATTCTGTGTGATGGGACAATCAAGATGTCTAAAACAACACGCAAGCACTCGGATCTGATCTACGAGCTGGAAGACCAGCCCCCCTTTTCGCAAACCCTGATGGGCGCAGTGACCCACCTGCTGGCCATCTTCGTGCCCATGGTGACCCCGGCCCTCATCGTCGGCGGGGCCCTCGGCCTCTCCACCGAGACCACCGCCTATCTGGTCTCCATGGCGATGATCGCCTCCGGCATCGGCACCTGGTTGCAGGTGAACCGCTACGGTCCCATCGGCTCGGGCTTGCTCTCCATCCAGTCGGTCAACTTCTCCTTCGTTACCGTGATGATTGCGCTCGGCAGCGCCATGAAAAAAGATGGCCTGCACGAGGAGCTGATCGTCTCGACCCTGCTCGGGGTCTCCTTTGTCGGCGCCTTCCTGGTGATGGGCTCCTCCTTCGTACTGCCTTACCTCAAGCGGGTGATCACCCCGACCGTGAGCGGGGTGGTGGTGCTGATGATCGGCCTTAGCCTCATCAAGGTGGGGATCATCGACTTTGGCGGTGGCTTCTCCGCCATGAGCAGCGGTACCTTCGGCAAGTACGAAAACATCGGCCTGGGGCTGCTGGTGCTCTGCGTCATCGTCGCCTTCAACTGCAGCAAAAGCCCGCTGCTTCGCATGAGCGGTATCGCCATCGGCCTGCTGGTGGGCTATGTGGTGGCCCTGATGCTTGGCATGGTGGATTTCTCCCCGTTAAATGATCTGCCCCTGGTCACCATTCCGGTGCCGTTCAAATACGGTTTTTCCTTCGATCTGCACGCCTTCGTGCTGGCTGGCACCATCTATCTGTTGAGCGTGCTGGAGGCGGTGGGGGACATCACCGCCACCGCCATGGTCTCCCACCGGCAGATCCAGGGCCCCGAGTTTCAAAAACGGCTCTCCGGCGGCGTTCTGGCGGACGGCCTGGTGTCGGTGATCGCCTCTGCGCTCGGCTCCCTGCCGCTCACCACCTTTGCCCAGAACAACGGCGTCATCCAGATGACCGGGGTGGCCTCGCGCCACGTGGGCAAGTTTATCGCCGTCATCCTGGTGCTGCTGGGACTCTTCCCCGTGGTGGGGCGCTTCTTCACCACCATCCCGTCCCCGGTGATGGGGGGCGCCATGACCATCATGTTCTCCATGATCGCCATCGCCGGTGGCCGCATCATCATCAGCCATGGCTTCGATCGGCGCGAGACCCTGATCGTCGCCACCTCGCTGGGGCTGGGGCTCGGCGTCTCCTACGACCCGAACGTCTTCAAGGTGTTGCCCGCCGGCATCTACATGCTGGTGGAGAACCCCATCTGCGCCGGCGGCATCACCGCCATCATCCTGAATCTGGTGCTGCCCCAGAGCCGCAAGCGCAAGGTGCTCAAGGGCGCCGAGGGGGTGGAAGTGATCCAACTCAGCGACAAGCCGGACAGCGCCTTGCAGACCGCCCCCGCCAGCCGGGAGGCAGTACCCCGGGTAGAGGAAGCAGGGGTGAGTGAACCCGGGACAGAGCGGGTCTGAATCTCATTACAGAACGATAAAAACAGGGACAAGGTTATGAACTACGACAACTCAGTCAAAGCCATCCGTGGCAGCTTTTTTGACATCACCCGGGTGGTGGATCACCCGGAGGAGATAGAGGCTCACGCCCGCCTCGTCGAGGATGGGCTCCTGATCATCCGCAACGGCTGCATCGACTGGTTCGGCCAGTGGGAGGAGGGCAAGGGGCGCATCCCGAGCGAGGTGCGGGTGCGTGATTATCGCGGCAAGCTCATCGTGCCGGGCTTTGTCGACACCCACATTCATTACCCCCAGAGCGAGATGGTGGGGGCCTATGGCGAGCAGTTGCTGGAGTGGCTGAGCCAACACACCTTCCCGGCCGAGCGGCGCTACAACGATCGCGAGTATGCCCGCGAGATGTCCACCTTCTTTATCAAGCAGCTGCTGCGAAACGGCACCACCACGGCGCTGGTGTTTGGCACCGTCCACCCCGAGTCGGTGGATGCCCTGTTCGAGGCGGCCAGTCGCATCAATATGCGGATGATCGCGGGCAAGGTGATGATGGATCGCAACGCCCCCGATTATCTGCTGGATACTGCGCAGAGCAGTTATCTGCAGAGCAAGGCGCTCATCGAGCGCTGGCATGGCAACGGTCGCCTGCTTTATGCCATCACACCACGATTTGCCCCCACCTCGACACCCGAGCAGCTGGCGATGGCAAAACGACTGCGTGAGGAGTACCCCACCACCTATCTGCACACCCATCTGTGCGAAAACAAGGAGGAGATCGCTTGGGTCAAATCCCTCTTTCCCGAGCATCAGGGCTACCTCGACGTCTATCACCAGCACGGTCTCACCGGCCACAACTGCGTGTTTGCCCACTGTATCCACCTGGAAGAGCAGGAGTGGGACTGCCTCAAGGAGACCGACTCCACCATCGCGTTTTGCCCCACTTCGAACCTGTATCTCGGTAGCGGCCTCTTCAAGCTGCACAAGGCGTGGCACAAGCAGGTGAAGGTGGGGATAGGTACCGACATCGGTGCCGGCACCACCTTCAACATGCTGCAGACGCTGAACGAGGCCTACAAGGTGATGCAGCTGCAAAGCGAGCGGCTCTCGGCCTATCAGGCCTTCTATCTCGCCACCCTGGGGGGCGCCCATTCGCTCGGGCTGGACGAGAAGATCGGCAGCTTTGCCACGGGCAAGGAGGCGGATTTCGTGGTGCTCGACCCGGTCGCCACTCCGCTGCAGCAGCTGCGCTATGACAACTCCACCACCTTGCGGGACAAGCTCTTTGTGCTGTTGACCCTGGGGGATGACAGATCCATCTACCGCACCTATGTGGATGGCCAACTGGTGCACGAGCGAGGGTAGGGAAGGCAACGGGGCGGCGTGAAGTTGCCCCAGAGAACACGAAGGCTGGCGAACCCGCAAGGAGCGCCAGCATCGCAAACACCGGGGCCAGACCCCGGGACACAAGGGGAAATGGCCCGGTTTAGTTGACCAGCAAGGCAAACGTTTGGCTCTGCCTGCTATCTGGTCTTGGCGCTGCGACAGGCCCGCAGGAGAGACCCGCAGTGAGTACCGCCATTTCGTCACGACACGCATGTCGTTACGACACATTCAGGTGTTTTCGAAAGGAGTTGGGTATGACCCAGGCAAACAGCAGGATACGCAGTGTGCAAGAGCAGGCCGGGCAGGAGGTTGGCGAGGCCGGATCAGGACAAACACCCATGGGGGCGCTCGATCGCTTCTTCATGATCAGCGAGCGGGGCAGCAACGTGCGCCAGGAGGTGCTGGCCGGGCTCACCACCTTCCTCGCCATGGTCTATTCGGTGATCGTGGTGCCCAGCATGCTCGGCAAGGCGGGCTTTCCCCCCGGCGCCGTCTTTGTGGCTACCTGTCTGGTGGCGGGCTTTGGTTCGCTGCTGATGGGGCTTTGGGCCAAGCTGCCCATGGCCATCGGCTGCGCCATCTCGCTCACCGCCTTTACCGCCTTCAGCCTGGTGCTGGGGCAGCAGATCTCCATCCCGGTGGCCCTCGGCGCGGTCTTTTTGATGGGGGTACTCTTTACCGCCATCTCGGTGACCGGAGTGCGCAGCTGGATCCTGGATAACCTGCCGATGGGGATCGCCCACGGCACCGGCATCGGTATCGGCCTCTTCTTATTGCTCATCGCCGCCAACGGGGTGGGGCTGGTGATCAAGAACCCGCTGGAAGGCTTGCCGGTGGCGCTCGGGGCCTTTACCTCCATGCCGGTCATCATGTCTCTCATCGGCCTTGCGGTGATCTTCGGCCTTGAAAAACTGCGGGTACCGGGCGGGATCCTGCTGGTGATCATCGCCATCTCCATCTTCGGTCTCATCTTCGATCCGGCGGTGACCTATCAGGGGCTGTTCGCCATGCCGAGCCTGGCGGATGCGCAGGGTAACTCCCTTATCTTCAGCCTCGACATCATGGGGGCCCTCTCGCCCCTGGTGCTGCCCAGCGTGCTGGCGCTGGTGATGACGGCGGTGTTCGACGCCACCGGCACCATACGGGCGGTGGCGGGCCAGGCCAATCTGCTGGACAAGGATGGCCACATCATCAACAGCGGCAAGGCGCTCAGTGCCGACTCGGTCAGCAGCATCTTCTCCGGCCTGGTGGGGGCGGCGCCGGCCGCCGTCTATATCGAGTCGGCGGCGGGCACGGCAGCGGGCGGCAAGACGGGGCTCACCGCCACCGTAGTGGGGTGTCTCTTCCTGCTGATGCTGTTCCTCTCGCCGCTCTCCTATCTGGTACCGGCCTATGCCACCGCGCCGGCCCTGATGTACGTGGGGCTCCTGATGCTGAGCAATGTCACCAAGCTTGATTTCAGTGACTCTGTCGGGGCCATGTCCGGTCTGGTGTGCGCCGTCTTCATCGTGCTCACCTGCAATATCGTCACCGGTATCATGCTGGGCTTCAGCGCCCTGGTGATCGGCCGCGTCTGCTCCAACGAGTGGCGCAAGCTCAACCCGGGGACCGTCATCATCGCCCTGGCCTTGGTGATTTTCTACGCTGGGGGGTGGGCCATCTAGGGATGCCTACCCGTTTCGGGGCCGCCGCCAGGCGGCCCCGTTTTTTTGTGGGGAGAGGGGCATTTTTGGCAACAGTGGTTGGCTTCTCTTGCCGGTGTGGCAAGAGAGCGGGGGCCTCTTTTTGTTATGTGAAAAGAGAGTCAGAGCCCCTTTGGCTGCAAAGATCTGGCCGCTACCATTTTGATAAAGCCGGCTACCAGATTGATACGCCCGCTCTTTCTGCTCCCCTTGTTTGCCACCCCGCTTGCCTGCCAATAACCGCGTCGGGGGCGAGAAATTCAGGCAGATGGGATCCCCTTCACACTTCTTGCCATCCTCGCGCTCCCATGGGGAAACGGGCGCATATCTTGCTGTTTTTCATCTGGTTCTGGAATTTTCCCATCTGAAAAAGGACTGGATCATGTCCATTGGATTACCCCTCAAGCGGGTGGATGCCGAGGCCAAGGTGACCGGCAGCGCCCGCTATACCGATGACAACATCATGCTCGGCATGCGTCACGCCAAGTACGTGCGCAGCAACATCGCCCACGGCAGGGTGCTCGCTATCGACGCCTCCGAGGCGCTGGCCCTGCACGGGGTCGAAGCCGTGTTTACCCATGAGGATGTGCCCGCCACCTGCTATCGCACCGCCGGCCACGCCTGGTCCCTTGATGAGGCCAAGCGGGATGTCAAAGACAGGCGCCTGCTCACCGATCATGTGCGCCACTTTGGCGATGGCGTCGCCATCGTGGTAGCCCGCGATCCCTTGGTGGCCGAGAAGGCCGCCGCCCTGGTCAAGGTGAGCTACGAGCCGCTGCCGGTGATGACGGATGCGGCCAGTGCCCTGGCTGACGATGCTCACCCCATCCACCCCGGCGGCAACCTGCTGCGGCAAAGCCAAATTCGGGCAGGGGAGCCGGAGCAGGCCATCGCTGCGGCAGATGTTCAGTTCAAAGGCCACTATCAGACCCCTGTGGTGCAGCATTGCCATCTGGAGACGGTCACCTGTTACGCCTACATGGATCAGCCGGATCATATCGTGGTGGTCTCCAGCACCCAGATCCCCCAGATAGTGCGCAGCCGGGTGGCCAAGTCCCTCGGCCTGCCCTGGTCGAGCGTGCGGGTCATCAAGCCCTACATGGGGGGCGGTTTTGGCAACAAGCAGGATGTGCTGGAAGAGCCGATGGCGGCGTTTCTGAGTTACAAGCTCGGCGGCGTGCCGGTCAAGGTGACCTTGAGCCGGGAAGAGTGCTTCTTTGCTTCGCGCACCCGCCACGGCTTTGCCATCGACGGCACCCTCGGCATCGACCGGGATGGCACCCTCAAGGGGTATCAGCTGGACGTGCTCTCCAACACCGGCGGCTATGCCTCCCACGGCCACTCCATCGCCAGCGCCGGCGCCAACAAGATAAGCTACCTCTATCCGCGCAGCGCCTTTGGCTATGACGCCAAAACCTTCTACAGCAACCTGCCCACTGCCGGCGCCATGCGCGGTTACGGTGCGCCCCAGGTGGTGTTTGCCCTCGAATGCATGCTAGACGATGCCTGCGCCGAGCTGTGTCTGGATCCGCTTGCGGTGCGCATTGCCAACGTGGCCCGCGAGGGGGACGTCAATCAGGTCAACCAGAAGACCATCTACAGTGCCGGCTTGCCCGAGTGCCTGCGTCGGGGTGGCGAGCAGTTCGAATGGGCGCGCCTGCGGGCCGAGTGCCTGGCGCAGGATCCGGCGAGCCGGGTACGGCGCGGCATCGGGGTGGCTTGCTTTAGTTACGGCTCCAACACCTATCCGGTGGGGGTCGAAATTGCCGGCGCCCGCATGCTGCTCAACCAGGATGGCACCGTCAATCTGCAGATCGGCGCCACCGAGATAGGGCAGGGGTCGGATACCGTCTTTGCCCAGATGGCGGCCCAGACATTGGGCATTCCGTTTGAGCAGATCCGGGTCATCTCGACTCAGGATACCGACATCACCGCCTACGATCCGGGCTCGTTCGCCTCGCGCCAGAGCTATGTGGCGGCCCCCGCCATCCATCAGGCGGCACTCCAGCTGCGGGCGCGCATCCTCTCGCTGGCGGCCCAGCTCTGCCATCAGGATGTGGGCTCGCTTACCCTGGTGGATGGTTACGTGGTGCTGGCCGGTGCACCGGACAAGGTGCTCATCAGCGTGGCCGAGGTGTCGGTCAACGCCTATTACCACCTCACCATCGGCGGCCAGATCACCTCGGAAGTCTCCCATAAGACCACCACCAACCCGCCGAGCTTTGGCTGCACCTTTGTCGATCTCAGTGTCGACATCGATCTCTGCAAGGTGACCATCAATCGCATTCTCAACCTGCACGATGCGGGCAAGATCCTCAACCCGCAGCTGGCGGAGGGGCAGGTGCACGGCGGCATGGGGATGGGGATCGGCTGGTCGCTGTTCGAGGAGATGATCATCGATGCCAGGACTGGTGCGGTGCGCAACCCCAACCTGCTGGACTACAAGTTCCCCACCATGCTGGACTTGCCCGAGCTCGAATGCGACTTCGTGCAGACCCATGAGCCCCAGTCGGTCTATGGCCACAAATCCCTGGGCGAGCCGCCCATCATCTCCCCCGGCCCGGCCATTCGAAACGCCATCAGGATGGCGACCGGCGTGGCCATCAACGAGCTGCCCATCACCCCCAAGACCCTGTTTCGGGAGTTTGTCGCTGCGGGTTTGATCACCGAGGGCACAAGGGAGGAGCAACCCCATGTTTGATATTGCCCGTTACTACAAGGCCCACAGCGTGGCCGAGGCCATCGCCCTGCGCCAGGCCGACCCCGAGGCGCGCCTCTTGGCCGGTGGCACCGATGTGATGATCCAGCTTCATCACCTCAACGCCGCCTATCGCCATATCGTCGATATTCACGACTTGCCCGAGCTCAAAGGGGTGTGCGAGTTGGCCGATGGCGCGATACGCATTGGTTCCGGCACCACCTTTACCGAGCTCATCGAAAACGAGCTGGTGCAGCGCCGCCTGCCCATGCTGGCCGAGGCTGCCGCCACTATCGCCGGCCCGCAGATCCGCAACGTCGCCACCTATGGCGGCAACATCTGCAACGGCGCCACCAGTGCCGACTCGGCGGCGCCCACCGTGGCGCTGGAAGCAGAGCTGGAGATCGCCGGTCCCGATGGCACGCGCCGCATCCCCATCGCCGGTTTTCACACCGGCCCGGGCAAGGTGGCGCTGCAACCGGCAGAGATCCTGGTGGCATTCCACTTTGCCCCGGACGTGCACCTCCATGCGGGATCCCACTACTTCAAGTACGCCATGCGGGGGGCCATGGATATCGCCACCATCGGCTGCGCCGCCTACTGCCAGATTGAGGATGGCCACTTCAAACGTCTGCGGCTGGCCTACGGGGTAGCGGCACCGACGCCGGTGCGCACGCCCCACGCGGAAGTGGCGGCCGAGGGGCAACCCCTGACCCGGGCGACGCTCGCAGCGATCGCCGAGGCGGTGGTGGCCGATGTGGCGCCGCGCTCCTCCTGGCGGGCGGAGAAAGAGTTCCGCCTGCACCTTATCAAAACCCTGGCGCAGCGGGTGGTCGCCTGCGCCGTCGAACGGGCCGGAGGCCAGATCCTATGATGCAACCGCAAACCTGTCCCGCTGTGGAGATCCAGTGCGAGATCAACGGCAAGCCCTACTCCTATGCGGTGTCGCCCACCATGTCGCTGCTTCACTTCCTGCGCGGGCTGGGGCTTATCAGCGTGAAAGAGGGGTGCAGCGTCGGCGAGTGCGGCGCCTGTACCGTGCGGGTCGATGGCGTGGCCCTCGACAGCTGCCTCTATCTGGCGGTATGGGCCGATGGCAAGTCCATCCGCACCGTGGAGGGGGAACGTAAAGGGAGTGAGCTCTCCGATGTGCAGCAGGCCTTTATCGACGAGGGGGCGGTGCAGTGCGGTTTTTGCACCCCGGGCCTGGTGATGGCGAGCGCCGCCCTGCTCGACAAGACCAAGCGTCGCCCGTTGACCGAGGCGGAGATCCGCCGCGGCCTTGCCGGCAACCTCTGCCGCTGCACCGGCTACCAGAACGTGGTGCGGGCGGTGAAAAAGTGCTGCAGGAGTGAATGACCAGGCGCTGTACCTGCAAGCCGGATAGCAAAAGGCCCGCCTTCATCAGGCTGGCCTTTTTATGGGGGATGGCAGGGGGATCACCCTTTTTGCTGGTCGATCACCAGTTTGCCATCCTTGACCGGGATGGTGGCCCCCGGCGCCTTGTCCATCCGGATCACCCCTTCCTGCCCCGCAAGGCGGTAGGTGACGTCATAGCCCAGAGTGCGGGTGCTGCTCTCCTGCACGGTTTTGCAGCGCTGCTCCGTGGTGGTGTAGGTATCTCCCGCCTGCATGTTGCCCTGCACCTGGTTGCCGGCATAGCCACCCGCGACCGCACCGGCGGCGGTCGCCACCTTCTTGCCGCTGCCGCCGCCAAACTGGTGTCCGAGCACGCCGCCCAGCGCCGCCCCCACCACTGTGCCCAGCACCTTGTGTTCATCCTGCACCGGTTTACGGTGGGTCACGGTGACGTTGCGACACACCTGACGGGGCGTCTTGATGGTTTCGGTCACCGGCTTGCTGGCGATCACCTCGGCGAAAGTGGGCTCGGGGGTGAAGAAACCACCGCTGGCCGCAGCCGACAACGCCAGTGCCGATGTAATGCCGATGCCGATCCCCGCCATCATGGACTTGTTCATCTTCTCTTCTCCTGCAATCTCAATCTGGGTGCTTGGCTAGCCTGTATTCATCTTGTCAATAGCGCCCTGGTCGGACAAGGCGAGCCGGGGCTGGCTGCGACAGCTGCTGACAAGGTCAAAAAAACGCCACTTCAAAAAGTGTCTGGCTTTGGCGACAACGGCGAAAAAATCGCCGCGAAATGGCGATGTTGAGGGAACAAGAGGGGGCATGGGCCTATTGTGAGTCGCATTTTGCAATCATCTGGCATAGAGGTGGCCTCGGGCGAGGCTTGTTGGGCGGATCGAGAGCCCTGGGCGTGGGGATTGGGGGCAAGGTGTCAATCCGGCAAGGCTTTTGCAGCGTATGTGGCAAGAAGCGGAAAGGCGTCAGGGGAGATGGATGGCGCGTTGATGCAGAGCCACAGCCAATCCGGGACCTGATACTGAAAGAGTGAGAAGGGGGACTTATGTCACTGTTACCCAGCTGGATCACCCCGGCCATCCAGGCCAACGTCATCACGACGCAGCAAGCCGAACGACTGCTCGCCTCCCTCTATCGGCCGCTGGCGGCAGACGGGGAAGAGTTGCCCGCCGACCTCGCCGACATCAGCCTCAAGCTCTACTGTTTTCGCCAGCAGGGGCGGGTGCGTCACTAACGCCGGCATAAAAAACACGCCGCCCTGCGGCGGCGTGTCACGGCATTGGCCGATCAGGCCAGCATCACCTGCAGCACCAGCATCAGGGCGCCAAAGCCCAGCACGAAGCCCACCATGGGCAGCACGAACTTGACCCACTTGTTGAACTGAATGCCGAGCATCTGCAGGGTGACCAGCACCAGGCCGGTGGGGGCCAGGAACAGCATGGCGTATTGTCCCCAGTTATAGGCCGACACCACTATGTAGCGCGGGATCATCACGGTATCCGCCAGCGGCGCCATGATGGGCATGGAGAGCACCGCGAGCCCCGAGGAGGAGGGCACCACCAGTCCCAGCAAGGTGAAGACCAGCATCTGGCTCACTGCGAACACGGCGCCGTGCATGCCGGAGACCAGATCGGAGGCATAGGCCAGTATGGTGTCCGAGATCATCCCCTGATCCAGCACCAGGTTGACCCCCCGTGCCAGCCCTATGATGAGGGAGACGGCCACCAGCTCGGAGGCTCCCTGGGTGAAGGCTTCAACCGCCTCTTTCTCCTTCAGCCCCGAGATGAAAATGATGATGATGGCGATGGTGAGGAAGGAGGCGGCCATCTGCGGGAACCACCAGCCGGCCATGGAGACGCCCCACACCATCAGCGGGAAAGCGAGGATGAACAGGGTCAGGATGATCTTGCGGCGCAGGGTGAAGGGCACGCCCTCATCCATGGAGCCCTCTTTCAGGAAGCGGGCCCGGAAGCTGTCTCTGTCCTCATAGGTGTAGGAGAAGGCCGGATTGGCCTTGAGCTTCTTGCAGTACCAGTAGAGATAGGCGATCACCACCAGGGTGCCCACCAGGCAGCCGACCGCACGGAAGATGAGCCCCTCGGTGAAGGGGATGCCGGCGGCATTGGAGGCGATCACCACGGAGAAGGGGTTGATGGTGGAGAAGGTGGTGCCCATGGAGGCGGCGAGGAAGATGGCCCCCACACAGACGATGGAGTCATACCCGAGCGCGAGGAAGATGGGCACCAGGATGGGGTAGAAGGCAACCGCCTCCTCTTCCAGCCCGCAGGTGGTCCCCCCCAGCGCCATCACCAGACAGACCAGGGCCACGAACAGGAACTCGTTGCCTTGTGTCTTGCGCGACAGTGCCACCAGACCCGCACTGAAGGCTCCCGTCTTGTTGATGACGCCGATAAGCCCGCCAAGTACCAGGATGAAGACGATGATGTCGGCCCCCTCTATGGTGCCCTTGACCATGCTGACCGCTACGTCACCAAGCCCCTTGGGGGCCTGCTCCAGCCGCTCATAGGTGCCGGGAATGGCGATGGGCTTGCGAATGGTGCCGTTGATGAACTGGGCAACGTCGATATTGATATTCAATTTTTCAAGCTCGGCCTGGGTGGCGGGCACCCGGCTGGTTTCCCCCTGCGGTGTGTTGACCATCAGGGTAGTGCTGGCGGGATTATAGGAGAGTTTGGCATAGGCACCCGCCGGAATAATCCAGGTGAGGGCAATAGCCAGCAACATGATCAGAAACAGAATGGTAAACGCAGTGGGGAATTGTCTCCGGGTCTTGGTATTCGGCTCGGCACACATAAAATGCTCCTCGATAAAGCAGGTTAAGGTTCGGCGGAATATCGGGTCGATAGGGTTCCTTCGTCATGACAGAGAAGTGCGCAGTTTGACTGCCAGCTGCGCACTCGTTGGCGAGAAATCTGGCCTGATATTGAACATCCGGTGGATTGTTTCAGGATGTAACCATAACGTGCTGGAAAGAGGATGAACATGGTACTCACTCGGCTTTATGGGCTGGTTCACAGAATATATTTCCGGCGATCACAAACGTTAATTTTATGTTATTTGGTACATCGCAATACTTATTTCATAATTATTCCTGACGTCGCCTTTTAATTTATTGTCGGATGATGGCTTGATGAAAATAAATATATCTGGAGTGCGTATTCGGCTTGCTCCGAACCGCTCGCGCTATATCAATATTCAGCACAGGGAAAAGGCTTGGGGGTTGCCCGAATGAGAGCTTGAAAAAAGACCCGCTCAAGATGCCGCACTCACGCTTTTAAAGCCTCATACGGATTCCAATACGACGTTTTGCTAATGGTTGCAGCCCCCCCTCCCTGATACCCTGCCATTTTCGCAAGAGACCCACCCGAAGCATGATGCCCGGGTGTGGTGCCCGGCCCGTACCGGGACCGTATGAGTCCCCTCTTTGTGCCATATGTGAGGAAGGAACCCGATGACAAAGCAGAACATCTATGAGATGGGCCTTGAGCAGACATCCGCCAATTTCGATCCCCTGACCCCCATCAGCTTTCTGGCGCGGGCGGCCCGCGTCTATCCCGACTATCCGGCGGTGATCCACGGCCCCTTGCGCCAAACCTGGGCCCAGACCGAACGGCGCTGCCGTCAGCTGGCCTCGGCCCTCGGCTTGCACGGCATCGGCGAGGGGGATACGGTATCCATCGTGGCCCCCAATACGCCAGCCATGTTCGAAGCCCATTTCGGGGTGCCCATGAGTGGCGCCGTGCTTAACACCATCAACACCCGGCTCGACGCCGATGCCATGGCGTTCATCTTCCAGCATGCCCAGAGCAAGGTGGTGCTGGTGGACCGGGAGTTTGGCGCCGTGGTGCAAAAGGCGTTGGCCCTTATCGAGAGCAAGCCGCTGCTGGTCGCCATTGATGATCCCCTCTATCAACAGGGGGAGATGATAAGCGAGCTCACCTATGAGGCTTTTGTCGCCATGGGGGATGGCGAAGCGCCCGGCTGGCTGCCAAAGGATGAGTGGCAGGCGATTTCCCTGAACTACACCTCGGGCACCACCGGCAATCCCAAGGGGGTGGTCTATCACCATCGCGGCGCCCACCTCAATGCAGTCAACAACGTGCTCTCCTGGGAGCTGCCCAAGCATCCTGTCTACCTCTGGACCCTGCCGATGTTCCATTGCAACGGCTGGTGCTTCCCTTGGACGCTGGCCGCGACCGCCGGGGTGAGCGTCTGTCTGCGCCATGTGCAGGCGGCGGCCATCTATGAGGCACTGCACGAACACAAGGTAAGTCACTTCTGCGCGGCGCCCATCGTGCTCAACATGCTCAATAACGCCGATCCGGCCCTCAAGCAGGGGCTGGATCACCCCATCAAGGTGATGACAGCAGGTGCGGCGCCTCCCGCCACCGTGATCGCTGGCATGGAGGCGATGGGGATCGCCGTGACCCATGTCTATGGTCTGACCGAAACCTATGGCCCCTGCGTGCTGTGTGAACCGCAGCGAAGCTGGCAAGGGCAGGATGCCACTTCGCTCTCTCGCCTCAAGGCTCGCCAGGGGGTGGCATCGCCGCTGCAGGGGGAGATGCGGGTCATCAATCCGGTTAGTGGCGAGGTGGTCCCCAAAGATGGCAAGACCATGGGGGAGATAGTGCTGCGCGGCAACGTGGTGATGAAGGGCTATCTCAAGAACCCGGCGGCCACCGCAGAGGCGATGGCGGAGGGGTGGTTCAGGAGCGGCGATCTGGCGGTGTGGCACCCGGACGGTTACGTGGAGATCAAGGACAGATCCAAGGACATCATCATCTCGGGTGGGGAGAACATCTCCAGTCTGGAGGTGGAGGATGTGCTCTACCGTCATCCCGATGTGGATGAGGTGGCGGTGATCGCCATGCCGGACGAAAAGTGGGGAGAGGTGCCTTGCGCCTTCGTCAAGCTCAAGGAGGGGCGTGAGGCGAGTCAGGCCGAGCTTATCGCCTTCTGCCGCGAGCAGATGGCCCACTTCAAGGCGCCCAAGCGGATCATCTTCACCCCGCTGCCCAAGACCTCCACCGGCAAGGTGCAAAAATTCATGTTGCGCCAGCAGCTGTAAGAAAAGTGACGGGGTGGGGGGCTTCCCCTCACCCCCGGTTATTGCTCAGCAGGCGATGCAATTGCGGCCAATCTGTTTGGCCCGATAGAGCATCTGATCGGCGCGGGCATAGAAGCTCTCCATCTGCTCCCCATGCTCGTTTTGCACCAGACCCGCGCTGATGGTGATGACGAGGCTGCTGCCATCGGGCAATGTCAGCGGTTTGTTCATGACAGTATGCCGTAACCGCTCCGCCAGGGAGGCGGCTGCCGTCAGGTGGGTTTCGGGTAGCAGGATGGCAAATTCGTCCCCCCCGATCCGGGCCAGCACATCTTCACTGCGCAGTACGGGTTGCATCACCTGACTCAGATGGATCAAAGCCCTGTCCCCCAGCGGGTGGCCGAAGCGATCATTGATGGTCTTGAACTGATCCACGTCCATCAGGATCAGCACAGAGTGACTGTGATGGCGGGTATTGAAGTTCAGCTGCTTGTCGCACAGCTCGAAGAAAAACCGGCGGTTGTAGAGCTCGGTGAGGCTGTCGCGCACCGACTGGGCGTGCAACTGCTCCTTGAGATGGTGCAACTCCGTGATGTCGGATGAAAAACCGATCAGAGTAGGGGTGCCATTGGCCAGGACAAAGGGCACTTTCACCGACCAGTAGTAATGCATCTTGCCCTGCTCGTCGAACAGGCACTCCTCGCCGGCCTGGGTCTCACCGGTCGCAAACACTTTCCCATCCATCTGCTGCAACTGGGCGGCGATCTCCGCCGGCAACAGATCATCGTCGCGCATGTTGACCATCTGCTCGGGGGGCATGCCAAACAGCTCAGAGGTCTTCTGGTTGACGTAGAGGTAACGATGCTGGGTGTCCTTCATGTAGATGTAGGCATCGACGTGGGCGAGGATGATCTCGAGCAGTTGGTGCTGCTCCGCCAGCTTGGCCTCGATGGCCTTGCGCTCCGTGATGTCGGTGGCGATGCCGCACAGGCCGATCAGGCGCGCCTCCTCGTCGTACATCGGCTTCTTGACGCTCAGATAAATGCGCGGCTCACCGGTCGCCTTGATGTAGTTGATCTCCTCGTCGGCGACGGTGATCTGCTGCTCCAGCACCTGGCGATCGTTGCGCCGCAGGGCGTCCGAGTCATTCAGGTTGAAAAAGCGGCTGTCGTCCTGCCCCTTCAACTGGGCCAGGGTACAGCCAAACAGATCCAGCACCGCCTGGTTGGCATAGGTGTAACGTCCGGCCAGATCCTTGGTGAAGATGTAGGCGCCAATCTCGTTGAAGATGGCTTTGAGCTGCTGCAGCTCTTGCTGGAGCTGGATGAGTGAAGCGGGAGGTTCCTGCATGAGTATATGGCCATCCTTGGAAGACACGATGGGATGGGTGGCAAAGGCGCCCACACCAACGCGCATCAATACTGCTAAATTAAGCTCCACTATCGGAATAAATAGTGAATTTTCCGCGCCTTATGAGCTATGTCACAATGTTGTCAGTAGTCGAAACAAAAAAGACATCATATGAGTCTTTGTTTGTGCTACCGAAAGAGACGATTGTCGGCGCGTCCGTTTCCGCCGCCATTCATGTAGGCACACTCATGTTATGGATATTGGTGTCTGTGGTGTGAAATCGCCACTTAAGGGGCGAAAAACGGGCTGAACGGAAAGGAGGTTTGACGGTGAGCCGAGGGGGCCGAAATCCTGCTTAGGTCTGTCATGCTAATGCAAGCAGCATCACGGAAGGCAAACATGGCGCAATAAAAAAGGATGGCGCCGAAGCAACCACCCTTTCTGTGGTGTCAGCCCGGCATCATGGTTGCCGGGAGATATCCTGTATGCCGGATCAGGCCTTTTTCAGGTAGGCGGCAACCAGCACGATCTGCACACCATTGACCTTGCCTTCGATGTGCAGCGGGTTGTTGGTCAGGCGGATGCCCTTGACCAGGGTGCCACGCTTGGCGGTGAAGCCGGCGCCTTTCACGTCCAGATCCTTGATCAGGGTGACGGAGTCGCCCTCTTGCAGCACGGCGCCGTTGGAATCGACGGTCGGTACGCTGTCGTCATCCTCATCGGCCATGCCCGCTTCGGCCCAGGCCTTGGTCTCGTCTTCCATGTACATCATGTCCAGCAGATCCTGGGCCCACACTTCACCCTGACCGGACAGGGCCTTCAGCTGGCGCCATGCCATCACCTGTACTGCCGGCACCTGGCTCCACATGCTGTCGCCCAGGCAACGCCAGTGGTTGACCACCAGAGTGTCCGGTTGTTCCAGCTGACCACGGCAGGTGTCACAGAGGGCAACGCTGTGATCATCGTCGCTGGCGGGGGAGTGAGGTACCACGAAGGCAGTCAGCTCCTGCTCGGCGCTGCACAGTTCACACTTGGCGCCCGCGCGCGCCTGCAGAATGGCGTTGATGGTCATGTTTTTGGTCCCATTGCTATTGGTAAAACGGCCCGCACCAGGCTTGCCGCGTAAAAGAGGGGGCGGAATATAGCATAAAACCCTGTACTTTGTCAGGTTGAGCCTGGACGTTGCGGTGAGGGTGGCGATTTTTTGTCTGTAAAAAGCGCCATTGACGCCGTGGCGGGAGTGCATTTTGAAAGGGGATCGTTAGAATGAGCCTCCTTTTTGCTGCTGGATAAGGGCTCCCGTGCTGGCTCAACGTTTTCAACAACTGGATCGACTGCTCACCCGGCACAGGCGCTGGTGGCAATATCAACCCTACCACCACCTGACGATGCCCTTTACAGAGGAGGCCCCCGAGCTGGTGGCTCAGCTCAATGAGCTGACCTGCGAAGAACTCGAGGCGCTCGATGGGGACATGGATGCGCTGGCACGCCTGCTCGCGCCCTGGATTGCGGAGGGCCCGGAACTGCAACAACTCAGTCGGCTTGAGCCCTTCACGCCCGAGCCCATTACTTGCAGCAAGAGCATGGCGAGCCACATGCCTGGGCGCAAGCAGGCCCAGATAGAGGCCTTCACCGCCTGCCTGCCCCCCCATCAGGGGCCTTATCTGGAGTGGTGTGCGGGCAAGGGGCACCTTGGCCGGCTGGTATCGCTCCATCGCAAGACCCGGGTGTCGAGCCTGGAGCTGCAGCCACAGCTTTGCGAAGAGGGGCGTCAGCTGGCCGAGCGCGACGGGGCGACCATAACCTTCACCTGCGCCGATGCCTTTTCCCCGGGCTCCGCCCTGCTGCTGGCCCCGGAGCACCACGCCATGGCCCTGCATGCCTGCGGCGAGCTGCATACCCATCTGCTGGAACGGGTTGCCGAGCGCAGGGCGCGCGGGGTGACCATCTCCCCTTGCTGTTATCACCTGATCCGCAGCGTCGACTATCGGCCGCTGTCGGCGCTGGCCCGGGCAAGTGCACTGCGCCTTAGCAAAGCGGATCTCAAGTTGCCGCTGCAGGAGACGGTGACCGGTGGCGCCCGCATCACCCGTCTGCGTGAGCAGGAGGTGGTGTGGCGACTGGCGTTCGACTGCCTGCAGCGCCAGGTGCGCGGGGTAAACGCATATCTGCCGGTTCCCAATATGCAAAAAAGCCTGCTCGCCGGCTCTTTCAAGGCATTTTGCCAATGGGCAGCTGCACGCAAGGGAATGGTATTGCCTGAGGACCTCGATTATCCCACCTTTGTGGGGCAGGGGGAGCGCCGTTTTGGCGATGTGGCCCGTATGGAGTTGGTACGCCACCTGTTTCGTCGCCCCCTCGAGATCTGGTTGGCCCTCGATCGGGCGCTCTTCTTGCAAGAGCAGGGCTATCGGGTCGAGGTGGGAGAGTTTTGTGCCAAGCCCATGACCCCGCGCAACATTCTGATCCGCGCCTGGCGTCCCTGATGGGGTGATGAGAGGGGCTTAAAGCCTCTCTGCTCTATGAGGATAAATTCTATGAAGACACAAATAGGCACTGGCGTACATCTTCTCTGACAGGGGCATCAGGCTCAGCGTGTCGCCTCTTTTTCAGCATGCGATGTGCTCTCTTCTGGCTGCTTGGCTGCACATTTTCAGGGAACTGCACCTCATCTGACGATCCTTTTGACGCAAATGGGCTCAAAGTGAATCCGCTCACACTTCTGATTAATTCTTAATTTTCATCGTGAATTTAGTCGCCCGAGTCCCTATGCTCGGGGGGCCATTCATTGAGGGACAAAGGAGTGTAGTGATGCTAAGACGCAAATATTGCGCCTGCTTGGTCGCAGCCATGTTTGTTGCGCCCGGTTATGCCGCCATGAATATCCAGCCCGATCCGCAAAATCCGGGGGGCTACCTTATCTCGGCGGCGGACGTGAAGGCGGTAGAGCAACAGAAGACCGCCAATCCCATGTACGCCATCTGGTCCAAGGCGCTGGCAACTCGCCCCAATACGGTGGTGGATGCCATCGAGCCGGGCCTTGCCAGCAACCCGGAGAACGTCAAACGGGTAGAGCGAGTCTTTCCACAGGCAGAATGGGATTTTCTGACCCAAATGGCTGCGCCTGAATACACCTATGTCCGCTTCTTGCGGGCCATCGGCAAGTTCCCGGCGTTCTGTGGTGATTACAGCGACGGTCGCAATGCCGACGAGATCTGCAAAAAATCCATTGTGACCGCCTTCGCCCACTTCGCCCAGGAGACGGGTGGCCACATTGCCAAAGACAACATCTCCGATAACCCGCTGGCACTGGAAGAGTGGCAGCAGGCATTGGTACACGTGCGGGAAATGGGCTGGTCGGAAGGGCAGACCGGCTATACCACGGGGTGTGGCCAGAACGACTGGCAAAACAAGAAGTGGCCTTGTGCCACCGGACAGGGCTACTTTGGCCGCGGGGCGAAGCAACTTTCCTATCATTTCAACTATGGCGCCTTCTCGGAAGCCATGTTTGACGGTGATGCCAGCGTATTGCTCAACAACCCGGGCCTGGTTGCCGACTCCTGGCTCAACCTGGCCTCGGCAATCTGGTTCTTCCTGACCCCACAGGCCCCCAAACCGGCCATGCTGCACGTGATCGATCGTACCTGGGTGCCCTCGACGCGAGAGACCAATGCCGGGATTGGTTATGGGTTTGGTACCACCATCAACGTCATCAACGGCGGCATCGAGTGTGGCGAGCAGAACAAGGACAAAGGCCAGCCGGTCAACCGGATCCGCTACTGGGAAGGGCTCTCCGCTCACTACCAGATCCCCCTCAAGAGTGACGAGAAAAACACCTGCTGGCAGCAGACGCCCTATGGCAGCCTCAATCTCAATGGCGCCACTGACGTGCTCTACACCAACTGGGATGGCAACTGGAAATACTACCCGGATCGCCCGGGGGGTTACTCCTTCGAGTGCGAGCTGGTGGGCTTCCAGACTGCCTATTCGGCTCTGGTGCCCGGAGACTACGAGAAGTGTGTGACCAACCTCTATGGCTCCCACGCCAGCTGGCCCAAGGTGCGGATCGTGGAGACATTGCCTGTACCGCCAGTTGATCCGGGTGAGCCACCTGTGGACGGTATCCCGGCCTGGGATGCTGGCAAGGTCTACCAGGGGGGTGACAAGGTGAGCCACAAGGGCGTCGTCTATCAGGCCAAGTGGTGGACGCAAGGGGACGATCCCGTCAAGGGCGGCCCCTGGGCGCCAGTCAGCCAGTGATGAGCGATGAATATTACTCGCGAGCGTCAGTTTGGTGCTGACTAAATGAAATTAATTGAGCAGCTGTAAGTCAAGAGGGAGGCCTGGTGCCTCCCTCCTTATTTATGCCGCCGGTTTGCCAGATACGAGATATCTCGCCATAGCCAAACTATACCGACATAGATAAGAGATAATGAGTGGTGGAATAGTGGGAGGTTCTTTATCTTCGGTACTTTTATCCTCAATACACTGAACATGTTGAGACTGCTGTAGCCGGTGTGATCATCATCAAATCGTTTGTGCAGGGTGCGTATAAAACTGTCGCATGCGCAATAAATACTCATGTAACTGACCACTGGGGTGTAAATGCACTATATCGGCGGTCTGCCACCAGATAATCGCGCAATACATCTTAAACTCACCTTCAATCTCATCAGCGAGATGAGATTAGTGTCACATATTATCCGGATACAACATGTTATGCATGTCAAATATACCTTGGATTCAAGCTAGTTAATCATATTGACAATAAAGAATAGCGAACGATGAACAATGCTATCCAACCTCATGAGATTAAATGGCTGGAGGGTGATGATAAGACAATGATGGTTCAGATATAGCAGTATTTTCTTCTCGTTATTGATGACAATGCGAGTTGTCGTCGAGTGAGTGTAAACGATGTATATGGTTGAGTGACAAAATGACGGAGGATGGAATGGTAAGACATTTCATAAATGATTCAATCTCATAGAGATATCAATTCTTTCAGGGAGGTTAGAAGGTTATCATGGCTAAAACTAAAACAGTTTATTACTTGTTGGCAGTTTCAATAGCACTGATTGTTGTTCTACTGGTACTTGCAGGATGCAATAATGACTCATCTGATACTAGCAAGCCTGTTACTCCAGAAGTTCCAGTTGTCTCGGTTATTCCAGCACCGGTAAAGCTTGAACAAACGGAAGGTGGCTGGTCGGTAGATAATACTGTGAATATTGTCTATGAACAAAATAAGGAGTTAAAGGATGAGGCTACTTATCTTGCTGATAAGCTTAAGCAGAATAATAATTTAAGCCTCAATGTAAAGGAGGCTCCGGTTGATGACTCAACCAAGACTGAAAAATCTATCATTCTCTCTGTCGAAGCGTCAGCCACCGTATCCGAAGAGGGTTATAAACTGAATATTGTTGATGGGCAGGCAAACATTATTGGTAATACAGAGACGGGTGTGCTGTACGGCATTCAAACATTATTGCAACTCTTGCCATATGAAAAAAATACGTTGCCAATTGTCAGCATCATCGACTATCCAAAATTTAGCTGGCGTGGTATGCATCTTGATGTGGCACGAAACTTCTTCAGTGTTGATAATATCAAGAAATTCATAGACCAGCTGTCATATCATAAACTTAATAAATTTCATTGGCACCTGACGGATGATCAAGGGTGGCGGATTGAGATCCGTGACTGGCCAAAACTGACGGAAGTGGGTGGGTGTCGGGCATCAACACCGCCTTATGGGGATAGAACAGGGTCAGATGGCCAACCAACCTGTGACTATTACACACAAGAAGAGATAAAAGAAGTCGTTGCGTACGCCAAGAGCCGGCATGTGGAAGTGATCCCCGAGATCGATATGCCAGGCCATATGGCGGCGGCCGTGGCAGCCTACCCTGAATTGGGCGTGACGGATACCACGGAACCCTTTAAGCCAGAAGTCAAAACAACATGGGGTGTACACCCTTATTTGCTGAATACAGATGTGGCGACATTTAGGTGGATTGACCAAATATTCACCCAGATAGCCGAGCTGTTTCCCAATTCTCGCTATGTCCATTTGGGGGGGGATGAGGCGACTAAAGAGCAATGGAAAACATCCAAGTCAGAACAAGACAGGATTAAAGAACTAAAACTCTCTGATGAGAATGGTCTGCAGCGTTGGTTTGTACGGGAAGTAGAAAAAACTATCAACAGCAAAAGATTCACCGCTGTTGGTTGGGATGAGGTTATGGAAGGTCGTGGAGTGGAAGGGGATGACATATCGAAGAATATGGTTGTGATGGCTTGGCGAGATAAAGATAAAGGCAGACTGGCAGCAGAAAGAGGGAACCCGGTTGTGATGGCTTCAGGGCTGTATTTTGATCATTATCAAGCACCAGAGAAGCAGGAGTTGGCGAAGGGGGTTGAATATGAGGCAATTTGTTGCCTGACAACATTACAGGATGTCTACAACTATGATCCTATTCCTCCCAAATTGGCTATTGAGTACAGGGGTAATATTCTTGGAGCACAGGGTCAGCTCTGGTCTGAGTATATGCATAGTTGGGACAAGGTTGAGTATCAAGCGTTTCCAAGGATGGCAGCACTATCCGAAATGTTATGGACACCGAAAGAAAGGCAAAACTATGAGGACTTTAGAGGACGCTTGAACAGCATGCTGGCTTATTATGAACGTGAAAATATTCGCTATGGCGACATTTACGATGGCCTCAAACAGTAACAATATGTTGGTTATTGTTTGATAAATTGGAAGGGCTGTAAAAGTGGTGCAATGACTCTGTACTCTCTCGGTACAGAGTCATTGAAAAACCCAAAAGCCATCAAAGCTTTCATTTTTAATGCTGTTGCAGATGAATTTAAAATAACAACTAACAGTGCTCATTTTTGTTGTTGCAGTGTACCGATGTGGCACAACTGAGAGAGACACGACATGACTGAACTCATAGCAGTATTAAAAGATGGGGCATGGCCGATAACTATTTTTATAGCATGGTATATGGGCGAGTTGGCGCAGCGCTGGACAAAATTGCCACGTATTAGTGTGTATGCAGTGGTGGGTTTCATTCTGGCTTCATCACAAAGCGGTTTTTTGCCGCCAACAAACTCGAGCACCACATTGCTGGCAAATATTGCATTCGGGTTGCTGCTGTTCGAATGTGGTTACCGGATTAATTTACATTGGCTTCGTACTAATCCCTGGATTGTGGTAACCAGTGTCACGGAAAGCATGTTCATTTTTATCACTGTGTATGCCGTGATGATCTGGTTTGCGCAATCGCAAATGATTGCATTGTTGCTGGCGGCGTTATCAACGGCATCCTCGCCGGCAACAATCATACGAGTCATCCTTGAACAAAGAAGTTCCGGCCAGGTGACCGAACGGGCGTTGCATCTGTCGGTGTTGAATTCGATGTTGGCCGTGTTGGTGTTCAAAATGATACTTGGCCTGGTTGTGTTCAATACGTCTGGCAATGTATGGGATGCGATACATATCAGCCTGATGGTGTTGTTCGCTTCTGCGGGTGTCGGCGCTGTGATGGGAATGATGATTCCGACCCTGTTAAGGCCGACAGACCGAACCACCCATGATAATACCCTGGCATTCACGATCACCGTTATTGGGCTTGTTGCACTGACACATAGCCTCAAGCTCTCTCCCATCTTTGCTGTGCTGATATTTGGGATCGTGGCGCGCCATCGTCGGGTCGTGTTGACGTCATCACAACGTGGTTTTGGTTCATTGGGTGAACTTGTCTCCATATTTTTATTTGTCTTTATTGCGGCCAAGCTGGCATGGGGACAGGTATATGCCGGTATCTGGCTTGGTCTCTTTATTCTGGTCGTGCGACAGTTGGTTAAAGCGGTTGTGATAAGCATTTTCGCAAAACTGAGTGGTATCTCCTGGCATAAGGGATGGCTTGTCGGCCTGGCAACGGCTCCCATGTCGGTCTCCATTATCTTGATGCTTGAACAGGCCCGCTACCGTGGGGTTGATCTAGTCGATCAACTGTCACCACTTATCGCGATAGCCCTGATGCTGGAGATATTGGGACCTGTCTTGAGTCAGCTGGCATTGCGTTGGGCTCATGAAGTGGCTGAGCCACATAAGGAGGTTTGATATGCCACTTGAACCCTTTAAATCGTCACAAGCCCTGACGCTGGGGGTTGAACTGGAGTTGCAGCTGGTCAGCTTTAGCGATTTTGACCTGGCTGCTGCCAGCCCCGATATGCTCGAATTATTGGGGCGTGATATTTTCCCGGGATTTGTCGTGCCAGAAGTGACCGAGAGCATGCTGGAAGTCATGACGGATGTGCACGCTGAATACACTACCCTACTGTCTCAATTGATAAAAATCAGCACGGCTCTGGTACAGGCAGGTGATCGCCTTAATATCGGCGTCTGTGGGGGAGGCACCCATCCTTTTCAACTGTGGCCTGAGCGTCGTATTTTTAACAAGACAAGGTTCAAGGAGGTGTCGCTGTTATATGGATATTTGACAAAACAGTTTACTATCTTTGGTCAACATGTTCATGTTGGTTGTATTGACGCCAATGAGGCACTCTTTCTTTTACATGCCTTGAGCCGTTATGTTCCCCATTTTATTGCGTTGTCAGCCTCGTCACCTTTTGTGCAGGGATATGATACCTGGTTTAATTCTGCCCGTCTTAATTCAGTATTTGCATTTCCTCTGAGTGGCCGGGCGCCATTTTATCTGTGCTGGGAAGAATTTGTTCACAAGTTTTTCTCAAAAATGGAAAATACGGGCATTGTCACCAGCATGAAGGATTTCTATTGGGATATCAGACCGAAGCCGGAATATGGCACAATTGAATTGCGAGTATGTGATACGCCATTATCGGTAACTCGTGCTGCGGCAATAGCCGGATATTTACAGACACTCTGTAAATATCTGTTGGAACGCAGTGAACCCGATCCGGTAGAGGATGACTATCTGGTCTACAACTACAATCGCTTTCAGGCGTGTCGTTTTGGCATGGAAGGGATACTGGTACATCCCAAGTCTCATGAAAAGATGTCATTACATGATGATATCTTGGCCACCGTTGCCCGCATTCAGCCCCATGCCGATGCCCTGCATTGTTCAGCCGCCCTCGAACATGTTTTGCAGATCGTTCGGGAAGGGAATGATGCACACTATTTGCGACGAGAGTATGAGTTGAACGGGAGCGTCGAAGGCATGGTCGATTTTGCCCTGCAGCGGTTTCGCGCGTCTGTCCAGAACTAGTCAACCGCAGACGATCGGGTGCCTCGCGGATCAAGTGCATGAAAATGGAGAGTGGCTTTTTCGGTCATATTGAATGAGCCTGCCTCTGACACGGGCTTTGCCAATGCGTTGTGTCTCATGCAAGGGGTGAGTCGGGCAGATTACTTCATCACCTCCTGCTGGCAGCAGTTGCGCCCCTGCTTTTTGGCCAGGTAGAGAGCGGTATCGGCCCTGTGCACCAGTTGTTCGACCGTATCCTGGGCACCCTGGCTGGTGCTGATGCCAATGCTGACGGTGAGTGGGACTTCGATGCCGCTATTGAGCTCATGAAGCCCTGATTCGATGATCGAGCGGATCCGCTCCGCGCTGCCCCAGGCTTGTTCCTGCGAGGTTTCCGGCAGTAGCAGGACAAATTCCTCGCCCCCCCAGCGTCCCAGCATGTCCACTTCCCGAAGCTGTCTGGCGATGCGCTTGACCAGGCTGAGGATGGCCCGATCCCCTTGCTGATGGCCATAGGTGTCATTGATCTGCTTGAAGTGATCGATGTCGATAAGCAGCAGACTCATGGTATGGCTGAAGCGTTGGCTGCGCTGCATCTCGAGATGCAGCATTTCGTCGATGCGGCGGCGGTTGGCGATCCCGGTCAAGGGATCCGTGGTGGCGGCCACTTTCAGCTCCTCCACCAGACGAGCCCGCTCCGAAATATCCCGCAAGATGGCGGTCATCTCGGTGGTTTGCCCCAGATTGATCTTGGCAATGGTCACCTCCAGCGGAAATTCGCTACCATCACGCCGCAATCCCATCACGGCGGAGCGGGCGTGCATGGGGCGAGAGTTGATGGGGGAGTTGCTGAAAGACTTGAAATAACCCTCATGATGGGCGCGAAAGCGTTGGGGCAACAGGGTTTCCAGGCGCTTGCCAATATAGCTCTCGTCGATCCCGAACATTTCGCAGGCGGCGGTATTGATGAGTTCGATGCGCGACTCGCTGTTGACGCTGATGATGCCGTCATAGGCGGAGTTGACCACGGCCTCGAAGCGCTTGCGGCTCATCTTGAGCGCCTCTTCCAGCTGTTTCTTGGTGGTGATGTCGATGGCGGTGACCATGATCCGGCTGATGCGGGAGTGCTCCGACATGATGGGGGAAATCACAAAACGCCACCAGCTGGTGCGTGACAGGGTGTCGATGGGCAGTTCGCTCTCCAGCCCCGTCTGCTGGGTGACGCACTCGTTCATCGGCGGCTCTATGCAACCAGTGATGTAACGGGGGAACATTTCGCCCAACCGCTTGCCGATACTGCCGACGACATCCAGCTCGAATGCCTGGGCAAAGGTGTCATTGGCCGACACCAAAATAAAGCGGTCATCCTCATCAAGCTCAAACATGGCCACAGCGGCACCGATGGCATTGAGTGATGATTTGATATCGGCGTGGGTTCCCTGTGTAAACATGTAACCTCCATTGCGAATAACTCATTGATAATCAGCATAGAGCTGCTTTATTTGGCGTTATGTTTGTGTCGGGCATCGGGGCCGTTTGTACCAACAGTTTCATCCTGTATTGCCTGCATCAGATTTGGCAACTATTCCTTCGCGGCTGGTGGTGAATAAAGGGGTGAGCTTTACTCTGTGGACTCGTGGATCGACGTCATGCATCTTCGCAAGGTATGAATGGCAGCAGTGAGGGAGCGGCTCGATCGGGAATTTACCTTGGTACAAATCGGGAGAGGGTGATGAAGATCAGCGTCGAGACGCGTGTCGAACAAGAGATAGAAGCGGTGTGGTGGGCCTGGAATGATCCGGATTGTGTGGCCAGATGGAATGCGGCTAGCGATGACTGGCACACGACCAGCAGTCGGGTCGATCTGGTGGTTGGGGGGCGTTTTTGTCATCACATGGCGGCCAGGGATGGCAGTGCCGGTTTTGATTTTACCGGCACCTTCACTCGTATCGAGGCACCCAACCTGCTCTGTTATGTGATGGATGACGGGCGAGAGGTAGAGGTTCGTTTCACCGAAGAGGCGGACGTGACGCACGTTTATGAACTCTTCGATGCCGAGACCGAGCACAGTGCGGCCGCACAGCAGGCCGGTTGGCAGAGCATCCTGGATAACTTCAAGCGTTATGTGGAGGCCGCCGGATAGTGACCCGTCAGCGCCGATAAAAAACCACCGCAAGACGCCGGTGGTTTTTTTATTGCGCCTTGATTGCGCGATGCGCTGGTGTGGCGCTGCCCGTGGATCGTCGCGAGGCCGTTACTCTTCTATATCCAGCAGTACCAGGATGGCGCTGTCGCCGCCCCATTCACGGGGGGCCTGGTGGAAGGCGCGCACATTGGGGTGCTGGGCCAGCCAGCTCGGGATGCGCTGCTTGAGGATGTGTTTGCCGATGCCGTGCATCACGGAGGCGACGTGAATGTTTTCTTTTTGGCAGAGGGTGAGCAGGGCGGCCAGCTCCTGCTTGGCCTGTTGCTGGGTCATGCCGTGCAGATCCAGATAAATCTCCGGCGGGTAGCTGCCGCGCTTGAGCTTTTTCAGCTCGAATTTCGACACGTCTTCACGAACGTAACGGGTCGGCCCATCCTCTTCCAGATGGGGTTGGTACTCATCGCTGAAATAGTGGTCAACCCCAAGCTTTTCGCGGCTTTCACGCTGTTCGCGTTTCTGCTTGACCGGGCGCAACTCGGCCCTTATGGTATCTTGCTTGATTTTCTGGGTACCTTTTATCGCATCGCGGAACAGCTGGGTTTCCTCGTCTGTCGGTGAGGGCGTTTTTTTCATCAGGTACTCGTCTTGCTCGCTTTGTAAAATTCTCGGGCCGGATATTACTCGACTTGGAGGTGGATTTGGACAAGATATTTATCGATGAGGTGGTTGCCGAGATGCACACCATCCAGGACATGTTGCGCTGGGCCATGAGTCGTTTCAACGACGCCGGTATCTTCTACGGACATGGGACCGACAACGCCTGGGATGAGGCTGTGCAACTGGTACTGCCCGCGTTGCATCTGCCGCCGGACGTTGATCCCGCCATGCGCCACTCCCGCCTGACCAGCAGCGAACGTCACCGTATCGCCGAACTCATCATTCGCCGCGTGCAGGAGCGGGTGCCGGCACCTTATCTGACCAACAAGGCCTGGTATGCCGGTTGGGAGTTCTATGTGGACGAACGGGTGTTGATCCCGCGTTCTCCCATCGCCGAGATGGTGGCCAACCGCTTCGCGCCTTTCCTCAAACATGAACCGACCCGGATCATGGATCTCTGCACCGGCTCCGGTTGCATCGCCATCATCATGGCCCACGAGTTCCCCGAGGCGGAAGTGGATGCCATCGACATCAGCGTCGATGCCCTCAACGTGGCCGAGCGCAACATCAATGATCACGGGCTGGAGCAGCAGGTCATTCCGATCCGCTCCGATCTGTTCCGCGATCTGCCGGCCGGCGACAAGTACGATCTCATCGTTTCCAACCCGCCCTACGTGGACTCCGAAGACATGTCGGATCTGCCGGACGAGTTTCGCCACGAGCCCGAGCTGGCGCTGGCATCGGGTTCCGATGGCCTCAAGCTCACCAAGCGCCTGCTGGCCCATGCTGCCGATTTCCTCAAAGAGGACGGCGTGCTGGTGGTCGAGGTGGGCAACAGCATGATCCACCTGGAGGCCCAGTTCCCCGAGATCCCCTTTACCTGGGTGGAGTTCGAGAACGGCGGCCACGGTGTGTTCGTGATGACCCGTGACGAGCTGGTGCAGTATCAGGATCATTTCGCCATCTACAAGAACTAAGCAGGAGCAAGCATGGCAGGGAACAGTTTTGGCCAACTCTTTCGGGTCACCACCTTTGGCGAGAGCCATGGCCTGGCGCTGGGCGCCGTGGTTGACGGCTGCCCGCCCGGGCTCGAGATCAGCGAAGCGGATCTGCAGGGGGATCTTGACCGGCGCAAGCCCGGCACCTCCCGCTATACTACGCAACGCCGCGAGCCGGACGAGGTAAAGATCCTCTCCGGGGTGTTCGAAGGAAAGACCACCGGGACCTCCATTGGGCTGCTTATCGAAAACACCGATCAGCGCTCCAAGGATTACTCCGATATCAAGGACTTGTTCCGCCCTGGCCATGCCGATTACACCTATCACCAGAAGTACGGTCAGCGTGATTATCGCGGCGGTGGCCGCTCCTCTGCCCGCGAGACCGCGATGCGGGTGGCGGCGGGGGCTATCGCCAAGAAGTACCTGAAACAGGTGCACGGCATCGAGATCATCGGTTTTCTCTCCCAGCTCGGCCCCATCAAGGCCGAGGCGTTCGATGGGGCGCAGATTGAGCAAAATCCCTTCTTCTTTCCCGATGCGGGCAAGCTGGAGGAGCTCGATCAATACATGCGTGATCTGAAGAAAGAGGGCAACAGTATCGGTGCCAAGGTACAAGTAGTGGCTCGCAACGTGCCGGTGGGCCTGGGCGAGCCGGTGTTTGACCGCCTCGACGCCGACATCGCCCACGCCATGATGGGCATCAATGCTGTGAAAGGGGTGGAGATCGGTGACGGGTTTGCGGTAGTGGAGCAAAAAGGCTCCGAGCACCGTGACGAGATGACCCCGACCGGCTTTGCCAGCAACCATGCGGGCGGCATCCTGGGCGGTATCTCCTCCGGCCAGGATATCGTGGTGAGCATGGCGCTCAAGCCTACCTCCAGCATCACAGTGCCGGGCAAGACCATCACCACGGAGGGGGAGGCGACCGAGATGATCACCAAGGGGCGCCACGATCCTTGCGTCGGCATCCGCGCCGTGCCCATCGCCGAGGCCATGCTGGCCCTGGTGTTGATGGATCACCTGCTGCGCCACCGTGCCCAGAATCAGGGGGTGATGACTCATACCCCGCAGCTGCGCTAAAGGGTGTTATGCGCTCGTGGCTGAGGCCATGATCAACAAGGCGACCCCGGGGTCGCCTTTTTATTGCCGCGCGTTATTTTTGTCAGGAAAGCCCCAAGGCTGGTATCAGTCAGTGGTTTTCCTTCCGTGCTGGGAGGAATGTCACATTTTTCTCGTCTATCCGAAGCAACTCCGCTAGACTGCGCCTCTATTCTTTCCCCTTTGCTCTGCTCCCCGGGGAAATCGTTGTTTTCTCAAGGCCCGGATCCTGCGAGATGGCATCGGCTCAGCAGAGGAGCCCCATCACGGATCCCCGGCGCCCCTATCCCTAGCAGGTAACTATGAGCTTTACTTCCCTCGGTCTGGCCGAACCCTTGTTGCGTGCCGTTGCCGAACAAGGTTACGACACCCCGTCTCCCATCCAGCAACAAGCGATCCCCGCCGTCCTGGCTGGTCGCGATCTGATGGCAGCGGCCCAGACCGGGACCGGCAAGACCGCAGGCTTCACCCTGCCAATGCTGCAGCGCCTGACCGAGAGCAAGCGCAAGGTTTCCCCGAACCGCATTCGTGCCCTGGTGCTGACCCCGACCCGCGAGCTGGCCGCCCAGGTGGGCGAGAGCGTGCGCAACTACGGCAAGCACCTGCCCATTCGCAGCCACGTGGTCTTTGGCGGCGTGAGCATCAACCCGCAGATGATGGCGACTCGCCGTGGTCTGGACGTACTGGTGGCCTGCCCGGGCCGTCTGCTCGATCTCTACAACCAAAATGCCGTCAAGTTTGACGAGGTGGAGATCCTGGTGCTGGACGAAGCGGATCGCATGCTCGACATGGGCTTTATCCGCGACATTCGCCGCATCCTGACCCTGCTGCCGAAGAAGCGCCAGAACCTGCTCTTCTCCGCCACCTTCGCCGACGAGATCCGCGAGCTGGCCACCGGTTTGCTGGACAACCCGGCGGTGATCGAAGTGGCCCCGCGCAACAGCACTGCCGAGCGTATCGAGCAGCTGGTGCACCCGTGCGACAAGGCCAACAAGATTGCCCTGTTGAGCCACCTTATTTCCAGCAACAACTGGCAGCAGGTCTTGGTGTTTACCCGCACCAAGCACATCGCCAACCGGGTTGCCGAGAAGCTTGAAAAAGACGGCATCAGCGCCGCCGCCATCCACGGCAACAAGAGCCAGGGGGCCCGCACCCGCGCCCTGTCCGGCTTCAAGGATGGTAGCGTGCGCGTCATGGTGGCGACCGACATCGCGGCCCGTGGTCTGGATATCGACAAGCTGCCACAAGTGGTCAACTTCGAGCTGCCCAACGTGGCGGAAGATTACGTGCACCGTATCGGCCGTACCGGCCGTGCCGGCGCCGCCGGTCACGCCATCTCCCTGGTGGCGGCGGATGAGGGCAAGCTTATCAAGGCCATCGAACGTCTGACCAAGCAGAGCATCCCCTGCGAGCAGGTGCCGGGCTTTGAAGCCTCCCGCGAGACCTTGGACAATATCGCCCGCGGCATCGGTGCGCCGCTGCGCAAAGAGCCGCGCGAGCCGGGTGAACAGCGTCGTGCGCCGCGTCCGCAAGGTCAAGGCCAGCGTCAGGGCGCCGGTCGCTCCGGTAATGGCGCGGGTGGTAACGGTGGTGGCAATCGCACTGGCAACGGCGGCAAGCCCAAGCCTCAGGGTGGCCAGCGTCCGGCCGAAGGCGCCGGCAAACCGGCCCAGGCCCGTCGTCCGCGCCGTTCCAGTCACAACCAGTAATCCATTAATCGAATAGGGAGCGACGCTCCCTATTCGCCATATTGCTCTAAAGGCCCTGCCAATCTGGCAGGGCTTTTTTGTGCCCGCGATCCGGATTCCTTCATCCTTTTTGGGGGGGGGCTGGATGCAAAACGGGATACAAAAAGCCCCGCCAAGTTTATTGGCGGGGCTTTTGAACTTCTGTTGCGCGGGAGGCGGGTTTTTACAGGGCCGGCAGCAGTCCCATGCTGACGCTCACCTGTACCCCGACGATCAGCACCCCCATGGCACCAGCCAGGCCAAGGGCCAGCACGCCGCCCGGGGCGCGGTAGTGGTGCGTCTCTGCCTGCTTGCGGCTCTGCCACACCAGGGCTACCGGCAGCAGCACAGCCAACACCGCCAGCGCGATGGCCGCATAGCCCAGCGCCATGATGAAGCCCTGCGGGAAGTAGAGGGCAAACAGCAGGGGCGGTACGAAGGTGATGAGGCCGGTCTGGGTGCGGCCCTGCCAGTTGTCCTTGCGACGGGTCACCTTGGCCATGAAGTCGAACAGACCCAGGGTCACTCCGAGGAAGGAGGTAGCCAATGCCAGATCCGCAAAGAGGTGCATCGCCTGGTTGAACGCAGGCCAGCTGACCAGCTTGCCGACGCTGGCGAGCAGGCTATCGAGCGCGCCGCCGTTGGTGAGCAGGGCCTCTTGTCCCAGCAGCCCCAGAATGGCCACCTGCCACAACACATAAAGGATGAGCGGCAGGGCGGAGCCCCAGACAAAGACCCGACGCAGCTGCTTGGGGCAATCACCCAGGTAGAGCATCACGCTCGGGATGGAGCCGTGAAAGCCGAACGAGGTGAAGATGACCGGCAGACCCGCCAGCAGCAGCCCCTGGCCCAGCGGCATGGAGAGCAGATGCTGCCCCTCGGTGCGCGGCAGCAGCAACGCCAGCACCGCCACCATGATCACCAGTTTCACGGTGAACATCAGGCGATTGAGGTAATCCACCGAGCGGGTACCGACGCAGACCATGCCGCCAAACAGCAGGGTGAAGGCCCAGGCTGCCTGTTCTTGGCTCAGGGGGATCCCGGCGTCTGCCAGTGCCTGGGCCAGCAGGCTGCTGCCGCCGCTGATGTAGGCGGAGGCGAGCGAGTAGAACAGCATCAGGATGCAGAAGGAGGCGATGCGCTTGCCCCAGGGGCCGAGCAGGTGATCCGCCAGCTGGTGCAGGTACCACTTGCCGGTGGTGAGGCTCGCTTCCACCTGCAGCATGGCGGTGAAGGCCATCAGAGCCCACAGGCCGATCATCAGCACCAGTGTCGCGGGGCCGCCGAGGGAAGAGGAGGCCAGCGGCAGGGCCAGCATGCCGGCACCTATGGTGGTGCCGGCGATTAACAGGGTACAACCCAGGGTTTTGGTATTCATGGAATCCATCCGAAATCGAGCGTGAAAGTGTAAACAATACGTGCCATTGACGGTGTCGGGGCGCCTCCGGGAGTGAGACCGGAGGCTAGCAATATCGGAGTGAACCCATCGTTACGAAAAACCCATTGGCTGTAAAAGATGGTTGCCAAGTTAACGGATCAAAATATCGGAAACAACCCCTTCAAGGCAGATTTTGTACTGTAGTCCTGAGATAGGTGGAAATAAATGATGACAAGGAGGCTGGTTCGGTGAAAAAAAACGCGCTATGGCAATGCCGTTACCATCAGCGCGTCAACTTATTGTGCCAGCTTGAAGGGTCGAGGAGGGGGTCAGCGTCGGCGCTTGAGGGTTCGGCTCACATAGTGCAGGCCGCACTGATAGTCACCGTTGACCGCCTTGATGGCGAGCGCCAGCGCCTGGTTGGCGAGGGCATCGTGCTGCTGGGGCAGGGAGTTGATGCCAAAGGGGAGGAAGTCGAGCAGCCGATCGTCGCCGAAGGTGGCCATGGCGAGCCGGCTCATGTCGGCCTCCTGCTCTATCAGGTAGTCGAGCACCCCCTCCATCAGAATGTAGGAGGTGGTGATCAGCGCCTCGGGTAGCTGGCCAAGTTGCTGGTGCAACGTCTTGATCAGTCGATAGCCCTCGGTACGGGAGAAGTGGGCCCCCTCGCACAAGTGGCGTTCGGCGCTGTGGCTGGCGACGGCCTGCTCGAAGCCGGCGCGGCGCTCCTGGCTGATCGTGAGATGCGGCAGGGCGGTGATCAGGGCGATGTGGTGGATAGCCGGGGTGAGCAGGGAGGCGGTGAGATCAAAGCTCGCCTTCTCGTTTTCGCTGGCGACGGTCACGAACTTGTCGGCGGTCATGGCCCGGTCGATGGCCAGCACCTGGATGCCGCGTGCCTGTAGACCCGGATAGAAGGGATCGTCCGGCGGCAGGCAGCTGGCCACCAGCAGGGCATCCACGTGGCGGCTGGCCAGCATCTGGGCCAGTTCCTTCTCGGTGGCGGGATCATCTTCCGAGCAGACGATCAGCAGCTGATAGCCGTGGGGTCGGCTGCCCTGCTCGAGGCGTTTGGCCAGCTTGGCGTAACTGGCGTTCTCGAGGTCGGGCAGGATGAAGCCGAAGGTTTTGGTCTGGCCACCGCGCAGGGAGGCGGCACGGCTGTCCGGCTGGTAGTTGTGGGCGGTCACCACCGCCATCACCTTGTCACGGGTCACCTGGCTGATGCGGTATTGATCAGCCTTGCCGTTGATCACATAGCTGGCCGTGGTGCGCGAGACACCGGCGAGGGCGGCGATTTCATCCAGTTTCATCATATCGACTCTGTTCGAGTTGCAAGGCCCACGGGCACTGTGCCGGGTGAGGGCGGCGAAAAGTGTGCGCGGGATCATATCATTGAAAAGCACTCTTTGTGGGTACTTGATCAATTCGCTGAAACGATTCAGTCTGAGTGTAAGTGAAACGATTCAGCTTGTCAGCAGACAATCGATGGACGGGGGTGAAAACCCGATAGGCCCGCGAAGGGATGCAATCCGGTCTATTGTCAGCTGATAAATGACCCGCATTGTCAATTGTGACGAGCCGGCGTCCCTCGGGCGCCAGGATCGGATGGAGGATCCCTATGTTGAAGTTGGAGCAACGGCAGATTTTGCTGGGGCAGTCGGTAGCGACCAAGGCTGACGCCATCGCATTGCTGGCAGAGAAGCTGACCGAAGCCGGTCTGGTGCAGGCGGGCTACGTGGAAGGGATGCTGGCCCGCGAGGCGCAGCACGCCACCTATCTTGGCAGCGGCATTGCCATTCCCCACGGCACCACGGACACCCGCCATCTGGTGAAGAGTACCGGCGTCATGGTGGCCCAGTTCCCGCAGGGGATCGAGTGGGACGAGGGGCAGATCGCCTATGTCGCCATCGGCATCGCTGCCAAGTCTGACGAGCACCTGGGCATCCTGCGCCAGCTCACCCACGTGCTGGGTGACGAGCAGGCAGCCGCTCAATTGAAAGAGGCTACCGATGCCGACACCATCATCAATATCCTGACCGGCGCGACGGCAGCCAAAGAGGTGCAGTTTCTGACCCTGGCCGACTTCCCGGCGGACGATCGCGACCAGCTGCTGCTGGGGGCTGCTGCCCGCGCCAAATCCGCCGGCTGGGGGGATGCCGCCATGGTGAGCGCTCTGCTCGCAAGCGAACCCGCCTACCTGGGCGAGGGGATCTGGCTGGCGCGCGCACCCGCAGTCCAGACTGGTTGGGTGCTGGCGACCCCAAGCAGTGCATTGACGGCGGGCGATCTGCCGGTAAATGCCATGTTGCTGCTGTGCGCGGCCGATGCGGGCCACCTGCCACAACTGGATAACCTGGCCAAACTGGCAGCAGCAGGTCAGCTCGGGACGCTTGCGGGCAGCGAGGGGCTGGCCATGCTGCAGGCAGGGCCAGCGAGCGGCCTCAGTGAGACCTTCACCATCATCAACCCCCACGGTCTGCACGCCCGTCCGGGCGCCATGCTGGTCAAGGTGGCCAAGGAGTATGAATCGGATATTCGGGTGGCGAATCTGGATGGCAGCGGCGAGGCGGTCTCCGCCAAGAGCCTGATGAAGGTGATCGGCCTTGGTGTCAAGTGCGGCCACCGTCTGGCGTTTCGCGCCGAAGGGCCGGATGCCGAAGTCGCCCTCAAGGGGATCGGCGCGGCCATCGCCGCGGGTCTGGGCGAGGGAGCGCACTGATGGAGATCGTCACCATTACCCTCAATCCGGCGCTCGATCTCACCACCCGCCTCGACGCCATGCAGCTTGGTGAGGTGAACCTGGTGAGCGAGGCCAACTTGCGTGCCGCCGGCAAGGGGATCAACGTCGCCATGGTGTTAAAAGATCTGGGCCGTGACGTGGGGCTGACCGGCTGGCTTGGTGAAGGCAACCAGCAGAGCTTTGTCTCCCTGTTTGCCGAGCGGGGCCTGACCGACCGCTTCGTGCGCGTGGCGGGCAGCACCCGTATCAACGTCAAGATCTCCGAGCAATCCGGTCGGGTCACCGATCTCAACCTGCCCGGTCTCACCATTCACGAAGAAGAGGTACAGGCGCTGGAGGCTGTCATCGACGAGCTGGCCCCGCACACTGACTGGTTCGTGCTGGCGGGCAGCCTGCCAAAAGGGGTGGCACCTGACTACTGCGGGCGCCTGATCAGCCTGCTCAAGGCCAAGGGCAAGCAGGTGATCTTCGATTGCAGCGGCGCTGCCTTAAGCGAAGGGATCAAGGCGGCGCCGACTCTGGTCAAACCCAATCTGGAGGAGCTCGGCCAGTGGGCGGGGCGCCCCATCAAGACACTCGCAGAGCAGGCCGAGTGTGCCCGCGCGCTGCAGGCAAGCGGGATCCCCCACGTGGTGATCTCCAATGGCGCAGATGGCCTCATCTGGTTTGGCCCGGATGCCACCTGGCAGGCCACTCCGCCGCGCATGCAGGTGGTCAGCACGGTGGGTGCCGGCGATTCCCTGGTGGCCGGGCTGGCTCATGGTCTGAGCCTTGGCTGGGCGCCGGAGCAGACCCTGCGTCTGGCCACCGCCGTCTCTGCGCTGGCGGTCAGCCAGGTAGCGGTCGGCTTTAGCGATATCAAGGTATTGAACCCCTTACTCGAGCAGGTGCGCCTCACCCGTCTGGATGAGCTGGCACAGGCTCACTGCACAACTCCCTCAATGGAAAACTCAGGAGATGCCCAATGAAAGCAATCTTGGTTACGGCTTGCCCGGCGGGCATTGCCACCAGCTTTCTCGCTGCAAAACGGATAGAACAGCAGGCCAAACTGGCAGGCTGGGAGCTCACCCTCGATGTCGGCTCCAGCGTGCAGCCCCGTCAGATACCGAGCAAGGAGCAGATTGCCGCAGCCGACTTGGTGCTTGTTGTTGCCAGCGCTCCGGTGGATCTCGCTACCTATGACGGCAAGCGGGTCTATCAGGGGAGCATGGATCTTGCTCTGCAGGATCCGGCTGCGCTCCTGGACGCAGCCGCCAGTGGCGCCAGCGTCTATCGCCATCAGGCTGCCCCGGTCACAGCCAAACCGGCAACCACAGGTGCCAAGCGCATCGTGGCGGTGACGGCTTGTCCTACCGGCGTAGCCCACACCTTTATGTCGGCAGAAGCGCTGGAGACCATGGCCAAACAGTTGGGCCATCAGATCCGCGTCGAGACTCAAGGTTCGGTCGGTGCCCAGAATGCCCTGACCGCGGACGAGATTGCCGCTGCCGATCTGGTGTTCCTCGCCACCGACATCGAGGTGGACATGGCCCGCTTCGATGGCAAGCCTGTCTATCGCACCAGCACCGGCGCGGCGCTCAAGAAGACCCGTGCCGAGCTGGATAAAGCCTGGGCCGAGGCCAAGGCGTATCGTCACAGCGGCGCCGCCTCGCCGAAGAAAGAGGAAAAGGCGGGCCCTTACAAGCACCTGCTGACCGGCGTCTCTTTTATGCTGCCCATGGTGGTGGCAGGTGGCCTTATCATCGCCATCTCCTTCATCTTCGGCATCGAGGCATTCAAGCAGGAAGGTACCCTGGCCGCGGCCCTGATGCAGATCGGTGGCGGTTCGGCCTTTGCCCTGATGATCCCGGTGCTGGCCGGCTACATCGCCTATTCGATTGCTGATCGCCCGGGTCTTGCTCCGGGTATGATCGGCGGCATGCTGGCAAGCTCCCTGGGCGCGGGTTTCCTCGGTGGCATCGTCGGCGGTTTCCTTGCCGGTTACAGCGCCAAGTTTCTGAGCGACAAGGTGCGCCTGCCGGTGACCCTGGAAGCACTGAAACCCATCCTCATCATTCCGCTCTTTGCCAGCCTGTTCACCGGCCTGGTGATGATCTACGTGGTGGGCGGGCCGGTCGCCGGCATCATGAGTGCCATGACCGAGTTCCTCAACAACATGGGCTCGGCCAACGCTGTGCTGCTCGGGATCATCATCGGCGCCATGATGTGCTTCGACATGGGGGGGCCGGTCAACAAGGCGGCTTATGCCTTCGGGGTGGGCCTGCTTGCCTCCAAGACCTACGCCCCGATGGCAGCCGTGATGGCTTCCGGCATGGTGCCGGCACTGGGGATGGGTATCGCCACCTTCCTCGCCAGCAAGAAGTTCATCAAGGCGGAGCAGGAAGCGGGCAAGGCCTCTTTCGTGCTGGGTCTGTGCTTCATCTCCGAGGGGGCCATTCCGTTTGCCGCCAAGGATCCGATGCGCGTCATCCCGGCCTGTATGGTGGGCGGCGCCCTGACCGGTGCGCTTTCCATGCTGTTTGGCTGCGAGCTGGTGGCGCCTCACGGTGGCCTGTTCGTGCTCTTTATTCCTAATGCCATCAGCCACGTCATGATGTATATCGTGGCGATTGCGGCGGGGTCGCTGGTGACCGGCGTCACTTACGCCATGCTCAAGCGCGCCGAGCAACCGGCAGCCAAGCTGGCGGCGGCCTGACAACAGCAACGACATTCACCAGGCGGCCTGTGGGCCGCCTTTTTTATGCTTGATAGAGTGGAATGATTGAGAAAGAAGGGAGGGGGTGAGGCTAAAAATCCCAGCCGGGTTGCGGCATCTGCTCGGGCTCTGCCCCTTCTCTGGCCTTGCGCCGCGCCGCCTCGACCCGGCGCTTGCGATCCCGGCACAGGCGCATCACCTGCTGCTGCTGGGCCTGGGTCATCTTTTGCCAGTTGAAACGCTCCTCGCGGCTGCGCAGGCATCCCTTGCAGTAGCCCTTGTTGTTCACTTCGCAGACCCCAATACAGGGACTCTGCAGCGGGAAGATCTCGAGCTGTTCCATCCATGGCCTCTCACACCTTGTTACCTTGTTATAACCCAGAAGATCCCCTTTGGAGAAATCCTGCGTCGTGGCGGGGAAGTCGTTTGCTTTCCCCCTGCAAATTTGGCATCTTCCCCGCCGAGCATGGCTCTTGGTGTTATATGAGGACATATGAACAAACACGCGTACTGGCTGACCGCCGCTGTGCTGGGGCTGGCCGGTTGTGCAGGCAACTCCGAGCAAGCGAAGATGCCCAAAAAACAGGCCGACAACAGATGTTTTCTCAACTGCGAGGTGCCGGAGAATCTGGGCAAGCAGTATCTGGACGGCTTCCTGCCGGATGATCTGGTGCGGGTGGAGCGGGTCAACAGCCAGGCTCCCGCCGATTACAGCAGGTTCGCTCAGCAGAGCAGGCAGGTGCTGGATCGCTCCGGCCGCATGGCGAGCCGCTATGGCGAGCTCTATCACCAGCTCTCTCGCTGGGTCGCCAATGGCGGCCATCCCGCCGACATCACCCGTTACGGCATCAGCCTGGCCCAGCTGGGCGGTGCCGATCGCATGGGCAACGTGCTCTTCACCGGCTATTACTCGCCGGTGCTGGAGGTGCGCCACCGTCCGGATGCCAACTACAAGTATCCCATCTACGCCATGCCCAACTGCGGCAGCCGTTGTCCGACCCGGGCCCAGATCCATCGTGGGGCGCTGGCCAACCGGGGGTTGGAGCTGGGGTACAGTAAATCCCTCATCGACAACTTTCTGATGGACGTGCAGGGCTCGGGCTTTGTCCACTACGGGGACAACGATCAACTGCAATATCTGGGCTACAGCGGCAAGAATGGTCACGGCTATGTGAGCATCGGCCGCGTGCTGATCGACCGGGGTGAGGTGCCCAAGGAGCAGATGTCCATGAAGGCCATCAAGGAGTGGGCCAACCGCCAGCCGGAGGAGAGCGTCAAGGAGCTGGTGGAGCAGAATCCCTCCTATGTCTTCTTCGAACGCCGTCCCACCAATGACGTGGTCGGCGCAGCCGGCATTCCGCTCTTGCCCATGGCGGCAGTGGCGGCCGACAAGACATTGTTGCCCATGGGCACCCCCATCCTGGCCGAGGTACCGCTGCTCGACAAGGCGGGCAACTGGACTGGCAAACATCAGCTGCGGCTGTTGATTGCGCTCGATGTGGGTGGGGCGGTCAAGAAGGGGCACCTCGATCTCTACCACGGTATGGGCGAGAAGGCCGGGGTTGCGGCCGGTCACTACAAGCACTTTGGCCGGGTCTGGAAGCTGGGCCTGCACCATGGACCGACTGCTGCGCCCTGGTTGTAAATTACTGCTTTAGAGCGGAAAAGAATGCCGTCTGATACAGGCCTGTGGCTTCCTCTTGCCATTGCTCGAACCGGGCAGAAAGCGCCATAAAAAAACCGCCGGAGCAATCCGGCGGTTTTTTGTTTGGGCTATTTGTCGAGCACTTCACGAATGCAGATCGAGGTCACTCTTTCTGGCTATCGAGGGTTTGGATATCGAGACGGATGGCACCCACCGGCTTGCAGCAGCAGGGCAGGCACTCGCCTTGGGAGACAAAGGCCAGCGGCACGCTGGGGTAGTGTACCTTGCCGGCCAACAGCGGTGTGCGGCAAGCGCCGCAATAGCCACTGCGACACTGGAACTCGACGCTGTGGCCGTGACGCTCCAGGGTCTCCAATACGCTCTCGCCCGGATGGGCGTGCAGCACAGCCCCATCCCGGGTATGAACCCGGGGGGAGGTTGCTTCGGCCTGTGTCGGAGCCGGTGACGTGCCCAGAGTGCCGACGGCGTCACTCACAGCTCGAAGTCACCCAGATCGTCGGCATTCACTTCGCTGTCGATCTGGCCCACCAGATAGGAGCTCACCTCGACTTCCTGGGGGGCGACCTGCACGTTGTCGGATGACAGCCAGGTGTTGATCCAGGGGATAGGGTTCTGTTTGGTACCGGAGAAGGCCGGCTGGAGGCCCACTGCGGCCATCCGCAGGTTGGTGATGTACTCCACGTACTGGCAGAGGATGTCCTTGTTCAGGCCGATCATGGAGCCGTCCTGGAACAGGTACTCGGCCCACTCTTTTTCCTGAATGGCGGCCTCTTTGAACAGATCGAAACAGGCCTGCTCGCACTCGATGGCGATCTCTGCCATCTCGGGATCGTCCTGGCCGCTGCGCATCAGGTTCAGCATGTGCTGGGTGCCGGTCAGGTGCAGCGCTTCGTCGCGGGCGATCATCTTGATGATCTTGGCGTTGCCCTCCATCAGTTCGCGCTCGGCGAAGGCAAAGGAGCAGGCAAAGCTCACGTAGAAGCGGATCGCCTCCAGGGCGTTGACGCTCATCAGGCACAGATAGAGCTTCTTCTTGAGCTCGCGCAGGGTGATGGTCACCTCGCGGCCAGCTACCTGATGGGTGCCTTCACCATGCAGGTTGTAGAGGGCGGTCGCCTCAATGAGATCGTCGTAGAAGTGGCTGATGGAGCCGGCGCGCTTCAGGATCTGTTCGTTGGTGACGATGTCATCGAACACCTGGGCGGGGGTGTTGACGATGTTGCGGATGATGTGGGTGTAGGAGCGCGAGTGGATGGTCTCCGAGAAGGCCCAGGTTTCAATCCAGGTTTCCAGCTCCGGGATGGAGACCAGCGGCAGCAGCGCCACGTTGGGGCTGCGGCCCTGGATGGAGTCCAGCAGGGTCTGGTACTTCAGGTTGGAGATGAAGATGTGCTGCTCGTGGGGAGGCAGGGCCTGGTAGTCGATGCGATCCCGCGAGACGTCCACCTCTTCCGGGCGCCAGAAGAAGGAGAGTTGCTTCTCGATCAGGCGCTCGAACACCTCGTGTTTTTGTTGATCATAACGGGCTACGTTGACCGATTGGCCAAAAAACATCGGCTCTTTGAGCTGGTCGTTTTGGGTTTGGCAGAAAGTTGAGTAGGCCATGGTTACCAGAATACGTGAATAGAGAAAACGGGAGAGCGGGAGCCAATGCTCCCGCCCGGTTTATCAGATCTTGCAGGCCCCACCCGCGCAACCGTCATCTTGCAGATCGGTCTGGGTGTCGTCCGCACCATCACGGGTGTTGTGATAGTAGAGGGTCTTGAGGCCGTATTTGTAGGCGGTCAGCAGATCCTTGAGCAGCTGCTTCATCGGCACCTTGTTGCCTTCGAAACGGGCCGGATCGTAGTTGGTGTTGGCCGAGATGGCCTGATCCACGAACTTTTGCATGATACCGACCAGCTGCAGATAGCCATCCACGCTCGGCTGCTTCCACAGCAGCTCGTACTGATCTTTCAGACGATCATACTCGGGCACCACCTGTTTGAGAATGCCGTCTTTGGATGCCTTGACGGAGACCAGGCCACGTGGCGGCTCGATGCCGTTGGTGGCGTTGGAGATCTGGCTGGAGGTCTCGCTCGGCATCAGGGCGGTCAGAGTGGAGTTGCGCAGACCCACGGTGCGGATCTCCTCGCGCAGGGCTTCCCAATCCAGGTGCAGCGGCTCGTTGCAGATGGTGTCCAGATCCCGCTTGTAGGTATCGATGGGCAGGATCCCCTGGGCATAGGTGGTCTCGCCAAACAGCGGGCAGGGGCCGAACTCGCGGGCCAGCTGCACGGAGGCTTTGAGCAGATAGTACTGGATCGCCTCGAAGGTGCGGTGAGTCAGGGCAAGACCGGAGCCGTCAGAGTAGCGGGCACCGTTTTTCGCCAGGTAGTAGGCGTAGTTGATGACGCCGATACCCAGGGTGCGGCGACCCATGCTGCCTTTCTTCGCAGCGGCGATCGGGTAGTCCTGATAGTCGAGCAGGGCGTCCAGGGCGCGCACCGCCAGATCGGCCATCTCTTCAAGATCTTCCAGCTTGTCGATGGCGCCGAGGTTGAAGGCGGAGAGGGTGCACAGGGCGATCTCGCCGTTGTCGTCATCAATGTTGTTGAGCGGCTTGGTGGGCAGCGCGATTTCCAGACAGAGGTTGGACTGGCGCACCGGCGCCACGCTCGGATCGAACGGGCTGTGGGTGTTGCAGTGATCCACGTTCTGGATGTAGATGCGACCGGTGCCGGCGCGCTCCTGCATCATCAGGGAGAAGAGATCCACCGCCTTGAGGGTCTTCTTGCGAATGCTCGGATCCTGCTCGTACTTGACGTAGAGCGCTTCAAATTTGTCCTGATCCGCAAAGAAGGCGTCATACAGACCCGGGGCATCGGACGGGGAGAACAGGGTGATGTCGCCGCCCTTGATCAGGCGCTGGTACATCAGCTTGTTGATCTGCACCCCGTAGTCCATGTGACGGACCCGGTTCTCTTCCACGCCGCGGTTGTTTTTCAGTACCAGCAAGCTTTCCACCTCGGTGTGCCACAGGGGGTAGAAGAGGGTGGCCGCACCGCCGCGCACGCCGCCTTGGGAGCAGCATTTGACCGCAGTCTGGAAGTATTTGTAGAAGGGGATGCAGCCGGTGTGGAAGGCTTCACCGCCACGGATGGGGCTGCCCAGACCGCGAATACGGCCGGCGTTGATGCCGATACCGGCGCGCTGGGAGACGTAACGTACGATAGAGCTGGCGGTAGCGTTGATGGAGTCCAGGCTGTCGTCGCACTCGATCAGCACGCAGGAGCTGAACTGGCGGGTCGGGGTGCGCACGCCGCTCATGATCGGGGTCGGCAGGGAGATCTTGAAGGTCGAGACCGCATCATAGAAGCGCTTGATGTAGTCCAGACGGGTATCTTTCGGGTACTTGGAGAAGAGACAGGCCGCCACCAACATGTAGAGGAACTGCGGGCTCTCGTAAATTTCGCCGGTGACGCGGTTTTGGACCAGGTACTTGCCTTCCAGCTGCTTGACCGCGGCGTAGGAGAAATTCATGTCGCGCCAGTGATCGAGGTGGGCGTTGAGCTCCTCGTATTCGGCCTGGGTGTAGTCTTCCAGCAGGTGCTTGTCGTACTTGCCCATGTCCACCAGCTTGGCGACGTGTTGATAGAGGTGGGGCGGCTCGAACTGGCCGTAGGCCTTCTTGCGCAGGTGGAAGATGGCCAGACGGGCAGCCATGTACTGATAGTCAGGGGTCTGCTCGGAGATAAGGTCAGCGGTCGCCTTGATGATGGTCTCGTGGATGTCGGCGGTACGGATGCCGTCATAGAACTGGATATGGGACTTGAGCTCCACCTGGGAGACCGACACGTTGTCGAGACCCTCGGCGGCCCAGTCCAGCACGCGGTGAATTTTATCCAGATCGATGGGTTCTTTGTGTCCGTTACGCTTCGTCACAAACAAGTTCATTGGCTGATGACCCCTTTCATTGATACCTGCCGGCATCGGTTGATTCCCGAAAAACCATCGCACAATGCTGCCGTGCTGACACCGAACTGAGGCGGAATTGGGCAGAGATTGTGCGATGAATCACAAGATATAGTGTTATTTTGATTTCGAGCTACAAGATAGTGAGGTCAGCCCCTCAATGCAATGTGTGGATAACTGGCTTGCTGTGGATAAATTGTGAGTGTTGCGACCGCTGTTAGTGATCGCTCACAGTGAGCGGGTTTTCATTCGTCCGCTTCGTCAAATGCAAGTATCCAGATCGAAGATGGAAAATTTAAATAACTTTTTTTGCTTGCGAAAGAGGGGGGATTTTACTAGCGCCAGAACACTGATTATCCCTTATGCAACAGGGGACAAAAGCTGTCCAGTTGTTGCGGTCGCGCTTCTTTGCGGCGCTGATGCAGGTATGGTGGACCCGGGAACTGCGAGGCGCCTTGGTTTTTCATATGAGTATAGTGGTAGGGGTAAGGTGCCTTTTTTATCCATCAATAAGGAATGGCGGCGCGGCAGAGTATAGGGATTGTCCGAGCATAAAAAAGGCGGACAACATGTTGCCCGCCTTTGGATGATCGCAGGATCAGCCCAGCTCGTAGCGTAACCAGTGGTGCAGCGCCTGCACGGTATCGAATTGCAGATCGGCGCCCCACTGGGCGGGATCTTCCTCATCATTGAGATAGCCCCAGCCAGCGACCGCGGTGCGCATGCCAGCGTTGCGGCCCGCTTCGATATCCCGCACATGATCCCCCACATAGAGGCAGTGAGCTGCTTCGACCCCCAGCTTCTCACAAGCAAAGAACATGGGGGCTGGGTCGGGCTTGCGTACCGGCAGGGTATCGGCACTGACAGTGACGCCGCAGCTGGCAAGCTGTGGCAGGGCTGCCAGCAGTGGCTCGGTGAGAAAGCCCGGTTTGTTGGTGACTATGCCCCAGGGGAGCTGTTTCTCGTCGAGCCACTCGATAAGATCCACCATTCCCTCATAGGGGTGGGTACCGACGCAGAGATTGGCCGCGTAGTAGTCGAGCAGGGCATTGCGCAGGCGCGTGGCCCCCAGCTCCTCAAGCAGTTCGTCGCCGAGGCCCGCTTTCAGCAGCCCGAGCGCCCCGTGGGAGGTGGTCTGACGAATGATGTCGTCAGAGAGGGGCGCAAAGCCTTCGCTGATCAGCACGTGATTGACGGCTGCGCCCAGATCCGGCGCTGTGTCGAGCAGGGTGCCGTCCAGATCGAACAGCACGCAGCGCAGGGGCAGAGGGTGAGAGGCACTCATCAACCGTGCTCCGGGCGGACAAACTCCACCATATAGTTGACGTCGACATTTTTGCCGAGCTTGAACTGGTTGGTGAGGGGGGCATAGTGTACCCCGCTCATATCCCGCACCAGCAGGCCTGCTGCTTCACCCATGCGACACAGTTCGGCCGGAGTGATGAATTTTTTGTGATCGTGGGTACCCTTGGGCACCATCTTCATCAGGTATTCGGCCCCGATGATCATCATCAGATAAGATTTGGGGTTGCGGTTGATGGTGGAGACGAACACCCGACCGCCCGGGCGCACCAAGGTGGCGATGGCGCGCAGCACGGAAGCGGGGTCCGGTACATGCTCCAGCATCTCCATGCAGGTGACCACGTCATACTGGCCCGGCGCTTCGGCGGCATGGGCTTCGGCGGTGATCTGGCGATATTCGAGCTCAACACCCTGCTCAAGGGCGTGCAGGCGGGCGACGCCGAGGGGTTCCTTGCCCATGTCGATGCCGGTGACCTTGGCACCACGGCGGGCCATGCTCTCGGAGAGGATGCCGCCACCACATCCGATATCGAGAATGCGCTTGCCAAACAGACCGCCACTTTTGTCGGTGATCCAGTCAAGGCGTACCGGATTGATTTGATGCAGGGGTTTGAATTCACCCTCCATGTCCCACCAGCGGGAGGCGATGGCTTCAAACTTGGCGATTTCTGTCAGATCGACATTGGCATCACTGTTCATTTTTCGAAGATCCTGTGGCAGGGCGCCCGCTTCTGAGTCATGGGCGCAATCTATTGTCCTGGCGGGCATTATAACGGACGGACTTTGTCACACCAGCCCGATCTGATACCCGATTTGTGGCTTAAGGTATTTGGCTCAGTGTGTTACCATGTCGCGCTGTTTAAGCCAAAGAACAACTAATTAGGGATAAGGCTTTCTATGAGCGATCTGGCCAGAGAGATCACGCCGGTCAACATCGAAGAAGAGCTCAAGAGTTCCTATCTTGATTACGCCATGAGCGTGATCGTAGGACGAGCTCTGCCGGATGTGCGTGATGGCTTGAAACCGGTTCACCGCCGCGTTCTGTTTGCTATGAACGAGTTGGGGAACGACTGGAACAAGCCCTATAAAAAATCGGCCCGTGTGGTCGGTGACGTAATCGGTAAATATCACCCGCACGGCGATATCGCTGTGTATGACACCATTGTCCGGATGGCGCAGGATTTCTCCATGCGTTACATGCTGGTCGATGGTCAGGGCAACTTCGGTTCAGTCGACGGCGACAGCGCCGCGGCGATGCGTTATACCGAAGTGCGGATGGCCCGCATCTCCCACGAGCTGCTGGCTGATCTGGACAAAGAGACAGTGGACTGGGTGCCGAACTATGACGGCACCGAGATGATCCCGGCGGTCATGCCTACCAAGGTTCCCAACCTGCTGGTCAACGGTTCCTCCGGTATCGCGGTGGGCATGGCGACCAACATTCCGCCTCACAACCTCACCGAGATTGTCAATGGCTGCCTGGCGCTGATCGAAAATGGCGACCTCACCATTGACGAGCTGATGACCTACATCACCGGCCCGGATTTCCCCACCGGCGGCATTATCAACGGTCGTTCCGGCATCGTGCAGGCGTACCGTACCGGTCGTGGCTCCATCTATGTGCGGGCCAAAGCTGAAGTGGAAGTGGACGAGAAGACCAGTCGCGAGACCATCATCGTTCACGAGATCCCCTATCAGGTGAACAAGGCTCGACTGATCGAGAAGATCGCCGAGCTGGTCAAAGAGAAGAAGATCGAGGGCATCAGTGCCCTGCGCGATGAGTCTGACAAAGACGGCATGCGCATCGTTATCGAGATCAAGCGCGGCGAGTCCGGCGAGATTGTGCTGAACAATCTCTACAAGCACACCCAGATGCAGACCACGTTCGGCATCAACATGGTGGCGCTCGATAACAACCAGCCCAAGGTGATGAACCTTAAAGAGATCCTGGATGCGTTCCTGCTGCACCGCCGCGAAGTGGTGACTCGCCGGACCGTGTTCGAACTGCGCAAGGCGCGGGATCGGGCGCACATTTTGGAAGGTCTGGCGGTTGCGCTGGCCAACATTGATCCCATCATCGAGCTGATCCGTCACAGCGCGACCCCGGCCGACGCGAAAGCGGGCTTGGTTGCCAAGGGCTGGGAACTCGGCAACGTGGCCGCCATGCTGGAAAAAGCGGGCGACGATGCGGCACGGCCAGAGTGGCTGGAGCCCGAGTTCGGTATCCGTGAAGGTCAATACTTCCTGACCGAACAGCAAGCCCAGGCCATCCTTGACCTGCGTCTGCACAAGCTGACCGGCCTCGAGCATGAGAAGATCCTGGAAGAGTACCAATCTCTGCTGGATCTGATCGCCGAGTTGCTGCACATCCTGGCGAGCCCGGCTCGTCTGATGGAAGTGATCCGCGATGAACTGCTGGCCGTGCGCGAGCAGTATGGCGACGAGCGTCGCACCGAGATCAGCATGTCCAGTGCCGAGATCAACATCGAAGATCTGATCACCCCGGAAGACGTGGTGGTTACCCTGTCTCACCAGGGATATGTGAAGTATCAGCCGCTCTCCGACTACGAGGCCCAGCGCCGTGGTGGTCGTGGCAAGTCGGCCACCCGGATCAAGGAAGAGGACTTTGTGGAGCGTCTGCTGGTGGCCAACACCCACGACACCATTCTGTGCTTCTCCACCCGTGGCAAGGTCTACTGGCTCAAGGTGTATCAGCTGCCGGAAGCGTCCCGTGGCGCCCGTGGTCGTCCGATCATCAACCTGCTGCCGCTGGAAGAGGGTGAGCGTATCACCGCTATTCTGCCGGTGAAGGAATATGACGCCGAGAAGTATGTGTTCTTCGCCACCGCCAACGGTACCGTGAAGAAGACCAGCCTCTCTGACTTCAGCCGTCCGCTCTCCTCCGGTATCCGCGCCATCAACCTCAAAGAGGGTGATGAGCTGATCGGGGTGGATATCACCGATGGCAGCAACGAGATCATGCTCTTCTCCGATGCGGGTAAAGTCGTTCGCTTCGCGGAAGGCAGCGGTCGTTCGGAAACAGATCGCGCCGATGCGGATGCCAGCGATGACGTCGAAACCGACGACGATGCCGGCAATGACGATGATGGCAGCGACAACGGCGAAGGCACCGAAAGCAAGGGTACCTTCAAGGGTGTGCGTCCCATGGGTCGTACCGCCGCCGGTGTGCGCGGCATCAAGCTGGGCGCCGGTGACAAGGTGGTTTCCCTCATCGTGCCGCGCGGCGAAGGTGCCATCCTCACCGCCACCGAGAATGGTTACGGCAAGCGGACTGCGTTGGCCGAATACCCGACCAAGAGCCGTGGTACCCAGGGCGTTATCTCCATCAAGGTGGATGAGCGTAATGGCAAGGTGATCGATGCGATCCAGGTCGAAGATACCGACCAGATCATGCTGATCACCAATGGCGGCACCCTGGTACGCACCCGCGTTGCCGAGGTGAGCGTCATCGGTCGCAACACCGGCGGTGTGCGTCTGATCCGTACCGGTGAGGACGAAACCGTGGTCGGTCTGCAGCGTATCGCCGAGAGCGACGAGGACGAGAACGACGCAGTGGCCGTGGAAGGTGAGGTGTCCGAAGGCACTGATACCGCCGCGGATACAGGTTCTGTCGATGCAGGGGAGGCGGGCGACGAGTAATCGTTCCCCGTTTGCCTGATGAAGAAAGAGCGACCTTATGGTCGCTCTTTCTTATTTGCGCGTGATTGTTGTCAGCCAGGCGTGAAACCGAGGTGAGTGGCTGTCATGCCCTTGTCATCGGGGAGAGTCATCCTGATGCGGCAACCAGCGAGTTATCCCTGTCATTACCGTTACAAGGAGCTGCATATGACCAGTTGGATCACATGGGAGATCTGGTGGAACCGGGTATGGGGAGAGTCGGAGATGCTGCATGCAAGAGAGGAAGAGCACGAAGTTGCTCATGAACCCTCGCGACTGCCGGTCGAACTGCTGGCGCAAGGGCGGGGAGATCGGCCTGGTTGAACTGCCCCTCGCAAGAGGGTCAAGTTCAGGGGCCTACCATCATGATCAGAATTAAAACAGGCTGAGCTGTTCCCCGGGACGTATAAAGAGATCGTGCCGCAATTGAATGTGCCGCTTGCCGAGCGCAAGGCGCCTGCTGATGAGGCGAAAGCGTTGGGCAAGCAGATCGGCAAACTGACCCTGACCGCGCATGCGGGTGCCGAAGGCTGAACTGTTGAGGGTGCCGCCCCGGCTCGCCCGCAACTGGTTCAAAATGGCCTCCTTCTGGCCCGGATAGTGTTCATCCAGCCAGTCGCTGAACAGGGTGGTCAGCTCGTGAGGAAGGCGCAGCAAGATGTAATCGGCGCAGCCGGCACCAGCCGCGACAGCGGCCTTGATGATCTGCTCGAGCTCGGGCTCGTTGAGCCGCGGGATCATGGGGGCGGCCAGCACCCCGACCGGCACGCCTGCCCGGGTCAGCTTCTCGATCACCTTGAGCCGGCCGGCTCCGCTGCTGGCCCTCGGTTCCAGCTGTCGTCTGAGGGTTTCATTGAGGGTGGTGACTGACACCATCACCTGGCACAGGCCCTCCCGGGCCAGCTCGGTCAGCAGATCGAGGTCGCGCAGGATCATGGCGCTCTTGGTGATGATCCCCACCGGGTGGCGATGGGCCAGCATCACCGTCAAGAGCTCGCGAGTGAGGCGATAGTGGTGCTCGATGGGTTGATAGGGGTCGGTATTGGCCCCGAGGACGATGGTTTGTGGCTGATAACCCGGTTTGGCGAACTCCTTGCGCAGCAGATCAGCGGCGTTGAGCTTGGCAAACAGTCGGGTTTCGAAGTCAAGGCCGGGGGAGAGCTCAAGATAGGCGTGGCTGGGCCTGGCATAGCAGTAGATGCAGCCGTGCTCGCACCCCTGGTAGGGGTTGATGGAGCGGCCAAAGGGAATGTCGGGGGAGTCGTTGTAGCTAATGATGCTGCGGGCCTGAATCTCTGTTATCCGGGTTTGCGGGTGGCTTGGGGTGAAGGCCGCCTCCCACTCGGATTGCTGCCAGCCGTCGTCAACCACCTCGATAAGCGGGCCGCTGAAACGGTGATCGATATTGTGAGCGCTGCCTCGTCCTGCCATCGTCTTGCATGAATACTGTTTATATATACAGCAATGATGCAAGTCGGCAGGGTAAAGTGCAAGCCTCTCCCTTCCTTTGCATAAAAAAGCATGACAAATGGATCTCTTGCTTGATCCGTTCGCTACATTTCGTTTACATAAGAAAAGTGCGAACCGGATCACGGAAATCATCATGAAGCCCATCTCTTCCCGCTGGTTGTTTATCGGTGTCATCGGTCTGGCTATCTGGCGTCTCATTCCGCTCTCCACCGAGCAGGAGATGGCCTCGGCCAACCGGGCCTGGCGCACCGGCCATTTTGAAGAGGCGACCCGGGTCTGGTTGCCACTGGCCGAACAAGGGCTCCCCCGTGCCAAAGCCCTGATGGGTTGGAGCCACGAGGTGGGGCAGGGCAGCGAGCAGGACATGACTCTGGCCATCGACCTTTATCGTCAGGCCGCCCAGGCGGGAGACGCCTTCGGCCAATATAGGCTGGGGGAGGTGTATCTGCGCGGAGCCGGGGTCAAGCGAGATCTGCGCGAGGCATTTCACTGGATGGAGCTGGCGGCTCGTAACGGTGATGTACCCGCCATGCTCAAAGTCGGTGTGCTTCACCTGATGGGAGCCAGTGGGCAGGTTGATCTCACTCAGGCCAAACAGTGGCTCTATCAGGCCTCGCAGAAGGGCAACAAGCTGGCGTTGAAAGTGCTGCAGGAGCTGGTGCGGGCAGAGGAGGGGAACAGCACCTTCGATTTCAACTGGCAACCTCTTTTGGGGCAATAATTGGCCATGCCCCCGGCCGGTTGTAGAAAATCTCGACAAACCCGATACAGCTGCAACAACTTCTGGTAGGATTGCCCCGTTTTGGCTTGGTTTGCCTCGATAAATTCGCTGTTCTCGTGACAGGCCGGCTTCGCAAAGTGCTGTGGAGAACCAGAACATCACCCTTTTTTGAATCGATTTTCCATCCCGCATGTGACCTTTGGTACGGGTCACCACTGTATAAGGAAACACATAATGCCAATCATTACTCTGCCTGACGGCAGCCAACGTCAATTTGCCCATTCTGTTTCCGTCATGGATGTGGCCGCGGACATCGGTCCCGGTCTCGCCAAGGCGTGCATTGCTGGTCGGGTAAACGGTGAACTGGTGGACGCTTGCGAGCTGATCGAAGCCGATGCCTCCCTGGCCATCATCACCGCCAAAGACGAAGAAGGTCTGGACATTCTGCGCCACTCCTGCGCCCACTTGCTGGGTCATGCCATCAAGCAACTCTGGCCCCAGACCAAGATGGCCATCGGTCCTGTCATCGACAACGGTTTTTACTACGACATCGATCTCGACCGTACCCTGACCGATGAAGATCTGGCTGCCCTGGAAGAGCGCATGATGGCGCTGGCCGCCAAGGATTACGACGTCATCAAGAAGAAGGTCTCTTGGCAGGAAGCACGCGATGTGTTCGAAGCCCGTGGCGAGACCTACAAGGTCGAGATCCTGGATCAGAACATTGCCCGTGATGACCAGCCCGGTCTTTATCATCACGAAGAGTACATCGATATGTGCCGCGGGCCGCACGTGCCCAACATGCGTCACTGCCACCACTTCAAGTTGCAGAAGATGTCAGGTGCCTACTGGCGTGGCGACTCCAACAACAAGATGCTGCAGCGCATTTACGGTACCGCCTGGGCTGACAAGAAACAGCTCAAAGCCTACCTGCAGCGTCTGGAAGAGGCCGCCAAACGCGACCATCGCAAGATCGGCAAGCAGCTCGACCTGTATCACATGCAGGAAGAAGCGCCGGGCATGGTGTTCTGGCACAACGACGGCTGGACCATCTTCCGCGAACTGGAAACCTTCATCCGTGGCAAGCTCAAAGAGTACGACTATCAGGAAGTGAAAGGTCCCTTCATGATGGATCGTGTGCTGTGGGAGCGCTCCGGCCACTGGGATAAATATGCCCAGGCCATGTTCACTACCCAGTCAGAGAATCGCGAGTACGCCATCAAGCCGATGAACTGCCCGGGTCACGTGCAGATCTTCAATCAGGGTCTGAAATCCTACCGCGATCTGCCGCTGCGTATGGCCGAGTTCGGCTCTTGCCATCGCAACGAACCGTCAGGCTCCCTGCACGGCCTGATGCGTGTGCGTGGTTTTACTCAGGATGACGCCCACATCTTCTGTACCGAAGAGCAGATCATGGAAGAGGTGTCTGCCTGTATCCGTATGGTCTATGACGTTTATGGTACCTTCGGTTTCGAGAACATCGTGGTCAAGCTCTCTACTCGTCCGGAGCAGCGCATCGGTTCCGACGAGGCATGGGATCGTGCCGAAGCCGCCTTGGCCGAGGCACTGGACGTGAATGGTCTGAAGTACGATCTGCAGCCGGGCGAGGGAGCTTTCTATGGTCCCAAGATTGAATTCACCCTGCACGATTGCCTTGATCGTGCCTGGCAATGTGGTACCGTGCAGCTCGACTTTGCCCTGCCGGGCCGTCTTGGCGCCACCTATGTGGGCGAAGACAACGAGCGACACGTACCCGTCATGATCCACCGCGCCATTCTGGGTTCGCTGGAGCGTTTCATCGGTATTCTGACTGAAGAGTACGCCGGTCTGTTCCCGACCTGGTTGGCTCCGGTTCAGGCAGTGGTCATGAATATCACTGACAATCAGGCCGAATATGCAGTAAAAGTAGCCAAAGCATTGAATGATGCGGGTCTTCGTGCAAAAGCGGACTTGAGAAATGAGAAGATAGGCTTTAAAATCCGCGAGCATACTTTGAAGCGAGTGCCTTTCATGCTGGTCTGCGGCGATAAAGAAGTTGAAGCCGGCAAGATTGCAGTACGGACTCGCAAAGGGGCTGACCTGGGTACTTATCCTGTTGAAGAGCTGATTGCTCTGTTGACCCAGGAAGTTCAGACCCGCGGACAAAAGAAAGTGGAGGAATAAGCTATAAAAGGCGGAAAAAAACTGGGCAAGCAACCGCAAGCCCGCGCTCACCGGATCAACGAAGAGATCCGACTGAAAGAAGTTCGTTTGGCTGGTCTGGATGGCGAAGCGCTCGGTATCGTATCCATCCAGGAAGCTCTGAACTTGGCCGCTGAGGCCGAAGTGGATCTGGTCGAGATTAGTCCGAACGCTGAGCCGCCCGTTTGCCGGATCATGGATTACGGCAAATTCCTCTACGAAAAGAGCAAAACCACCAAAGAACAGAAGAAAAAGCAGAAAGTCGTCCAGGTCAAGGAAATCAAATTCCGTCCTGGCACTGACGAAGGCGACTATCAGGTAAAACTACGCAACCTGGTTCGCTTTCTGGAAGACGGGGACAAGGCTAAGGTCACCCTGCGCTTCCGTGGTCGTGAAATGGCCCACCAGGATCTTGGTATCAAGGTTCTGGAGCGTGTCAAGAATGATCTGGAAGAGTTGGCCGTAGTCGAGTCGTTCCCGAAAGTCGAAGGCCGTCAAGCTGTGATGGTCCTCGCGCCCAAGAAGAAATCTTAAGGCCCACAAGTAATTGACACATGGGGCTCGCTCCATGTGTCGGTTCGCCTTGCGATTTTGTTGTCACTCACAATGCGGAGTATGAAATGCCGAAGATGAAAACCAACCGGGGTGCTGCGAAGCGCTTCAAAAAGACTGGCTCAGGTCGCTTCAAGTGCAAGCACAACCACCTGCGTCACATCCTGACCAAGAAGAGCAGCAAGCGTAAGCGTCAGCTGGGACCGAAGTTCTTTGTTTCCGCTGCCGACCACAAACGTGTTGTCGCTTGTCTGCCGTACGCATAAGGGGGGATGTGAAAAATGCCAAGAGTTAAACGTGGTGTGACCGCTCGTGCTCGTCACAAGAAAGTAATGAAAGCCGCCAAGGGTTACTACGGCGCCCGTTCCCGTGTTTACCGCGTAGCGGTACAAGCGGTAACCAAAGCCGGTCAGTATGCCTACCGTGACCGTCGTCAGAAAAAGCGTCAGTTCCGTCAACTGTGGATTGCTCGTATCAACGCAGCAGCCCGTCAGAATGGTCTGTCCTACAGCCGTCTCATCAACGGTCTGAAGAAGGCTTCCATCGAGATCGATCGCAAGATCCTGTCCGATATCGCCGTTCACGACAAGCTGGCTTTCACCGCCCTGGTTGAAAAGGCTAAAGCAGCACTGGCTTAATCCGGTTCTGTTATGAAAGATAAAAGGAGGCTAAGGCCTCCTTTTTTGTATCTTTAATTAGCTGTTTTGTATGGATTTTTTGTTTTTAGTGTCCACATGTTGCCCCATTTATTTGGCGCGATGCCATCGTAGTCTGAGAGCTTAGGACGTATTGGCGGCTGGAGTGGGGCACAGCCAGAATGGCCATGTTGCCTCGCTGACTCACCGCGCGTACTATGTACACCATGATGAATGCTCAGAGTGAGTGATGCGTGAGTCACGCGATTGAATTTATTGAGACGTCTATCTTCACTAGACAGATAAAAGCCTTAGCGTCAGACGATGATCTCAGAGCACTGCAGGTCGAGCTGATTGCCCAGCCAGAAAAAGGCGACTTGATCCAAGGTACTGGTGGCTTACGAAAAGTTCGCATGGCAACAGGCCAGCAAGGCAAAAGCGGCAGCGCCAGGGTGATCTACTTCTTAGTAACCGTTGAGACGATTTATCTGGTACTGGTGTATGCGAAGAGTGAGAAAGAGAGCCTCACTGCCGCAGAAAAAGCAGAGTTGAAGAAATTGACCACGTTACTGAAAGGGGAGGTTTTATATGAACATGTTTGATGAACTGAAGGCTTCCCTGGAAGAGGCTGTCGAGATCAAGCAAGGTCGCATAGAGCCTGCTGCTCGAACAAAATACGAGGTCGCTGACGTCAAGGCAATCCGCCTGGCCCTCAAGGTATCGCAACAAGAGTTTGCCCAGGCACTGGGTACGAGTGTGGATACGGTCAAAAGCTGGGAAACCCGGCGCCGTAATCCAACTGGGTTAGCTGCGAAAGTGTTGGGGCTTATCCAGGATAAGCCCGACCTGTTTCGTGAGCTGGCGGCTCACTGACCTAGGCTCCAAACAGCTAGGAAGAAGGCTCCATATTTTGGGGCCTTCTTTTTTGGTCAGCTGTTGAAGGAAGTAAAGAAACAGCATTTTTTGAGCTGTGTTTGTAGTGGTTAACTAAATCCGGACACTTGGTTAGGCCGAACCTCGGCTTTTGCTGGCGGTATCCCGTCATTGTGTTGATGTGGACGCCGCCAGTTGTAGTAATCCATCAGGTAGTAACTGATATCCCGCTTCGCTTCCCGCAGGCTCATGTACCCCGTGGTCGGAAGCCATTCCGTCTTGAGGCTCCTGAACAGC